>NZ_JBDKWZ010000001.1:213172-945998 GCF_039710355.1 Rapidithrix thailandica | reverse complement strand
GCTCACTATGGTAATTCTCCATAAATGCTGTAATGCTATCCATATCAGTCTGGTTTTTTTAGACTAATATCAATCAACTGACCGTATCTTATTTACGGGGTGGCAGCTTTACGGATAATCATTTTTTCTTTTAAGGTTCCCAATGATTCCAAAAGAAACCAACCCATTAATAATCAATTATTTAACCCCTTGCAAAAAGTACCATTCGGCCTTGTTTTCAGCTCTTCGAAAGCCTGAAAAATTTAATGGCTTGACAAACAAGTTGGTACAATAAGTTTTAACTACTATTTTTGAGCTGGAAAACGGAAAATAAAATACATCTGATAATACAAAAATATGGCTGAAGTAATAAGAATGCCCAAGATGAGCGATACCATGACGGAAGGGGTAATCGCTTCGTGGCTGGTAAAAGTCGGAGATACTGTGGAATCCGGGGATATTCTGGCAGAGGTAGAAACAGATAAAGCTACCATGGAGCTGGAAAACTATGAAGACGGAACCATCTTATATATCGGTCCTAAAGAGAAAGAAGCAGTTCCGATCAACAGCGTGATCGCAGTGATTGGAGAAGAAGGGGAAGCATTCGAACATTTGTTAAATGACAATGGAGAAGAGGGAAGCCAAACTGCTACTTCTGAAGAGCCGGCCACTGAAGAAGCTCCCGTTGAAGAAGCGAGCACTGCCAGTGATGTAGATCTTTCGTCCATTCCTGCTACGGTCATCCGCATGCCGAAGATGAGTGATACCATGAAAGAAGGGGTGATTTCCTCTTGGTTGGTAAAAGTAGGGGATGAAGTAGAGTCCGGAGATATTCTGGCAGAAGTGGAAACGGACAAAGCGACCATGGAGTTGGAAAACTACGAAGATGGCACTGTATTATATATCGGTGTAGAAGACGGTGGCTCGGTAGCCATTGACGGTATCATCGCCATCATTGGAGAAAAAGGCACAGACTATCAGCCTTTACTGGACGCAGATAAAAATAAAGGGGCAGCCCCAAAAACGGCTCCCAAAAAAGAAGCGCCTCAAAAAGAAACAGTGCAAGTAGCCACTCCACAAGGCAAAAAGGAGAAACAAGAGGCAACTAAGCCCGCTCAAACGGCTACTACTTCACAAGCTACAGGCGGAAGAGTATTTGCCTCCCCATTAGCGAAAAAGATCGCAGAAGAAAAAGGCTATGACATCGCTAAAATCCCCGGTACCGGTGACAACGGCCGGGTAGTAAAACGCGATGTTGAAAACTACGTTCCTCAAGTCGAAACTCCGGCTACCGGGGTGGCCCCTGCCACTGCCGCAGGCCAGGAAAGCTATGAGGAAGTTCCGGTTTCGCAAATGCGGAAAGTCATTGCCAAGCGCTTGTCCGAAAGCAAATTTACGGCTCCGCATTTCTACTTGACCATGGAAATTAACATGGACAAGGCGATCGAAGCCCGGAAGAGTTTAAATGAAATTTCTCCGGTGAAGATTTCTTTCAACGATATGGTGATCAAAGCCGTAGCCGCTGCCTTGAAATCGCATCCTCAGGTAAATTCTTCTTGGTTGGGAGATACCATCCGTATCAACCATCACATCCATATCGGTGTAGCCGTAGCGGTGGAAGAAGGCCTGTTGGTACCGGTGGTACGTTTTGCCGACAGCAAGTCCCTCTCACAAATTTCCGGTGAGGTGAAAGAACTCGGACAAAAGGCAAAAGAGAAAAAATTACAACCCTCTGATTGGGAAGGCAACACCTTTACCATTTCAAACTTGGGAATGTTCGGTATCGAAGAGTTTACAGCAATTGTAAACCCACCGGATGCATGTATCCTGGCTGTAGGCGGTATCAAGCAAACCCCAGTGGTGAAAGACGGGCAAATTGTGCCTGGTAATGTAATGAAGGTAACCTTATCTTGCGACCACCGCGTAGTGGATGGCGTAGTAGGTTCTGCATTCTTACATACACTTAAACAGTTGCTGGAAGACCCTGTCAGAATACTCGTTTAATCCTAAAGGATTCCAGTAAAAAAGAGCTATTCTGGCAAAGGGCCGGGATAGCTCTTTTTTTGTGAGCCAACACGATCCAAACAAAAAACTATCGCCTATTCAGGCAAAAAAATAAGTTGCGTAAGCAAATCTGTATTATTTTTATATATTCAAATTTTAAAACAAACGAAAATGAAACTCGCAGTAGTAGGTGCTACAGGGCTCGTAGGGAACCAGGTCCTTAAAGTAATTCAAGAGAGAGGTTTCCACTTTGACGAATTGATGTTAGTGGCTTCACAGCGTTCTGTGGGCAAAGAGGTGGAATTTGCCGGAAAGACGTATACGGTTATCAGTATGGAAGATGCCATTGCTGCCCGGCCGGATATCGCTATCTTTTCAGCCGGAGGAAGCACCTCCCTGGAATATGCGCCAAAGTTTGCCGAAGCAGGCACCACTGTCATTGACAACTCTTCTGCCTGGCGGATGAACCCTAACAATAAATTAGTGGTACCGGAAATCAATGCAAGTGAGCTGACCAAAGAGGACAAGGTGATTGCCAACCCTAACTGTTCCACCATTCAAATGGTATTGGCTCTGGCTCCTTTGCACCGGAAATACACGGTGAAACGTGTGGTTGTGTCCACGTATCAATCGGTAACCGGAACCGGGAAAGCTGCGGTAGATCAATTGATGAACGAACGTCAGGGAATTGAAGGAGAAATGGCGTATCCGTATAAAATCGACTTAAACGTACTGCCTCATATCGATGTCTTTTTTGACAATGGCTATACCAAAGAGGAGATGAAAATGGTCAATGAAACCAAGAAAATCCTCGGAGACGACACGGTAAGAGTGACGGCTACTGCGGTGAGAATCCCGGTAATGGGCGGACATGCCGAATCTGTAAACGTAGAGTTTGAAAAGGACTTTGACCTGGATGAGGTCCGTCAGATTTTAGCGGCTTCCGAAGGAATCATTGTAGAAGATGATATTCAAAACTTGAAATATCCAATGCCTATCAATGCGCACAATCGCGATGAGACCTTTGTAGGAAGGTTGCGCAGAGACGAAACCCAACCAAATACACTGAATATGTGGATCGTAGCGGACAACTTGAGAAAAGGAGCTGCGACCAACACTGTGCAAATTGCAGAGTACCTGGTCAAAAACGAATTGGTTTAAGCTGTTTTTTGTAAACCGCTGAATAGAAAAGGCGCTGGGTGGGCAGATACCACTCAGCGCCTGTTTTTTTAGCTGTATTTTGACAAATTTCTAAACGGGTTCCTGTTTTTTCCTAAAAAACATAAAGCCCAAGGTGGCTATTCCTAATATATAAGGATAATATAAGTATTGCATAATTTCCAAGGGTGTAACGGCCTGTGCCGCTACGGCAAGGGCTGCCAATAATTGTGCTCCATAGGGCAAACAACCTTGTACAAAACAAGAAATCGTATCCAATATACTGGCACTTCTTTTCCGATCCACTTCATGCGCATCGGCAATCTCTTTGGCAATGGGTCCGGTGATGATGATCGTAATCGTATTGTTGGCAATACAAGCATTTACCAAACCTGTCAATACGGCAATGCCAAATTCCGCCCCGCTCTTACTCCGGATTCGTTTGGAAATTTGAGTAAGTACATAAGCTACTCCACCATTCATTCTTATTAACCCGACAATCCCCCCGATCAAGATACAAGTAATGCTTAACTCAAACATAGATGCCATCCCTTGATTAATGGCATTTACAGCCTGCCAAATATCCACCCCTCCCTCGATGAGGCCGATTCCCAACGCAAATACGATTCCCAAGACCAAAACCCAAATCACATGCATTCCTAAAAGAGCAGCTATAAAAATAAAGATATAGGGTGAAATTTTGATCAGGGAATACGAATAAGATGCCTGAACAGCAACATTCTCAGAAGGATTGAGAAATAGATATAGTAAAAGGGTGATTAAGGCAGCGGGCAAAGCTATTTTAATATTGACTTTAAATTTATCCCGCATTTTAATGCCTTGTGTCCGGGTAGCGGCAATTGTCGTATCCGAAATGATGGACAAATTATCCCCAAACATTGCTCCGCCCACCACAGCTCCCAGGCTCAAACCCAAGGACCCTCCAATTGATTCGTGCATGCCTACGGCAATCGGTGCGATAGCCACTATGGTGCCGACAGAAGTTCCCAATGAGATGGAAATAAAACAACTAATCAAAAACAAACCGATGACAAACAGGCTTGGTGAAAGGTAAGACAAGCCAAAGTGAATGGTAGACTCTACTGCCCCTATCGCCTTGCTCAAGGAGGCAAATGCCCCTGCCAATAGAAAGATCAGGCACATCAGCATAATGCCCGGGTTGCCCGCTCCTTTGGAGAACTCTTCTACTTTTTTAGCAAATAGCACCCGAGGGTATTGTAAAAAACCTACCACCAAGGCCACCATAAAAGCAACCAATACGGGCATCTTGTAAAAATCATCCAGAATCAGGGAAGTTACCAGATAGGTCAGTATAAATATAAGCAAAGGTAATAAGGCCCAAAAACGGCCTGTTCGAATTTCCATAAACGGTTTTATATGTAAAAAGCCCAAAATTAATATATCTCGGACTCTTTCTTAAATCAAGTTTGGAGTATTCGTGCAATGCTGAATAAACCCAGGTATAATGTTTTTAGAGATTAAAGTGGGTATATTTTTAGTTGCCAATACTTCACGAAACAGTGAAACAACCTTTCGCAATTTGACCGGGTGATTATTTGATTCCTCACCACCAAAGGGGGAAATGTCAGTTGTATCTTTCAACTCAAAATACTAAAACAAAAAAAGTCCGGAGCCATAAGCCACCGGATTTTACTAGTTGTGAGATGATTAGCAAATCAATGATTGTACAAAGTTAGCCTTCTTTGTTTTCAGGTATTTCAATATTGTGTTCGATAATTATCTGTTTCAATGAGTAAATTTCGCGCTCCAATTCATTTTTCTGCCGGTTCATTTCTTCCTGTGTAGCAATCAACTCTTCCGTATTTTGCCGCATTTCTTCTTCCTGGGCCCGCATCTCTTCGGCTTGTTGCTGTGAGTCTTCCAAAAGCATTTTGGTTTTTTCAGTGGTCTTTTCAGAGTAAATCACAGCTCCAATATTTTCCGCAACTTTGTCAATAAACTCTAATTCGAACTTATGATATTTCTCAAAGGAAGCAATTTCAATCACGCCGAATACTTCTTCGTTGACGATCATGGGAGAGATATAAATACTCCTGGGATTGGCCTCGCCCAGTCCGGAGGAAATATTGACAAAATGTTCAGGGATCTCCGTCAAATATGTAGCACTTTGCTCTTTCCAGGTTTGCCCGATCAGCCCCTCTCCTTTCTCAATGGACTTTTTCATGTGTTTTTGTTTGCCCCAGGCATAGCAAGCTGCTAGTTCTAACCGCTCACCCTCCACCAAAAAGATCGCTCCCTGATTGGCTTTGATGTATTTGACCAGTTCGCTGATAATATGTTGGGTCAATTCTACCAGCTCTCCCTGGTACTGCCTTTGCAAATTGCCAAACATCGCCAAACCTTCGGTCACCCATTTGCGCATTTGCTCTTCATTATCCACCCTTTTCAGGTTGTCTCTCATTTGTACCAAAGCTTTCCCTAAAATATCCTGATCACTCAGCGGGATAAATTCCACCCCAAAATTCCCCTTTCCAATTTCCGAAGCAAAAGAAGCCGTTTGTTTCAAGCCTTCGGTCACCCTGTTTAGTGACTGGGCCATCTTGCCTATTTCGTCAGTCCGCTCGATTACCACATCCGGATGTTGCCCCTCGGCCAGTATATTCAAATCCAAGTTCATTTTGTTGATCGGTTTGATCAGATGGTTCGTAATCAACATCCCTACCACGATACAAAGCAATAAACCGGCCAACAATAAAGTCCATTCGGTATGAATCAAGGAAGTAATATTGCGATTCATCGTTGAAGCATCTTCTGTCAACAAGGCATTTTGTTCTTTGACCATCAAATCCAATTTCTGTAGAATACCGGCAGCAGCAGGAGCAGCTTTCGTTCGCAACCAATATTCTGCATGGTTCCATTCTTTACTTTGCCGCATTTGAATGGCGTCAGGATACAAACCGGCCAGTTGGTTCCGGCTCTCCCGGAGTTGATAAAAATGCTCGGATTGTGCAGAAGTCAGTAGGTCTGTATTTTCATTTAGAATGTTGAAGTTTTGTTGGTTTTTCTCCCAAAACTCATGGAATGCATTTAAATAATTCTCATCTCCACTCAGCAAATAGGTTTGTAAATTGGCGGCAGAAATCCCAAAAGTCCCCCGGACATTGGCCATAATCCCCAAGATATATTTTCTTTCCCGGCTGGCTTTCAACTCCCCTTCCAAATCAATCAATGCGGTAATATTTGTATAAAATGTATTGACCAAAGGTTTGATCTCCTGCTTCATGATCTTCACCGCCGGATAGTTTTCTTCCGAAAAGGCAATTTCTTCAATTTCCTGTTGATACCCTCTGAAGCGCTCTACTTCGTCCCAAATCAATCCTAAGCGAGTAATGTTGTCCGGATCGGTCCAATGGACCGAAGCTTCGTTCAGTTGGGCTATGGGTAAGTCAATCTCATTTTCCCAAGCTTTCCTTCTTTCTTCTTTAAACTTTGCATCGCCTAAAATCACCCAGCCTCTTAAAGCCGCCAACGAATGATTAATCCCATTCATCAACGCCAAACTGGCATTGGACGTGGGCATCCGGGTCTTTACAATTTGTTGTTGCAAACTCTGAATGGAGCGCACACTGATCTGTGTAATCATGACCAATATCAGAATTACCAAACCAATGATAGAAAAAGCTCCCACCATTTTACCTTGAATTGTCCCTTTGAACCAGGAAATAAGTTTAAAAACCATTATCAACAGAAAATAAGTTTAACAATACATGAGTGGTATGATATACACCAATGAACCACTACAATTAGGAAAATCAGATAAAGGGCAATCTGTTTTCCACATTGTTATAAAAACAAGTACTTTCCGAAATAATATTCAATATTTTTACCTTCATTCAGGTATTAATAAAATACTGAAATGTATCTTTCAAAGTGAGAAAAGGAAGAGGGAATATTTATTTTTGCCTGCAAATGGTTCTAATCGCAATTTTTAAGACATCTAAGACAGATTACCGGATTTTTTCAGGGAAGAGTTGTTAGCATGTACGTTTTTACGTGAAAATACATTTCCTACAGGTGTTCATGCAATAAAAAAAGCCTGGAAAAATCCAGGCTTTCCAAACAAGCGTTTGCCTTCTTAATTTGCTGCCTTACTCCATTGAGCCGCTTTCAGTGCTTTGTGGAAGACTTCGGTATTTTCATAAATCCCTCTGAAATCATCTGAACCGGGTCCGAAAGCAAACACCGGAATCAGTGTAGCGGAGTGCCCTCCAGTAGAGAAAGAAGGATCGATATCATCATAGTCATCGTATTTCAATCCGAAGGGTTTCACCTTTTTCTTTCCGGCCAAGGTAAACCCACCGGTTTCGTGGTCGGCTGTCACGACCACTAAGGTATTGCCATCTTTTTCGGCAAAGTCCAATACTTTTCCAATGGTTTTGTCAAAGTCAATCACCTCGTGAATGATGTATTCGGCATCATTGGCATGCCCCCCCCAGTCAATCTGAGAACCTTCTACCATCAAGAAGAAACCTTTCTCATCTTGAGAGAGATAATCCAAAGCCATTTGCGTAGCATTAGGCAAAAAGTCGCCTCTTCCCTCTTGCATTTTAGGCATCCCGTCATCCGCTAATAAATAGCCGTATTTTTTGTCTAATAACAGCTCTGCAGGGCGCTCCAGCTTCGTAGAGTCCATAATAAACCCATTTTCTATCAAACTGTCATAGTAATTCAACCCGTCTTTACGTTTGCTGAAAAACTCTAATCCGCCCGCTGCAAAAAAGTCTACGGCAGAAGTGGGTAAGTAAGCCGCAATTTCTTCGTGCAATTGCCGCGACTTCACATGCGAAAAGAAAGACCCTGGAGTAGCGTGCGTGATGGAAGAAGTCGCCACCAAACCACTGCTCAAACCTTGTTCCGAAGCAATTTCCAATATGGTCGTCACTGCCGCCGTGTCCGCTCCTACTCCCATAGCACCGTTATACGACTTTACTCCAGCCGAATATGCCGTAGCACCAGCAGCAGAGTCCGTAATTTTATGACTGCTGGACGATGTCTTGACAAAGCCAATATTGTTAAAGCGCTCAAAATTGGGTTTGTTGTCATTATAAAAAAAACTGGACGATACCTGGGAGAGTCCCATACCGTCTCCGATCAAAAAGATGACATTTTTTGGTCGTTTGGGTGTTTGTTTTTCTTCGGCTTGTTGCACCGGTGCCTGACAGCCCCACAACAAGGAAAAAATCATTCCGACAAGGAGAATCCTCTTAGTCATAATCGTTCTTTTATTTAATTCCAGAATAGCAATGAATTGCCAAAAATACCAAATGCAATTGTGAATTGCTGCTCAATATTCATTGTATTCATCAAAAAATAATAGTTAAATATAATTGGCTATCCTCTATTCATACAATTGTCATCCTTTACTTACTCAGTGGTAAAATAGTTTCTTTCCTTTTATCTAAAAAAAAATGCCCGGACAAAACTGTCCGGGCCATTGTACCTGCCTAATCTTTTTCATCAAGCTCAATTATCAGATACAAATACCTTTACTTTCCCAGATAATCAGCCGGATTTACATGAATTCCATTCTTAAGGACTTCATAGTGTAAGTGTGGCCCTGTGGACATTCCCGAACTGCCAACCAAGCCAATCACTTCACCCCGTCTTACTTGTTGTCCTTCTTTTACTTCTATCGAAGACAACTGGGCATATACCGTTGAATACTGTTCACCATGCTTGACAATGATATGCTGACCATAGCCTTTGTGAGTCGTATCCACTTTGGCAACTACGCCATCGGCCGTAGCCATCACCTTTACCCCCACTTCAGCACTAAAATCCATGCCTTTGTGCATTTTTTGCTTTTTGGTAATCGGATGTTTCCTCATCCCAAAGCCGGAAGTCATTTTATTACATTCCCCTTCTTTGATGGGTAAAATCGAGGGAATATTTCTCCCTTCAAATAACACCTCTGTTTCCATAAACGGCAGCGCTACACTGTTAGCCGTATTTTGATATGAGAAAGCCATCAATAAAAACCCTAGAACAGGCGTCATCAGGGTATATTTCACGAGGCTCCAAGTAGCTGATTTTGATTTGGTCATCATGGTAATCCGGTTTTTAGTGGAAGAATAAAATGAATGGGCCAAAGAGGATATATTCCGATGTAATACTTCTTCGTATAAGGCCTGCATATAGGTAATTTTGCAAAACCCACGATGTAGTACTTCCCTGTCGGCCAAATATTCATGGGTTTGTTTCAGCGATTTTTTTAAGAAATAAATAAAAGGGTTGAACCATAAGAATACTTGCACCACCTCCACTACCAAAAGGTCAAAGGAATGCCATTGGTTGACATGGGCCTTTTCATGAGCAAAAACATAAGAGCCCTGTATTGGGTTTACATACTTTTCGGGCAGTACTACCCAACGGAAAAAAGACAAAGGCTGGGCGATCTTTTGAGACACCACTAAGCGTACCCCTTCCTTTTTTTGTATTTCCCCGGAATGTACCACCCGGTACAAGAGCCGGCCCTGCATCACAAAACGCAACCACATAACCACCATTCCAAGCAGGTATATAAGCATCAAGGCACTTCCCCAGTCAAAAGCACTTACTTCGTCTATTTGCAATTGTTCTTCTGAAAAAGGGCCTGCCGGTAACTCTCCCAAATCCATCCACTCTTCTTGAATACCGGACCAGCCTACAGGCTTAGTCAAATTCAACAAAGGAATTGTCCATGAAAGCAGTACCGTACCCAACAAGTACAGCCGATTGGCAATGAGAAATGTCTCTTTTCTTAAAAACAAAAAGTAAATACCATACAACAAGGTCAGGCACATACTGACTTTGCATAAGTACACAAAAAAGTCAGTCATTGGGATTCTGGTCTTTGAGTTGTTGGATTTTGGTGTCTACGATTTTTTTGATCTCTTGAAGCTCCGAGATATTCAAATTGTCATCATCCGTAAAATAGGAGGCAAAACCGGATAAGGAACCGTTAAAAAAACGGCCTACTATTCCTTTAAAGTGGGTTTGAAAGTATTCCTTCTTTTTGACCAAAGGAAAGTATTCATGGACTTTCCCATAGGTATTGAACCCAATAAACTTCTTTTTGACCAACACCCGGATCACCGTAGATACCGTGGTATAGGCCGGTTTCGGTTCGGGATAGGCCTCTACAATATCCTTTAAAAACGCTTTTTCGAGCTTCCATAGGTATTGCATGATCTGTTCTTCTGCTTTGGTTAACTCTTTCATAGCTCAAACATATAACTATATTTATAATAATACAACTATTCAAATAATTTTATTACTATTTATATAGTAATATACTTTCAAATACTCTCTTTTCAGGCATAAAAAATCCCCGTTTGGCTGATATAGTTCAGCAAACGGGGACTATTACCTTTCTGTTAAGTTACTATTAATCAGCCAATAAACGCAAAGAGGCCATTACCGGAAGGTGGTCAGAGGCATAGCGTTCTTCCACCACTTTATGTTCCAATGTTTCAAATTGTCCGGCAGGGTCAAAGGCAATGTAATCGATCACTTTGGTTCCACCGCTGGCAGGGTAGGTGGCTGGGCAGTCCTGACAAGTGCGGGTATACGTAGCATCCAAGAGTTGAATTTCTTCTTTTTCAGGAGTAGCGTTCAGATCACCGGCTATCACCAAGGGCAAAGTTTCCTCTGAGGCAATCCGGTTGAGTTCTTTCACCTGTAAAATCCGGTTGGTAGCGTTGGACTGAGCATCCAAGTGTGTACTGCCAAAGCGAATACTTTTTCCATTGGGTAGCAATACTTTGGCAGAAGCCAGAATCCGGGGTTCGCCATTGGTCCCTTCTTTTGTCGGAAGGCGGTCTACTCTTGAATCAGATAAGGGGTATTTGGATAAAATAGCCACTCCGTATTCTCCTCCTTGGTAATCAATGGCTTTTCCAAAAAAGTAATGCATCCCGAGTTGTCCGGCAATTTCCTTCGCTTGG
Organism: Rapidithrix thailandica; assembly: GCF_039710355.1. Classification (NCBI taxonomy): domain Bacteria; kingdom Pseudomonadati; phylum Bacteroidota; class Cytophagia; order Cytophagales; family Flammeovirgaceae; genus Rapidithrix; species Rapidithrix thailandica. Next base: position 934,890 of record NZ_JBDKWZ010000001.1, on the reverse strand, counting down.
TTCACATTTCCGGAACGCTTGGTCAGCACATCCACTTCTTGTAAGGCGACCAGATCCGGAGCTTGCTCCCGGATCACTTGAACTACGGCATCCAAGTCAATAAAATCATTGGGTTTTGAGGGAGGGTTTGCATGGTGAATATTAAAGGCCATCACCTGAATACTTTCTTCGGTAACGGGATCTTTTTCCGGTTGCTCTCCCTCTGATGTATTTGCCTCATTACACGACAACGCACTCAACGCCAAGCCTATCAGCCAAAATATAAATGTATTTTTCATCTTCATGTATTGATTTTCAATTATCTAAAAATAAAATACGATATATCCCACGGTTAAAACCGTGGGATATAAGGTTGCTTATTCCGGCCAGCCCGGATTTTGGGTCAGGTTCCCGTTTAATTGAAGTTCCTGATATGGAATCGGGAAGAGATAATCCCTGGACTCGTTAAAGCTCTTGGAAATATGTGGATTGATCAAAATCAGGCCGCCACCGGAAGCATTTTCCAAATCGATTTCGCTACCTAATTTCAATAATTGCGCACCGGGTACTGTAGGCTTTTCGCCTTCATAGATCACCAAGTCAACCGTTCCGTTCTGGTCCAAATCGTACTGCCCCGGCCCCGGAAAGTACATCCCTTTGTACTGGCGAGTTAACAAATGGCCTTCTTTCCAACGCATCAGGTCATCCCAACGAAACATCTCCATCACCAACTCAATGCGTCTTTCCCGGCGGATTTCCAAAATCACTCCTTGATTTGCTCCGGTCACCTGTTGGTATTGTTCGCTCATATAAGCATCCGGATTGGCATTAGCCTCCGCAAGTTGCAAAGCAGGCATACCTACTCTCGCTCTCAATTGATTGATAGAAATATCCAAATCACTTTGCGTAAGCGTTCCCAGTTCCGCTTTGGCTTCGGCAAAGTTCAGCATCATCTCGCCCAGGCGGAATACAGGCATATCGTTATGCGATCTGTTATTGGAATCATTAGAAGGTTCGGTCACAAATTTGATCAATTGGTACCCGGTAACGCTGGCTCCAAAATCCGGCACCTCCGTTACATTGTTCCCAATACGGGTATACCCCGGTGTGCGTACGGTTTGTGCCAAGCGGGGATCGCGGTTTTGCACCTCCTCATAAAACTGCATTTTATCATACTCCGGGATATCGGTAAAGCGAGACCCGTCTTTCATCAGATAACTATTGACCAGGCTTTTTTCCAGTCCCGGTCTCCCGTAGGATGCCGTGATGGTATAGTAATTTAAGTTGTGATACAATTGAAGTTCAGCACTATATTTCCGGGCCAGAATCACTTCCGATTCGACTGCATCCGTAGCGGCAAAAAGTTCCAGGTATGCTTTCTCCGGTTCGCTGGTATACAGGGAATACGGTCCGTTGTTAATCAGTTCTTCCGCAGCCTTGGCACTCTCTTCTAAAAACTTATCCGCATCCGGTAAATTAAACTCCGTATGATACTTGCGGAAGGTGCCTTCAAAAAGACAAAGCCTTGATTTCAAAGCCAAAGCCGTCCATTTATTTACTTTTTCACTATTGCGTACATCGGCTAAATGCTCCACGGCAAAATCAATATCTGCCAACACCGAGTCCATGACCAAGGTGCGAGGGTCTCTGGCTTTGGTAAGGTTTTCGAGATCATCCGATTCGATCACTTTGCCATACCATGGCACATCGCCAAAGCGTTTCACCTTTTTAAAATAAAACCAGGCTCTGAAAAAGCGGGCTTCTGCCGCATACGGCTTTACCTCTTCGGCCTTTAAGGTTTTGTCATAATTTTCTAAAAAATAATTGATTTTCCGCAAATCTCCCCAACTCCATCCTCCTCCGCTGGTAGGGACTGTCCGGTTGCCTGTCAGCTCACTGGACAAGGAGGTTTTGATAATATTATCCACATCTTCATTATAAATACCCGTAGCCGAAGGAACCATACTATACATGGAGTTCAAATACAGCCTCAGGTCTTTTTCATTTCTGAAAAACGTTTGGGGAGACAACTCGGAAAGCGGATAGCGCTCCAGAAATTCATCATTACAAGCAGAAACCGTAATGAGCAACAACAAAGAGAGAATGATTTTAAATTTATTCATTGTGAATTGTAGTCTTAAGTTAGAGAAACCGGAAACAAGGCCTACCCGGAGGCGTAAGTTTCCGGGCAAGCTGATACGACTTGTACAGCAATGCGATTACCCTCAGATACGAGTACAATTACCAAGGATAATGGCACATTACCGGGTGGAAAACCTGAGCTTTCCCAGCGCATGTTTAAAAAGAAAGATCCAAGCCTACCGAAAGCGTTTTGCTAAACGGATACACCCGGCCATTGCTTTCTGCCGCGGCCTGTTCCGGGTCAATGTATTTGGTATCTAATTTTGTAAGGGTAAACAGGTTTTCGCCACTGAAATAAATCCGGCAACGACTCAACTTAATCTTATTCAGTACCGTTTCGGGCAATGAGTAACCAATCGTGAGGTTTTTCAAACGGATATATGCTAAGTCTTGCAAATAGCGGTCATTTTTCACCCCCAATTCCCTATCGCTACCCAATGCCGTATACCCGCGTAACCTTGGGAAATAAGCGTCCGGATTTTCCGGACTCCATATTTTATCGTTGAAATCTTCCGGGATAAAGGAAAAGTAAGGGCGGGAATAAGGTCCCCAAAATTTATCGGCATTCGTTCCCGGATACCAGTGCTGACGGCCAATTCCTTGAAAAAATACGGAAAGATCAAACCCATTCCAGCTGGCACTACCGGTAATCCCAAAGGCATACCGAGGCTGGCTATTTCCAATCACTTGTAAATCTCCCGGATCATCCACGGTGTTTTTACCGTTATTTACCGCACCGTCTCCATCCAAATCCATGAATTTCATATCCCCGGCTCTGAGTTGCCCCCATTCGCCCGGAGAGCTGTTGATCATTTTGTTGACTCTGCTTTGATCCACTTGGTATTCTGCCGCTTCCTGATCGCTTTTAAAATAACCGTCCACACTATAGCCCCAAATTTCACCCAAGGTTTGCCCTACGTAATAATCCGACAAAAGCCTGCTGGGATTATCGAATTTGGTGATTTCAGCCGTATAATCCGACAGAACAAAACCCGTACTGTATGAAAATGCCTTTCCGGCCAATTGTCCATCATTCTCCCAACGCAACACCAATTCCCATCCTTTGGTCCGTAAGTCTGCGGCATTCTCTTTAGGCTCTCCTGCTCCAAACACAGCCGGTAATGTTTTCCCCTTGGTCAACATATCTTTGGTATCCCGTTGGTACCAATCGAAGGAACCTGTTAAGCGGTTTTGGAAAAAACCGAAATCAACACCCACATTGGTTGAAGAGATCGTTTCCCAAGTCAGGTTGGTGGAGACCGGAGAGGGCAAACTCAGGTATTGCATTTTGGCCCCATTGTTTATATAACTTAAAGTACCATTGCTTAAGACGGGAATATAGGAATAGGTAGCTACTTGTTGATTTCCCAATTCTCCATATGAAGCTCTTAATTTCAAGTCGGAAACGAACTTTTGAACCGGTTCGAAAAAGGCTTCTTCACTTACTCTCCACCCTACAGAGACCGAGGGAAAGAAGCCGAAACGCCTGTCTTTGGGAAAGCGGGAAGTTCCGTCATAGCGGCCGTTCAATTCCAAAAGGTACTTTCCTTCAAAATCATAATTTACCCGGTAAAAAATTCCTCGTACGGCCCATTCGCTATCCCCTCCTTGAATTACCTGATCACCGGAACCCAAGTCAAATGCATTTAAATCCTCGGACAAAAGTTCGTTGCGCGTACCGTTGATTTTTTTATACTTTTTCATTTCCTGGTTAAAGCCACCCATCACACTGAAAGAATGCTTTCCCATGGTTTTGACATAGGTCGCATAGGCGTTGAATACATGGTATTGGTCGCGGTACATGGCTTCAGAAAGCACATCTTTACCCAAAAACTGAATTTCTCCGGGATAAATAGACCAGGGTGCTTCCGTTCTCCGGCTAAACGTAGAGCGAGGGTTGAGGTGATAGGTATAATTTCCTACCAAGGAAAGTCCTTTGGCAATATCGGCCGTAGCACTCAAGGTATTGATAAACTCAAAATCATTTTCTCCTCCTTTGGATTTGCCATGCAACAAATCTGCATAGATCCCATCTCCAATCGTGTAATTATTCAGTTCTGTCCGGTAGGTGGCAGTACCGTCCGGATTTACCGGAAGGTAGGAAGGAAGCGCATGCACGGTTACATATACGAAGTTGCTATTCACCCCCCAGCCCGGATAGGTATATTTAGAGGAATTAAATTGCGTATTACTGGATAAGTTTAACCAAGGATTGACTTTGGCGTTGATCTTTGCCCGGAAATTATAGCTACTGTATTTATCCTGGTTGATTTGCATCAAACCCTTTTTCTCATAATACCTTCCGGAGAGGTAATAGTCGATTTTATCACTCTTCCCGGAAACACTTAAAGAATGCTCCATAGAGGGTTGTACATCGCGAAACATGGTACTCCACCAATCGGTATTGCCATAGTACACATACATGTCTTTGCCCTTGCGGTTATCCACCACTACGGAAGGTAAAGAAGGGTCTGTTTTTCTTTTTAAAAGCTCTTCATAATCGGCATCCGAATATCCCGTATACGTTTTTCCAGTAGAGCGGAGAAATGCCTCATCAATCATCCGGGCCGCATCATAGCCATTATCAATAAAATCCGTACTAACTGTGGACCTTGACCAACTGAAGTTATTGCTATAATTTACTTTCATTTTCCCGTTTTCGGCATTTTTGGTAGTCACCAAGATCACCCCGAAAGCCCCTCTTGCTCCGTAAATGGCCGCGGAGGCCGCATCCTTCAAGACCGAAACGGAAGCAATGTCCCGGGGGTTAATCATGTCCAACGAACCGGGAACCCCATCAATTAACACCAAAGGGCTGCCACCGGTAATGGAATTGTTTCCCCGCACGTTCAAATTTCCGGTGCTTCCCGGTCGTCCGTCCGCAAAGGTGATGTTCAAGTTAGGCACAGCCCCTTGCAAGGCTTGTGTCAAGTTACTGATGGGCCTATTTTCAATGGCTTTGGCATCTATCTGACTCACGGCTCCTGTCAAATGGACTTTTTTCTGGGTACCATATCCTACCACAATCAACTCTTCCAACTCCGTAGCATCCTGTTCCAAGGCCACGTTGATTATTGTCTGTTCGCCTATGGTCACTACCTTCTTTTGGTAGCCCACAAAGGAAAACACCAATGCTTCCGCTTCTTCCGGAAGGGTAATTTTGTACTTTCCATCCACGTCCGTGATGGTTCCCAGAGTAGTTCCTGAAACATATACACTTGCTCCGGTGACCGGTTCCCCCGTATCGGCATCGGATACGGTTCCCGAAACTTGCCGCTTTTCCTGCACGGCTGCGTTTTGGCCCTTCCCTTTGTGATACTTCTTCACCACAATCTGATCGTTGATCCGGGTAAAATTCACCTGTGCCTGATCCGACAAGCTTTGTAGTATCAATTCCAAACTTTGAGATTGAGAAACCAGTGAAATGCGTTTCTGCATGGCTAACTCACCGGAAAGGTACGTAAACTTAAATTGGGTCTGAGATTCGATCGTTTTCAGCGCTTGTGCCAGGCTCATTGTGGACTGTGCCACTTGCACCCGGATATCTTTGAGCTTTTGCCCTTCCACCGGATGGCTTGCGAATAATACTGTTGCACAAATGGTCTGAACCGCCCATACGCAAAGGGTATACCTACACATATTCACGATTAGGTTTAGTAAGTGAATTTTCATAGATTTGAAATGTTTTAGCGAAAATGATTTTTTGTTAAGACAATAGGATTCCAGGGACTATGACCATCCCCCGATCGGTCATTAGCCCTCAAAGATTCTTCAAAAAAGGGCGCGAGCAGGCGCTCTTTTTTTGTTCGAATGGTTAAATCATAGGCATTTTACGGTTGAAAAAATAATTGTCAATCCCTCAACATCCTTTCCCGGTAAGCTGTATTGTTTTTCCTTTTATTTGATAATTTAATTCTGCTGCGGTAGTCAACACTTGCAGTATGGTGATAAAAGAGTCTTCTTCAAACCGGGCATTCACCTGACAGGCCCGGATCAGAGCAACATCTACAATAAAAGACACTCCATATTGCCGTTCTAATATTTTCAAGACCTCCTTCAAGGGCGCATTTTCAAACACAAAAGCGTTTTGTCTCCATCCCGTAGTCTGTAGTGGGTCAAAGCCCTCTACACGTCCCGTATGTCGCTGCTTTTCAAATATTAATTGCTGATTGGGCTCCAAAATTACCGGTGTAAATGCCACCCCCGTGGTCGCCGATACTTGCACTTTTCCTTCTTCCAAGGCCACTTCCACTTCCTGATCGGCCGGAAAGGCCCGTACATTAAAAGAAGTCCCCAGTACCTTGGTATCCAAATCCCCCGTATGGACAATAAAAGGCTTCCCGGTATCCTTTTGTACCTCAAAATAAGCCTCTCCCACCAAACGAACTTCCCGGAGCGTATCGCTAAATACATTCGGATAAGAAAGCTGACTTTCCGCATTCAATGTAATCTTTGTTCCGTCCGGTAATTTTACTACTTTCTTTTGTCCGGATTGCGTTACAACCTCTTCCCAAGCCACCGGTTCCGGTACCTCTGTCCGTTTAAATTGCCAAAATCCATACACCGAAATCAAAATAACGGTCACCGCAGCCGCAATTCCTTTCCAGAGTGGCTTTCTCTTCAGGGAATAAGATTTTACGGATTTTGGATGTAGAGCTTTTTGTACTTTGGAAAAATCCAGAGATTCAAGGTCAACAGATGGAACTTGTTGATGCATCACCAATTCGCTATGCTGCTCCATGATGCGTTCTACCTCCTGATCAGAGGCAGTACTCATCCATTCCATAATTGCACGGTGTTCTTCTTCAGTACAATTATTATTAAAGAACTTCGCCCACTGTTGATCTGATATTCTCTCTTCCATAGTTAAGCACCAAAACTCCCTTGGGAGTTATTTTTCACCAATACGGTTTGCAACTCATACACTTGAATCAGCCTTCGTTTCTCATTGCATTGAAGGTTCTTTCTCCTTTCTGTATTATCAGACAGATTATTGTTCAATGTAATTGCATTGTTATTTTTTTAAACTCACTCTTACTACGAATGAAACAGGGGGCCACCACCCCCTTCTTCAAAAAAATTTCTAAAAAAAGCTTTTGAATGACACAACAGGCATTTGGAATATGGAAGTGAATTAACCTTTTTCTTTTTCCTAAAAAATGTTTCAAAAACGCCTCCTCCGTGTTACTTTTTTCAACAATAGCTTTGGCTATTCTCTTCAAAATATGCCTTGATGAGCCGATTTTGATTTCATGTTCGGTCAAAACGATACGTGTAAACCACTTCATGTTTAAATTTCATCCTTTGGGTCAAAAACTCCCACTTAAGGAACTTCATCGCAACATTTTGAGAACCCTAAACTGAAATTCAAATTCACCACTAAAGGGGCAGCCTCCCAAAGTAGAACCTCCCGCAAAGAATTTTAAACATACTCTTCTCAATAGTTTACCCCCAAAAAAAATACTTTTCAAACCTCAGCGCCAAAGGCCTGGTTCAAAAAGCATTTGCAAAGGATCAAAACCGAACAACTTATTCCAGGCACAACTCAAAGCCTTACACAAGAAAAACCCCTCAGGTAAAGAAAACCTGAAGGGCCAAAGTAGCGATTTATTGTTTCTGAACTTTCAACGTTACTGTTTGATGGGTAGTAGTGACTTTCAGTAAGTAAATTCCTCTACTCAGTTGTTGAAAATATGCTCCAATATCCTGAGATTGATAAAAATCTTCTGACAAGTACAATTGAAACACTGGCCTTCCGGAACTATCAAAAGCTTGAACTTGTACAGGTACTTGTTCCGGATTGGTAATTTGCAATTTCATAGACTGTGTAAAAGGATTGGGATAAGCCTGTACGGCAAAGCGGGAGACGGTTTCCAAGGATACGCTTTCCACATCACTGTATTCACTATCACCGTTGTAATCAATTTGTTTCAAGCGGTAGTATACCGTGCCTTGTACCTCCCGGTCAACAAAAATGTATTCTGATTCCTCGTTGTTATTTTTACCTTCGACAAACCCCACTGTGGTAAACGCTTTCCCGTCCTCACTGCGTTCAATTTCAAATCCTTTATTATTTGATTCATTGACGGTTTCCCAATTCAGAGCTACTTCATGATTACTGTGTGTTTCGGCAGTAAAGGACAGCAATCGTACCGGTAAGGGCATGGAGCCCATGGCACTGTGAATATAGATCGAAGAGAAGCTAGGAACCGTAAACTCAATGTAATGCCGTTCGGAAGCAAAACCATCCACCACTACTTCTCCTCCGATGTACATCTCATTTCCGGAACCGGGCACATCCCCATCGTACTTACTAACCCCCAGTAGGTCGGTGCCATTGATCAAGGGCAAAGGGATTTCAGGATTGGCCGTAGCAAGGGCTTGAAATTCGGCTTCAGTAAAGTACAACCTGACCCGGGCACTCTGCCCGTTAAACTGTGGGGTAATTTTATAATGACGTTGTAAATAAGGTTCTCCATTATAACTCTGTACACTCCCATCAATATAGACTGATGCCGTAATCACTCCCAAATCATTCCCCAGGTCACTGATACTGGCAATCAGGTTACCTTCATCATCCAGAATATCATAAAAACTATTAAAGCCACTCAATATACACTGTCCCGTTTTCTCAGCATTGGAAATGGCAGTGGCATTTCCATTAGGGGTGGTCACCGTCACACTTTTAAAACAACCCTTTGCTGTTTTTATATCAAATGAAACCGTTGTACCGTTGTCCACCAAAAACACAGGGTTATTGGTATAGCTTCCCTCTCCTTCGCTGCTCAACTTATACTGATACTCTCCGCCACCACCACTGGCATTCAAGTACACTTGTGTCTGGTTAGTACTTACCGGTTGGCAATCCGCTGAGGCAAACACTTCCAAAGCCGCCAGTTTGACAATGGTAATTGTATCAGAAGTTGCCGAGCAACCAGCTTCGTTGGTCACTGTCAGGGTATAATTGCCTGCCATACTGGTTTCTAAAACCTGTTCGGTAGAAACTACCTGTCCCAGGTTATTTTTCCATTGGTAACTCAAGTAGGTTCCTCCGTCAACAAGCGCTTGCCCATCCTGACAAATTTCAACGATGTCATATTCGCTTACATCCGGTTTTGGTTTATAGTACACCACTACGTTGGCAAATTCACTTCCCGAACAAGAGGACAAACTTACAGTGACACTATCTGTCTGATTGGGAATTTCATAAGTCACTGTTGGGGTTAAGGTAATCGTTTTTGTCGTTTCTCCAGGCAGGAAGGTCACTTGGTTCAGAAGGTTGTCTGTCACGTAGTCTATATTTTTGATCATCGAACCACCGTAATTCACATTCAGTGTTAACATTTTGGATGAATTTCCGGTCCTTTCAAAGGTGACTGTCACCGGGTCCTCCACGCATTCGCTATAGACCTCCGTAACGGATGCAGTACCTCCGATATCGTTGCTGGACAGTCCTTCCACAAATACTCCGGAATCCCATTTGCGGTCCGTTCCGTCTCCGATAATCCATTTGATATGATAAGTTTCACAACTTTGCACGGCAACTTTTGCCACCAAATTCACCGTATATCCGTCAAATTCTATGGAATAAAACCCTGCCACATCTTCCATACTATTATCATTGTGAATATCATTGTTTACAAAGTACTCCAAATTACTTGAGGAATTTACCGTATTGATGGATACAGGTGTACTCGTGCCCGGAATCAAGGCAATATTTTGTTCTCCACTGATACCCGGCCCACTGATCAAAAAGGCAAAGGCATCATTATAATTGGAGTTTTCATACTCGGTGTATTCTTCGGAAAGAAAAGTATAATTGAAACTCAGGGTATCTCCGGAGGGGACCACATCAAACTCAATAAAACTGGCATCGTAGGTGGTTTTACCGGAGACCGCATTCAGGTCGCTATTGCCGGAAGTACCGAACTCCGTAGTCAATTTATTACTGCGGTTAGGTTGATCAATATCCCTGATATCTCCCGTAGACATTACAATCCCTTGGGCTTCTCCGATTTGGGTTCCTTCTTTTAAATCAAATAAACCATAAGAATTGACATGGGCAGAGGAAAAGGTCAGGTTTTGGATCGAGACTCCCGTTCCGGTAATGCTTTGGGTAAATTCGGCTTCTGTAACACCTTGTGTAATAGTCAGCAGTTTATCTGCCAAAACGACTTCGTCAATGGCCATATCACTCCGAGTACCATTCCCGGTAAGTCCCCGGAAGCGGACTTTTACCGTTTGGTCAATATAGGCAGCAAGGTCCACTGTATAATAGTCCCATTGGTTGCCTTGGTTGCCCGAAATAGAATCCAAGGCCACCCAACTGCCTACTCCGGGCTTGTCTTGCACCTCAATGTACAAGGTTCCCATTTCCGAACCGTAAAGATGATAGCTAAAATACAATTTGGGATCATGCATACCTGTAAGGTTAAAACAAGGGCTTACTAAATTCGCCGTCTTAGACGGGTTATTGGGATTACTGGCTTCCGTATACAGGTAATAGCTCTCATTGGCAGCTGAAGAAGGCCCTGTATTGTCCGTAGACGTACTGCCGGATTTGTGAGTCCAATCGAAATCATCCCCTGTTCCTTGTGTCCAGCTCCCCAAACCGCTCTCAAAACTTTCGGTATAAGGATATTCACTTACTACAGGATATGCCCCACAATCAATATTACTGATTTTCCGGTTGCCTGTCGGATTAGTATCGGATGGGACATATACCATTCCATCTATGGTCATATTGTTGAGGATTGCATCCACCACATTGTTCAAGTTGGCTCCGCCAGCAATATCATAGGCCAACCAAAAATAATTGATTCCTTGAGCCAGTGTTTGACTTCCGTTAAAGGTGAAAGTGCCATTGGGTGTATCCACCGTACTTCCAAACTGGCTACCGGTGGCATACGAACTATTGGTACTGGTATAATATAGCGTTGCCTTATTAATATCTGAAGCGGGATTTGTACTACCATCGGTACTGAGGGAAAAAGAAGTCACTGCAAGAGGATTATTCGTGCCGTTGGTCTCCACCTGTATGCCGATGATATGCTCCTCTGTACTTCCCGGCAGTATCTGATTGGTATTTTGGGTAGCGGTGCTTGACACATAACTCATATCTACATTCAAAGTACCTTCCAACAACACATTGTCAAAACGGTATTTTTCACTACTGGAACTACACTTGGCCCGGATAATTATTTGTAGGGTATTACCATTTAACCCTGTAGCGTTTACCGTGGCACTTCCAAAATCATTCGTATATTCGGCAACTTGTACCTCTGATCCTCCATCTAACTTGTAGGCTACACGGATATAATCCGAACTTTCCAAACTTCCATTTTCTGATAAGTCAATTGAAAACGATACGTCCTGATAATTAGAAATATCTACAAGTTCAGAGCTCCAGCTAGCTTCAATATCTAAATCGACTCCTTCAAAGCGGTTATTACGTACTTCCCAATATTTACTACTGGAAGCATTTAAGTTCAAGGATGACCATGCGGTAGCACCATTGTCCTGTGTTGTCCCATCCGCAAGTCCGGAAAAGTCTTCTACCCAAATAGTGGATTGAGCAACCACGGAAAAGTAAGAAAAAAAACTCAACAACAAACCTATGAGAAGTTTCAAAGCTCTGTGGCTTGTTTCTCTTCTTTTATCCGGGGAAGTGTAATGAAAGGTATACATGGCAAAATAGTTATCGATTCAAAGAATTGGGTTAACTTCTGCCGTAATAATAAAGGAGAGAACAGGGGTTTGAAGGAGGTTTTAGATGTTTGGAAGGAATAAGCCGGAAACCGGTAGATACTCACCTTTTTTTAGCAAAGCAATTGTTCAAGTATCTATAAAAAAACATAGGATTGAGTTGGACAAAAGACCGTACCACCGGACATTTTGATAACCGGAGCAGTGGAATGCCCAATACGGTCAACTTGAGAACAAAGTCAGTGTTTAATATATTGGCGAATACGGTTCGACAGCCATCCCGTTATAATGCGGCAAATAACTCTATTTAACAGTTATCACTTCTGCCCTTGACCGTATTCATCCAGAAGCTTGGATCACAAATATCCGGTAAGAGCATGTTTAAACGGAGAACGATTTTCCCAATGATTCTCGGAGTGTTTTCAAGGCTTTGACCATTTGATTTTCCACTACATTTTTGGAGATGCCTAAGTATTCCGAAATCTCCGTATAGGACATATGTTGTTTCCTGCTGAGTTCAAAAATTTGCTTGCGTTTGGGAGGAAGTTGGCTAATGGCTTTTTCGGCAAAAGCCTGAAGGTCTCTATAAATTAATTCGTTTTCCGTTTGGGAGTGAGCAGTGGCTTTGGTGTGTTTCAATTCATTTTTATATTCCACTTCGAATTTCGTTTTCCGCAAATGATCCAGCGTGTGGTTACGGGCCATTTTAAACAGGAAGTTTTTCAGGGAATGCTCCGGTTTCAGTTGATGGCGTTTGTCCCACAGTTTGATAAACACCTCCTGTACGATTTCTTCAGCCACCGTAGCGTTACGGGTATAGGGTAATACAAAGGTGAACACCTCTTTATGCAATAACTCAAACAGGCATCCCAAAGCTTCCTGATTCCCTTTTTTCAAGTCGTTGGCTAATTGAATTTCTTGTTCAGTTGTAAGCATAAAACGTATTCATTCTTTAATCAAACCCTTACGGGGGTAATACATCCGAAATCTATCGAAATCCACGAATTGTTAATGAAGTGGAAAATTAGCCAAAGCACCATGGATAAAAAACTAAGAAGTATTAAGGATGTATGAATTTTACTTTTAAACTTAGAATTTATAAACTTTTCTACAATTAACAAAGCCTGGGCAATATTGCCCAGGCTTTGTAGGAAGCACACATCACGTAAACTTCCCTATTTGTCTTTCAATCTCCGGTTGTACTTTTGGATGCGTTGGTACTCTTGATGGAGCTTTTTCTCTTTATTCCGGTATTGGTATTTGTGCTGCTCTCCTTCCCTGCTTTTCAGATATGCCTGTTCCTTTTCCAATTTCAAATAGTTCCGGTAGTGCTGGGAACTGATCTTTCCTTGCTGTAATGCTTCCAGTACTGCACAGCCCGGTTCTTGTGTGTGCGAGCAGTTGGAATAATGACAATTTCCGGCCAAGGCTTCGATCCCGGAAAACATCTCTTGACTTCCTGCTTCCGACTCCCAAAGTTGCAGCTCACGCATACCCGGAGTGTCTACCAATACTCCTCCTTCTTTCAAGAATATTAATTCTCGGTGAACGGTGGTATGCCTGCCTTTGGTGTTGGCCGTACTGATTGACTTTACCTCCTGTTTCTCCTCACTTAAAAGAGCGTTGATCAAGCTGGATTTCCCTACCCCCGAAGAACCTACGACTGCAATGGTCTCTCCCGGAGAGAGGAACTTCCGGATTTGATCCAACCCTCGGTTACCCGTTACACTGATTATTAAAATAGGCACTTCTATGGCTACTTGCGCCACTTCAGCCTCTTTCCCGGCCAGGTCATTACATAAGTCGGCTTTGTTTAAAATGATAACAGGTTGGGCTCCGCTTTCATAGACCATCACCAGATAGCGCTCCAAGCGATTCAAGTTAAAATTTTGATCCAGGCTTTGCACGATAAACACCCGGTCGATATTGGATGCAATCACCTGTTCACGGGTCTTTTCACCGGCTACCTTCCGGGAGATTTTGGTTTGTCGTGGCAGTACTTCGTGGATAATAGCTTTTTGCTCCTCTTCAAATACAGTAAGCACCACCCAATCACCTACCTTAGGCAAATCCTCGGCATTGGCAGTATAAAGCAACTTACCGGCCACTTCTCCTTTTAATTCTCCCTGTTCCGAAAATAACAAATATTGATTTTTATGCTCTACGGCTATTCTTCCGGCTTGAAATCCTCGTTGAGAAAAATGTTCGAAATATGATTCAAAAAAGGTATTCCAGCCTAAATCTTTTAATTGATAAATGGGCATTGTTATGTCTGATTAGTAAATAAGATATACCTCTCCCCTTCAGGTGCTTTGACCTTTGCAGGAAAGTAAAACATTGCCTCAGTGGTTGAGGACTTGATACCACCCTTTCTTTCCGAAAGGGGCTTTACACAATCTCAGACATAAAATACATTTGAGGAAAAATTTTCTAAGCCAAAGGTAAAAAGAATTGTTGAAAGTTGTACACACGCCTTAAAGGCTCAAGGGCCTTTGAGCTCTCCTTGAGGACCGTTCATCGTAAAAGAGGGAACGTATCCATGGAGATACGTTCCCTCTTTTTACACTTCGGATTATTACCCCCAGGGTATTACTCCTTATCTGTCACTTTGGTACCTAAACTTGACACCGCACTGGTATTGAAAAAACCAAGGGCCTGTACGGTGGATTTATCATCCAAGTTAACAATATTGGTAGGAGAGTTGGCAGGAGGTGTGGCAAAAAAGCCCCCGTTCTGCATTTGCTCTCTGATAAAAACCATAAAATCAAAGGTTTCTTCCGTTAAAGAAAAAATTTCCACATAAATAGAATCCCCTATCGCATAAGGCGGCACTTCATCGTCTTCTTCTTGTTCATCCGGAAACGGATTAATCCCTTCCCGGATAGGTTCTAAAAACACCAGGTTATCTACTTTGCTTCCTTTATTAAAACCGGCATCGTAAGCCAAATTAATTTCGGAAGGTTTGTTTAAAAACACTCCGTTTTTGTAGGCTTTGATCCAATAGCAATCGCCCAGGCCTTCCAAGTCGCGGGCATAAAACTGTGCATAATGCCCTTCCGGCCCTTCCAATGATTTTTCTTTGTACTCAATCGCGATCGAGTCGATGGCCGGAACATCATTGAGGCTTGAAGTCGCTTGAAAGGTTTCGCCTCCTTGCCGGATTGTCAGGGTATACTTATTGCCAATTTTTCCTAAAGGTTCATCAGGGTTTGCCGGTGCCCAAGTGTAATCCCCGTTGTTTTGGTTTTCAAACGTATACACATTGCCCTCACTATCTTTGATACTTACTTCCGCATCCTCAACGCCTTTGGCCGGGGCACTGTCAAAATAAGGAGCGCTCCAGGTCAGCCTGATGGTTTGCGCACCCGGTTGGTTGGTCACCCAGGCATCGACCACTAGTTGAGGTTCTCCTTTATCCAAATCGACATCAATGACATCTTCACAAGCTGTCAGCCCGACAACGGCCCACAGCAAACAAAGAACTTTATAGATAGGATTGATATGTTTCATTTTTATTCCGATTAATGCTTTTAAGTGAATTGATAAATACTTCACGCTATTAATTCTCTGTATCAGGGATGATTTAGAATTTAAAATTGTATGAAACCGAAGGAATGATACTTCCGAATACCGACAACTTCACCGCCTCGGTTGGAATATTATTACCGGCAGCTATCCGGTCAGTTTGTTGACGGAAGGCGATAGAAAACGGATTTTTCTGGTTATAAACATTGTACAAGGAAAATACCCAGAAGCTTTCCCATTTACGTCCTTCTTTTTTCTTCCCGTGTAAAGTTGCCGATAAATCCAGACGGTGATACAAGGGAATCCGGTAATTATTGCGGGTATCGTTGTAGTTATGAGGGATGATGTACCCCTGGTACTCCAAACGATTCGTCGGGAAAGTAGTTGGCGTTCCTGAAATCATGCTAAAATTTCCGGAAACGCTCCAGCGTTTATTCAATTCGTAAAAAGCCACTACACTCAAATTGTGGGTTTGATCAAAGCGGTTCGGAAACCACTTATCCTTATTGACTCCTTCCACTTTTCGTTCACTTCTGGAAAGGGTATAACTCACCCAACCGTTCAGTTTGCCCTTATTCTTTTTGGCGTATAATTCCACTCCGTAAGCCCGGCCAACTCCGGCTAACAGTTCTCCTTCCAGGTATTCATTTAACAATAGGTCGGCCCCGTCAATGTATTCCACCACATCGTGAAAGTCTTTGTAATACACTTCTACCGAGGTTTCATACACATTATCTTTGAAGTTTTTGAAATACCCCAAAGCCACTTGGTCTACCTTCATCGGTTTGATGTTATTCGTACTCGGGGTCCACACATCCAATGGAGTAGAAGCCGTGGTATTGGATACCAAATGGATGTATTGTACCATGCGGTTGTAGCTGGCTTTTAAAGAACTGGATGGATTCAGCTCATATTTCAACGCCAAACGGGGTTCCAGGTTATGATAGGTTTCGATTACTTCCCCTTTGCCCCATTCTTTGGAGCCAATCACTTCTTTTTGTTCTCCTTTTTCTCCATTCTGATCGTACTCATAGGAGGTTCCTTTCCCCAGGTAATTAAAGAAAGAATAGCGGAGTCCATATTGCAAAGTCAACCGGTCACTCAAGGTTTGCTCATTACCGGCATAAACGGCCCCTTCCATGGCATATTTATTATCCAGACTGATATCTATCTCATCTCCGGCACTGGTTCCCGTGGCCTCTCCCGGTTTGAAGTCATAAAATGTCAACTGGCCACCAAAAGTAATTTCATTTTTGGTGTTAGGATAAAAGATAAATTCCGGTTTGACATTATAGTTCACAATTCGTGACGCCCATTCAAAGGAATCTTCTTGCTTTCCAAAATTCAAGTTGTAATCGTAGTCGCTATAAAACAAAGAGAGGTTAAAAAAGAGTTGATCGTTAAACAGGTGGTTCCAACGTAAGGTACCCGTTTTGTTCCCCCAGTTGGACTTAAAGATATCGTCCGCATCAAACTTGTCTTTGCCAAAGTACCCTGAAAGGAACAAACGGTCTTTCTGACCAAAACGGTAATTGGCTTTTACCGTAAGGTCATAGAAATAAAAGATACTATTTTCCAAGTCCTCGTTCAAAAAAGGCTTGGCTAAAATATCGGCATAAGACCTTCTTCCGGAAATGATAAAGGACCCTTTGTCTTTAACGATAGGCGCTTCCAAGGTCAAGCGACTGAAAATCAAACCCACTCCTCCGGAACCGGTAAATTGCTTACTGTTACCTTCCTTCATGCGCACATCCAGGATAGATGAGGTTCTACCGCCAAATTGAGCAGGAATACCTCCTTTTAATAATTTCATATCTTTGACAGCATCCGGGTTAAACACGGAAAAGAAGCCAAACATATGTGAGGAATTATATACCGGAGCTTCGTCCAGCAATACCAGGTTTTCGCCTACACCACCGCCTCGTACATTAAAGCCACTGGCTCCTTCACCTACGGTAGTGACTCCTGGTAATAATTGAATACTTCTGATCAAATCTACTTCTCCCAACAAAGGCGGCATTTTCTGGATCGTTTTCATTTCCAGTTTGTTGGCGCTCATCTCCACACTACTGATATTAGCGTCTTCTTTTTCGCCCATTACCACCACTTCTTCCAGTTCTTCTTGTACCGCAGCCAACTCGATATTCAACTGTTTGTCAGTGGTTAGATCCATATTTTGAACAACTGGCAAATAGCCTACATAACTGTACTGTACGGTATAGGAACCGGCGGGAATGGAAACCGAATAAAAGCCATATACATTGGTGATGTTACCGGTGGAAAGTTCCTTGATAAGCACACTGGCCCCTATCAATTCTTCTCCGGTATCTTTATCGCGAACGTAACCGCTGAGAGTAACTTTTTCCTGGGCATGCACAGGGATTTGAATAAACAGTCCTAAGATTAACAGACTTGTAATAACTCGAATACTGGGTATCATGAATGGTTAAAAATTAAAAAAATTTAAAAAAGCTGATTGATGTGTGAATGTGTATGTGGTTAAACCTACGGTTATTACGCGTATGGATAACTCCTTGTTTAAAGAATTTGATGAATTCAACATTAAAGTATTTTAGTGGCAGTTGAAGCGGATAAACGTTTTACGCTCCAAATATCAACGTATATTTCAAGTGTTGACCATTCGCCATAGCAAAGGAAATTTCACCCCCCGTTCGGGGGTAAATGTATTTCTTTACAGAAATACCAAATTGTCCTTTTCCAAGAGAATGCAAAGCAACACGGACTTTTGTCAAAAAAAAACATAGAATGCATAATTGGTACGAATGGGCAAAGGTTTGTGATCAAATGACACTTCATAAGCGCCTTCAGACAATTCTTTTTTCAGACCGACACAACTTATTTTCATTGTACTATTCAGAGCATTTTTACATTGTTGAAATTTTCTGACAATGAAAGTATACTCAAAATGTTTCCTGTACTTTTTCACCTTGCCAAAGGTAAAAAGACATAGATGAAAGCCTCAAAACAAAAAAGATGATTTCTCACTTATTCCAGTGTATTGACAAGGGATTTGTACCCCGTCAGAGAAGCTTCGTATTACTGCACAAAAAGTTGATGGGAATTGAACTAATAATTAATCGCTTCCGGAACGGATAAGAGTCGTCTATTCTGTATTTTTGGGTTATGCAACGTAAATCAGAACATCTTACAAAAATGAAACTTGATCTAACTATTCCTTCCTTAGGACCCTGTCATGTGGATTCTCCCTTGAAGCTTTCCAAACAGAAAGGAATTTCTACATTCAACTATAGTGATGATACCCAAAAGATTTTATATGATACTTCTTTAAAGAACTTTGAAGCTTGCCTGGCCAAAGGAGAAGCCCCTTTGGCCTTTGAAAAAGCCGGCCCTCGCGAAAAAATCTACTTTGACCCTTCCAAAACCAAAGCCGCCATTGTGACTTGCGGAGGTTTGTGCCCGGGGATCAACAATGTCATCCGGGGTTTGGTAATGGGTTTGTATTACCGCTATGGAGTCAACAATACCATTGGGATTAAATATGGCTATGAAGGCTTTATTCCTTCTTTCGGTCACCCTTTTGTAGAGCTTACGCCACGCAATGTTGCAGATATTCATAAGTCAGGAGGAACCATCCTGGGCTCGTCCCGGGGGAAACAAAATGTATCGGAAGTAGTAGATACACTGGACCGCCATAATATCAATATCTTGTTTGCCATTGGGGGAGACGGAACCTTACGGGGTGTTCAAGCCATTGTGGAGGAGATTGAACGGAGAGGCTTGAAAATTGCCGTGGCCGGGATTCCCAAAACCATTGATAACGATATCAACTTTATCGAAAAGTCTTTCGGGTTTGAAACGGCCTTTACGACTGCGAACCCTATCATCCGGGATGCGCATAATGAAGCCAAAGGCGCTTACAACGGTATCGCCATCGTAAAATTGATGGGAAGGGATTCGGGGTTCATCGCGGTAAATGCGGCCCTCTCCATGCCCGATGTCAATTTTGTCATCATTCCGGAAATGGACTTTGAACTGGAAGGGGAAAACGGACTATTGGCGGCCATCCAACGAAGGCTTGCCAAAACCAAACACGCCTTGGTAGTGGTAGCCGAAGGAGCCGGGCAGTTTTTGTTTAACAATGAGTTGGGCACGGATGCTTCGGGAAATATCAAATATCATGATATCGGGATCTTCTTGAAAGATAAAATTGTGGAGCATTTTAAAAAGCAAAATATGCCTGCCACTGTCAAATACATCGACCCCAGTTATATTATCCGCAGTGCTCCGGCAAATGCCAGTGACAGTGTATTCTGTGGAAAACTGGCCTTGAATGCAGTGCACGGAGCCATGGCCGGAAAAACGGGCTTTGTCGTAGGCAGGTGGAACAATCAGTTTATCCACTTACCGATTCCGGTAGCGGTAAAAGAGCGGATGAAAATTGATTTGCAAGGAGAACTTTGGTGGAACGTACTGGAAGCTACCGGGCAACCGATGGAGATGAAAAGCTAAGGTCTTAGCCAAACGCTGTAGATAAAAAGTCCCATCGAGTAACTACAATGAAGCTCGATGGGACTTTGTGTTTGAAGTATTTTCTATTTATAAAATCACGATTTCATCTAACATGACAAGAGCAGGTTTTCCGGCTCCGGCCTTGCCTTCTTCAATGATTCCCGGATTTCTCAAAATCACTTTCACGACTTTGGCTTTTACAGCTTCCAAAGAAACTTCTATTTGGCATTTGCCGGTTTCTTGAATATCTACAGTTGTTTGTCCTGCCGGGCTAAAGCTTTTTCCATCTGCCGATACCAATACTTCCACCTGAGAAGGAGGGTAAATACCGCTTTTGACCCGGCTTTGAGTAGCTACTACTACTTTGCTTAAAGACTTTTCTTCCTGCAAGTCAACCGTAGCGGTCAGGTCCTTTCTAAAGCCAATCCAACTACCTTCCCAGCGGTGGTTATAAGCACCTCTCTGCCCATCCATCAATATTGCCGGTGCGGGCTTCTCACGTTCGTATCCATCCAGGTTGATTTCTTTCCCTACTCCCAGGTGAGTGTACAACGTTTTGGAAGTAACTTTCCCCAGCGCTGCACCTTCTTTAAAAGTAGCCGCTTTCACTTCAATTACTTTTCCGGCTTCCAATACGATACTGCTTTCGTATTTTGCAGCATTGGCATTGGGTTCACTACCATCCAAGGTATAATAGATTTCGGCCTTTTTGGCCAATGAGTGCATTTCCAGCGTCAACTTGCCATCGGCCACCGAAGCTTCATAGGTCACATCAAAGAAATGCGGTGCATAATTGATTTCCAGATGTTTCAGACGGTCAAACTGCGTTCCTAAGCGGCCCGTAAACTCTTCCCAATTGCGTTTGGCTTTAGGCGACCAGTTTACTTCAGCCAAGGCGATCATTCTCGGATACACCATGTACTCCACATGTTCACTGGTTTGCATATACTCTGTCCATACATTTCCTTGAGCTCCCAGGATATGCTTGGCCGCTTCTCCCTGAAGCTCCTCCGGCATAGGATCGTACTCATACACTTCTTTGATATCGGTAAAGCCACCGATAGCCAACGGTTCATCGTCCGCTTTGGATTGATAATGATCCAAATACAAAGGACCGTTGGGCGACATGATCACATCGTGTCCCTGCTTAGCGGCTTCAATCCCGCCAGCTTCACCTCTCCATGACATAACCGTAGCATTCGGAGCCAGCCCTCCTTCCAGAATCTCATCCCAACCAATCAGGTTACGGTCTTTGGAATTGAGGAATTTTTCAATTCTCCGGATAAAATAACTTTGTAATTCATGCTCGTCTTTCAAACCTTCTTGCTTGATCAAAGCCTGGCAGTGATCGCAGGTTTTCCAACGGTCTTTAGGACATTCATCTCCCCCTATATGGATATATTTACTTGGGAACAATTCAATCACTTCGCTTAAGACATCCTCTAAAAATTGAAAGGTCTCTTCTTTCGGGCAAAACACCTCTTGAAACACTCCCCAACGGGTCACCACTTCGATGGGCCCTCCGGTACAAGAAAATTGCGGATAAGCTGTTAATGCAGCTTGGGCATGTCCTGGTAATTCTATCTCAGGAATGATGGTCACAAATTTTTCTTGTGCATAGTTTACAACTTCTTTAATTTCTTCCTGGGTATAGAAACCACCATAGCGTTTACCATCATATTCAAAAGGAGTTTCTCCCCCGTGTCCTACTAAGGTTTCTTTTCTAAACCCTCCTATTTCGGTGAGTTTTGGATATTTTTTGATTTCGATTCTCCAACCTTGGTCTTCGGTTAAATGCCAGTGAAAGGTATTCATTTTATACATCGCCAACATATCGATGTATTTTTTGATGAACTCTACCGGGAAGAAATGCCGCCCTACATCCAGGTGCAAGCCACGGTATACAAAACGGGGGGCGTCTTCAATTTCCACACAGGGTAATGACCATTCGGCTACGGCCATCTGTGCACCGCTTTCAATTGCACTCGGTAACAATTGCCGAATCGTTTGTACCGCATAAAAAGCCCCTACCGGATTTTTGGCCGTGATGGTTATTTGCTCCGGGCTTATTTGCAAGTGATAGCCTTCTTTTTCGCTGATGTTATCATCAAGTTGGATCAGGACATTATTTTTTCCCGTGGCGGTACCTGTTTGTACTTTAGGCGTAAACCCTGCCGGTACGGTAAACATCCCCGCCAGGTAATCGGCAACCAATGCCAATTGTTCATCGCCTTCCTGATACAAAATTTGCGTTTGCTCACAAATAGGGAAGCGCCCTTGTAAGGGCTTCATATTCGCCGGAGCCGGAATGACATGGTAAACATTTTCCTGATTTCCTGTAGTGGCACATTGTTGCTCGCAGCTCATTTGCGACATCAATGCTCCCGCGAAAACCGGAATCATTAAAAGTCTAAAAAACCTGTTCATTATTGAATAATTTAAGAATATAGTGTACAACGTATAATAAAATAAACGTAACAAGGGGAAACAGATCCGGCTTACATACTTCTTCCCTACCGGGCCTCTTCGAGGGTAAGGTCAAAGCGCAGCTTTTCCCACTGAAATATAAGTTTGTTTGTCGTGTCTATGGAAAAGGTAAGGCGTTCCGTGATTTTGTCTTGTCTTTGAGGGGTAACAGTCACCCGTAAGGCATCACTTTCCGGTTGATAGTTGTAAGCCCCCCACTGGTCTTCAGTTTCCTTGTTGAAAATCACGGTCCACTGTTTTTCATCAGGAAGGGTGAACAAGGTATAGGTGCCGGCTCCCAGTTTTTGGCCTTCAATCCATACATCTTTTTCAAAACGGATGATATTGGCTTCGTTGGCTCCGGTTCTCCATACTTCGCCATAGGGCACCAACTGCCCCCATATTTCCCTATTCCGTACGGCAGGTTGACTATAGGTTAAGTGGATAGGCACCCCTCCTACTTCTCCCGTTAATTCCGCCGGGGGACTGGCTTTTTGGCTTTCTTTTTCAGCCTTGGAGGTTGTTACCGTCTCGGTTTCGGTAACTTTCACATCATTGGCTTGTTGTTCTTTTTGGCAACCCCACAGGGCTATCGAGAACAAACATATACAAGAAACAATAAAGGCAGGATTGATCACGTAATTTTTTTTCAAAAAGTTAATTTGAGTATTTCACAAAACAAATTTTACCAACATCCTTGGCTCACAGCCTCAGCAAATTAGCAATACAAAGATCTCATCTTCAAAAAATTATCCATAAAAAAATCCGGCAATATTTAATACTATTGCCGGATTTTGTAAGAAGTATATCAGAAAAACTAGAAATTAGCTCCGGGGAAGTAAGCGATTTCGCCTAATTCTTCCTCGATGCGAAGTAACTGATTGTATTTTGCCATACGGTCGGTTCTGGAAGCCGAACCGGTTTTGATTTGTCCGGTGTTCAAGGCTACCGCCAAGTCCGCAATAGTAGCATCTTCCGTTTCACCAGAGCGATGAGACATTACATTGGTGTACTTATTGCGTTTTGCCAGGTTGATCGCATTGATAGTTTCGGTCAAAGTACCGATTTGGTTTACTTTGATCAAGATAGAGTTAGCAGCTCCCATGTCAATCCCTTTCTTCAAGCGATCCACATTGGTCACAAACAAGTCATCCCCTACCAATTGTACTTTATTTCCAACCAAATTGGTTAATTCCAACCAACCGTCCCAATCATCTTCGTACATACCGTCTTCGATAGAACGGATCGGATATTTTTCCGCCATATCTTTCAGGTAGTTTGCCATTTCGGAAGGAGTCAGTTTTTCACCGCTGGATTTATGGAAATGGTAAACATTTTCATCTTTCAAATAGAACTCAGAACTTGCTACATCCAAAGCAATTTGTACATCCTCAGCCGGACGGTACCCTGCTTTTTCAATCGCTTGTAAGATCACCTCAATCGCCTCGTCATTGCTACCCAAGTTAGGAGCAAAACCACCTTCGTCTCCAACGTTGGTTGACATTCCTTTGTCCCCCAATACTTTTTTCAAATGATGGAAGATCTCCACTCCCATTTTCAATGATTGGGAGAAAGACTCCGCATTGGTAGGCATAATCATAAACTCCTGGAAGTCGATAGAGTTATCTGCATGGCTACCACCGTTGATGATGTTCATCATAGGTACCGGCAACGTGTTTGCATTTACACCCCCCACATATCGATATAAAGGCAAACCGGCTTCCACTGCGGCAGCTTTAGCTACGGCCAGCGAAACGCCTAATATAGCATTAGCGCCTAATTTTCCTTTGTTAGGCGTACCATCCAATTCAATCATGGTACGGTCGATCAGGTTTTGCTCAAAAACAGAAAATCCGATCAACTCTTCAGCAATAGCTACATTCACATTTTCTACGGCTTTCAACACTCCTTTCCCCATAAAAACAGAGGCATCTTTGTCTCTCAACTCCACCGCTTCATGTGCTCCGGTAGAAGCTCCTGAAGGAACAGCAGCTCTTCCAATTATTCCGTTGTCAGTGAGTACTTCCACTTCTACAGTGGGGTTCCCTCTGGAATCCAGTATTTGTCTGGCGTGAATGTTTTGAATAAAACTCATGTGGAATTTTTCGTTTATTTGTAAAATAATTTCGGTCAAATATAGGGAATTATCAGGCATTTTTAATGTTTTTCCCTTTATTCTTTTGTGGCTTTTTTCCTTTGAAAAAGATCCTTTTTCAGCTGCATTTCCGAGCGGATTTTCGCTAGAGTTGTTCTTTTACTTTTCCCCGGTCCAAGCCCTGTCTCTTGCCTTGTCTGGCCTATGGGTTTTTAGCGGAATAGCGGGTTCCGCCAGCTTCTCTCAAAAGATAATCTCAAATGGCGGTTCCTTACCCATAGCATTCTAGCGTTCAATTCCTTAAATTTGTGTAATCAATCTAAAATCAGGCAACCTTAAGTATTGATGCCGGATGATTTAAAGTAAACTAAACCAAACAATTAATCAATCAAAAGGGGCGAATAACGTGAACTTAAAAGCTTGGATTTTTCTACTCTTCCTCTTAAGTTATCTTTCCGTAACCGGTCAAATTAAAAACAAAGGTATTCCCTTATTAGAGGTATATACCAGTCAGGAATATGCGGCCAGTGCTCAAAACAGAGACATCCTTCAAGACCACAGGGGGCTTATGTATTTTGCCAACGGTGAAGGGGTTTTGGAGTTTGATGGCAACCAATGGCAACTGATTGAAATCGCTAACAAAGCACCAGTGAGCTCTTTGGGCATCGACTCTTCCGGTTATATATATGTAGGGGCCCAGGCTGAATTAGGCTTTTTAGCTCCGGACTCATCCGGCCAACTCCTCTTCCATTCATTGATCGACAAACTTCCTATCGAACAACAGGGCTTTGAGAGTATTGTGGCTACGAATACCTTAAAAGATCAGGTGTTTTTTCTGAGCAGACGACAACTATTTGTGTATCAAAATGCCACTTTTACTATTTTCAACAGCAAGACCGAATATACCCAAAGTGCTTTGATTGAAGGGGTTTATTACCTTATAGAAAGGGGGAAGGGCCTGATGAAATATCAAACGGGCAAAATATGCAAAGTACCCGGAGGCGAATTCTTTGCCGACAAACATGTAGAAGCGCTTTTACCCTTTGAAGGACACACACAAATCCTGATATATATAAAAGAAGAGGGTTTTTATTTGCTCGACACGCAAACCGGGCAGAGGCAAGTTTTTATCACCGGGGTGGACAACTTATTGAAAAACACCCGGATCACCTGTGCAAAAAAGATTACCTCTCCTTTTTTCAACAATACATTTTACGCCATCGGTACCCAACGCAAGGGCCTCTTGATTGTAGACCGTACCGGTAAGCCCATTCAGCATATCAATCACTCCAAAGGCTTGCCTACCAATCAGGTGCTGGCAATGGAGATGGACGAAACAGGGAACTTATGGTTGGGACTGGACAACGGCATAGTCATTGCCACCATCAGCTCGCCCTTTTCGGTTTTCCAAACGGTAGGTCTTCCCTTGAGTATCTCTCATTCCAACGACACCCTGTATACAGGCACGACTCAAGGAATTTACTCCATTCCTTGGCAACATTATCAAAACCCGGTCAAACTTCATTCGCAATTTCAATTACTGCCTTCTTCCAAGGAACAATGTTGGTTTACCGGGGAATTTAACCGGCATATGCTATTTGCACATACTGAAGGGTTATATGCTCTCAGAAATGGTAAAATCCGGAAAATCACCTCCGAAGAGGTGCGCAATATTATTCCCTTTAAAAATGATTCTACCAAACTACTAGCTTGCACACATCACCATGGAATAGGGGTATTGAGCCTGGAAAACGGAGAATGGCAACTTACCCAAATGATCGAAAGCCTGAATGTGTGTGGGAAATACGTTGCCATAGACACTCAGAATCAAATATGGGTTACACACCCTTTTAAAGGAATTTACAAAGTACAACTCGATAGCAGTCTCAGCCAAGCCCGGACGGTTGATTTTTACGATACGACATATGGCCTCCCCTCCCACTTGGGGAATTATGTATTTGACTTGGGCAATGAAGTTGTCTTTGGTACCAACAAAGGCATTTATCAATATAATGCCGACTTGAATGGTTTTGAGCCTCATTCGGGTTTTTCCGGTTTTGTTGATTTTACACAACCCGTAAAGCACTTAGCCAAAGACCCCTATGGCAATTATTGGTTTCAGAATGGCAATGAAATCAAAACGGCATATTTGCAAGAGGACGGGACCTATCAAGTGAAGAGTCAGATCTTTAATAAAATACAAGGAATAGAGCTTTTTTCCATTTACCCGATAGATAACCGGAATGTATTTTTTGCTTCGGCCAAAGGCTTGATTCATTATGATCCGATGGTGGGTGAAACCCAAAATTTATATGTCAAACCGGCCTTTAATACCTTTATCCGGAAAATCCGTTTGGCAGACAATGACTCGGTCCTTTTTGCCGGCACCACGCTTTCTCCCGAGGGAAAACTCACCGGGCATCCCCCCGGTACTAAAAAACTGCGCTTGCCCTATTCACAAAACCGCTTGCATTTGGAAGTAGCAGCTACTTGGTATGAAAAGCCCAAAGATATACTTTATCAATACCGTTTGGATGGCTTGGACCAAGGCTGGTCGAATTGGACTCAACAAACCGAGCGGGAATTTGTCAATCTATCCCCCGGGAAATATACATTTCATGTACAAGCCAAAAACAGTGTAGGTACCATTGGTAAGACCGCCAGCTTTTCGTTTTCCATACTTCCCCCCTGGTACCTGACCAAACTGGCTATGCTTCTGTATTTTCTCTTATCCGCTTTCTGCCTCTGGGCGATTATTCAATGGAGAATCCGCAAGCATTTAAAGGAAAAAATTAAGTTGGAATCTCTGGTGAAAGAACGTACCTCCAAAGTACTGGAACAAAAGAAGGAGATCGAAACTCAAAAGGAGAGCATTACAGAACAAAATGCAAAACTCCTGGCCCTCAACCAAGAAAAAAACCATTTGATTGGCATTTTGGCTCACGACATGCGCAACCCCTTGCACCAGATCAAAATGATTACGGCTGTACTCCAAAAAGACTATGAGGAGGGAAAAAAAGATTTCGGGATCATTACAAATGCCGTGAATTATATTGATTCGATGATTTCCAAAATTCTGGACTTGGAAGCCATTGAATCGCAACAACCCAACCTGCAACGGACCGAAGTGGACTTGGCAAGGATATTACAGGAATGTATTCACAACTTAACGTCCAACGTTCGACAAAAACAGTTGCAATGGCAGACTGCAAACCTGGAACCCGGCCGGTTTATAGCCCGGTTAGACAATCAATACACCTATCAGGTCTTTGAAAATTTACTCTCTAATGCCATTAAATTTTCACCTTATGGTAAAAATATTTACCTCCGTATTTTCCATCAATCATCTAAAATCATTGTTGAAATCAAAGACGAAGGCCCAGGGATCAAGCCGGAAGAGCAGAAGTACTTATTCAAGAAATTTCAAAAATTATCGGCCCAACCTACCGGAGGAGAGCAATCTATTGGCTTGGGTCTTTCGATTGTAAAAAAATATGTAAAAGCCATGCAGGGTGAAGTAACTTGCCATAGTAAAGAAGGAGAAGGGGCCACCTTCAGAGTGGCTTTTAAAGAAGCTTAGAACGCAAAGTAGCAACCGTCCAGGTTGTAAAAGCCTGGACGGTTGCCGAATTATTTTTCATATAGGTCATCAATCAAATTGGCCACCAGGCCTGTCCAACCCGTTTGATGGGAAGCTCCCAGGCCTTGTCCCGAATCCCCATGAAAATATTCGTAAAAGAGAATATAATCTTTAAAATGAGGATCTTTTTGAAATTTTTCATTGTCGCCAAACACTACCCTTTTCCCATCCTTTCCTTTCCGGAAAATATTCACCAAACGCTCTGTCAATGCCCGGGCGATTTCCTTTAAGTTTTTCATCTGTCCCGATCCGGTAGGGTATTCAAATTTCAAGGCATCTCCGTAAAATTCATAAAATTTATACAGGGACTCTAGCAACATAAAATTGACCGGAAACCAAATAGGCCCCCGCCAATTCGAATTGCCTCCGAACATACTGGAGTCCGACTCACCCGGAATATAATTAATGGAATAGACTTGGTCTTTGAGTACGAATTCGTAAGGATTTTCTTCGTGAAATTTGGACAATGCCCGTACGCCAAAATCCGATAAAAATTCCTTTTCATCCAGCATCTTTTGCAAGAGGCATTTCATCCGGTGCTTCCGGACCAATGCCAACATACGTGATTCGTCTTTTCCATGTTCGATCCATCGTGAAATCAGGTTGGCTAAATCCGGACGGTTTTTCAAGGCAAACTCCAGTCTCCGGGTAAACTCCGGATTCTTCTGCAATAGTCCATGGGAGAATACTTCTACGGCAAACAGAGGCAGCAACCCTACCAAAGAACGGACTTTCAATAGCTTCCCTGCCTGGTGTGGGAGGTGTACTTTATCGTAATAAAATTCATCTTCTTCATCCCATAGCGAATCACCCTTCTCGTCCACAGAGGTCAAGGCCTGTGCAATCATCAGGAAGTGTTCAAAAAACTTGGAAGCCGTTTCCTGGTAATAGCCCTTGTCTTTTGACAATTCCGCAGAAATTCTCAACATATTCAAAGAATACATTGCCATCCATCCCGTGGCATCGGCTTGTTCAATGGAAGCCCCCAGAATTACCGGAGTATTCCGGTCAAATACCCCGATGTTATCCAAGCCAAGAAAGCCCCCTTCAAACAAGTTATTTTCATCACTGTCTTTTTGATTGACCCACCAAGTAAAGTTCATCAGTAACTTGACAAAGACTTTGGCCAAAAAGTCCGTATCTCCCACCCCATCGTTCATCGCCTTGTCAATGGTATACACTTTCCAGGCGCCCCAGGCATGTACGGGAGGGTTTACATCGCTAAAACTCCACTCATAAGCCGGAATTTGCCCATTGGGATGCATATAGTATTCGCGCAAAAGCAACAGAAGCTGTCTTTTGGCAAATTCGGGATCTATTTTGGCTAAGGTGACACAGTGAAAAGCCAAGTCCCAGGCGGCATACCAGGGATACTCCCATTTGTCAGGCATGCTGATGATGTTGTGGTTGACCAAATGCCGCCAACGGCTATTTCGCCCGTGTTTTCTGGATTTGGGCATTTTGGGCTGCACGGGGTCCCCTTTAATCCATTGATCCACATTGTAATAATAAAACTGTTTGTTCCACATCATTCCGGCATAGGCCTGCCGTTGGATGTTTTTCAAATCGGGATCCGTCACTTTTTGTTGCATTTCCTCATAAAAGAGGTTTGCTTCCTGAAGCCGCTTATCGAATACCTCGTCAAAATCGTCAAAAGGGTGTTCTCTGTTTTTTTGAGAGAGCCGAAATTCAAATACTTTACTTGCTTGCCCTTCCAACATTACCTGGTAGTGCAAGCCGGCTTTGGTACCTTGCAGGTTGGGATTAACGTACTGCCGGTCCCCGCTGGTGATAAAGTTATTGATCCCGTCTTTGTAATACTTATTGGTCTCTGTTACTCCTTCAAAGCGCTCGATATTGGTATTGTTATCACAAAACAACAATTCAGGATTCCCTTTGTAGTAAAACTGATAATTGCCCACTTCCCGATGCTCTAGCAGCAATGGAAGCCCCGGTTGACAATACACTTTGGGCTGATAGCTATCCAAGCCCCAAGACCAAGTGTTCCGGAACCACAATGTGGGAATCAGGTGAAAAGGGGCCTTCTTTTTAGAGCGGTTATGCACGGTGGTTCTGATTAAAATATCATTTTCATCCGCTTTGGCATATTCAATAAAAACGTCAAAATACTCGTCTTTATCAAAAATTCCCGTATCTACCAATTCGTATTCGGGCTCTGATTTGGTCCGGTTCCGGTTAGCTGTCACCAAATGCATATAGGGAAATTCACTTTGCGGATATTTGTACAGCATCTTCATATAGGAATGTGTAGGCGTAGAGTCCAGGTAATAGTACACCTCCTTTACATCTTCCCCATGATTGCCTTCTCCGTTGTTCAAGCCAAACAAGCGTTCTTTGAGGATGGAATCCTGGCCGTTCCAAAAGGCAAAAGCCATACAGATAAACTGTTGATTGTCGCTAATACCGGCAATTCCGTCTTCTCCCCAACGGTACGCTTTACTCCGTGCCATGTCATGTGTCAGGGAGTCCCAGGCATTTCCATGCTCGCTATAATCTTCTCTGACGGTTCCCCATTGCCTCTCGGACAAATAGGGTCCCCAAGTTTTCCACCCATGATTATTCCGGGTGATTCTCAGTCTGATTTTCTCAGGGTTACTCATTCGTAATATATCTTATGGACCTACTGACAGGGCCTTTGCCAGTGGTCATGGGTTCAACATTCAATTATCGGTCCCCATCCATTCTCATGATCCTTTTTTCTTGGGGACTGTTGGCTTATACGGCATCCATACCCTTAACGATGAATTTATCCTATCCGGCATGTTCGTACTTTCGCCCCTCTTAAGTTGTTGTTTGGACGTTTTTTACCGTTTGAAAATCCACGGTAAAGGTTGCTCCTTTATCCAGTTCGCTTTCGCAAGTGATCTCAGCCTTCATCTCTTCTACCAGTTTTTTTACAATCGAAAGGCCCAAGCCATTGGAGGGTTCACCGGCAGTAGGTAAAGAAGATAATTTTCTGAATTTCTTAAATAAATACTTCTGTTCTTCTTTTTTAATCCCCTGCCCCTGATCTTCTACTTCCACTCTACAACGGCCGTCCGAAGCCCGTAACCTTACAGTGATTTGTTTGCCGGAGGGAGAAAATTTCACGGCATTGGAAAGCAAATTTTCGAAAATTTGTTCTACCAGGGAAGGATCGATCAGCGCTTTGACGGATTTGTCTTCCACCTCCAGAAACAACTGAATTTGCTTTTCGGAGGCCCTTGATTGATAACTTTGTACTACATTTTCCAGATAAGGATATAGAGGTGTCAATTCCAGGTTGACGGTTACACTTTTAGATTCCAGTTTATTGACATCCAGGATCTGTGTAATCATATTACTGAGCCGCTTGGTAGACTGGTCAATAAGTTCTATATAGTTTTTTTGTTCCGGTGTTAAATTGTGTGATGTCAATTGAATAATATGAATTAGGCCGATTATATGACTTAAGGGGCTTTTCAAATCATGGGCAACAATATTGATCAGTTGATTTTTTTCTTTATTCAACTCGATCAATTGGGCATTTTTTTGTTGGAGTTCATCGGTACGCTCCTCTACCTTTTTCTCAAGTTCCGAATTGATTTTGGTCAAGTCTTGTATCAAATATTTGTTCTTTTTCTTCAGTTCATAGGCCTCTATGGCGCTATCAATGGTCATTTTCAGTTCTTCACTCTTCCAGGGTTTGAGGATGAAACGTGCCACCTGCCCACGGTTGATGGCATCCAACAGGTCCTGATTTTGGCTATTTCCTGTCACCACCATTCTGCCTACCTCCGGATACGAGGAGGCCACACATTCCAGCATTTCAATACCGGTCATTCCAGGCATATATTGATCGGCCAATACTACATAAATTTCGTGCTTTTTTAAGATCTCCAAACCTTCCTTTGCACTTTGGGCCGAATAGATCCGGTACTCTTGCTTGAAGTTGGCTTTAAAAGCTATTATGTTTTGCTGCTCATCATCAATAAAAAGAATGGTAGGTTTGTTTGTCATATAAGAGGGCTTAATGAGTAAAATATGATTCTAAGGGGAAGAGGATTTTATTTGTCAGTAATCAAATTTACAAGCTAAAAGGTTAATTACCAGCAAAGTGACCTATAAATACAAGGAAAAAACCCTTGATACAACTTTATAAGCCTCCTGATAAAGGTACTTTTCTTTTTACGTTTATCCCTTTTTAGAGAATATGCTTGACTTCCACTGCGGAAATACACTTTGTTAGCGAAAAACGGCTAAAAAATCCCGTACATCTTTATTAAAAGGTAACAGATCGAATTTGTTTTGATGAACGTTTCATACGAATTACAAACAAGAAGATAACTGAATTTCAACTTATAATAAAGTAAGTTCTGAAAATTTATCAGAGGAAATCCGATTTCCTTCCTTCCCTTTAGTTCCAGGGCTATTTTCATTACTTGTTTCCCTTCGGCTGCGCGTTCTTTTGGATTCATCACAAGCCTTGGCCCGGTATGTCTCGGATGTTTAGGAAAAGTTTTATAACAGTCTTAAAAATTCTATTCAAACTTTTTTAATAAGCCTTCCTCCGCTTAACTTTATGACTTATTGCTTGACTAAAAAGTATCTCTTGTGAAGTTTATCAAATCCTTTTACCTCCATAAGCGTTTATTCATCGCATTGGGTATCAATATATTTCTCTTTATTTTGGGCTTTAGCTTCTCGCTATGGTTTACGGTAGCCAAAGTATACTTCATCAGTTTGGCCGCTCTGTTTCTTACGGATATTTTACTTTTATATCGTTTGCCTAATGGGGTAGAAGCCCAACGGATCAGCCCTCAAAAGCTTTCCAATGGTGATGAAAACCCGATATATATAGAAGTTTTCAACGCTTATAAATTTCCCGTACAAGTACAAATCATAGATGAACTGCCTTATCAGTTTCAAATCCGGGATATGGAAATCAACGGGCGTCTGGCGTCTGGCACCTCCCAAACTTACCAATATTCTCTACGCCCTGTCAAGAGAGGCGAATATTTGTTTGGCTCCATCAATACGTTTGTGAGTTCTCCCTTGCGTTTGGCTGTCAGAAGGTATCAGCTTAAACAAGAAACCACCCTTCCCGTATACCCTTCATTTTTACAAATGCGGCAATATGAACTTCTGGCCATCTCTAACCGGCTCAGTGAGCTAGGCATCAAAAAGATTCGCAGGATTGGTCATAACATGGAGTTTGAGCAAATTAAAGAATATGTGGAGGGCGATGATTACCGCTCGATCAATTGGCCGGCTACGGCCCGCAAACATGCCTTTATGGTCAATCAATTTCAGGACGAACGCTCTCAACAGGTATATGCTCTGATTGACAAAGGGCGGGTTATGAAGATGCCTTTTGAAGGGATGACCTTGCTGGACTATGCCATCAATGCCAGTTTGGTAATCAGCAATGTGGCAATACGAAAGCAGGACAAGGCCGGCCTGATTACTTTTAACAAAAAGGTAAAAACGGTACTGCCGGCATCGAACCGAAACAGCCAGATGAAACAAATTCTTCAGACTTTGTACAAAGAGAAAACAGCTTTTAAAGAATCAAACTTTGAACACCTGTATGTACAGGTAAAAAGACAGATCAGTCAACGAAGCCTCTTACTACTTTTTAGCAACTTTGAAACGCTGTCGGGTATGGAAAGGCAACTCAAGTATTTGAAAAGCCTGTCGAAAAGTCATTTACTGGTCGTGATCTTTTTTAAAAATACGGAACTGCACGAAGTCATTCATTCCTACCCTAAAACTACCGAAGAGTTGTATTTGAAAACCATTGCTGAAAAACTGGCCTTTGAAAAACGGCAAATCGTAAAAGAACTTCAGCGGCATGGGATTCAAAGTATTCTCACGGCTCCGGAAGAGCTTACCGTTAATACGCTCAATAAATACCTGGAACTCAAAGCCAGGGGTTTGATTTAAAGCATGTGTAAATTTCATCCTTTGGATTTTAAACCTGTTCTTAAAAGCGATGAGGTGTTTTAAATAGTGGGCATTGCAGCTATTTAAAGAGGGTAAACAGCCGCCTCAGCAAGATTGCTGTTCGCAATTGTTTTTTGCAAAATGCTACCGGTCTGATTTACTGAACTATTCATTTTGTCTACAAGTGCGTTTACTTCCTTTAAGCCTCTCAACAAAAAAATAAAAAATAGAAGATTTGTTTATCTAAGATTTTTTTAATAGAAGGTTTTTCGTTTAGAATATTTTCGTATTTTTGTTTTACTATTAGTAAATATTAATGTTTTACATTAAATATTTCTTTTTCATAGCTGGTTGAAAGAATCACAATGGGTAGATGTACATCTACCCTTGTGTATTTTTAAGCCTTTCGTTTTTTTGCTATTCCCTCTCTTCTTCTCCGCTACTTTCTTTTTTTAATTTCTGTCCCTTAGTTACCACCTCCTTCTTACCAAAGCAATTTGTTTCTATGGCTTGATGATAAAGCAGTCTTCTGTCCATCCGAGGAAACAACATCGGTTGCTTTCGCTTCTCTTATTATATTATATAAAAGCTCAAAGCCACCCGGATTGATTCCAGGTGGCTTTGAGCTTTTATGATTTAAAGAGATTGCTTAACGCTGCTTATTAAGCTTCTCCATTGTCTTCTTTTAAGACTCTAGCGCCTTTCTGTTTTTCTTCTTGTTCTAATTTTGCCAATTCTTTTTCTTGTGCAAAGTTAGATTCAGGTGTGTCAGAGAAAGGAACGTTTTGAGGGATGAAATCCTCTGATGCTCCGGGCTTACTGTAATCGTAAGGCCAACGGTATACGGTAGGCACTTCACCCGGCCAGTTGCCATGCCCCGGTTCTACAGGAGTTGTCCACTCCAAGGTATTGGATTTCCAAGGGTTCTTCGTAGCTTTCTTACCCCGGTAGATACTATAGAAGAAGTTAAATACAAAGATAAACTGAGCGAACACGGTGATGATTGCGGCTACACTGATCAACATATTCAAGTCAGAGAAACTGCTGAAGGCATCAAACTTCGTGAAAGAGTAATATCTTCTAGGGAATCCGGCAATACCGATATAGTGCATAGGGAAGAACACCATATAAGCCCCAGCGAAGGTCAACCAGAAATGTACGTATCCCAATTTTTCGTTCATCATACGTCCGTACATTTTCGGGAACCAGTGATAAATACCGGCCATCATCCCGAAGAAGGAGGCACTACCCATTACCAAGTGGAAGTGAGCAACTACGAAATAGGTATCGTGCAATTGGATATCCAATGCTGAGTTCCCTAAGATAATCCCCGTAAGACCACCTGAGATGAACAAAGACACCAAACCGATTGAGAATAACATAGCCGGAGTAAACACGATATTCCCTTTCCAAAGAGTGGTCAGATAATTAAAGGACTTCACCGCAGAAGGTACCGCAATGATCAGCGTCAATAACATAAAGACGGTTCCGAGGAAGGGGTTCATCCCTGACACGAACATATGGTGTGCCCATACGATAAATGACAGGACGGCAATACCCAAGATAGATCCAACCATAGCTCTGTAACCAAAGATCGGCTTGCGAGCGCTGGTAGAAATGACTTCTGAGGTGATACCCAATGCAGGTAACAATACAATATATACTTCAGGGTGACCTAAGAACCAGAACAAGTGCTGATATAAAACAGGACTTCCTCCTACGTTCGCTAAGGCCTCGCCGGCAATATAGATTTCGTTTAAGTAGAAACTTGTTCCGAAGCTACGGTCGAAGATCAACAACAAAGCGGCAGCGAATAACACCGGGAAGGCCAAAAGACCAATTGCCGCAGTGATGAAAAACGCCCATACCGTCAACGGCAACTTGGCGAAAGACAAGCCATTGGTCCGCATGTTAATAACCGTACTAATATAGTTTACACCTCCTAACAGTTGAGATACGATGAACAAAGCCATACTCGCCAGCCAGAGAGTCATCCCCAAGCCGGAACCGGACATTGCTTGCTCCAAGGCACTCAAAGGCGGATAAGCTACCCAACCTCCGGAGGCAGGACCTGTTTCGATAAATAAAGACACCAACATGACCACACTGGAAAGGAAAAAGAACCAGTACGACAACATGTTCATGAAACCGGAAGCCATATCACGGGCTCCGATTTGTAAAGGGATCAAGAAGTTACTGAAAGTACCACTCAAGCCGGCCGTAAGCACAAAGAATACCATGATGGTACCGTGCATGGTCACAGCGGCCAGGTAAAATTCCTGATCTAACTTTCCTGCTTCTGTAATCCATTTGCCCAGAATCGGTCTTAAGAATTCCAGACTGGCTTCAGGAAACCCTAACTGCAAACGGAAGATCAAAGACAAGGCCCCTCCGATCAATGCCCAGAACATCCCTGTGATCAGGAATTGCTTGGCGATCATTTTGTGATCCAGGGAGAAAACATATTTGGAAAAAAAGTTTTCATGATGGTGTTCATGATCTCCGTGATGATCATCTCCACCATGCACCATTTCTTTTATATCAATGTCTACGGTTGACATATGCCTATATTTAAAATATTTATACTATTACTTTATTTCTTCTCTTCAACTTGTGCAAGTTCTTCAGGTTGCCCCAAGGCTTTGGCAAGTACATCAGGGTTTTTAGAAGCCCAAGGCTCTTGCTCGCTGTACCATTTGTCAAACTCTTCCGGTTCGAGTACTTCCACAGCCAGTTTCATTGCAAAGTGGCTACTTCCACAAATTTCCGTACAAGCCATCTCATAGTTGAAATTCGGGTTGTTGGTTTCTACCCGCATTTCTTCGGTGGTTTTGGTTGGCGTAAAGCAGAAGTTGGTTTGCATTCCTGGTACCGCATCCATTTTCACACGAAAATGAGGTAAGAACACACTATGAATCACATCTCTGGAGCGGATTTTCAAGTTAACAGGGCGTCCTTTAGGCAAGATTAATTTACCGGGGATAAAATCATCTAAGGATTTCGGATCGGTAAAGTCGACTCCCATGGAGTTGGTCGCATCGATTTTCAAGAAATCGTGACGGCCTACTTTTCCGTCTTTTCCTCCATAGCGTAATTGCCAGTTAAATTGTTTTCCCATTACCTCAATTTCCACGGCTTCATCAGGAGCCGGAGACGTAATATCTGACCACACTCTCCATCCCGAAAACACCAAGACGGTCATTACAAGGGCAGGAATAACTGTCCAGACCAGCTCAAGTTTATCATTTTCAGGAAAAAACAAAGCCTTTCTTCCTTCTTTGTATTGATACTTATACGGAAAAAAGAATAATAATAAGTGGGTCGCAAAAAAGGCAACCATAATTACAGCTATGGTGATCCAAAACAGTTCGTCTGTTTTCACACCATGTAGGGAAGAAGCTTCCGGAAGCAAATCTTCTTTGGCAATTCCCGAATACCAGAAAATCAAGCCGAACATCCCTACAAACGATACAGGGAACAGCAAGGCGTTAATTTTATTACTGGTAGAGGCCTTCTTTTCAGAATCTCCTTTCGCAATACTCACCAGTACAATTATCCTGTAGACCAGGACAAAAACGGCTAAAAGTAAAAATCCTCCTAATAAAAATAGAGCGGTAGTCATATTCAGATTTAGATTAATTCATTCCGGTAGTACAACAGTTGTCTCAAAAATCCCATCCGGAGGGACGATGTACAGATGCGGTTTCCTCCGATCTGTACATTATCCGTTTTTTGATATATCTATTTGTGTAAAGATACTGTTTGGAGTTTATAAATCTGCAGGATCAGGTGTGATGATGCAGACTTTCCTCCAACATTGGGTGTTTTTTAGGTATCAAAGGCAACTTGGTCAGTGCATTAGCCACTACAAAGGCAAATACGGCCAAGTAAATCATGGTTAACCCAATTTCCAGGAAGCCAAAGTTTCCGTGGCCTTTTAAGGTACCCGGCGTTACCATCAGGTAGAAATCCAGCCAGTGCCCGATCAGTACGATTACACAGACAATTTTCAATAATATAATTTTTCTCTTGGCATCTCTGGTCATTAAGCCCAGGAATGGGAAGAAGAAATTCAGGAACAAGTTGATAAAGATAAATTTGGAGTAGTAGTCACTGTTCAACCTTTCCCAGAAATAGACGGTCTCTTCAGGAATGTTGGCATAGTAAATCAACAAGAACTGAGAGAACCAGATGTATGTCCAGAAAATGCTAAATCCGAATACAAACTTACCCATATCGTGTAAGTGATTTTCGTTCAAGACTTTCATAAACCCTGCATCCTTCAACAATACAGCGATCAAAGTAATCGCGGCTAAGCCGGAAACGAACCAACTGGCAAACACATACCAACCGAACATGGTACTGTACCAGTGTGTATCAATAGACATGATCCAATCCCAAGCAGCTACGGAAGAAGAAATTCCAAAGAAAATCAGGAAGGCCCCCGAAAGCTTTGTCGTGTTTTTGTACAATTTCACTCCGCCAATGGATTCTTCTTTTCCGGATTGCTTTCTTAACATCCAAGCAAACAAGATCCATACGCCTAAGAAAATGATTAAACGAGACCAATAGAACGGTAAGTTCAAAAAGCCTACTTTCCCGGCAATGATGGCATCGTAGTTATCAGAAGCCGGGTCAGCAATCCCCTCGTGAGTCCAGTGGAACAAATCGTGATTTGCAAAAAAGAAAGTCACAATCATCAAGACAGCCGCAATGGGCAAAAAAGTACTCAATGCAGACATAATACGTAATAAAACGACTGACCAACCTGCATTGGCAATATACTGGATCGCGAAGAAGAATACGCCAATGATGGCAATTCCGATAAAGTAGATATTGTTAATCCATAAGTTGGCATACAAGCGTTGTATCCAGTGGAAGCCGTGTCCTTCAGCCTCTACGGCTGCGGCCCCTTGAACAGAAGCGGTGGAAGCCGCATTTATCAATTCACCGTGATGATCGCCATGGTGTTCGCCTCCTGAACTGGACACCTGGAACAAACCGATCACAAATAACACCAATCCGATTCCCAAAATGATCGCCAGGTTTTTCTTCAACTTGGGAGAGATTTGAAAATACTCCTCAACGTTTTTGATCTCGTGACTCATTGTAAAGCTATTTTATATCTGCAATGACTGCTTGACTGATCCTAAAGATTAATTTTCCCCTTTTTGTAACTTCTGTACATAATGTACGACCTTCCAACGCTCCTCAGGGTTCAACTGGGACTTGTGAGGCCACATACGCCCTTTACCATGGGTAATCACGTGAAAGACATATCCTTCCGTCAGGGTTTTGTATCGGCCTGTAGCATAGTTAGGCACCCCTTTGTAAACATCTCCTACTTTTCCTTTACCGTCTCCGCTTTCACCGTGGCAGTGAGAGCAGTACGAAAGGTAAAGGTCTTTCCCTTCCGCTACCATCTCGTCTGTTTTCGGTACGGGGTTTTTCAAGATACGGCCGGCCAAATCCACGCTGTCTTTGTGTAAGTCATAATACAAGATCGGTTGATCCAATGTATTGACATTATTTTTCGTGACAGAGGAAAAGTTTTGCCGGGGAACGGTCCCTTCTACCGGTTTTAAGACGTTCATCGGCTTTTTGCCATTGTAGTCGTTATAAGGGGTAGAATTTGCAATATAGAAGCGGCTTCCTATGACCCCCTCCGGAAATTCCTCGTGGGTAATCTGGCTCAAAGGCTCGTAAGGAACCGAATGGTACATATTCGGGGCATATTCCACACCGGGATAATTTTTATCCGCCTTACAGCCCCATAATGCCAATCCTATAAATCCAATCGTAAAAATATAGAGCGCTCTTAACATCGTATATTTAATTTTTTATTAGCTGAGTTTTCTACTTGAACTAGTGACACCATTCGTAAACAGATCTACCACGTATTTGATGAAAGAGCCTTCGTTTTCTTCATCGGTAAAGTCTTTTCTGTAAACTTCTTCTGCCTCTACCTCTTTCAACACAGCATTGATTTGCTCTTCTCCCATCCGGTTAGCCGCCAAGTCAATGGTCATCACGTGTTTATCGTCCGTACTTCTGCGGTCAAAGATTTTCGGCACTTTATGCGGCTTCAAATCACTGATAAAAAAGAAGGTAAAAGACATTCCGAAAGCTGACAACAATACGGTCAACTCAAAAGTAATAGGCACAAAATCCGGAATTGCGATAAAAGGTTTACCTCCAATAATCATCGGCCAATCCACTCCCATCATCAAGGATTGCATCAAAATGGCCAGGATGGTGCCGGTAAGGCCGAAAAAGAAAGCGGCTATGGGCATTTTTGAACGGGCATACCCCAAGGCATGTTCCAGTCCGTGCACCGGAAAAGGAGAATAAACTTCGTCAATTTTCACTCCTCGATTACGCACTTCCCTTACCGCCTTTAATAAGACATCCTGGTCGTCAAAAATACCTACTGTAAAGTGTTTATTCTTTTCCATAAGAATTTAAGTTCTCCGTTTTGTCGTTTAAGCTATTTCGTGTTCACGTACTCTGTCTTCCTCAGGTACTAAATCGTTGCTAATGGTATCCCGTCCCCGGTATACTTTAGAGCTGGATTCTTTCAGAATGGCCTTCACCTCCGCCATGTTAATCACAGGGAAGAACTTGGCAAACAAGAAGAATAAAGTAAAGAATAAGCCGAAAGTGAACACATAACACATGATATCGTATACAGAAGGAGTGAAATATGCCCAGCTGGAAGGTAAGAAATCTCTGTGCAGGGAAGTAACGATAATTACAAATCGCTCAAACCACATTCCGATATTCACCACTACCGAAAGGAAGAAAGTCATGGTGATACTGGTTCTGATTTTCTTAAAGTAGAATAACTGAGGTGAAATCACATTACACGTCATCATTGACCAGTATGCCCACCAGTAAGGTCCGGTCATACGGTTGACGAAAGCATATTGCTCGTAAGGGACTTGCGAGTACCAAGCAATCACAAACTCAGTAATATAAGCAATACCCACAATGGAGCCTGTAACCAAAATGATGACGTTCATCATTTCGATGTGTTCCATTGTGATATAATCTTTTAATTTATACACGTGGCGGGTGATCAACATCAAGGTCAATACCATGGCAAATCCTGAGAAAATCGCACCGGCAACGAAGTAAGGAGGGAAAATGGTGGTGTGCCACCCGGGAATTACTGACGTTGCAAAGTCAAAAGATACGATGGTGTGAACAGAAAGTACCAGAGGCGTTGAAAGTCCCGCCAGAATCAAAGAAACCGATTCGTAGTGCATCCAGGTTTTGGCCGATCCGTTGAACCCAAGGCTTAACATACCGTAAACCAAACGAGATCCTTTAGTAGTGGCACGGTCACGGATAGTGGCAAAATCAGGTACCAGGCCAATGAACCAGAACAACAAAGAGACCGAGAAATAAGTACTGATTGCAAATACGTCCCAAAGGAGCGGGGAGTTGAAGTTTACCCACAAGGAGCCGAAGGTGTTTGGTAAAGGCAGTGCCCAGTAAGCTCCTACCCAAGGGCGTCCCATGTGAACGACCGGCCAGATGGCGGCACAAATTACGGCAAAGATGGTCATTGCCTCTGCAGCCCGGTTAAT
Organism: Rapidithrix thailandica; assembly: GCF_039710355.1. NCBI lineage: Bacteria > Pseudomonadati > Bacteroidota > Cytophagia > Cytophagales > Flammeovirgaceae > Rapidithrix > Rapidithrix thailandica. The sequence continues at coordinate 893,330 of NZ_JBDKWZ010000001.1, read as the reverse complement.
GGAAGTTCTCCACTTTTGACGGAACAATAACAAAATGGCGGAAATCAGGGTACCTGCGTGACCAATACCTACCCACCATACGAAGTTGGTAATATCCCAAGCCCATTGTACCGTTCGGTTCAAACCCCATCTACCAATCCCATTCCACAGCATATCGCCTAAGAAATACCCTCCGGTAAATAGCACCACCAGGGAGATGAAGAAGGCCACAAACCACGACTTAGTGGGAGCGTTCTCCACGTGCCTACTGATATCTTCGGTAACATCTTTGATCGTCTTGCCTCCCGTTACCAAAGGCTCTCGCACTTCTGAAACTATTTGCATAATCTATTTCGGTATATCTGTTTAATAGATGATTATTTTGATAGCGTATTTTAACGTCTGAATTAAGATACTGACTCTTCGTTGTTTCTGACTTTGGTCAAGTACCAGATGTTCGGGTTTACTGCAAGCTCTTGCAACACATTGTAAGCCCGTTCTTCTAATTCAGACTCCATAGCCGTACGGATTCCACTCTTTTGGTCGTTCAAATCCCCAAAAGTAATTGCATTTGATGGACAAGCACTGGCACAGGCCGTACTCACATCGCCATCGTTTACCAATCTTCCTTCGCGTTTGGCTTTTAATTTACCGGTCTGGATTCGTTGTACACACATAGAACATTTTTCCATAACCCCTCTGGATCTCACCGTCACATCCGGGTTCAAGACCATTTTACCCAGGTCATTGTTCATGTAGTAATCGAATTCGTCATTGGTGTGGTACTTAAACCAGTTGAAACGTCTTACTTTGTACGGGCAGTTGTTTGCACAATATTTCGTACCCACACAACGGTTGTAAGTCATTTGGTTCAAGCCTTCGCTACTGTGAGTCGTAGCCGCTACCGGACATACGGTTTCACAAGGAGCATTATTACAATGCTGGCACATCATCGGCTGGAATACCACCTCAGGATTTTCAGCCACTTGCTCTAACTCTTCGTAAGAAGAAGCCCCTTTAGGTGAGCTGTAGTAACGGTCGATACGCAACCAGTGCATCTCTCTGCGCTTCACAACTTCTTCCTTACCGACTACAGGCACGTTATTTTCAACGTTACACGCAACGATACAAGCCGAACAACCATTACAGGCATTCAGGTCGATCATCATACCCCAGTGGTGATTGTTGTAGTGGTGAGTATCGGCTTTCAGACCTAAACGATCCATCCAGATACCTTCCGCGCGCTCAGGCGCTTCTCCACGTTTGTATCCTTGGTTATCAATATCCCAAAGTGAAATATCACTAGGATCTTCTTTCTCTTGATAAGTGGAAATTTTCGGTTTGTAGCTTCCGGCAGCAGGGTTTTTCTTGTACTCAGCCAAAGTGGTTTCTTGGATGATTGTTTCCCTGCCCATGAAAGTATTGTGCGTTTGGGTTTGAGCGATTTCCTCCATATCACCGGTAGCTTCAATTTTCACATCCGCTACACTGTAACTCACTACATCTCCGCTCAATGATGCGAATTGGAAGGCATTCACCCCAGCCGCTTGGGCTGCTACTTTTCCCGCATGTTTTTCATTTTTTCCGTATCCGAAGTTGATAGAAACCGTACCGTTGGCTTGCCCTGGCTGTACAATTACCGGCAGGGTAATTTCATTGCCATTTACAGTCAACTTCGCAACACTGGTCTTGGTTTCGAATTTGGTAAAGCCTAATTCCGTAGCCATTTTCTGAGGTACAGAAACAAAATTACCCCAACATACTTTTGAAATAGGCTCAGGGGTTTCTTGCAAAATCGGATTGTTAGCTTGAGTACCCACCCCCATAACCGGGCTGGCATACAAGACTAATTCCGTGCCCTTTCCTTCTGCACTGTAATTCTTTTTGATATCTCCGGCTACCGAGGCAATGTCATATGCAAAACCAGTGCTCTCCACTTCTCCTTCTATTTGTACAACAGCACTTTGATGAACACTTTGATAACCTTCAGGTAAGGTTGGCTCAAAGATACCATCGTGCAATGCTTTGATCCAGAATTTCTCGAACTCAGCTTCTTCGCTTTGTAAGGTAAAAATGGATTCTTTCCAGAAGTTTTTCAGATAATCGTGGAATGAGCTCTCTCCACCCATCCAGGTGATTAGAGAATCCTGTACTTGACGAGTGTCAAAAATAGTAGAGATGGTAGGTTGTCCCAAGCTAAATTTACCATGCTTAGGCTCGGCATCGTTCCATGACTCTAAGAAGTGAGAGTCAGGACAGTTATAAGTACAAAGAGAAGCGGTTTCGTTAAGGCGATCGTTAGTCGCTATGGAAATCTTCGCTTTGCTAATATTTTCTTTAATGGAACTTCCTAAAGGATGGTCATAGACAGGGTTGGTATTGTAAAAGATTACTGCCCCTACTCTGCCTTTACCCAAGTCATTTACAAACTGCTTCATCGCCAGATCATCTCCTTGCTTTTGGTAAGAAGGAGCGTTCACATCAACGGTAGCATTGTAGTTGCCCAGCATTTCATTGATATTGTTCACCAAAGCTTGAACCGATACATCGTTGATGCCCGAAACCACTAAGGATTTTCCTTGTGCTTTGAGCAATTCATTGGCTGCGATATCAATATTAGCCGCTTCTACATTAGGGACATTGACAGTTACACCACCGGTTTTCTTAGCGATGATATTGTGCAACTTCGCCACTGCCAAACCTAACTGAGAAGGTTTCAAAGCAGTTCTATAATCCGCATTTGCTCCAGTTAATGACATTCTTGTCTCAAACTGGAAATGCTTGTTCATATCTCGTTTATTCTTATTGACTTTGCGGTTGTCAGCATATTGTTTCGAAAACTCGATATCAGAAACCCAGTTACCCAGGAAGTCCGCATCAAAACTTACCACTACATCTGCTTTTGCAAAATCATAAGACGGAACCACCGCTTTACCATATTGCAAGCTATGCGACTTGGCAATGGCATATTGTGACTCCTGATCGTACATCACCAACTTGGCGCTGGGATACTTCTCTTGAAAGTCGCGAATTACTTTTTTCGTAGACGGACTCAAGAGGGTATTACTTACTATATAGATAGCGCTACCGGCTCCGGCAGCTTTTTCCAAAGCACTTTTAATTTCTTTATCAGCAGTAGCCCAATCCGTTTTTTGTCCTTGCTTGCTTGGGTTTTTCGTCTTTTCAATATCATAAAGACCTAACACCGAAGCCTGCACACGGGCATTGGTACCTCCGTAGGATACGGAGCTGAAGTTATTTCCTTCTACTTTAATAGGCCTTCCTTCCCGGGTTTTCACCAATACGGCACAGTAGTCACCACCTTCCATATAAGTAGAAGCGTAGTAGTTCGGCACCCCCGGATCTACTTCTTCAGGTTTATTTAAGTAAGGGATTGCTTTTTTTACGGGAGCTTCACAAGCGGCCATGGATACGGCAGCTACACTAAAGCCCATTAATTTTAAGAAATCTCTACGGTTCGTTCCTTCACCAGAATTATCTCCGTAAGCGTCTTGTATAGGTAAATGTTGTGGAAATTCGTTCTCTTCGTTTTTAACAAAATGCGGATCATTAGTCAGCTGCTCAACCCCCTTCCAGTAAACCTTTTTGTTTTGTTTTTCCATAATCTATGTGAAATTAACGGAATTTCTAGAACTCGAAATTTAAATAACAATTAAGATTAGTAATGACATTTAGCACATTCTAAACCTCCAATATCCTCCACAGTCATTGGATCTTTACTGTTTTTAGAATGCAGCTCAACTAATTTATCATAGTAAGCATTTCCTTCGGTATTCACCTCTGTTTTTCTATGACAGTCGATACACCATCCCATCGTTAAGAGGGAGAACTGCTGTACAACTTCCATTTCCTTTACATCACCGTGACATTGCTCACACTCCAATCCGGCCACCTTCACGTGTTGAGAGTGGTTAAAATAAGCCAAATCAGGAAGGTTATGCACCCTCACCCATTGGATAGGCTCATCGTTTTCGATGGCTGCATAAATTTTTTGAATATTCGGAGAAGTGGTTCGAATCGTATTATGACAGTTCATACAGATATTCGCTGATGGGATGTTGGCATTTTTACTTTTTTCAACCCCTGTATGACAGTATTTACAATCAATCTCATAGTAACCGGCATGCAGTTTATGAGAGAAAGGAATCGGCTGCTCGGGCGCATACCCTTGTTGTACTCCGATAGAGAACAGGCCGTCTACCGTAGCTTTTAATACTACCGCCAAGAATACGAAAGAAACCACCCCGATAAACCCTTGACTTTGCAACAGGTTTTTCAACTGGAAGCGCTGACTGATAAACTCTTTATCTTCCTCGCTAAGATCTTCTTTCTGCTTCAGGTAGCGGGTAAGCATTGCGATCAGCATGACCATTGCGATCAACAAGATCACCAATAGAAGCACCAATCCGGCAATAACCGCAAGTAATAAATTCGGATCCACTGCATTTTGATCTGCTGCAACATCCCCACCCGTTGACGAAGCTGGAGTTTCAGCCACAGCAGGCCCTTTTACCGTCTCATCTTTTACATAAGCCAAGATGGACATAATATCCTCGTCCGAAAGGAAATCGTGGTTGGGCATGATTTGCTTATACTCTTTGAACAAGGCCTGTGCATAAGCATCACCACTATCAATGACTTTTTGAGGGTATTTAATGAAGTTTGTCAACCAAGCGACATCCTTTCTTTCATATACATTTTTCAAAGCAGGGCCTACCACTTTTTCATGCACACTATGACATTGCGCACAGTTTCCGTCAAAGATTTCCTTTCCTTTAGAAATCACCGCGGCATCGGCAGGTATTCCATCTCCACTTCCTGCATCAGCAGCTTCTGTAGTTTGTGCTGCATCCTCTGAAGTTTCTTGTGCCCAGAGAGGCTGAGCAAATAAAAACAGTGAGATGAAAAGAACATACAAATTGCGACAAAGTACACGTCTACAAGCCTTCATATATAGCGTAATGGTTTGGAAAAATTTTAACCTATTTAAATCCGCTGCAAATGTAATACGCAATGCTATTTTAACAAACAGATTCACCATTTAAAACCAGAGTGAAAACTTGCTTCAAAAGACAAAACAAAACAATAATAAATAACTGATTAACAAGTAATTAAAACAAAAGAAGAAAGCCTCAATTCTATTTAGACTCATTCTAAATTAAAGCCAAAATGAAACCTTTTCAAAGGTATAAAATAAAAAGTGCAACTGTGTATGAACCCCTTTGAAAGACTACAAATATGTTATAAATGAACCTATTAGAATAGCTGGAAGCAAGCCTCTATGGCTGTTCTGATTTCCGAAAAGTATTTGAGATTGATCGCATTCACTTTAAAAAGTGAGTTCTTAAGGTTAAGATCAAATTCAATGAATTAAGTAGGATTATTCAAGGAGGTAGCAACTGTGAAAAAATAATCAAACTGCTTTTTATAAAAATAAGCATAATGGAGAACTCCTCATAGAGTTTAGCCAAAAAACACAGAAAAGCCATCTGACTAGCGGATCAGATGGCTTTTTATTTTGGAGGTCGCGAGCGGATTCGAACCGCTGTAAAAGGTTTTGCAGACCTCTGCCTAGCCACTCGGCCACGCGACCATAGGTCAATTATTTACGTGTGCAAAGCTATACATTAAACATTAATCTACCAATACTTTTTTCAAGATAATCTATTATTTTTCTTATCATCGCTATGCAATACTTTGGGAAGATGTTGATTTTCTGAGATTTCCCGTTGTTTATTTTAGTTTTTGCTGTTTTTTTATTTCTTGCGAACAGTTGGTTTCAAGAGTACAAGGAGCAGGTTTGCAAATTTGTTCTCCTTGATTACAAACGGTTTTTCCACGGGTCATCATCCTCTAAGGATTTTCTTACCTGAAAAAATCCCCTAAGAAATATTGAAGAAAATTTGCTTGAAAATGAAGAGATCAAAACATTTGACTATAACTTCGAAAGGATTTTATTGATTAACTATTTTAAGTAGCGTACGAAGCGATGATTATCAACACGGCTAAGCGTCTCGGAGAGACCAAAGAATATTACTTCTCTGTCAAGTTACGAGAAGTTCGGGAATTGATTGCTCAGGGGAAAGATGTCATTAACATGGGTATCGGAAACCCCGATTTGAAACCTTCCGAGCAAACTATTACGGCTTTAACGGCTGCTGCTCACAAGGAAAACGCTCATGGTTACCAGCCCTACAAAGGGGTACCGGAGTTGAGAGAGGCCATGGCCAAGTGGTACAAAAAAGTATATCAAGTGGAAATGGACCCTGCTTCAGAAATCCTTCCGTTGATTGGCTCAAAAGAAGGCATCACTCATATTTCGCTGGCCTTTTTGGACGAAGGAGACGAGGTATTGGTACCGGAGTTAGGCTATCCGGCTTACCGATCAGTAAGCACCATGTTAGGGGCTAAAATTGTGGAATATCCCTTACTGGAAAAAAACAACTGGCAACCTGATTGGGAAACCATGTATGCGACCTCCTACCCCAATGCCAAAATTATGTGGCTGAATTATCCGCATATGCCTACGGGAACGACAGCGAGCAAAAAGCTATTTGAAAAAGCGATAAAATTTGCGCATGAAAAACGCTTGTTAATTTGCCATGACAACCCGTATAGCCTGATCTTGAATCGCCAAGCTCCGTTAAGTATTTTTTCAGTAGAAGGGGCTAAAGAAGTTTGCCTGGAGTTAAACTCCATGAGCAAATCGCATAATATGGCAGGATGGCGGGTAGGCTGGCTCAATGGACGGCAAGACTATATCGATGCTGTGCTTAAAATCAAAAGCAATGTAGACTCCGGGATGTTTTTGGGAATTCAGAAGGCTGCGATCAGCGCATTAGAGAGTCCGATGGAATGGCACGAAGATCAGAATACGATTTATGAACAGCGCCAGCAAATCGTCTATCAGATATTGGATAAGCTCGAATGCCAATACTCCGCCGGACAAGCAGGTATGTTTGTTTGGGCGAAACTCCCGAAAGTGATCTCTTCAGCCGAAAAGCTTATTGATCATTTGCTATACAACTATCATATGTTCATTGCTCCAGGTTTTATTTTCGGCCCCAAAGGCGACCGGTATATCCGGATTTCGCTTTGCACCTCTCAGGAGCGCTTAGAAGAGGCCTTAAAAAGGATTCAGGATATTAATGTACAGCAATTATGAGAATCAATATCATAGGAATCGGTTTGTTGGGAGGTTCCTTTGCCATGGGTTTGCGTAAAACCAGGCCTGAATTTGAATTTATCGGAGTGGAGGCCAATCATATTCATGCTCAAAAAGCCGTAGACTTAGGCATTGTGGATAAGGTATTGCCATTGGATGAGGCCCTGGCTGTTGCCGACCTGTCAGTATTGGCCACTCCCGTGAATATCATCGAGCGACTGCTTCCGGAAGTTTTGGATAAGCTTCCCGCACATGGAAAGGTGATTGACTTAGGCTCTACCAAACAAATCATTTGCGATAAAGTCAGAAAGCACCCTAAGAGGTCACAATTTGTAGCGGCCCACCCCATGGCAGGCACCGAGAATTCCGGCCCGGATGCCGCATTTGCTACTTTGATGAAGGGGAAAACGGTGGTGATCTGTGAAAAGGAAAGCAGCGACCCTCAAGCGGTATACTTAGTCGAATCCTTGTTCAGAGAACTGGGCATGGTGATCGACTATATGAATGCAGTAGACCATGATCTTCACCTGGCTTATGTTTCTCATTTGAGCCACATCACTTCATTTGCTTTAGGACTTACTGTATTGGGGAAAGAAAAAGACGAAAAGCGGATATTTGAATTGGCCAGTACGGGGTTTTCTTCCACCGTGCGGCTTGCCAAAAGCTCTCCGGCTATGTGGGCTCCTATTTTTGCCCAAAATAAAGCCAATGTATGCCAAGCCCTTGACGGATATATTGAGAGCCTGCAAATCTTTAAAGATGCTATTCAACATAGCGAAGAACACTCTTATCAGCTGATGGAAAAAGCCAATGATATCCGGAGGATTTTATCCGGTATCGAAAAAAAGTCTGTCAATAGTTAGCCACTGTCTCACACTTTCCAGACCTAAATTAATGTAACTTTTATTCCCGAATAAGCTCTCCCTGCCCTCCCCCGGATGATCACCTAAGGCTGGTCATCCGGCTTTTGAAGTTCTCAGAAGCATGTTTTAATTTCCCTTTCGGTACAGCTTCTTTGAAACCAGATTGCTTCTCTTTCATTGTGCCGTATACAAACACAAAACCTCCCGAAGCCAAAGGCTCAAACGGGAGGTCCATTTTTCAGTCATTAAAATTTATCTTCAGACTACCAATCCGGCTTGCCGGAATTCTTCTTTTTGGTAGGTTTCTTCTGCATTTGTTGATAATACTGCACTTCATTATTCCTCATAGCATTCAAGATCATATTTGCCTTTTCCTCCGACATATTCATTTTTTGTAAGCGCTGTTGCCTCATTTGTTGCATTTTCTGATCCTGAAGCTTTTTGTTCTCCTCTTCACTATTATTTTGGCCGTCTTTATTTTGAGGCTGTTTTTCTTTCTCTTCTCCTTGTTTTTGTTTTTCAGTATCTTCTGGCTTTTGCTTCTCTTTATCTTGTTGGTCTTGGCCGCTTTGTTGATCTTCGTTTTTTTGTCCGTTCTCTTGCTTTTGTTGTTCTTTCTCTTGTTGCTGTTGTTCCTGCTTCTTTTGTTCGTCTTTTTGTTGTTGTTCTTTCTTCTCTTCTTCTTTTTTCTCCTCCTCTTTCTTTTGATCTTTCTTTTCTTCGTTTTGCTGTTGGTCTTTCAACAGCTTTTTCACCATTTCATAATTATAACGTGTTTCATCATTAGATGGATCGGCCATCAATGCTTTCTTAAAAAATGCCAAAGCTTCATCATATTTCTTTTCCGAAGCAGCCATGTACCCACGCTGGTGATTTGCAATCGCTCGTATTTTAGTGTCTTCTATATTTCCCAGGTTTTCATACATACCCGCTGCCTTCTCCATATTCTTTGTATGGTAATAACTATGGGCCAGGTTTAACATCACCTCCGGCTCACGGACATTCAATGAGTCCATTAAGTACGTATAATTTGAAATGGCTGTCTCATATTTCTGATTCATAAAAGCTTTTTCCGCAGCTTTTTTATGTTGATTTACAACACTTACATCAGGGTCGACTAACCATAGAAAACTTAATATGAGCAAACAGAATTTCATAAATAATAAAGGATCTATGTTTTTATAAGAGCATATTTAAAGTTCGCCCATTGGGCTGAAAATTTTCCTCATCAAAGGGATACCTCTCAAAGGAGAACCTCCCGCAACGAATTTTAAATATACTCTAATGACGAAATTGATTTAATAAAAATACGCTTCCGAAAGTAAATCAGAAGGCAAGCCTATTAAATTTTAACAATTTTAACGGTAATTAACAGGTCTAATAAGATCAAGACCAAAGCTAATGCCAAGAAATAAAAATACTTATTTGCGCTCACATCCATCTTAACGGAATCTCTCAATTCCCCTTTAATCTTTTCAATGGATGAGATTAGCCTTGATACATCGTTCTTGTTATTGCTAATTTCGAAATATTTCCCATCAGTCAATGAAGCCAGTTTTTCCAAAGGCTTACGGTTTAATTTTGTAATTACATCATTACCGGACCGGTCGCGTTTAAAACGATACCCTACAGGGATTTTACTACCTTGATCTGTACCTACACCTAAGGTAAAGAGTTTGATTTCCTCATCTTTAATTTTTCTGGCTACTTCCTGCGTTTCTTCTCCAAAATCTTCCCCGTCACTGATTAAAATAATGATCTTAGATTGTTGCTTGGTGGCCATATTCTCATCTTCTATCAAATGTTTTTGAAGAGCCATACGCATAGGAGGAGAAAAGTCTGTCCCGGTATTGGAAACCAAATTAGTATTTAACGTTTCGATAAACATCAACAAGGCATTCTGATCATAGGTCAAAGGACACTGTAGAAAAGCATCCGAAGAAAAGACAATTAACCCGATACGGTCAGAGGAAAAAGCCTGCACAATATTCTTCAATTCAAACTTGACCTTTTCCAAACGGGAAGGCTGGATATCGATCGCATCCATGGACCTGGATAAGTCCACGGCCAAATAAATATCCTTTCCGATTGACTGTACTTCTTTTTTCATTTCACCAAAAGAAGGGCCAAGTAAAGCCACTAACATTAATACAAAATAGCATGTACGCAAAGCGAACTTGAGTAAAACAGCTTTTGATTTACTTTTTACTTGCTGAGAGATACGAATTGTCCGCATCATAAACAAGCCATATAAACCCAGGAAAATTAGAATCAAGAAAATTTCAAAGAGTCCGAATTCTTTATAAAATGTCATAGTTTGATCGGAAATTAGCGTAGAAACTACAATTGCATATCGATCAAAGTTATACAAGTGAAGGAAATTTTACTACCACAGAAAAAAAGTTATCTATCATTAAGATTGATTTTCAATAAGTTAAAAACAAAGCTTTAAGTTATTTTAACTTTTTTTATTTAGAGTTTGCGAGAAATTAAATTGTTATTATATCTTTGCAGCACAATTAACCCCTTAGGGGGCAAAATTTGGAGAGATGGGTGAGTGGCTGAAACCAGCAGTTTGCTAAACTGCCGTACGAGCAATCGTACCGCGGGTTCGAATCCCGCTCTCTCCGCCACAGAAGTTACGGGGTGTAGCGCAGCCCGGTTAGCGCACCTGGTTTGGGACCAGGGGGTCGCAGGTTCGAATCCTGCCACCCCGACTAAGTTAACTTCTAGAAGGTTCGCTAGCTCAACTGGATAGAGCAACTGCCTTCTAAGCAGTAGGTTCCAGGTTCGAGTCCTGGGCGAATCACCAAACAGCAACTTATAGTTTTGCAAAGGTATACAAAAAGTCTTCATAACAGTTTGTTTATGAAGACTTTTTGCTTTAGAACAAATTCAGGATCAATCCGTATTTCTGGGAGATGAAATTTTCATGCATAAATATTGGCTAGTCTAAAAAGGAAGAAGTCTATATTTCTCAGGCCTCTAAACTGCCTACGGAAAGCTTTGATCTTAACATTGAAAGACTCTGCTGATGCATTGGCTTCGGTGATCGAAGAAGTTGAGAATACTCTGATAGTGATTCTGAATGGTTCTGGCCACGGTGTTGAAGGATTTGAATTGCGTTTTTTCCACCTAGTCATACCACTGTGCTAACTTGGTAAAGGCCACTACTTTGGTAGATATAGGCCAATCTCCTAACTTTACAGATTGATTTCTGGCCGCTTCAGAAGGGATTTAACAGCATTACATCTTCTATTCCAGTTATCTCACCTAAAGTGATAAAACCTTCTCTATTTACCCTCTTTAATACCTAAATCAAAGCACCTCAATTTATAAAGAGCGATAAGAAGCGTAATTCATTTAAGGAGAGAGGTAAGTACACATTATATGCTAATAGAAAAAGCTTCCGGGATTCCTCATATGAGAAACTCCGGAAGCTTTTTCTTGATGCTTAACTAAATAAGCACCTGATCTACGTCATATTAATAAGACCATAATACTGCTTCGTATTCTACCAGTTTATGTCTGTATTCTTGCGATTTTGCCAATCCTAATTTTAAATTTCCACTATAAATATCTTCAATATAGTTTCCTTTAGGATTAGAGTATTTAATAATTCTTCCAGTAAATTGCCTTAGCTCGAAAGCCTCTGCAAAGTTCTTATTTTCAGCGATATTTTGCGTGTTGTACCAAACAGCTTGAGGATTATCTACAAATAAATTTTCTACAAGCTCTTTGTAGGAAAAGGTTGCAAGTTCTTTATCAATCCCTGTTGGATATAAATCTCCAGGAATGATCAATTTAATTGATTGAATGTCATGATACATTCTTGATCTTTTTTTGTCAAAGATCAAATCTTCTTTTAACTCCAGGTAATAGATCTGCTTAGGGAAAAACTCATTGGGACCGGCATCCACAACTTCTTCTTCTCCTCCTCCGCCCCAGTTATCTCCACCACCACCCCAGGCATCTCCACCGCCCCAGGCATCATCTCCTCCAAAAATATCTTCTTCCATTCCTTCGTCAGCACCAGGCATTTTCAGATTGTCCAAAAACTCTTGGAGCGACATACGGGTAGTCAAAGAATCATTTTTGAAAGGACGCAACACACCGGCTTTAACAGCATCAATTACCAGTTTGGTAATTTCACTACCTGAAGCATAATATCCTTCATTTTGCTTTTCTCTCAAATCTAATCGCCACCATACAGTCCGCATAAACATTTTATCGGCATTTCTGATAGGTCTGAGAGAATTGTAGTTGTACCCATTCTCATCGATTTCCTGTGCAAAGGAAATCGATGAGCTAAGTACTAAAGAGGCAATGAAACAGCCAATAATTTTAATACTCTTAAACATCATAAATCTACTAGTTTATTGGAATAGTAAATATCACATCATCAAGCCCCTTAACCGCTTCTGTTTGTCCTCTAAAATTCATCCTCATCACACGCTTGATTTCAATTACAATCCGGTCACCAGACTTAGCTTTCGCTGCAAAATCTGAAACATTTACAGTTTCTGAAGTAACTTTTTTAGAAGCCAAACCTCTTTTACCTCTAGCAAGGGTAGCTTCCCAAGCCACTACTTTATAGCGAGCATCTTTAGGTAAGAAAGATTTGAAATCAGCATCAGGAATCGCTTTTACCTCAATTGATCGAGGGCCAGGAGCAGTGTAACCATTTCTCAAATCAACAGGCTTTCTACCACTGAATACTTTGATTTCCGGTTTAGGCACTGGCTTTACTCTCAACTTAATATCATCCAACTTGTTACCTGAACTGTAAACACTAAGCGTAACATTTCCTTTTGTTGGTACTACAGTTACTTCTCCCTTTTTAGAACCCTTAATAACACTTGCTCCATTAGCTTTAAAGCTTGGTTGATAAGCAGTTCCCAAAGCAGGCACATTTACTACCAACTCATTACCACAATTGTAATACAAGGCAGAAACTGCTTGAGACTGAACTTGAACAACCGGCTTGGCAACGAAGTACTCTTCAGTAACTTCAAAAGTAGTATCGCCAAGAGGAGTGTTAATTTTTATAGCTCCTTTCCAGGTCTTTTTAGCTTTCCCTTCTTTGTCATAACCTCCGCCTTGAGCTTTAAATTTAATCTGTCCAATACCTCCTTCTACACTAATAGCCTTACCATTAAAGGTCATTTCAGGTTTTGCTCCTGAAGAAGAAGCAGCCAAAAACATTTCAGCAACATACTCTGTACCAGCAGCTACCACCTGAGATTGAGGCTTTACTACTGCTACGATCTTGTCGAACTTCAACTGGTCAGCACCAACTTCCGAAGCCAATACTTCTAAAGCCTTAGCTTCTACCCTTGCAACTTTTGATTGTAATTCACTAACAATTGCCAAACAAGCTACTGCAGGAGTATGATCAAAGTTCAAATACGCAAAGTCTTTACTCTTTTGCTCTGGGTTGTTTTTATAAAGAGGGTGATCTTTACCATCCAAAGCAATTGAAGATTCGTTCAAATCTTTATGTAACTTATTGATTTCGGTTACATAGTCATTCAATTCTTTCTGGATTTTATAAGCCTCTCCCTTTTTAGAACCCTCAGGACCAATCGTATATGCCATTTGCTTATCATAATCCTTAGCTCCTAACAACACTCCTGTTTCGGGATCTTTACCGCCCGATACTTTCACGATTTCCTCTCTGAAATCACTAAGGCGTTTCATAACCTTTGAGGTAAGACTTCTAGCTTGCTCAGCTTTTTTTACTATAGAAACATCACGTTCTCTGTTTCCATTTTTCTTCACAGTCTCGCGAATTGCATCAACAGATCTAGAGTTTGTTTCAGTAGTAGTGCTTACCGAATGGCGTAAACTTTCGTCAATAAAGATAAATTTTTCCAGGACGGTATTACTGACTTGCAAGGCCAACAGAGCTGTCAGCACCAGATACATCATGCCAATCATCCGTTGCCTTGGAGATTCTTTTGCTCCTCCTGCCATATTTAATTCGTTTTAATAAGTTTATAAAAAAGTTGTCTTTAACTTAAACAAAGTGGGGAAAGGTAAGGGAGGCCCTTATCCTTTCATGGCAGTAAGCATATTACCATATACCTTGTTCAATGAGGTAAGGTTAGAAGTCAATTGAGACATCTGTTGCTTGAATGCTTGAGACTCCTTACTTGCATCAGACATACTTTCCATAGCGACAGTCAAATTACTATAGAATTTATTCATTGCTTTCAAATGACTGTTTGCATCCTTCAGCTCCATTTCATACACTGCATTCAAAGCGCCTAAGTTTTTAGTAATCACTTGAACTTGTGCATGATATTCTTTCGCATCTTTACTAGTACTAGCCATTTGGTTCATAGCTGATACGGTACCTGAATAAGCTTTATTCAAGTCTCCCATAGACTTCGTAGCTACTTGTAAAGTTCTGGCATATTCATCTGAAGCGGCAGACACATTTGTAATATCTTTCAACTTGTTAGCAGTATCATTCAATTGCTTCATACCTGCACCAAACTGCTTGAAAGAATCAGAAGACAAATTAGCTTCGGAAAGCATTTTGTCAATACCACCCAATACAGCTACTCCTTTTTCTTGAGAGTTCGTATTTGGCTTTCTATTTCCAGCTTGAGCACCAGATAATTCAGGGTAAACTTTAGCCCAATCGTAGTGTTGCTCCGGGGGAGGAGCCGGTTGGAATACACCGATTGCAAAAATCAATGACTCAGTAAGAAGTCCTACGGTCAACATAAGTCCAGCCCCTGGCCAGTGCATAATTTTAAACAAAGCACCAATTACTACAATGGCGGCTCCTAAACTAGTCGCTTTAGGAATTACAACCCTATAAATGTACTCAGCTTTAGTTTCTTGATGTTTACTCATTGTTTCAATACTTTAAAGTTAATCGGCTAAAAAATTAAAGTTACTTACGCGAAATGATTTTACTTAAATGATTGATTAATAAAACTCATACCCAGAAGATCTTCCTAATCCAGTCATTACACATCTGAATCCGATGTAAGATCTGGAAGTATCTTGAAATTCATAAGATCTGGTACCGGTTTCAATATAAAATGGAATATCTTTCCAAGACCCACCTCTTATAACTTTTCTAGGTTCGTTTTCATCATAATAAGTAGGGTTCAAATCCCATACGATTGGATAACTTGCTGGGTGGTAGGCGTCTTCACACCATTCGGCCACATTACCAGACATATCATACAGTCCATAACCGTTTGCAAAATAAGATGCAATAGGTGACGTATAAGAGAACCCATCATCGTAATAATTACCTCGTCCAGGTTTAAAGTTAGCCAAAGCACAACCTTTACCATTTCTCACATACGGCCCACCCCATGGGTATTTTGCCATATCCAGGCCACCTCTTGAAGCGTATTCCCATTCAGCTTCTGAAGGTAGTCTAAATGCAGGCATTTGAAATTTTCCTTCTGATTCACGGTAAGCGTTCAGATAATCAGTTCTCCACTTACAAAATTCTTTTGCTGCAAACCAATTAACTCCTACTACCGGATAATCATCAAAAGCAGGGTGCAAATAATAATATTCGGTCATTGGTTCTCCCATGTGATAGGTAAAGTCGGTGGTCCATACCGTAGTATCAGGATACAATTGATCCATAATCTCATCGGCAGTCCAATCAGCACTTGTATCGGAGGTCTCCAGAATATTTTCGATAAACTGACGATACTCATTATTGGTAATCTCAGTTTGATCCATAAAGAACGTTCCAATTGTGATTTGTTTGTTCAAATTGATTTTTGAAGAGGTAATATCCTCATCAGCCTGTCCCATATGGAAAGTACCTGAGGGAACAACCGTCATACCGTATGGGATTGTTTGCTCTTCCCATTCTCGATCGAGCACTCCAACAAGCTCTCCATTATCTCCCCCTTTTCCTCCGAACAAACAACTTTGAAGGAAAAAAGACAACGCAATCGAAGCTAGCGACAATCTTCTAATGATGTAGGAATTGTTCATGATAATATGAAATTTTATCTTCTTTTCAATGGAAATGATTAAGCAAAAAATTTTAAAAAGCGCAAAAACAATAACAGGATTATAAATGGTATCTAAGATTGATTTTAACAACTGTCAAGTAAAAAGCAAAAATGAATCCAAAAAAATATCCTAAAAAAATTATTCATGTCTAAACCTCGGCGTCCGGATAATTGGTCTCTCAAAAAATTTAAATGCGGGCATTTTGTATGTCAGTAACAGTTCATGTGATGTGGCTGATTTAGCTTCCCTTCCTTGCAAGGTGTAATCAAATGCATACCCAATCCGCAAACGGTTATCCTTCATCAAATGAACTCCCAATAACAAAATAGCCGCTTCTGTCTCCCGGAGAGAGACCCCCCCATAATATTTATTATCATAGGTGGCTATCAGACTTCCTTCAAAAGAGTAAAAAACGTCAAAATCAGTCTTCAATACAGCTGAAGGCGACAGAGTTAAAACCCTAGAAACCTCAAAATCAGCACCTCCCATAATTGTTAAGTGATGTACCAATTCAAAAGTTTTATCAACTAATTCAGTTTTAATCTCTGATTGTTGTAAATGATTAACACTTAATCCAGCATAATATTTTGTAGATTTAAAATAAATTCCAGCCGCAAAGTCATTTACTATTTCAGATTGTTTTCCTCCTATATTATACCGGTCATCGGGATCCACAAAGCGATATTTATCAAAGTCAATGGACAAGTTGTACAGACCGGTTCGCAGCCCAAATGATAACACTTTGTCTTTCTTGATTTTAATATGATAAGCTAATGATAACTGCC
Source organism: Rapidithrix thailandica (assembly GCF_039710355.1). Classification (NCBI taxonomy): domain Bacteria; kingdom Pseudomonadati; phylum Bacteroidota; class Cytophagia; order Cytophagales; family Flammeovirgaceae; genus Rapidithrix; species Rapidithrix thailandica. The sequence goes on along the minus strand of NZ_JBDKWZ010000001.1, from coordinate 876,513 downwards.
CCTCTGTAGTCGTATTATTTCCTTGTTTATCATTTGCCAAATGTAAGCCTATTCCAAAGTTATATTTTGTAAAAGGCATATTCAAACTAATTACCTGTGTATTTAAACTTCCCCCATCATCAAACGTAGGTTGATAACCTAACCATTGGGTTCTATGGATTACCGCCACTTCCATCCAGTCGGGGTCCACACCTGCATAAGCCGGGTTATAATACAACTTATTCAACATATATTGACTGAACTGGGGATCTTGCTGTCCATATAACAGAGTATTACAAAATAGCACTATGGCAATGGTTTGTACTAAACGTTTCATAATGGATTAAATTACGGCTGATTGATATTACTTAAAATAAAATTTCACTCTAATACAATATAGCAATACACTTTGCAAGCCTTTCTCAAGTAAATAAAATTTCATTATTATACAAGATAAGGAAAATTCTATTCAATTAACTTTTAATTTCTATGCAAAATAATACTAATTCCAGTATCTATAAAGTCCCCCTAAGAGGAGATATCGTTTAATTTACAAAATAAAAAAGGTCAAAACCATGAATTAAACACAGTTTTGACCCTTCTAACACCGGAAGCCAACCAAATCTACTTCTAACCTAATTTATTAGCTTTTTTGATATATAACTCAATTGCCCCTGTCATTGAGGGAGCATTGGGCAAAGGAGCCTCAACATCCAACCTTAAATTGTTCTCACGAACTGCGCTGGCTGTGGTAGGACCAAAAGCTGCAATTCGGGTATTGTTCTGTTTAAAGTCCGGAAAGTTCTGGAACAAAGAGGCTATACCTGAAGGGCTAAAAAAAGCAATCATATCATAATTAACATCAGCTAAGTCGGACAGGTCACTTGCTACCGTATGATAAATTACTGCCTCGGTAAAATTATACCCTTCCTTTTCCAGAAATTCGGGTATATCAGGCTTACGAATATTGGAGCATGGAAATAAATACTTCTCCCCTTTATGCTTCTTCAATATATCGATCAAGTCCATTGCGGTTTTTACTCCTGTAAAGATCTTTCGCTTTCGAATGACAATGTACTTTTGCAGATAGTTAGCTGTTTGCTCTGAAATACAAAAGTATTTCATATCGCTTGGCACTTCTATCTTCAACTCTTTTGCAATTCGAAAAAAGTGATCGATCGCGTTCCGACTCGTAAAAATTACCGCACTATGATCTAAGATATTGACTTTTTGTTTTCTAAACTCTTTCGAGCTTACGGATTGGATTTCAATAAACGGCCTGAAATCAATCTGAAGGTTGTATTTAATGGCAAGAGTGTGGTAAGGGGAGTTTTTGTTAGCTGGCTCCGGTTGTGAGACTAAGATTGATCGAACTTCTCTTATCTCTCCTTCTTTCAATTCTTTTTGCGCTTTACTTGACATAAGCTACCAGGATTTTTGTATTTCAAAATCTTAAAACCTCATTAAAAATTTAATAATGAAGAGAATTGGCAAAAATTCGGTGGCGCAAAAATACGAAAATAAATAGACTTTTCTAAAGGAAATATGCCTATATATTCGATAACAAGTGCATAAAGAATTTAAAACTAATACGGAAATCAATACATAGGAAAGCATTTCCCAATCTAAAGTCTCAATCTGTAAAACCACTAAAAAGGTCCCTAACAAGAACAGAGAGCCAAAAAACTGTGTAAAACGAATAAATTCCTGTAAGTGTAAATTAGCAAGGTGGCGATAACTGTGAAATTGTGCTAAAAACCATACGATGATTAACTTGCATACTACAATCCCCACCACAACTACGACAATTAATAAAAAACGGAGCCAAAGGTTAAATTCCATAATCCGGTTGTACTCCGATTCTACAAACTTTTGTTCAGGCGTAAAATTATACAAGAAAATAATGACGATATACGCCGACAACAAGCCTGAATACAAAATAAAAATTAATACGTCTGTACCATTGACTTTGTGAATGACCGAATCTACTTTATAAAAGTTACGAAATGTTCGCCCTAAACTATTTAATGGATATAAAATAGAAGAATATTTCGTGAACACCGCATAACAAACCATCATCAGCATCCCCAATAAGATCAAATCGTTCTTATACCCAGGAGCAAATTTTAATTTTGCCCATGCAACCTCAGAAGTATCTGTTTTAGAAGAGACCTTTACAGTAGAGTTTGCCTTTTTCACTTTCTTCCTTATTTTAACATCAGGTAAACCGTCTACGGTCCTGTTAGCATAGTATGTAACAAATACCTCTTTGTTACCAAATGCTTTTCGCAAACTGTCCAGGTCATAGGAAAGCTCTTCATTACTAACTCTTCTCAGTAATTGATTATTAATAAATAAGCTTCCTGACTCTTGGAAAGTAATATCCATCACCCCCTTTTTATACTTATCCAAAGGTACAAGTAGGTGAACTCCTTGTTGCCGTTGATGCAACTCCTCTACATACGGCACCAAAGTTTTTAATTCGGGATCATAAACCAACCATTGATCTGCCAGAGACCTGACTTGAGCAGAAAGTGCGGAATTGAAACACACAAAGAGTACAAGAAAAAAGAATCGGTTGATTTTGAACAATCTCATTCGCTATTAATTAAAACCGGGAAGTATACCCGATATGTACTTTCGAAGTTTTAAAATCCAAAGCTTGTTGCTTCGACTTTCCCAATGCATATACGAAACTAAAGACCCCGTTTTTAGTTTCAAAGCTTATCCCGCTCCCAAAGCCAAAGGGATAATCTGTAGTTTTATACACCTGGTACTTTTGCGTAATGTAAGCCCAGTCCAAAAATAAAAAAAACATAGATTGATTGGCAAAGTAAAACCTTTCTTCCAAACTCCCAATGACATACCCGGACGCAAAAAATAAATTTTCGTTAAATCCTCTAATCGTTTTTAAACCTCCCAAACGAAAAAAATCATTTAAATAAAGCTGCTTACCAAAAAGCTTTCCACTTTTGATCGAAGCCATCAATACAGAATACCTCCCTAAAGGATAATACGATTGAAAAAAACTTTCTAATGCAAACTGTACACTCTTCAAATTCTTTTGTTCAACAGAGTACTGATTAGGGTCCACCAATATTTTTTTATTTCCCACCATACCAGCCAAGCCCAAGGTAAAACCTTTGCGTGGCATACCCTGGTCATCAACATGGTTCAACTCATAGGAAACACCATAATTCAAATACCTTGAATCCATAAAATGTAAACTGTCAAGGGGAGCAACATCAACTGTATCGCGTCTTAATCGTGTGGAAGTAAGCAGCTCAGAGTTAAAACTTATGGTACCGGCTGCTGAGGTTCTATGACCAATACTTAACTTCCTCCTGATATTTTGAAAGGAGCTGTCTTCTTTAAATAATGAAAAATGAAATCCCACATCAAGTGGAGTATTTAACAGTGAAGGGTGATTGTAGGTAATAGACAGGGATTGTGATTGACTTTTAAACTGCTGCCAGTTGATAAAAAGTTTTTTACCTGAAGCAAACAAGTTGTTCAACTCCAACAAAAACTGCCCGGTTAATTGAAGCTTCCGGTTTTGGGTCCCTTTGGTTGTAAAACCTATTAAGCCATCAATTTTATTCGCTTTTTGCTTTTCAAAATGCAACTGTACAAAAGCTTTGTCGTACTGAAAACTCACCACAGGAGCACCTTTCAGACGCAAAAAAGCCAATGAAAGCAAGCCTTTGGGAATTCTGTCTATCTTTTGTTGATTAAATACTTCACCTGATTTAAACTTCAGGTAATTCAGCAAAAAGCGGTTTTTCACTTTTACATCTCCGGAAACCATCAAAGAATCAAATGTAATCAGCGGTCCGGACTCATAGATTAATTTTGCACTTAGGTTTACACTATCCATAGAAATGTCTTGCAATCCGATTTTGGCAAAAGGATAGCCGACATTTTCAGCATAGGCCAAAATGCGTTCTTTTAGTTGAGCAAAGGCCCGGAGACTCACAGGTTTATGATGGTAACTGTTTAATTTCAGGTCCACTTTACCCCGTAAGCTTTTGGGCAATGCATCTACAGAAAGGTGTATCCAATGATACCTTTCTCCAAGCGAGAAGTAAACTAGGGCTTGTCGACTTTTTAGGGAAATAGAATCTACAGAAGCCAATAAAAAACCAGCTTCATGGATTTGATCAACCGTAGATTGTACTTCATCAGTCAGTAAAGTAGAATCTTTAATTACAGATTGTTTGGGTAACTTAGCACTCTTTCCGCTCTTATCTTTATAGATGTACCTCATCTGATAAGTCAGTTCTGACTGACCGGCCATAGGGTATATATAAAAAACAAAGAGGAGAATTGTGGTGAATAAGTGTTTCAAACAACTGGTATCAACAAGTCAAAAAGATGTAATATGTAAGTTACAAAATTAAAAAAATTTAGATACCGAAACGTTATGATCTGTTATTGCTTTTCGGAGTGTATAACGAAGGCTTCAATAAAATTATTTCTAAGTACAACCCTTACGATCCTTAATTTATAGAAATAACACAAAAGTATTTTGATGAAAACACGAACTGAACCGAGCTTTATCCGGCCATGCCATTGCTCTAAAATGAAAAATTATATTTACTTTTGAAAAAATCAGGTAGACGTTATGAGTGCTGAAAAAGGTAAATCTTCAGGAATCAAAAAAATATTCACTGAGTATTTGGAAAACAAAGGATTGAGAAAAACTCCGGAAAGGTTTGCAATCCTGGAAGAGATCTATGATAATAATGGACATTTTGATGTAGAATCTCTCTATATCAATATGAAAAATAAAAATTACCGGGTGAGCCGTGCCACTGTTTACAATACCCTGGACTTACTTCTGGACTGTGAACTGGTCACCAAGCACCAGTTTGGTAAAAACTTATCCCTGTATGAGAAGTCACATGGGTATCGACAACACGATCATGTGATTTGTACCAAAACCCACCAGATCTTTGAGTTTTGTGACCCTCGGATTCAGGCCATTCAAAAGCTTGTCGAAGAAACGTTTGACTTTACCGTAACCAGTCACACACTTTATTTCTATGGTTATCTGAATAAAGTAAAAGAAGACACTCCCCAAATTCCTGAAAAGCCACAAGGTTAGTGCTTCTGGTTTATACACTTTTTTGAAGACTCAGGTACGGGATCATATCCGCTTCCTCCCCAAGGGTGGCAGCGGGAAATTCTTTTTAAGCTTAACCAAAGCCCTTTCCAAGGTCCGTGTTTTTCAATGGCCTCAATGGCATATTGTGAACAGGTAGGTGTATACCGGCACGCGGCCGGAAGCATGGGTGATATTCCAAGTTGATAAAAACGGACCAAACCCAACATCACTTTCTTGAAGAGTATATTTAACATTTTTCTTTGTTTTTCTATCTCTACAAAAATAGAGATTTATTACAATCACCGTTCATCTAACAAATCCGCGAAGAAATCTATTTCTAAATACATGAATTCTTCGCGGATTTGTATTTTTACCAACCTGTATCAATAAGGTATTATTTTAATTTAGTAAAAACCAATACACGAATGCGTAAGTATAGACTTATCAACCCAGTACAAAAACACCTTTTGTTACTGTGTTTTATGGTCTGGGGTGTGGCAAATACATCGCAGGCCCAAACCGCCAAAAAGCGATATTCCAACCTTACAGAGGCCCTATCCGCTCAATGGATGCTATCCGGTAACAGCGGCCCGGCCAGTGTCAACTGGATTAATGAAGGTGAAAAATTTTCTTACATAGAGTCTGATCCAACTACTCAACAGCAAGAAATACGCTCTTTTGATCCAACCTCTGACAAAGATGAACTCGTTTTTAATGGGAATAGCCTGACATTTCCGAGCAGCTCGGAGGCGTTTAATTACAAGGCTTTTCAATGGACGAAAGACTCTAAGTTTATCTTGTTTCAGTCAAATTTCCGCCCTGTTTGGAGAAACTCGGGCAAATCCGATTATTACTTTTATACTCTAGCCAACAAGTCCTTAAAATTGGTGGCTAAGAATGCCCGCACTGCGGAAGTCTCTCCCAACGGACAAATGGTCGGCTATGAGCGTGAAGGGGATATGTTCTTTTTCAACTTTGCCGATGAAAAAGAAACTCAATTGACTACAGATGCTCAATCTGAATTTTACAACGGCCGCTTTGGCTGGGCCTATGAAGAGGAATTCGGGCTGGCTCAAGCATGGAAATGGTCACCTGACAGCCGCTACATTGCCTTCTGGCAGTCAGATGAACGGGATGTACCGGTGTTTCAAATGACCGAATTTGCCGGACAGCATGCAGAGTTTACCAAAATCCGTTATCCGAAACCAGGCGATACCAACCCCTCTGTAAAAATCGGGGCGGTGGATGTTACCTCCGGAGAAAAAAAGTGGATGGACATCGACCTGAAAGGTGGGTATATTCCTAGAATTTACTGGACCGCTCGCCCAGGTCATTTGGCCGTGGTACACCTGAACCGTGCCCAAACGCACTTAACACTTTACTTGTGTGATGTAACCACCGGAAAAAGCAAAGTGATCATGGAAGAAAAGTCGGAGGTTTGGATAGATGTCAACGACTTCTTTGCCGGAATTGATGATTTATTCTACTTCCCCAAAGATGTAGAAGAGTTCTACTGGGTATCAGACAGAGACGGTTGGAGCCACTTATACCGGTTTGATTTGGACGGCAAGCTACTCAATCAAGTAACTAAAGGAGAGTGGGACGTAACTTATATTCATAATATTGATCCCAAAAAACAAATTGTTTATTACTCTTCTACAGAAGAATCTCCTTTGGAAAGGCATTTATACTCTATTCGTTTTAACGGAAAGAAAAAAACAAAACTGACCAAGGTGTCAGGCAAACATGACATTAACTTTTCCCCGAACAGTGAGTATTACATAGATACATATTCTAATGTAAACACGCCTACGCAGGTAGAGTTATGGTCGACCAAAGGGAAGATGGTAAAAAGCTTGGAAAACAATGCCGAAGTCAATCAATTCATCGAGAACGTGGCATATGCCAAAAAGGAATTAATGTCTTTCACTACTTCAGATGGTCAGCAATTGGATATTCACCTCATCAAACCGGTTGATTTTGATGCAAATAAAAAGTACCCGATGGTTTTAAATATTTACGGAGGTCCGGGTGCACAATCCGTATACAATAGCTTTGCAACCAACGGATGGGAACAATACCTTGCCCAAAATGGCTATATCATTGCTAGTGTCAACAACCGCGGTACGGGAGGATATGGAAAAGCTTTTGAAAAGATTGTATACAAACAATTAGGAAAGTGGGAAAGCCATGATTTTGTGGAAACAGCTAAATACCTGGCCTCTCAAGCATGGGTAGATGGTGACAATATGGCAATCAGAGGTCATAGCTATGGTGGCTACATGTCTAGTTTTACCATGTTAAAACATCCCGGTGTGTTTAAAGTTTCCCTTGTGGGAGCTCCTGTTACCGATTGGAAACTTTATGACAGCATCTATGCAGAACGCTACATGGGCTTATTGAATGACAATAAAAAAGGGTATGAAACAAGTGCGGTAATGCCTGCCGCAGGAAACTTGCAAGGTCATATGTTTATCGCCCACTCTGCGATGGATGAAAACGTACATTTGCAAAATACTATGCAATTGGTAAAAGCCTTAATTGATAAAGGAAAAGACGCGGATTTAAGAATCTATCCTCCGGGTGCTCACGGTGTAGCGTATAACTACCCTAGTTATGTGCTTTTATACCAACAGTATACCGACTACTTAAACAAACACTTAAAAGAAACTTCTATGAATAACTAAGGTTATTCGCCCTTCCTTAAAAAGGCTTTAAGTTGACGTGTCAACTTAAAGCCTTTTTTATTTCCAATATCTGCTCCCCTCTAGCTTTACACTTACTTATCCTTCGGGAATTCAACTTCTCGAAAATCATTACTGCTACATGATATTTGTCATATAAAAGACCTTTTTATCCTTTTATATTTGATTTGTTCAAATATGTGATGGACTCCTGTCATTTGCTAATAAAAAATCGAACAGATTAAAAAAATACATAAGCAATTGATATACAAAAAATAACAATTAAAAAGCACCTCTTAAATAAAAACAATAACCGAAAATTTATGATGACTCTCAAACACATAATATCGATCATACTGGTTTGTACAGGATTGGGAATTATAGGTTGCGGAGGCGCTCAAAAAGGCCAGGAAAATACTACTTCCGAGCCCATCTACCAGCCTAAACAACAAGTAGACCCTATGCAACATAAAGGAATTGGTCCGGTACAAAACTTGGAATTAGCGGCACTGGATGAGACAATGGCTGAAGAAGGAAAAACCCTCTACGAACAATACTGCACGGCCTGCCACAAAGCCACTCAAAAATACATTGGTCCTGCTCCGAAAGATATTTTGAATAGAAGAACTCCGGAATGGGTCATGAACATGATATTGAACCCGGAAGAAATGGTCCAAAAAGACCCGATTGCTAAAAAACTACTTGTCGAGTTCAATGGCGCTCCCATGGCCAACCAACATTTGACGGAAGAACAAGCACGAAAAATCTTAGAATACTTCAGAACTCTATAACCCTGAACTATTATGAACTTACGATTCCATAGCACATTCTTTCTGATGCTGTTTGCCAGTTTGATGTGGCAGAGTTGCGGGCATCAAAGTTCTACCGGACAAGGCAAAGGTTTGGTCGGTAGTAATGCCGCTTCCAAAGTATATGTGGCACCGGGCGAACACGATGAATTTTATGCATTTTTATCGGGCGGCTTTAGCGGACAAGTCAGTGTATATGGTCTGCCCTCCGGCAGGTTACTCAAAGTCATCCCTGTCTTTTCGGTAGATGCCGAAAAAGCATATGGCTTTAATGAAGAAACCAAACCGCTATTAAATACAACCCATGGATTTATCCCTTGGGACGATGCTCACCACCCTGAATTATCGCAAACGAAAGGCGTTCCTGACGGACGTTGGTTATTTATCAATGGGAACAATACGCCCAGAGTCGCACGGATTGACTTATCGACCTTCGAAACGGTGGAAACCATCGAAATTCCCAATAGCGGAGGAAACCATAGTTCTCCCTTTACCACTGAAAATACAGAATATATCGTAGCCGGCACCCGGTTTAGCGTACCTTTCCCTCAAAAGGACGTTGCCATTGGTACATATAAAGAAAATTTCAAAGGCGCCCTCACCTACATCAAAGTAGCCCCTGAAGACGGTCAGATGAGTATTGCATTCCAAATCCTGGTACCCGGATACGATTACGACCTCGCTCATTCCGGTAAAGGAAAATCTCACGGATGGACGTTCTTTACTACGTATAATGCTGAGCAAAGCCATACCCTGAAGGAAGTAAACGCTTCTCAATACGATAAGGATTATATAGCTGCGGTCAATTGGAAAAAAGCCGAAGAGTATTTGGCACAAGGCAAGTATCAGGAATTCCCTACAGCGTATTACCGCAATCATTACAGCGAGGAAAGCCATATGGCGACTTCCGAAAAAATCGAAAAGGTAAAAGTATTGGTGCCTTCCGAATGCCCTGGTTTGATCTATTACTTACCCACTCCCAAATCTCCTCATGGAGTGGATGTAGATCCTAGCGGGGAATATATTGTGGGCAACGGCAAATTGTCAGCCGACATGTCCGTTCATTCGTTCGACAAAATGCAAAAAGCTATTGCAAACGAAGCTTTTGAAAAAGAAATTGACGGTATTCCGGTGTTAAAATATGAAGAAGTGTTAGCCGGCATCGTCAAAGAACCGGGCCTGGGTCCCTTACATACCGAGTTCGATGGAAAAGGAAATGCTTACACTACTTTCTTTATTTCTTCGGAAGTCGTAAAATGGAAATTAGGCACTTGGGAAGTACTCGACCGCGCTCCTTGTTATTATTCCGTAGGGCACTTGATGATTCCGGGAGGAGACTCGAAAAAACCTTGGGGAAAGTACTTGGTCGCGCTAAATAAAATCACCAAAGACCGCTACCTGCCCACCGGACCGGAAATGAACCACTCGGCACAATTGTATGATATTTCAGGGGATAAGATGGAATTGATTTTAGACTTTCCTACCATTGGAGAACCACATTATGCCCAGGCTATTCCCGCGGATATTGTCAAACCTAAATCAAAGAAAATTTATGAATTGGGAGCCAACAAGCACCCTCATGCCGCTAAAAGTGAAAAAGAAGCGCGGGTTGAACGAAACGGGAACGAGATACATGTATACATGACCACCATCCGGAGTCACTTTGCCCCGGACAATATCGAAGGCATCAAGGTGGGGGATAAAGTGTATTTCCATGTCACTAACCTGGAACAAGATTGGGATGTACCACACGGATTCAGTGTATTGGGGGCCAGAACCTCAGAACTGTTAATCATGCCCGGCCAGACCGAAACCCTGCTGTGGGAACCTCGCAAAGAAGGTGTATACCCCTTCTATTGTACGGACTTTTGCTCTGCCTTACACCAAGAGATGCAAGGGTATATCAGAGTATCGGCCAGAAATCAAAATGTGCCGCTAAAATGGGGCACAGGCGAACAACCGGAATCTTAATATGAATAGAAAAGGTGTGGCAAAAATGCCACACCTGTTTTTCCACTATCAACAACCTCCGAACAATGAAACCTTCAGGAAACTCCCGGATATTAATGGCGCTGGCCGCTGTTTTGTTATTGTGTACATTTCTTTTTCCTATTTGGAGAATTACCTTGGTAGCGCCTCAATATCCCGATGGTATTTCCATGTATATATGGATAAATAAAATTACCGGAGACACCGATTATACATTGCAGAATATCAATATCCTCAATCACTATGTAGGAATGAAATACATAGAACCGGATACCATTCCCGAATTGTCTTACTTTCCTTATGTCATTGTAGGAATGTCACTGATAGGACTTTTGGCTGCAATCATCCGCAACCGTTACTTCTATCTCGTTTGGGTCGTGCTATTACTTGTGTTGGCAAGTCTGGGGCTTTATGATTTTTACTTATGGGAATATGACTATGGACATAACCTCTCGCCCAATGCTCCGATCAAAATTCCCGGAATGGCCTATCAACCGCCTTTAATTGGGGTCAAAATGTTGTTAAACTTCGAAGCCACTTCACTCCCTCACTTAGGATCTTTATTTATTGGTTTGGCAATGCTTCTGGGATTTCTGGCTTTTATCTTTCATAAAAAAACACAAACTCCCAAAGGACAAATGGACCAATCACCGAAAGCGGTAAAGCAGCGGTAAAGCAAACTGTCACAACTACTACTAACCATGCTACCATTATGATACAAAAAGGATTTTACCTACTACTCTTCTCATGGTGCATCATAGCTTGCGCTCCCAAGCCTGCCCCTATTCTTTATGGAGAAGACAACTGCCACTTTTGTAAAATGACAATAGTGGATCAACGCTACGGAGCGGAACTAGTCACTCAAAAAGGAAAGGTGTATGTATTTGATGCCATTGAGTGTTTGCTTCACGTTTTACAAAAAGAATCAGGACGCTACTCGCAAGCCGCATATGTGTTGATTACCGATTTTACTCAACCAGGCAAACTGATCGATGCGCATACGAGCAGCTACCTTATCAGCAAAGAATTGCCCAGCCCTATGGGTATGTTTTTAACCGGTTTCAAAGACCATGAAAAAGCTTTGACATTTCAGCAAAAAACCGGAGGAAAGTTGTACCGTTGGGAGGAATTATTTAGTAACTTTGCAACACTTTCTGGCAAAACAGAATTTTCTACGGTCAGTACACATCAATAAACTTTCTTGGTACGAATACTTTCCATAGCGCTTGCATTTTGTATGCTTTATCCTACGATAAGGACAGCAACCATTCTGGTAAATTACCAACTCAACAAGGGGTATTTTGCCAAGGTGCTGTGTATTAATCAGGATAAGCCGGAATTACACTGTGAAGGGCAATGTCATGTGAGTACCCAATTAGAAGAAAACCAGGCCGATGAACAAGATTTACCCCCCCTTCCGGAACTGGACTCAATCGTAAAGTTTTTTAATCAAACAACTATTGAAATTGAGCATTTCGGTGACAATATAGAGGTGGGCATTGAATTTTTCTACTTGAAAAAAGTCTATACATCCGTTCATTGGAAAATCTTCCACCCTCCCAAAGTTTTGGTTGCTTAGTTCTTTGTAACCCCCTTTCTGTATTCAAAATAAAATAAGGGGTTCTTTATACAGCCATTCCGGTCTGTAGGTGGGTTTGTATTGCCCACACTCAAACACAATCTATCATCCAAAAACTTTTTAAAAGTACGAACAATGAAATTATTCAACCTTATTATACGCCTGACATGTATTCTTTTTACGCTTTCTTTATTTACCGCTTGTAGCGATGACGATGAAGCTGCACCCAAAATAAACACACAAGGCCTAGTAAAAATCAAAGAAGGCTATGCCTTAGGCGCTGCTACCAAAGTGGAAATATACACTCAGGAAAGCCCCTTTGTCGGTTTCAATAAGTTTTTCATTGCCTTATTCGATTCAGCTTCGGAGAATGTGTCCCAAGAGGCAGAAATAGAATTAATGCCGATGATGCAAATGTCACAAATGTCCCACTCAGCCCCTTTTGTCAACCCTGTCTTTCACCAAGAAACTCACCTTTATGCCGGAGCTGTCGTATTCATTATGCCTAGCGGGGAAATGGGCAAATGGACCTTAGGCTTAAAAGTGAAAAATAAGGGAAAAACGGGGATGACTTCCTTCCACATGGAAGTAGAAGAACCAGAAACCGAGAGAGTCTATTCTTTTATGAATGGGGAAGAAAAAATATTTGTCTCTTTAGTATCTCCGGATGCTCCGGAAACCGGAGTTAATGATTTTGCTGTGGCCATCCATAAGAGAGTCGGCATGATGGATTTTCCGGCCGTCACCGATTATCAGGTAAAAATCACTCCCGAAATGCCTACCATGGGGCACGGCTCTCCCAATAATGTCCATCCTGTTCATATGGAAAATGGCATTTACCAAGGGAAAGTCAACTTCACCATGACGGGCCTTTGGCGGATACATATCACGCTTGAAAAAGGAGAAGAAGTGATCAATGATGAAAAGTATTTTGACATTGAATTTTAAATACGGATCTAAAAACTGTTTCCAATAAAAGGCTGATATTATGAAAAGTCTTTGGATACTATTTATATATACCGGGTTGGGCTACTCGATTACCATGGCCCAATCCGGTGATAACTCTCCTTACCCTTCCGACTCTCTCAATGTATTGAAGTTGGACGAGGTAGTGGTAGAAGAGGAAGCGATCGATGAGCGGTCAGGAATAACTCAATTCTATAAAACCAATCAACATAGTAGTATTGAGGATATTCTGGAGCGGATGTCAGGGGTCCACCTGATCCGTAGAGGAAACTATGCCTTGGAGCCTACCTACAGGGGCTTATCCGGTGGGCAAATCAATGTAACACTGGACGGGATGAAAATCTTTGGAGCCTGTACCGACAAAATGGACCCGGCAACCTCCTATGTAGAAACCAACAATCTGCATTCCATCGCGATCGAACAAGACAATGCTCTCGGGTCTTCCCTGGGAGGAAACCTGAATATGAAACTGAAAGAACCCTTGTTTGACAGAAATAAAAGCTGGCGGGGAGCAATCAGCAGTGGCTACCATTCAGCCTCCAAAGGAAGTAATCACGCACTCTCCTTAAACTTTTCTCAAGACCGCTGGGCATTCAGGACTCATGCGGTATACCGCAGGCATGAAAATTACCGGAATGGCAATGGGGAAAAGGTGAATTTTTCTCAATATAACAAAGTAAACATCTCCTTTTCAGGAAAGCGTTTACTGAAAAATTCTCAAATGCTAAAAGTAGATGTACTGATGGACGATGCCTGGGATGTAGGCTATCCGGCCTTGCCTATGGACGTGGGTTATGCCAGGGCTAAAATGGGAGCGGTTTCTTACCAAAAGTTTTTCAAAGATCATTGGCTCTCGCATATAGAAACCAAACTGTATGCAAACTTCATCCGGCATGCCATGGATGACACCCAACGGCCTGATGTTCCCATGCATATGGATATGCCAGGACAAAGTGATACGTACGGGGCATTTGTCAATGCAGAGTTTACCCCTTTACGCAAACACCGTCTACGGGCACGCCTGGAAGCTTATCAAAACCGGGCCAGGGCCGAAATGACCATGTATGCCGAAGGAGAAAAACCTATGTTTATGCTTACCTGGCCGGACTTTCGCAGAACTTCAGCAAGTATTTACCTGGAAGACAAAATACTGCTTACAAATTCACTGAATGTACAATTAACTGCCCGTACGGAATGGAGTCACTCCGTACTGACCGAAGAATTTGGTAAAAAACAACTGGAAGTATTTGGATATGATGTGGACAAGGCTTTTCAGGAATTGCCTGTAAGTGCAAGCGCTCAACTGGAGTGGAAATGGGCTACATCCTGGACAAGCAGGATAAAGGCAGGTTACACGCAACGTTTGCCTACCCTTAGCGAACAATTTGGTTTTTACCTGTTCAATCGTTACGATGGCTACGATTACATTGGCAACCCTGATATCGAACTGGAAAAATCATTCAGCACCGAACTATCTCTGGATTATTCGGGAAAGTACATTCAGGTTTTGGGAACGGTTTATCAATATCAAATCCAGGACTATATTTTAGGTAGTCTTGCCCCTGAACTCAGTGCCATGACCATTGGCGCCAACGGGGTAAAAGTATATGGCAACATTCCTTCCGCTGTGCTGTATGGTTCGGAATTAGAGTTACTGCTCAGACCTACCGAACGCCTGACTTGGATGAATAGCCTTCAATATACTTATGGTGAGGACAACGATAAAGACCCACTCCCATTGATTGCCCCCTTAAAGGGCACAAGTTCTTTGCGGTATCACCCGGATAAATTTTATATCCAAATGGAAAGCGAAATGGCTACTAAACAGTCCCGAACCAGTTCAAAATTCGGAGAGCGTACCACTCCGGGATATGTGATATTTCACTTGCGGGCAGCCTATCAACTTCCCATTGCTATGCAAACCCTGAAAGTAGAAACCGGAATAGAGAACCTCTTGGACAAAGCTTATCAACAACACTTGGATTGGGGAAACATTCTACGTCCGGGAAGAAATATTTATATGAATATAAATTTTCAGTTTTAAGCTCATTTACCCTCAGTGCCATCAACCACTGAGGGTTTAAGAATTCTAAGACAAATGGCAAATCAACGTACCTTACTGATAATCGGCCTTTTACTTTCCAACCTGCTATCCTTTGCCCAGGCTGGCACCCGGACGATTTGTAAAACGTGCCCGGTAAACAGCATTCGCCAGGGAATTCAACAAGCCCGGGCCGGAGATACTTTACGGGTAAAACCGGGCTCTTATACCGAAGGTAACCTCACCATTGACAAACCCCTCACTCTGATCGGTGAAAACTACCCGGTGATAGAAGGCGCGCATCAAAAGCAGGAAATCATCTCCGTAAAAAGCGATCATGTCACAATCAAAGGTTTTCGTATTCAAAACATGGCCCCTAGTTATACGGAAGATATTGCCGGTATCAAAGTGTATAAATTTGAGTATTGCCTATTGGAAAACAATGAATTACACAATACATTTTTCGGCATTTACCTGAACAATACGTCCAAAAGTATTGTGCGGAACAACAAAGTCATCGGCAACGCTGAGAATGAAATGTCTTCGGCCAATGCCATTCATTTGTGGTATTGTAAAAATATTACCATAGAAAACAATCTGACACAAAACCACCGGGACGGTATTTACTTGGAGTTCGTTGAAAACAGCTCGGTTACGGGTAACACCAGCAAAGGCAACCTGCGCTACGGTCTGCACTTTATGTTTTCCAATCATAATGCTTATACAAACAACACTTTTACCGACAATGGCGCTGGAGTAGCGGTGATGTTTTCCCGCTATATTACGATGAAAAATAACCTGTTTCTTAAAAACTGGGGGAGCTCATCCTACGGCTTGTTGCTCAAAGAAATTTACGATGGGGAAATCTCGGGAAATATATTTAAAGAGAATACCATTGGTATTTATGCCGAAGGGTCTAACCGCCTGCAAGTCTCTCATAACAACTTTGAGCAAAACGGATGGGCCTTGAAAATTTTAGGGAGTTGCATGGACAATGTATTCGCATCCAATAATTTTCTCTCGAACACCTTTGATCTTTCCACCAACCCCAACGCTACCAATTACAATGATTATACGGGAAACTATTGGAGCGAATATACAGGGTATGATTTGGATAAAGACGGCATTGGCGATGTTCCCTACCGCCCGGTCAAGGTCTTCTCATACATGGTGGCACGGGTACCTGAGTCAATTATCCTATTGAGAAGCCTTTTCATCGACTTTCTGAATTTTGCAGAAAAAGTCACCCCGGTGCTTACCCCGGATACCTTAAAAGACGAAGCCCCCAAAATGAAACCCCTACCAAGATGATACGCATTACTGATGTACAAAAATCATTCAACCGCAACCAAGTCTTAAAGTCCGTCAACCTTGAGATCACTCCGGGTAGCACCACTGCCATCCTGGGACCCAACGGCTCCGGCAAAACGACTTTGCTTAAATCCATTCTCGGCTTGGTGATTCCTCAGAAAGGAGAAGTATATTTCAACGGAAAACCCACCGTAGGCAAATGGGAACATCGCAAGCAAATCGCTTACTTACCCCAAGTGGCCCGTTTCCCGGAAAATTTAAAAGTGAATGAACTCATCCAACTGGTGAAAGACATCCGCGAGAGTCCGGGTGATGAGCGCACTTTGATCGAACGCTTTTCTTTGGAACCGTTCCTCAACAAGAGCCTTCGCAATCTCTCCGGAGGAACCCGCCAGAAAGTCAACGTAGTACTTGCCTTTATGTATGACAACCCGCTGATCATCCTGGATGAGCCTACGGTTGGCCTCGACCCCGTAGCTTTGATTCATCTGAAAGAACTCATCTCCCGGGAAAAAGCCAAAGGAAAAACCATTCTACTCACCACGCATATTATGAGCGTGGTAGAAGAGTTGGCCGATGAGATTGTCTTTTTATTGGAAGGAAAAATTTATTTCCAAGGCAGTCTTACCGAAATGAATGCACTCTCACAACAGGCGGACTTAGAACACAGCATTGCCCAAATTCTAATAAAAGAAGCTCATGTTTAAGATACTGAAATACAGTTTTTTTGACCTGATCAGAAGCTATTGGAGTTTAACCTATATGCTTTTTTACCTGATCGTTACCTCTTCCCTACTCTACTTCAGTGGCGACCTGCTCAAAGGCATCATCAGTCTGAGCAGTATCATTCTGATTCTCACCCCTTTGATCGGGACAATTTTCGGCATTATGTATTATTACAATAGCCGGGACTTTACCGAATTACTACTCGCCCAACCTATCCGGAGAAAAGCCATTTTCATGGGGCAGTACCTGGGTTTGTCTTTATCGTTGTCCAGCAGTTTCTTACTCGGTACCGGTTTGCCTTTCTTGTTTTATGGCATTCAAGTCTCCGGCGAAATCTGGAATTTCTTCACTTTGTTGCTCTCAGGGGCACTGCTTACCTGTATTTTTACAGCTTTTGCTTACTGGATAGGCCTGGCTCATGAAAACCGCATCAAAGGCTTCGGTCTGGCCATTGTTCTATGGTTACTTTTGGCCTTGATTTACGATGGGCTTTTTCTGTTGTCTTTAGTTCTTTTTGAAGAATACCCTATTGAAAAACTAGCCATAGGAGCTACCCTTTTCAACCCTATCGACCTTTCCCGCATTCTGGTCATGCTCAAGCTGGATATTTCCGCCCTACTGGGGTATACCGGAGCAGTCTTCAAAAAATTCTTTGGTACGGGACTGGGCATCTCTTGTTCGATTTCAGCACTGATCATTTGGGTGATCATCCCGGTAACAGGAATTTTAGTAAAAGGCAGAAAAAAGGATTTTTAGGATCCTCCCTTGGCTTTCCCCATAAAGTAGAAAATCTGCTTTGTGGGGCTTGGAGTTTCACAACAACCGTATTACGTTATCTTCTCTCTGGGGCCCGTTAATTTTATGATAATACGGAACGGGCCGGTTCATAAATGTATTTTGATAAAAATCAAAAAATCTTCTCCCTTCAAAATAGTTTTGAAACAGCACTTTCTGAAACGCCTCTTTTGTTACCTTGTAGTCTTTAGACCGGATAAATTGAATGGGTTTCTCCCCCCAGAACGAAGCCCACATCGAATATGTACTGGGAGGTCCCAATATCAAATTACATTGCGACAGGGCGTATAAGTCTTCTATCACATGAGAGTTTTCAATCCAATAGCAGTTCATCCCTTTACATAAATTCAAAGAAATGGGCTCATCGGAACTGATAAAGAAACTGACTTTTTTTCCACATTGATTAAAATCCTCTTGTACTTCACTCATCACTCTATGGTAGTCTGCAATTTCATAATAATAATTCCCATTCATAAATGCCTTATAATCGCCTCTTCGAACGTGTATTCCGATTAACACATCGCTCTGTAACCTGGCCATAGTCAATATCCTTTCAGCCTTTCTCCGGTAATTTTCTTTCGGTTGAAACAGAATTCTAATCATACGGGAGTAAGACATCATTGCCTGAGTGTCTTTCAAGTACGCCCATGAGTTAATCAAGACCACTTTTGACCGGGTGGCCTTCAACAAAGCGGGTATCGAACCATTGTCTTCTAAATAAATCACGCCTAATTTTCCATTCATGGTTGAGGCAGAAGCCAATAGCCTTTCAAGTTTTTGAAAACATTTGGTCAGCACTTTATCCATAAATTTGTTCTTGGAAAATGTAAATACCACATAAGGATACCGGTTCAGATTCTCAAAATAAAATTTATACCGGTCAAAAAAAGGGATGATCAGTTGTAAACGATGCTTTAGGGCAAATGCGATAAAAAAAGAATACGCCCACATCCGATTGCATAATTTCCCGGGGCAATCTCTAAGAATTAACATGATTTCGACTTTTCAAAAAGTAAAAAAACAGGGAAGTTCAAACAACGCTTTGGTCAGCTTGGAAAGCTTCTCAACACCAAACAGGTGCCCCCTTGGGTGTGGAAATTTTCTCAACCCTCAAAGCAGGATTGACGAAACCGTTTTCCAATCTGGAGCGATATCAAAAAATTCAAGTTGTGCTGTATTGTTTCGCAAACCGGTAAATATGTTGCCGTATTGATATGGCAATCACACTCCTTTGCTTCTCCATCTTGACTTGTTCAATGAAAAGCTTTTTAGCCGCTGATTCACACGTTTACGCGATCGTCATACCGGTACAGACTATAACCTTAATAACTACAAAGTGCATATGCATCTAGAATTACTGCAATTCCGTTTTTGCCTGTTAAAACCGATTATCCGGCTTTGAAGATACAACTACAGCTTCCCGGCATGAAAAAGACAAATATGTTTATTATTGATTTATAGGTTGGGTACACGTCTAACGTATCGGTTGATTGAGCTAACCACCCAAGAGGTACATAATCACAATATTTAACTAGAAGGGAATATAAATATAATAAAATAACACCTATTAATACTTAATTAAAAAAATAAATAGCGGGCATTAAACATCATTAACAAGCCAACTACCAAAGAATCAATAATTCTATCCTCTTCAAAAGAAGAAATTGCCTTATTCCATTCCCTGGCGATCTTTTTTTAAGATAATCCTTCCTAAACAGATAGTTTGAAATACCGGATATATTTTTCAAAAAAAAATTGAACTATTCAAAGAAACCCCCAGCAAACCAATCCGTATTCTCTTCTATAAACAGGCTTTGACTTCCATCTTCGCTCGTCTTGAAATCTCTAATTTAACAATAGCCTTCCCACTTTCACAATAATACTATTTTGATTTTTTTATATACAATATTATTCAAACAATAATAAAAAAAACAAAGAACACCCCCTTCAAAAATACCTCATAATAATAATTAATATACTATATATCAGTATTTTAAAAAAATACCAAAAAGTAACAAACCCCTAAAAACAGTATATTAATAAGAGATAATATATATATCAAAATAGTATACGAATAAGCTAAAAAGGTATTAAAATACAATGCTACGAAACGGTAATATTGGGTAGTTGAAATTTTCATTAACCCACTAATACCAAACTGTTAACACTATGAATCATGGATTACGCTTGTACTTTTTAAGCATACTACTCTTATGCTTTCACCTTACTCAAGCCCAGCAAACTGTTGTGTCAGGGCAGGTAACTTCTGCTGAAGATGGAATTCCCCTCCCGGGGGTTTCGGTTATGTTGGAAGGTACCAGCTCGGGCACAATAAGTGACCCGGATGGAAAATATAAAATCACCGTACCTGACGATGCCCAACGCTTATCGTTTTCCTTCGTAGGTTTTATCACTAAAACCATTGAGATCAAAGGACAATCGGTTATCAATGTGGTCTTGAAATCAGACACAAAACAGTTAAAAGAAGTCGTGATCACGGCATTGGGTGTTTCCCGGGAAAAAAAGTCCTTGGGTTATGCCGTCAAAGAATTGGATGGAGAAGAAGTGAACACCGTCAAAACGACCAATGTAGTAAGCTCCTTGTCCGGTAAAGTTCCGGGGATTTCCGTTACCTCTTCCAGCAATCTGGGCGGCTCCAGTAATATTGTGATCCGGGGAGGCAGCTCCATTACAGGAAACAACCAACCCTTGTTTGTGGTGGATGGTGTACCCATCAGCAATAGCAATATCAACAGCAACGACCAACTGAGAGGTGGCGGAGGATACGATTACGGGAATTTTGCCTCTGACATTAATCCGGAAGACATTGAAAGCATGTCGGTACTGAAAGGAGCCAGCGCTACCGCATTATACGGCTCCCGGGGATCCAACGGGGTGATCATCATCAGCACCAAGAAAGGCTCCAAACGCAAAGGTTTAGGTGTGTCGGTCAGCTCCAGTCTTACCTTCAGCGAAATTAACAAAGCCACTCTTCCCAATTATCAAAACGAATACGGAGGTGGTGACAGCCCGGGGTTTGACGAAGTGGAAATCGATGGAAAGACCTATAAGGTTGCCAATTACAAAGAAGACGTGAGCTGGGGACCCAGGTTTGATGGACAGGAAGTGTTGCATTGGGATGCTTTTGACCCCACAGACAAAGAAAATTATTTAAAGACCCGGCCTTGGACCGCTACTCCCAACGGCATTGATGCCTTCTTCGAAACCGGAAAACTTTGGGTAAACAACATTGCCCTGGACGGAGGTAATGAGCATAGTTCCTTCCGCTTTTCTTACACCAATACCGATGAAAAAGGGGTACTGCCGAACTCTTCACTTAAGAAAAATCACTTTTCATTTAACGGCCGGCTCAAACTCAGCCCCAAACTCAGCACACAAGTCAGCGTACATTATTCCAACCAAGAGGTAATGGGACGCCCGGGCACGGGCTATGATTCGGGAACGGCCCTGAGTTTAATGGCCAGCTTTGGTATGTGGCACCATCGCCAACTGGATATGGGGCGCTTAAAAAATTACCAGACATCTGCCGGTCAACAAAAACCCTGGAACCGGAAAAGCTATTCGGACCCTACGCCTAATTATTGGGACAACCCTTACTGGACCCGTTACAACAACTATCCCAGCGATACACGGGAGCACCTGATCGGTACTTGGGGCCTCACCTATCAATTGAAGGATTGGCTCAGTCTTACCGGAAAAGCGTCCATTGACTACAACGTAATGGAAGTAGAGCAACGCCTTGCCAAAGGCAGCTTTTCACTGAGTAACTATTACCGGAGCTTCCGGATGGAAAAGGAAACAAACATGGATCTCATGCTCAATGTAGAGAAAGATTTGGGAAATCAGTTTTCACTTTCCGGCTTATTGGCCATCGGCAGAAGAGAAAACCACTATGATGGCATCTACGAATCTACCGTAGGAGGCTTGGAGTTAGACAACTTGTACGCTATCTCCAACTCTGTATCCCCGAATATTTCCAAAGACGAATGGGACAGAGGCCGCAGGGTCAACAGTGTTTACGGAAGCATTTCATTGGGATTCCGGGATATGTTATTTTTGGATTTTACCGGACGTAACGACTGGTCCTCTACCTTACCTGCCAGCAAAAATCATTTCTTTTATCCTTCTATTTCATCCAGTTTTGTCTTTTCGGAACTCCCCGTATTTGCAGGCTCTTCCTTTTTATCCTTCGGAAAGTTGCGTTTAAATTATGCTAAAGTAGGAAACGATGCTCCTATCAGCAGTATCCTCAATACTTACTATAACACAGGAAACTACGGGGATAAAACCCGTTATACCGTCAACAACACCCTCAACAATGCTCATTTGGAACCGGAAGAAACCAGCTCCTGGGAAGCCGGGATAGAAATGTCTTTCTGGAAAGACCGTTTGGGAGTGGATATTTCGGTGTACAACAAAGATTCACGCAAGCAAATTCTGGCAGCTTCCGTTTCAGCAGCCAGTGGTTATAATTACAGTTATGTCAATTCCGGCCACTTAAACAACAAAGGGGTAGAAATCAACCTCAATGCCATTCCCATCAGGACCAAAGACTTCGAATGGGCCATCACTGCCAATTGGGCTAAAAACGAAAGTCAGGTTAAAAAACTGGCTCCGGGCATTACCGCCCATGTGCTAAACAGTAACCATGTGCAAGTAGCTGCCAAAGAGGGATTGCCCTATGGCGCATTGATCGGAACCAATTTTGTGTACAAAGACGGGAAACCGGTAGTCGGGAGCGATGGCTATTATTTGCAATCTGAAGAACTGGAAGTGTTAGGCAATTACAACCCTGACTGGCGGGCCGGTCTTTATAATAAATTTTCCTACAAAGGCCTTCACTTGAGTGCATTGATTGACATCCGTCAAGGAGGTGAATTTTTCTCACTAACCCATTACTGGGGCATGGGTACCGGGGTACTGGAAGAAACAGCCGGACTCAATGACTTAGGCAACCCCAAACGCGACCCGGTAACCAATGACGCAAATTCCGGTGGAGTGATTGTTCCGGGGGTTACGGAAAACGGTGACCCCAACACCAAACGCGTACCTGTGACGGCCTGGGACGGTGCCACTTATTACAACAATAACCCCCACGCAAATTCTGTCTTTGATGCTTCCTACGTCAAACTACGAGAGGTCAGCATCGGATATACCTTGCCTGCCCGCCTGTTGGAAAAATTACCGTTTCAGAACGTAACCTTCGCGGTTACAGGAAGAAACTTGGCTATTTTACACCGCAACTTCGAGCATATCGACCCGGAAATGACCTATGGATCGGGCAATGTACAAGGGCTTGACACCGGGTCTTTACCGACCACCCGCTCTTACGGATTCAACTTGAAATTTAACTTCTAAACAAAGATTTTTTTATGAACTATTATACATATATCCTACGGGGACTGCTGGCTTGCACCTTGTGCAATCTCATTTGGAGCTGTACCACAGATTTTGAAGAAATCAATCAAAATAAAAAGGAACCTTCTCAAGTAGATGCAAAATACCTGGTGGCCAATGCCCAAAGCTCCTTGATGGTTCATTACCTGGTGCTCGATGCCCGCACCAATGCCAATGCCTTATTAAGTCAACATTTCGGTCAGATCGCTTATACCCAGGAAAGCCGTTACCAACTTTCCCCAAACTTTTATAACCGTTACTGGAGTGAATATTACACCAAAGGCTTAAAAGATTTGGCGGAAGCACAAAAATTGATTGAAGCAGCTCCTGAAGGCTATCTCTCCAAAGAAGAAAAAAACAACCGGTTAGCCATTGTCAAGACCTTACAGGTATGGGGCTTTCAACTAGTGACGGATGCTTATGGGGATATCCCCTATTTCAATGCCTTATCCGGTGAGACCATTCCCAACCCGGCTTATGACACTCAAGAAGAAATTTATAAGGACCTGGTAGCAAAAATCACCGAGGCAATTACCCTGATTCAACCCAATAGCGGAGCTTTTGAAAGCTACGATTTGGTGTACAACAGTGATATGTACAAATGGAAAAAATTTGCCGCTTCCCTCAAATTGCGTTTGGGAATGCGGATCATGGATGTAGCACCGGAATTGGGCAAAAAAACGGTGGAAGAAGCCATTCAAGCCGGAGTGTTCACCTCCAATACAGACAATGCCCTGTTTCAGTTTTTGGAAGTGCCGAATGCCAACCCGGTGTATACCCAATATATCGACCGGCAAGAATACGGATTGAGCAATACTTTTATTGATATGCTCAAAGATTTGGATGATCCCAGAATTCACAAATATGCCGGCTATGCCTGGAATGAGGCAGATGGCGCTTACAATATTTACGCAGGTGTGCCTTTTGGTCAAAGCCAAAACATGAATTATTGGTTAGCCTCCCGGCCTCATAATGATATTCAGAAAAACCCTTCTCAACCCGGTGTTTTTATGGACTATGCACAAGTAGCATTTTTGCTGGCTGAAGCAGCAGAATTAAACATTGCCGTAGGTGGCACAGCCGCAGAGCATTACCACGCAGGCATCAGAGCCTCAATGGAATATTGGGGAGTAGAAGAAAGTAACATCAATGCCTACTTATCTCAGGACGATGTAAATTACGCAAATGCCCCGGGCGATTACAAGCAAAAAATAGGCACCCAAAAGTGGCTAGCGCTGTACTTACAAGAAGGCGAGGCCTGGGCCGAGTGGCGTAGATTGGATTACCCCATTCTGAATGTTCCGGTAGACGGCAACCTCACCTATGAGGACATTCCCAAAAGGTTGAAATACCCGGACAATGAAAAAACCGTGAACGCTGCCAACGTAGAAAAAGCCATTCAAAATATAGGAAGCGACCAACACAGCCATAAATTATGGTGGGATATTCATTAATTAGTTTAGTGAAATCAAAACAAAACCCCGGAAGCAAATTGTTTCCGGGGTTTTTCGGTCGGTCACTATATGATTCTAAATTGAGATATTTCCTTGAGATTTTTGCCAGTTATTCCATCCGGTAATTCTAAACACCCGGATTTCATTAATCCAACAGACAAAGAAATATACTTGTCCGTTGTACTTGATCATATCAGCTTCCAAAGCCTCCCCGCCAAATTCATACAACTGTTCTAATTTGGAATGGTCGATATTGTCAAACAAGCTTCCTAAAAACAATCCATCCTCATCAAAAGCATAGGTAGTGGTTTTGGTAGGCAGTCCCTCCATATTGGTCATTACTACCGCACCGTTCACTTTTCCGGCAATTTTTCTAAAGAAATCAATTTCTCCGGGATTTAAAGGGGCATCGTAGTTATAGTTGTTACTATTCAACTTTTCTTCCCAATTTGCTCTTCCTTTACCTACTTTCCATTTTTCATTCCCATTCCTGTCAAATTTCATCAAGAAGGAATTTTTGGAATTTCCCCATGCCGCATTGCCATTTTTATAGGCCATCTCATTGTAGGCCCCGTATATCGTTCCGTCATTATCCACGTAAGTATATCCTCCCCAACGATATTCATTATTATTCAGAAATCTGACAGGGGCCTTTACCTCTCCCCCCGGATAATTATACACAGGC
Organism: Rapidithrix thailandica; assembly: GCF_039710355.1. Classification (NCBI taxonomy): domain Bacteria; kingdom Pseudomonadati; phylum Bacteroidota; class Cytophagia; order Cytophagales; family Flammeovirgaceae; genus Rapidithrix; species Rapidithrix thailandica. The sequence goes on along the minus strand of NZ_JBDKWZ010000001.1, from coordinate 850,970 downwards.
GCATCTCCTCTCCACCCGGTCACACTCATCTTAACGACCCGAGGGTTGCTTCCCGAAGAGGTATAATAGATATTCATATCCTTATCTACATATGGATTCGCTACAGACGGAGGATCTTGACCATAAAAAGTCACCTCAGGCTGTTGTAACAACCCATCGCCATTGGCATCCGCCCAAGCATACGACTTACTATTAGCCGGTACCCATTCCCTGACGATTTTCGGCCAGTTCCAGTTTTGCCAGTATAGTTGTGCTACCGGCCGGATTTTCCATTGTTTTTCATCTACAATAAATATGACCAAATCGGCCAAATTAATCAGGTATGTTTTGCCATTGACCGTTCGGGCATCCCACAGCTTCGCATTGTTATGCCTTCTGGCGATCCCAGCCATCCCCCCGTATCTATAGGTAGAATGTACATACCAGTTACCCGTATTGTAATCCAACTTTAATCGCATGATTCCATGCCAGTCACTCGCCATCCAGAGCGTAGTAGGGTCATCTGTTTCAATTCCTACAAAAGGTGCCCATAGCTGTCCGCCATACCATTCTTTATTCAGTTGCCCGTTACTATTAAAGTGGGCGACTCTCCGTGGCGGGTAATAAGGACTGGCTACGACAAAGCCGCCTTTTCCATCCGCTGCCAAATCCGACACTTCTCTAAAAGAATTGGGTTCATACAAGCCATCTACCCGGCCACCCAACTTACCATATGTTTTTTCTACCCCTCCACTCAGATTTAGTACTTTGATCTGCTCCGACTGTTCGTACACAAAAAGCTTATTATTGACATGGTCAAAGTCCAAGCGTTGAGGGTTTTTCAGTTGAGAGGCAAAAGAAGACTTGGCGTAGTTTTGCAAATCAATTCTTACAATCTTCTCGCAAGAAGCCACATAAAGCTTTCCGTTTCCAATGGTCAATGCTTTCGGGCAATTGATGTCAATCTGCTTGATCATTTTCTTTTGGGAAAGGCTGTACACCCTTATGGCATTGCGATGGTGATACGTCACGATCAGAAGGTCGCCATCCACATCTATATCCATGGAGAAGTCATTTCCATCATCAAATTCGTGTCTTTCTTCTCCATCCCAATAGACCTTAAATTCCGCATCCTTGATCCTACTACCGTTATTCTTATTATACACCCAAAGGTTCATGGTACTTTCTCTTGGAGAACCATGATTCAGAAGATATAAACGCCCGTTGGATACTGCCATACTATACGCTCCTCTCCATGGAATCGGGTTTCTGGCCGACCACATGCGCTTTCCGTCAAAAGACATTTTGATCATCATGTTATCGATGTTCTCGGTCAATTGAGCCGCAACATAAATTCCCGATGCGTCAGCGGCAACCGCACGGGCCGAAACGTGACACCCCGGAGCATTCTGCCACATTCTATCGCCAGGTTCGTAATTAGAACCCAAACTTGCCACATATGAGGCTTTAAACCCAGGCACAGCGGCCATCTTCCAGGTATAATTTCCCGATGGCAGAGCATTGCCATTGTTATCACGGCCATTCCAGGTGACGGAATGGTTACCGGCACCTTTCGACACAGCGTGCAACAGTTCCCTTACGACTTTCCCTTGTCCATTATAAATATTGATGGAAACCTTTCCGGCACTACTCAAAGAATAGTTGATGACTGCAGATCCGGCAGGCTTGGCGGGAGCAGAAGAAGCAATATGCACAGCCCCTCCATCAATTCCCGAAATAGTTGTTGCATGGATAACTCCCAAAGAGCCGATCATCACCACCATCATCCAAGAAAATCTCAAAATCTTACTCTTCAACATGTTAATTATCGAATTAAACTAAAAAATTATCTTTCAGCACAGTTTGTTAATTCAGGTATTACTCTTTGTTTTTTGTGATCATAATCCAGGCTTCTTTGAATTCTGGATAGCTCAATACCCTTTTATACAATTTTTTCAAATTCTCCAGACTTCCGGATTTAAAAGCATATACATAGTAAAATTGTTTATCACTCATGTAACCAATTCCACTGTATGGCATTTTCGCACTTACTTTCCCTTTGTAATCCAAGGCGTACTTGTACTCTTTAAAAGCCCCGACTATTATGTAATTTCCTACTTTCAGGTCTTTTACATCATCGATCCTGTAACGGATTTGCACACTGTCTTCACCAAGTTCTGATTTAAGCTCGTCAATTGCAGCCAACTGCGGGTCTGCGGCAACTTCTTCCACTTCATTTGCTTCGACTTCTTCAGTTGCCGTTTCTGATACAGGCTCTTCCGCCACAATTTCTTCCTGGCCCTCGGCAGCTTCCTCAATATTATCTACAATATCGTGCTCCTCGGTCAACAGTTCATTCTCTTTCGGCTTTTTAGGCTCGTTCTTTTTCTTGAGGTTCGGCTTGGGAGCTCTTTTTACTACCGGACGATTACGTTTATAACGGAGTTCGTTATCCCGTACTTTCTTTTTCCCAAAGGCCATATTGATTTGCAATTCATGTGTTCCGTTGCCAAAACTGGTCTGTTGCGGGCGGGCAAACTCATACGCATACCCCACTTTCAAAAAGTCCTTCACTTTAACTCCGGCAAAAGCCGTAGCACCATAATTCTCACGATACCCCCCTCCTAACCAGACTAAGTCCTTGAGGGTTGCCACTGCTACCCCTTCCAATTTGGAATGGGAACGGCTTCCTGTACGGTAGATCATATGAGGTTCTACCGTCAATACATTGGGGACTACTTCAAATTTGTAACTTGCAGTGAAGATCTTTTCCTGAAACTGTTCGAATTTCACTTGGTTAAAAGGATCTTCGCTCACTGCTTTGGACTGGAACAGCTTAGGCAGGGCAAATCCCAAGGTCAGATTTTTGTACCGGTAATGCAGCCCAAACTGCCCATCCATATAATAATTCGTATTGATTACATTGATAAGAGCCGGATCGTTTACCTCACCGATGGCGTCCATATCAAAGCGGTTCATCCCCCCTCCGATTGACATTCCAAACTTGATGTAATGATCCACTCCCCTTTCCAGAGGTAGCTCGTACCCCATACTCAACAATAATGAAGAATTGCGCAACAGTACACTTTTGTCTGAATAAGCACTCATCCCGAAGGAGAGCCTACCAGCGGTAGGCACTTGAAGATTGATCGCATTGGTAACGGGAGCATCTTCAATGCCTACCCACTGTTGGCGGTGCGTTATGTTTAGTTCCGTATAATCATTACTTCCTACAAAAGAGGGATTATACAAATAGGGATTCATAAAATACTGACTGTACACGGGCAATTGTTGTCCACTTACGTTACCAATTGCTACTAGGGATACCAGGGTCAGTAATTGCAGAATTCGTTTCACGGTTTTACTAATCGTTTTGTATTAATAGATGATTCTAATTCCTCCTGTACTTCTGAAGTCATCATTTTCTCCAGTCAGGATATAATAATAGTCTCCATTCTCTAAAAGCTTGCCGTTTTGGATACCGCCCCACTCATTGTTATAAGCGTCTGTCTGATATACCGTATGGCCTGCCCGGTTGAAGATCATTAATGATACTTGTCCTAATTCTTCCAGGTTTTTAATTTCCCACGTATCGTGTATTCCATCTCCGTTAGGCGTGATAAATTTCATCGCATTTACCTGCACACTGAGGGGGTTTTCCACAACACTGACCAAGACAATATCCTGGGAAGCCAAGCCTTTGTCGTCTACTACGGCCAATTGGAATTCATACTGCCCCAGAGGAAGGTTGACCAACGTAGGCTTTTGTTCATTGCTGACAAAGCTGAAAAACGCATCAGATCCTGAAATCAATTTCCAATTATACTCAATGATTTCTCCATCTTCATCATAAGAGCCGGAAGCATCCAGTGTCAATAGGTTCGTTGCCCCTACCAAAGTTGTATCGTTGCCGGCCACCGCTACGGGAGCAAGGTTCTTCGCAGGGTTCACAGTGACACGTACCAGATCCGAAGCTTGCGCCCCTCTATCATCTGTCACCGTTACGCTAAATTCATATACCCCTTCTTTCAAATCGCTTAAGCTCAATACACTTGCGTTCAACCCTCCATCAGTAAAAGAAGCCGAACCTAATGTTTGCTCCCAAACATATTCAATCACCGCACCGTCTGTATCGTATGAAGCCGAAGCGTCTAACGTAACCGCATTCTCCGGTAAGGTAATGCTTATATCCTCTCCGGCTATTGCTACAGGCAGTTGGTTTTCTTTCGGCAATACCGTTACAATAATTTGATCGGAATCTTTTGCTCCGTGATCATCCGTCACTTCCAACTCAAAAACATATTGACCTTCTACCAGCGAAGATAGTTTTGCCATAGCGGTTTCACCATCTTCAATGGCAAAATACCCAGGGCCTGCCACTTGCTGCCATTGGTACGAAACAATGGTTCCGTCCAAATCTATGGAAGCTGTGCCATTCAAGGTGGTTTCATTCTCAGGAAGCCTCAGCTCAATATCATCACCTGCAAGAGCAATCGGAGCTTGATTTTCCAACGTTACAACCGTAACCTGTACTTGGTCTTTTGCCTGCAGACCCTCTTCGTCTGTTACAGTCAACTCAAAGACATACACTCCTTCTGTAAGGTTTGATGCAGTCGGTGTTGCCGTATTGGCCCCTTCGATAATCGCACTGCTCAACGGGCCGGAAATTTGTTTCCAATTATATGTAATGCTCCCTTCAGCGTCCTTAGAAGCTGATCCGTCTAACTGTACCGAACTATCAGGCAAAGTAATCGTAAGGTCATCTCCCGCATTGGCTACAGGACTTGTATTTTCTTGCGGTAATACGACCACTGATACCTCATCCGTAGATTGCAATCCTTTATCATCTGTTACGGTCAATTCAAACACGTAGATTCCTTCTACCAAACCGGTGAGCAACGGAGTACTACTCGATTCACTATCCATGTTAAACGAAACAGGACCGGATTTTTTCGTCCATTGATAGTTTGCCAATGCTCCTTCCGCATCAGTAGAAGCAGTTCCATCCAACTGAACGGTGTTGACAGGTAATGTAATCGTTTGGTCAGAACCCGCATCTGCAATCGGTGATTGATTTGGCACGACATCATCCGTAGGCACAATCTCAATCGCGGCTACCTTTGCTTTATTGACTTTCGTAACGAATTCGATTTTGATCTTACCGTCTCCGTCCTGATCCCTGATCCCGGTAAAGCTCTTCACTATCGCTGTCAATGGACCTGCTTCCCCATTCATATCGTAATCCGACACTACTGCCTGACCGTTTTCCACATTGATATCGAATACCCTTCTATCAGTTCCTCCGGGACCTCCATCCGGTGCTCCCCAGTACAACTCCGCAAAGTGAAGATTCACCGTATAGCTATTGCTGGTTGGTACAGTCAATTCGTAAACAAACGATCCTTGTCCTCCGTCATTCCGCTCTGTTTGATACAATAAGTCATCTTCCGTGCCTGCTATTACCCGGTTTGGATTCCCGCTTACATCCGCTATATAACTGCTGCCTGCCGGATGCGGATCTGCCGACCATACCTTCCCGTCTTGTGTCAACATCTCAGCTCCGCCCGCATTGATACGGACTACATTATCTTGAATAGCCTCAGGTTTTACCGTCACTTTCACCTCGTCAACCGCTTGTTCGCCTTCCGCATCCACTACAGTCAAGGTAAAGACATAAACTCCTTCCACTAAGCCACTTACCGTAGCCACTGCCACATCCGCTCCCTCAATGACTGTCGTAGCCGGGCCTGATTGCTGTTGCCAACTATAACTGGCAATGGCTCCTTCCGCATCACTGGAAGCACTACCATCCAACTGAACGGTGTTGACAGGTAATGTAACCGTTTGGTCAGAACCCGCATTGGCTACCGGAGCTTCATTCACACCGGCCACTTTGACCGATACGGTAAATTCTTCCGTATCTGTTCCATCTTTATCTGTAGCAGATACACGAACTTCACAGACGGTTCCGCCATCCCCTACTGCTGTCGGCATACTCAATGCTCCCGTACCGTCTCCGTTATCTATAAATTCATAAAGGTTTTCTGAAATCAAACTTCCGTTTTCGCGGATTTCAGCACTTAATGTAATTGGGTCTCCATCCGCATCTTCAGCACTGACAGGTACATTCACTACGGCACCCTCAACGACTTCCTGGTTCTCAATGAAGGCTAACTGAGGAACACTGGATACCTGATCATCCGTAGGCACAATCTCAATCGCGGCTACCTTTGCTTTATTGACTTTCGTAACGAATTCGATTTTGATCTTACCGTCTCCGTCCTGATCCCTGATCCCGGTAAAGCTCTTCACTATCGCTGTCAATGGACCTACTTCCCCATTCATATCGTAATCCGACACTACTGCCTGACCGTTTTCCACATTGATATCGAATACCCTTCTATCAGTTCCTCCGGGACCTCCATCCGGTGCTCCCCAGTACAACTCCGCAAAGTGAAGATTCACCGTATAGCTATTGCTGTTTGGTACAGTCAATTCGTAAACAAACGATCCCAATCCTCCGTCATTCCGCTCTGTTTGATACAATAAGTCATCTTCCGTGCCTGCTATTACCCGGTTTGGATTGCCACTTACATCCGCTATATAACTGCTGCCTGCCGGATGCGGATCTGCCGACCATACCTTCCCGTCTTGTGTCAACATCTCAGCTCCGCCCGCATTGATACGGACTACATTATCTTGAATAGCCTCAGGTTTTACCGTCACTTTCACCTCGTCAACCGCTTGTTCGCCTTCCGCATCCACTACAGTCAAGGTAAAGACATAAACTCCTTCCACTAAGCCACTTACCGTAGCCACTGCCACATCCGCTCCCTCAATGACTGCCGTAGCCGGACCTGATTGCTGTTGCCAACTATAACTGGCAATGGCTCCTTCCGCATCACTGGAAGCACTACCATCCAACTGAACGGTATTGACAGGTAATGTAACCGTTTGGTCAGAACCCGCATTGGCTACCGGAGCTTCATTCACACCGGCCACTTTGACCGATACGGTAAATTCTTCCGTATCTGTTCCATCTTTATCTGTAGCAGATACACGAACTTCACAGACGGTTCCGCCATCCCCTACTGCTGTCGGCATACTCAATGCTCCCGTACCGTCTCCGTTATCTATAAATTCATAAAGGTTTTCTGAAATCAAACTTCCGTTTTCGCGGATTTCAGCACTTAATGTAATTGGGTCTCCATCCGCATCTTCAGCACTGACAGGTACATTCACTACAGCACCCTCAACGACTTCCTGGTTCTCAATGAAGGCTAACTGAGGAACACTGGATACCTGATCATCAGTAGGCACAATCTCAATCGCGGCTACCTTTGCTTTATTGACTTTCGTAACGAATTCGATTTTGATCTTACCATCTCCGTCCTGATCCCTGATCCCGGTAAAGCTCTTCACTATCGCTGTCAATGGACCTACTTCCCCATTCATATCATAATCCGACACTACTGCCTGGCCGTTTTCCACATTGATATCGAATACCCTTCTATCAGTTCCTCCGGGACCTCCATCCGGTGCTCCCCAGTACAACTCCGCAAAGTGAAGATTCACCGTATAGCTATTGCTGTTTGGTACAGTCAACTCGTAAACAAACGATCCTTGTCCTCCGTCATTCCGCTCTGTTTGATACAATAAATCATCTTCCGTACCTGCTATTACCCGGTTTGGATTCCCGCTTACATCCGCTATATAACTGCTGCCTGCCGGATGCGGATCTGCCGACCATACCTTTCCGTCTTGTGTCAACATCTCAGCCCCGCCCGCATTGATACGGACTACTTGATTGGCCGGGTCAAATACGATTACAGAGACTTCATCAACAGATTGAATTCCTTGTTCATCTACTACAGTCAAAGAAAACACATATACACCTTCCACTAAGCCACTTACCGTAGCCACTGCCACATCCGCCCCCTCAATGACTGCCGTAGCCGGGCCTGATTGCTGCTGCCAACTATAGCTAACCACTTCTCCTTCCGCATCGTTGGAAGCACTTCCGTCCAGCTGAACTGTACTTACCGGAAGTGTAACACTTTGATCGGAACCTGCATCGGCTACCGGTGCCTGATTGGCTGGAGATAAAACAGTTACCGTAACCTGATCAGTCCCTTTATCGCCTGAATCATCGGTTACGGTCAGTTCAAATACAAATTGTCCTTCTACTAAGCCACTCACTACAGGAGAAACCGTATTTGCTCCTTCCATTATAGCCTCAAGCGGCCCTGACTTTTGTTGCCAGGCATATGCCTTAATGGTTCCATCCGCATCATTGGAAGCACTTCCATCCAACCCTACAGTATTCTGAGGTAAAGTAATTGTTTGGTCAACTCCCGCTTTTGCAATAGGCTTTACATTTCCATTCGAAGCATTCACCAACACTACCACCCGGTCTTTTGCCGAAGCACCTTGGTTATCCCAAACGGTCAATTCAAATTCATATCGTCCTTCTATCAGGCCACTCACCGAGGCCGTTTGCAAACCTTGTCCGGAAATTGCCGGAGCTTTGGGCCCACTCACGTAACTCCATGCATACCTACCAATTTTACCATCAAAATCCTTAGAATTATTGCCGTACAACAAAAGCTTGTTTTCAGGCAACTTGATCACTACATCTTCTCCGGCATATGCCCAGGGTGCCAAATTCGGGCAGGTTCCCTGTGCAATTACACATACCGGTAACGCCATACCTATCACTATTAGGTTTAGTAACTTAAACAGCCTAATCACAGATTATTTAGATTTAGTAATAAAAAAAATTGTCGATGTTCAACTATGAAAAAAATTAGAGTAATTAAATGAGCTCCCTTTTTCAAAAGCTCTGTGTAGTTAGTATTGAGTAGAAGGTAAAACGCAAAAAGTCTTTAGTAACTAAGAGAATTTTATTAACAATTATTCACAGATTATACCAAAAAAGCTAAGGTGCAAGATTGAGTAATTTATTCAAGGGCTTCACGGGGGGCAAAAATAGTCTAAATAATTGTAAACCAAAACTTTGAAAAAATCACAAAAAGTCAATTCCAGGAAAATAACAATGTACTTATTTAAAAACAAATGAATAGTTTTCACTATTTCTCTTAGGCATATATGCCTATTTTTTTATAACATAACTCACTATTAATTAAACATTTACAAGGTTCCCTACCCATTTGGGGAAAAGTAACCCAAAGAGCTATTTTCACTTCCGGGGATTCCTAAAAAAAATTCAATCCAAAATTTATAAAAATTAAAGCCAAGTAAAACACTGTCACATCATTGTGCGACTTACAGTGTGGATATTCTACACATTGTTATCGAATAACAATTACACAATTTTCCCCATCAACATTCTTCTCAAGATTTTATACATTTGTATAGAGCCTATCAATCACAATGATTTCTTAAAATTTATAATGAACAAAAACGAAAATGAGAAAAAACGAATCCGTCTCTAGACGCAACTTCATCAAAACTACAGGATTAGCAACAGCCGGTGGAGCCATTGCCTTGAATATGGGTTTATCCAACCCTAGTTTAGGTAAAGGCTCTGATACATTAAAAGTGGGCTTAATAGGATGTGGTGGAAGAGGATCAGGAGCAGCCAACCAAGCCTTAAATGCAGACCCCAATGTAGTGTTAACTGCTATGGCCGATATTTTTGAAGATCGCCTGGAAGAGTCTTATGCAAACCTTAAGAAAATTCACCCTGATAAAGTAAAAGTCTCAAAGAAAAACAAATTCGTAGGATTTGATGCTTATCAAAAAGTGTTAGAATCCGGTGTAGACGTTGTTTTATTAGCGGCTCCCCCTGCCTTCAGACCCGAGCATTTTATGGCATCCGTCAAAGCAGGAAAACATGTTTTCACCGAAAAACCAATGGCGGTTGACGCTCCGGGTATCCGCAAAACCCAAGAGGCAGCCCGTTTGGCCAAAGAAAAATCCCTTTCCGTAGTGGCCGGGTACTGCTGGCGCTTTCATTACCCCAAGCGCGAAATCATGAAACGGATACATGAAGGACAAATCGGAGATGTTAATTGTATCTATGCCAGCCAAAACGCAGACCTTTACTGGCACAGAGACCGCAAACCCGGATGGTCGGACAATGAATATAATATGAGAAACTGGGGCCGGTTCAATTGGATATCCGGTGATATGATTGCTGAGTTTGCTGTTCATACTCTGGATCTTTTGTCCTGGGCCATGGGCGACAAAGCTCCTATCAAAGCGACTGGTACCGGAGGAAGACAGGTTTATCAAGATGGTGTGATCGGAAATAACTTTGATCACTTTGCCGTCATGTTTGAATATGAAAACGGGGCAAAAGGCTTTCACTTTAGCCGCAGACAGAATGACTGTGACCGAAGCTATGGGTTAGACATTGTTGGAACCAAGGGACAAGCTTTGATCGACTGCTCCAGAAACAAACATAAAATTACCGGTCCTGAAAAGTGGAGGTTCAAAGGCGAAGACAATGAAATGTACCAAACGGAACACGATGAATTGTTTGCCGCGATCCGCAAAGGAGAACCGATCAATGACGGAGATTGGATGTGTAACAGTACGATGCTTGCCATTCTTGGACGATTGGTCGCCTACACCGGTAAAACCATTACTTGGGAAGAAGCACTCAACTCGGAAGAAGTTTTCGGGCCTCCTACCGAATCATACAGTTGGGATATGAAATGGCCGGATATCAAAGAAGCACAACCGGGCATTACAAAGTTCTATTAATTCGAACTCCTTATTCTAAAAGACTCCCAAAAGCTACAACTCTCTCAGGGTTGTGGCTTTTTTATTGGCAATAAAAATATTAACCCAGGCTGATCGCTCCTTTATTATTCACTTTCGCCCTGCTTTCAAACAAAAAAAGCTCCACTCATCAAGAGTAGAGCCTTTTCCTCTAACTAACAATTAAACCAAATGTAATAAATCATAGATCTAAAGTAAGCAATAATCTTAACATTGTCAATTAAATTAACATTTTTAAGTTATTTTTTTAAACAAAAATAACATCAACTGCTTTACAGAATTTCTTCATTCAAGTTTGTAACAAAGGCTAAGCACAAACAGGTTACGCTTATAGCTGCCTATATATGCAAAAAAACTCTTCCCAAACTGAGAAGAGCTTTGAATGTTTTTGTACTTATATCAATTACAATCCCTATCACAAATATATACGTAGCTTTGCAAAGCTCCTTGACTTATAGAAGTCAAAATTGACTCAACGATTAACTTCTCTGGTGAGGAGAGTAAACTTTCAGGAAGTAAGCCAACAAAAGAAATATTGAGAGGGGATTGAAAGAGTATTTCTAAGAACCCAGAAATAAGAGCATGTTGAAATTTCATCTATTGAGCTAAGAGTTTCCATTTCAGGAACCCCCGCGTATCATTTTGAATGACCGCCCCCCCCGATGGCCCCCCACAACGAACTTTAAACATACTCTAAACCTAAACCCATTCATATAATTTCTACTTAGCATATATGCTTACCTTATTCAAATGTAAAATTTGTGTACCTTCTCCTGACAAGCCTAGTTTTATGTACCGGGTTTTTACCCCAGGAACTTCCGCCCCCATACTTTTCGTGGTGAGGACGATACTCCATTCCTCTTTGGCTTCTTTAGCTTGCCATTGCTTGGTCCATTGTTTTCCATCATTTGATGTCCAGAGAGATAGGTTTTTAGCCCGGTCCTGACAACAAGCCTTACGATTTTTAACCATCAGACCATGAACTTCCTCCTCCTGACTCAAGTCAAATATGACATATGGATTTATTTCTTCTTGGGTGTGAAAGGCATAGTCCTCCTCATTAATTTCTAAAAAGAGCTTTGGCTCGTCTTTTGCAAAATGCCATTTCTGATTATTAGAACTTGTGTTGTAAGAAATGCCTTCAAAAAGCCTCCTCAGGCCTGAAACTTCAAAAATATTTAGTTCTTTTTTCATCTTAGGCCCCATTTCTACTTCTTCATCAAACTCCAGCTCAATCACAGTAACAGGACCTTCATATTGAATACCGGTCAATTCAAATGAGAGTAAATCTTGATGAACCGAAAAGGCTACCTTGTTATCAGTTCCGAAAACCCGTGCATTTACAATTTGTTGCTGGAGTTTCGGAAGGTATAATTTGTCCACATTTTGATCAGTAATCATTAACCAAGCTTTTTTACCTTTTCTTGTACTTACTCCATGCTTGAAGGGATAGAATGGCCCTCCGCGGGTGCCGTAAATAGCCTTTTGATGTTTATTGAGCCAAAGTCCCAATTCATCCATTAGAGCGATCTGTTCCGCTTCGAAGCTTCCGTCAGGCCTGGGTCCCAAGTTGATCATGTAGTTACCGTTATTACCTACTACACTTACCATATCAAGAATCAATTCATCACCCGTCATCAGCACAGGATCATGATTGTAGCCCCATTGGGTCTTATCTATGGTGACCCACGCCTGCCACGGGTGGTCAAGCCATGAAGTGATATTGTTCCCATGGTTTACAAGGCGTTCTCTCTCCTGATAATCGCCTGCATATTTCTGTCCATCCATGTACAGATGATTGCCACTGCCTTCACTTCTTCTTCCTATGTCTATTCTTGAGCTTAGTAATACATCCGGCTTTACCTCATGAAAACGCCTGTACAATCTCGACCCTACTTCGTGGGTATAGGTATCGTCCCATTCTCCATCAAACTGAATGAATTCCACTCCATATTTTTCAATCAGCTCGATCACCTGGTTTTCCATAAACCGGTAGTACCTCTCCAAGTTGGGACTATCCTTTTGTTTTTCGATCAAGGGACCCGGCCCTCCGTATTGGTAAGGTGCCCAATCAGGGTGATACCAGTCCAGGTTGGAATAATAGCTACCAAACATGATATCGTTTTTCTTACAGGCCTTGCTCAATTCGGCCATGATATCAATCTTTCGTTTGGCATTTTCCATATCATAAGGGGTATAATCAGAATACCACAAACAGAAGCCATCATGATGTTTTCCGGTTGGAGACATATATTTGATGCCCCATCGCTTCATCAGCCATACCCATTCATTGGCGTCAAACTTTACAGGATTGAATTGTTTGTAAAAGTTATCATAGAATTCTTTCTTAATTCTGGAATCACGCGACCAGCTGATCTCTTCGGCTCCCAATGCCGAAGGCCCCCAATGAACGCTCAGCCCTACCCTCCGGTCCATCCATCTTTCCTGTGCTTCCTTTGGGGCTTTCAAGTCGGGATTTAAGTCACCGCCACCACTTAACTGGGCTTGTGATAAGTGAATTATACTCATTAAAACGAAAACAAGCAGTATTAATCTTTTCATGAAATTATCAATTGAGAATTACTAATTGCGTAGCAGAAAATATTTCATTTACTGAGGATCAAAAGTATTGAGAATCCCCTCAAAATATTTGAGCAATCGATGCAAATATTTGATGAATAACGACATGATAATTTCTGAAATGGCCTGATCCCGTAGGTTTAGTTAAAAAAATAAAAGCGGGATTGGGACTAGTTTTCTATCGTAGCGTATCTTTAAGAACATATTTAAATTTCACCTTTTGGACTAAAAAACTCTCATTTCAGGAACCTCAGTTCATCATTTTGAGTGGCCGGTATTCCGGTGGCCGGCACTCCGGTGGCCGGCACTCCGGTGGCCGGACCATCAAAATAAATTACCTAAGAATTCGAAATTTTCGCTACTAAAGGAGCAGAAGAGCCTCTCCGCAACGATTTTTAAAAAAGTTCTTTGTGTAAAACAAAAATATCAAGATTACTAGTAACATGAACCCAGCCCTATCAGACCACATCATAAAAGTAGAAGTAAAAAATATAGGCTTATCAAAGTTTGACAATGACTATAGTTGTCAAACTTTGATAAGCCCCATTTCAAGAATTTACTTAATTACCCAAGGTGATGGCTGGGTTCAAATTGCCGATGAGAAAATCATACTTGCCCCCGGCCACCTGTATTTGATTCCGAGTTTTACTTCCTGTTCGTATTTTTTTAACAAGAACCTAGAGCATTATTATATTCATTTCAGAGCAGAGCTAATGAGTGGGCTTAACGTTTACAGCCTTTTTAATACAATTCGCCAATTAAAGGCCAGCAAGCTTGATTGGAGCCTGTGTGAAAGGCTGTTAGAATTAAACCCAAACCTACAATTGCCCAGTATAGACCCTAAAATCTACCAGACAAAAGAATGGCTCAGCAAACCAAATAAGAATCAAACTCTTTCTCATATATTCGAATCCAGAGCTATTGTTGAGCAATTATTGTGTAAGTTTATTAAGCCTAGGGTAAACGCTAATTACTATGATCTTATGAGGTACAATCTCAACCCGGTATTATTGTATATACAAAACCATTTATCGGAACCGATTCTAGTACATAATTTGGCTAAAATGATTCATTTGTCACCGGATCATTTTTCGAGGATATTTAAGAAAATAGTGGGCTATTCCCCCGGAGACTTTATCATTTTTAAGCGTTTAGAAAAGGCAAAGCTTCTTCTGTTAACAACTGATAAACCAATAAAAAACATCATTGAAGAATCGGGGTTCAAAAGCTTGGCTCATTTTTCAAGACTATTTAAAAGTCATACTTTACTGACACCTTCACAATATCGTAAAATGAGAGGGGACAGGTGGTTCCGGTAGGTTAATCCGACTCATTGGGTTTCATATTTTTGATTTGATATCAAAAAATCAACCTTTCAAGCAAGAGCATAACCCCTGCTTTATCCGGCCTGTATTAACTGGCTCATAAAGAAAATCCACCGCTATATTTAAAGTAAAATTTACCATCGAACTATTCGGGTAAATGTATTCTCGCGCGCTATCTATCAGCTTAACAGTTTGTCAGAGCATAAAAAAAGTCGAAGTTGAAAATTTCAACTTCGACTTTTTGTTGTCCCACTAGGGCTCGAACCTAGACTCTTCTGAACCAAAATCAGACGTGTTGCCAGTTACACCATGGGACATTGGATTAATGATTTTGCTTATTCAGCTAATCCGTTTCCTTATTTGCGTGAGCAAAAGTAGAATAGTTTTTTCAATCTGCAAAACATCTTTTAAAAAAAATTTCTACCCTATACACCATCCACTCCCAGAAAACACAACAACCAAATCAATTTCAAGGAGTTACAAGCAACAGTAAATAATAAAAAAAGTTCAATTTTTATTATTACGCTACTGCATTTGCAGAATCCGGTTGGTCATTTTGACAAACTCTTCCATTTCCTGGCTTTTTTCATCCAAAAAAACATTCAGCTCTGATCCGTATAATTCCACTTTCAATTGATACACGCCACGCAAACCGTAATAAAACAAGAAGCTGCCCAATAAAACAATGCTAAGGGCTGTCCAGGCTACCAGGATATTACTATACAAAGCCACCAAGGCTAATGGTGCGGTAATCCCTCCGATGACCAAAGGCAAAAACAACCTTTTAAAACTCAAGTGCAAAGCTTTGATTTGGGTTTTTCTTAATACCCTAAAAGATTGAGGCTGCGAGATCTTCAATAGGTTATCAGACAAAGAAATCCAGCTTTTCTCATTAAAATGACAGGTTGCCAAGGTATTTTCCCAGGTCCTGATCCAAGGGTATTGATAGGAATAATGGTAGTAATACCCATTGGAAGCCTTTGTACTATCTTTATCCATATAGAGATAGTGGCTTTCATTTTTCCCTTCCGGAACGATATGATATTGACAATTCAAGGTAACTCAATAAACTTATGACGAAAAACAACTAGATTTGACCTTTGTACAAGAAACACCCAAATCATTTACTCATTCAAAGTGCTCCAACTCAACCTCCCTACATACGATTATAAAGTTCAAAAAAGAGAAAACAAACTCTTTATTCAGGATATTATCCGAAAAAAATACGTACGGCTCACTCCCGAAGAATGGGTCCGTCAGCATTTCATTCACTTTCTGCTAAGCGCCAACTACCCCAAAGCGCTGATCAGTGTAGAGTCGGCCCTTACTTATAACAAGCTCAATAAGCGAAGTGATATTTTGGTATATGACTCTTCCGGCCTTCCCTTTTTCTTGGTGGAATGCAAAGCCCCCAATGTGAAACTCACCCGGGATACCTTACAACAAGCCCTGGTCTACAACAGCGTACAACAAGCTTCCTTTGTTGCAATTACCAACGGATTACAGCATTTCTTTTTCAAAGTGGACTATCTCAATAACAAATTCGAGGGCATTCCACAACTTCCTCCCTATCCTCGCACATAAAATAAAAAGACGAGTAGCCAAACAGCCACTCGTCTAAAGATAGATAGTTTGATTGTTAAAGCGGTATTTTTAATAAGAATACCATTGGACACTATTGAAAATCTTCTTCATCAAAGGTAGCTTACCTAACGATGTTGTTTCCCAGCTTTTAATAATCCAGTAAGTCCAGGTGATACCGTTGGATAATTTTTTTAAGCAATTGCCCATAGATAGGCGAAGTGGCATATCCTACCCCTCCGTATTTCGTTGAACCGATTTTGTCAGCCCAGGCTTTATAATTTCTTCCGTTGACAAAGAGCGGAGAGTACCGGTTATTCGTATTCAGAAAGACGGAATGTGCTCTAAACGACTCCCAAGGCGTACCATAACTTGCAAAGTGGTCTTTAATCAGGCATTTATACAAGAGCTTGCCATCTTTATAGATTTTCTTTTTAGCGACTACCTTGCTTTTATTCCGTTGATATTCATTCCAAGTATAGTACTCAGTAGTAATTTTCTTCTGTGTTTTGCGGGTTTTATCCTTGATGCCAAAGTAATTGTTATTGACAACTTTCCGTCCATAGGCCGTCTCCAAGGCCGACTGGGCAAGCTTGATAGAGGCCGGTACATTGTATTTAATCTGTTCCATCAAGGCCGTTTCAAACTTTTTCAGATCGACTGTATCCGTAAAATACTTAAAGACATGCTTTTCGACTTTAATAGTTTGAAAAACTGTTTCGACAAATAAACTGCTTATTTTTTTATTCAACTCCAATAAGGTCTGGTCATCCAGTTGATCCAGGCGAGAAGCTTTGTTTTTGATCAGGTATTTAGATACGAGCAATTGCTTTTGTACGGTAAATCTTTCCCGGGTATTAGCCGTATTTACCGTTTTGAGAAAGTTATCCAATTCATCCATATGATCCAGGGCAAAGCCCACAACATCGTCTTTATAAGGATCCTCCATCTCATTTACATAAGAATTCTCTGTAATATGAGTGGTATTGCTAGTAGGCTGAGGATAGAAAAAACTTTGAAGAACAATTACTCCGAGCAATACACTGACTATAATCATGAGGCGCTTGTTCAGCACAAATACGATTACCTTGCCTTGATACCCGAAGTAGAAGTTTCGCCCGCTGTACCCCAATTGGACAGAAGAGCCTTTGACTTTAACCGGAAGAGTGAATTTATACTGTTTCATAACCGCTTGCTTATTAATTCTTAATGAAAAACTTTACCCCGTTTAATTCATAACAAAATTAAGACACCCTTTTATCAAAGTCAATATTTTTAACATTATTTTGTTTAAAAATTTAACAAATTATCTCTTGCGCTATTCTTCCCCATATTCCATATGTTTAAACTGACACATCTTGGGAATACGCACTTCCACTTCCCCTTCTTCTCGGAAGGTGGCCTGGCAAGTCAGGCGTTCATGGGCTTTCAAGCGGCCTAAATCCCTCATTCTTTGCTCTGATTGAGTCAGTTCGGACAGTACTTCTCCTCCTTTTACCACTTCTACCCGGCAAGATGTACAGCGCCCTTTTGCCCCGCAGGCATGCATCCAATCAATATTGTGTTCCTGTATTTTTTTTAATAAGGTTTCTGATTTATCTTTAAATGATAAAACCAAGTGCTTGAGATTTTTTACGATCAGGTAACTCATACTCATCATTAAATCAATTACTTATGGAAGAATTAAGGCCGGACTTATCTCCAATACATCAGTATGCTCAAAAATTTGCCAATATAATCTGTGACAATTTTTTCAAAAGCCAGCCTTTTATCCACGGCAAAGAAATTGTAAATCTGACCCATATAAAACAGGTCAACCTTTTTATTGTAAAAAATATTTTTGAGGAATGGCTGAAAGAGGCTAAAAAAATACACAGCCCCTTCTTTGATTATACCGCCCCGGAAGTCAAGCAGACCATTAACTTGTTGATGAGTAAGCTTTCGCAACATATCCGCATCAAAAGAATCCATTTTGAACCCTTATTGCAAGAGGCCATAGCCGATACCATGTTGTTGCAGTTTTACCCTCAGGACTTCTTTGAGAAACTCTTCTTGGAGTACCCTAAAAATATCAGTACCTCAAAACATATACTTCCGCTACGCAAATACATCGCATTACACGAGACCGTCACCGAAGCCGTATTTTCCAAATTCAGAGACTTGGATGAATCCATTAAGCGCAAACGGGCGGCAAAAATTGCCACAATGGTAGTGGATGAGCAACAGCAGCAACTGGAAAAGCCTTATGATTTGATTCAACAATTCAGTGAAGTGCTCCCGGTGGGAATCTACGAGCTCGTGCCTGATTATAAAGACATACAAGAGCAGGAAGAAGAAGAGCCCGAAGGCAATTTCTTGGATTTTGATGAGGTCCCCCATTTTACCATGGATGAGATGGTAAGTAAAGAGAATGAGGAGAGGCAAAAACTCTTCGAACTGGAACGCCTTCAAAACGAGGAAGACAACCTCGACAAGGAATTTGACCAAATCTATGAAACCTCTAACCGCTTTCGAAAAGAGTCGGAAATAAAAGGCCAAGATCCGGAAGAAGAGGCTATCCCTCAAAAAAGCGCGGCTCCAAAAGAAGAAGAAACCTCCAATAGCCCGGATTTATATTCGATTGAATACGAAGGTTCTTTAAGAAAAGAAACCCGTCATAACCTCAAACCCGGTGATATTCCCGAAGAGGATTCTCCTCAGGGAAATGACTATTCCGGTACTGAGCAATCTACCGTATTGGACCAGTTGCACCAAAAAGACTCCCCTTCTACTACCCCGGACAATCAAAAACTGTTTGCCCACGAAGAGGAGGAAGAGGAAGCATCCACCCATTCGCCTTTATTGGCTAAACTTGGCAATCAACAGACCCAGTCCATCAAGGACATCATCTCCCTTAATCAACGATTCAAATTCCAAAATGAATTGTTTAATGGAAACAGTGAAGAATTCAATATAGCTTTAGAGCGAATTGACCAATGCGGTGATTATCACAAAGCCATTACCATTATTAAAGAAAATTATCTTCGTCCGAATAATTGGGACTTTGAAGCAGACGCAACCAAAGAATTTCTGAGTTTGATCAGTGTCCGCTTTCAGGATTAAAGCATGACGGAGACATTCAAAAAGAAAGGGAAGAAACTTTTAGGTTTCTTCCCTTTCTTTTTTATAAACATTTCTTATCAGACGGAGGCCTTTTTAAAATAACGGGACAACCAACTCTCACCTGCTTTTACTTTCCAGCCTTGACGGAAAGTCTCCAGGCTCTGATCGCTATTATTCAACAATAATGATTCTTCGTTGATCACTCCCTGAGTAACAGCTTCTTTTAATTTGGAGAAGTGCAATACAAACACTTCCTCTTGCTCATTTAAAAAGGCAACTTGCGAACGGTCCAACAAGCTGATTTGTAAGCGTTGTTCCAAATCTCTGATGACCGCCACCGATTTATCGATAGAGCAACCGGATGCGGCATTATAGGCTTCGTCTACTGCCAAAACGATAAACTGTTGGTATTGCACTTGAACCGCCCCTTTCAACGGTGCGCCATGGGCATCCCAAGCTTGAATAAAACTTTCAATAGTGGATTGAACCGTTTGGACTTCTTCCTCATTCAATTGCCGGCTACTTTGATATATCCATACTCTGGATTGGCCTGACAGATCTTCTATATTAGCTAACATGGTTGGTTATTGCGTTTGGTTGTAATGATGAATTTACTTGCAAAGATAGTAAATGCTTCAAGGAAAATATATCAATCAACTTGAGAGATCGCTACCAACTCGGCAATATCCAAGACCTTAACTTCTTTCTCTTTTTCTTTATTCTTCACCCCATCATGCAACATGGTCATACAAAACGGGCAGGCGGAAGCCACCACTTGAGCCCCGGTTTCCAAAGCTTCTTCCGTACGTTCAATGTTCACTTCTTTGTTTCCTTTTTCGGCATCTTTAAACATTTGTGCTCCTCCGGCTCCACAACAGAACCCACTCTTCCGGCAGCGTTTCATCTCCACCAGGTCAGCCTTTAAAGCCTTTACCACCTCCCGGGGGGCTTCATAAATATCGTTGGCCCTTCCCAGATAACACGAGTCGTGATAAGTTATCTTTTTCGATTTCAATTCATGATCATCCGAAACTTTCACCTTGCCGGAATCCATCAGTTGTTGTAAAAAAGTAGAGTGGTGAATCACCTCATAATTTCCTCCCAGGGCGGGGTACTCATTTTTCAATGTATTAAAACAATGTGGACAAGCCGTTACGATTTTTTTTACTTGGTAAGCATTGAGCACTTCCACATTGGCCATTGCCTGCATTTGAAACAAAAACTCATTTCCTGCTCTCCGGGCCGGATCTCCCGTACAGCTTTCTTCCTGACCCAATACCGCAAAACTCACTCCCGCCTTGGTTAGAATTTTTACAAATGCTGCGGTCACTCTTTTATAGCGGTCGTCAAATGATCCGGCACATCCTACCCAAAACAATACTTCCGGCTGTTCGCCTGCCGCGGCCATTTCGGCCATGGTTTTTATTTTTATAGCGCTCATTGTCTGTGTTATTTTTTGGTGATTAATTGGTTGTACTGAAGCGGGACCTTTCCCTTTCAAATTTGAAAAAGGTACTCCTCTATACGATTAATTATGCCCGGTCTCACTATTCTCTTTTGGTTCCTCTTCCCGTTGTAATTCATCCGCCCATTTAAAGCGTTCGGTAGCAGGAAAAGCCCAAGGAGCTGCATTGTTTTCTATATTGGAGAACATTGCGTTCCAGGCCGCAGGAGTTCCGGATTCCTCCATGGCTACATAGCGTCTCAATTGCAATATGATGCTCAAAGGATTAATCGTTACCGGGCACGCCTCCACACAAGCGTTACAGGTGGTACAGGCCATCAACTCTTCTTTGGTAATATAATTACCATACAAAGTATCCTCATCCGTATACTCTTTGCCCTCTTTATCAATTTTACCTCCCAGTGCTTCCATACGATCGCGGGTATCCATCATAATCTTCCGGGGAGATAGTTTCTTTCCGGTAATATTAGCCGGGCAAACAGCCGTACAACGCCCACACTCCGTACAGCTATAGGCATCCATCAAATTTTTCCAACTCAGATCCGTCACATCTTTTGCTCCGAAAGTGCCGATCTCTTCTGATTCGGCAGCAGTATCGGCTGCCAATCCCATGGCTATTTTTACTTCTTGAGTGACCGTCTCCATATTTTCCATCTCTCCTTTAGGTCGTAAGTCGCCAAAGTATACGTTTGGAAATGCCAGAATGATATGCAAGTGTTTGGAATAGGTAATATAGATGGCAAAACCCAGGATACCGGCAATATGTACCCACCAGGCTACCCGCTCAACGGTTAGTAACATTCCCGTACTCAGGTTGTCGTAAAGAGGGACAAACCATTGACTCACGGCAAATGCACCTACATTCGTATAATGGGCGTCTACATATGCCATATCGCCGATACGACTTTGCAAAATACTGTCGGCTGCGTTCATCGTGTACAAGGCAAACATTAACGCTATTTCCCAAATCAAAATGATATTCGCATCGGAAGTGGGCCAGCCTTTCATTTCGGGTTTGTGAAAGCGCCCTACCTTTAAGGCATTTCTCCGAATTAAAAATATCGCACAAGACAGGACAACGCCCAAAGCCAGGAATTCAAATATCCCTAAAAAAGCCCTGTAAACTCCGGCACTCACCAAAGGAGCAAACAAACGGTGCGTTCCCAGCACTCCGTCCAAAATGATTTCGAGGATTTCAATATTGATAATGATAAAACCGGCATAAATGGCAAAATGCAAGAAGCCCACAATGGGTTTATCAAACATTTTTTTCTGACCGAACGCTAAGAGCAAGGTTCTTTTCATGCGTTCACCTTTTTGCTCCACGGCTCCGGTTTTTTTGCCCAATAAAATATTGCGCTGAATAAACCGGATTCGCCTGAACAGCAAGAAAGCCGCGAAGGCTAACAATCCCAAAAAGGCAATTTGTTGTACAAGGTTTATCATAATAGTGTTAATTTATGGTTGGCTATTTCGGGTAAGCAATATATAAAATTTTGTTATGCATGCATAACATTTTAACGAGAATTTATCTCGATTACGAACTTTTACTCAACTGTTTAGTTGCTCAATCCTCCGAAAATATCAAACGGATATAGTACCATTGGTTAAGGGTTTATTGATAAAGGGCTTGATTTTTTGCGTTCAAGCTCCACCCGAAGCAAAACAGTATCCTTGGGAGGATCAGCCATACCGAATGCAATTAGAGCAAGAATGGATATGAAAGCAACGCTTGGCTTCACTTCTTTTTGACAGTGGTAAACCCCGGTTACCTCAAGGCGGCCAAACTACTTCCCAGCCCGCTTCACATAGCAATCCAAATTACAGAGTATTGGTGAAATGGCAAAATAAGCAAGCAAAAGACATTAATTTCTCTTAAAAGATACTCCCAAAAACCATTTGGATAATAGCCCCCTGTTAGCGGTTCAAAAAGAAGGGGGATTCTTTTTTATAAAACATTGGAGTTGGAAACATGCAGATTCGAGGTTAGGAGTTTCTTGGTAAGCTTAGAAAGAGCAAAGGAACCAACTAAATATCAACGTCAAAGAAAGACTCTTTTGGGCAAATAATTACAGACACTTGCTTGTCGGCTGTCAGAGCATTTTAACTTTTCTGCAATACCTATGCGACAAGCGTTTCAACAAGTTTCATTTTTCTATCGCTTACGAAGTTTAATCTCCTTTCATTCTTTTCGAACTTGAAGTTAGCCGCCTCCCATCATTAGAAAAGTATTCATCCCAAGCCTTACACAGCCCCCATTGGCTATAACGGAACTCGACTGTGAAATTCATTTTATTTGTTTCCCTCTACAGTATTTTGGAGTATAATGAAAGTGTTTTTTAAAGGCCTCTGAAAAATGAGTGGCATTTTTATAGCCTGTTCTATCCGCGATTTCATAGATAGGCAAAGACGTTTTAATTAAGAGTTCTTTTGCCAAATTCATTTTTGCCGATTTAATGTATTTTGCTACTGAATCTCCTGTGAGCTTTGAGAATTCTTTATTTAAAACAAAATTGCTAATTCCTGTATTCTTATTTAAATCATCCAGGGTAAGGTTCAAATGCAAGTTCTGATCAATATATTTTTTAATATCGTAAGCACTCTTTATATACAGGTCTTGATGTACCGATTCACTTTTCGCTAAGCTTTCAATTAAAATTGATAGTAAAGCAACACATTTATATTCCACATATAAATGAAAGCATAATTTTTTCTTAAAAATAGCCGCTTCTAACTCAAAAACAGACAAAATCCCCTCTTGCGAAATATTACTTTTAAAAATGGTTCCGGCATTATTGTACAAAAAAGCAGGATTGTACTTTTTCAAATATTCTTGCGTAAAAGAGATCTGTATCATATAGAAGGGGGTCTGTTTTCCGAATTTAATGGACATATGCCCTTCCTTTATCACTTGTAGGTACTGCATGAAAGGTTCATATAGGGTTTCTTCCCCGGAACATTCAGACCTTAAGATATAGCATCCTTTTACAATGTAAGTGGCTTGTATAGAATTGATTTGAGCTGTAAATGCTATTTCCACACATTTTTTAAGTGTAATATCTAATATATACAATCGTATGCCATCTGTGGTAAACGTATAGATATTCCCTTGCCCATACTGTGTACTTACAGAAGCGGTTGTCACTTTAATACTCTGCCTTTCAGTATATTCTACATCTGTACCTATTCTCCTATTTAACTCGCATCCAAGCGAATTTATCTCTCCGTTTAAAGTCATTACTGTTTTGCGTCTTTTTTTTTAAATAACCCGTCCGCATTAATCGAGTGCAAAGATATAATTTCGCAATTATTATTTAGACCAAATAAAAATAAGTTATATGAAACGATGTATGATAGGATTCATTCTTATACAAATGCTCACCTTTAGTTCATGCTCAGATGACGAGTCCATGGAAATTGTCAAGCCAAAAGGCCACTTAGAAACGCATGTGGTCACCAATCTGATAAGTGGTGCCGGATCTGATGACTACTCAGACATAGCAGATCCTATTTACTATAACCTTGAGGAAAATAAGATTGTAGACAAGGCGCTGGCTCAAACCTCACAATGGGATATAGAACTCTCCGGGGCTTTTAATACCTCCATAAAGCCCAATAATAAACACGACAAGCACTCAGCAGGATACCAAGGAGCAGGAACCTCAGAAATATTCTTGTATAAAGACCCTGAAGTAGAAGCAGATTATTTTGATGAGACTGAAATCATGCCTAAACGAATGCCCGAAAGAGCCCTGTCAGATAAAGTATTTGATAACTTATCAGAAGTGCCTGCCGAGAATGAAATGGTGCAAATGTCTGAAATAGGACTGAATCAATTTATGTCCGCACAAGAAGACGGTTGGTGCTTTTACGATATGGGAGGGCTTCTGTTTCCTGAGGCAGGCCCTGAGAAGCATCATGTTATTTACGCGCTTCCAAGATGTATTATAGTAAAGACTAACAAAGGAAACTATGTGAAACTCATTATGCAGAGTATTTACCAAAATAACCCAGAAAACCCGGATAGAAGTCATAAACCCGGGTATATCAATTTCAAATATACCATTCAAAAAAACGGAACAACTGGTTTTACTAATTAAAATAAATCATAGAATATGAAAGAGGCTATATTCTTATTCCTTACACTCGGAATTCTTACAACATCATGTACCAAAGAGGAGTACATAACTCCGGAGGATCCTTACCAAAGGAAAATATCATCTTTTAAAGTGGTAAATACACCCGAAGTGCTTGAAGCTACTGTAAGTGAGACTGACAAACAAATTGTTTTGGTTTTACCCTATTACCTAGGCTTAACCGCCGTGGAACTGGATATTAAAGCACTTGATGGGTATACACTTATCGATAACCCGCATAATGATCTAATTGAAGATGTGACGGAGTATCTATTAAACAAAAAAGAACCACTTATCTACACGTTTAAAAATGATAAAGGAGAACTGTTTAATTACTCATTGAAAATGAAGGCATACCAACCCGATATTTCAGTGAATGAGCTGTACAATGAAGGAGACCCTATGAAAGAATACCCAAGAACGGCGAAGGTAGATTGGGGAGATGGGCCTCAAGTATATGAAAACAGCATATGGTTTCGCTCAGGAGATATCATAAAAAGAGTAAATGGTACCGAAGTTACAAAAGTGTTTTTTATTGATGCGCAGGGAAATGAATTCGAATTAAAAAATATATCCACAAGTAGAACGGGCATTTACGCTTATTTCCCTGAAAACATGGCTCTAGGAGAGTATCATATCAGAGTAGAAAATTACTCTAAATCGGTTGCACTAGAAAGACCTGTGAGATTAATTAAAATGTACGGAGAGGTTTAATGAATTGTCAATTTAAAAAACAAAAACGATGAAATTGTTTTCAAAGATAAAAGCAGCCGGTTTAATTCTTTTATGGATTTTCACTTCTTGTTCTACAAATGAAATTCTTAGAGAGCTTCCATACGGCAATATTAATGAATTTACAGTGAACCTGGAAGACGAAATTATTTATGCCGAGATAACAGAAACAGAGCTGATTATAAATTGGCCTTATAACATAGAGATTCCTACTAAAATAGCACCCTCTATTAGAATCTCTGAAAATGCTACAATTCAACCGGCCTCAGAAGAAGCAATAGATCCTACTCAGGATATCGTTTACAAAGTAATAGCGGAAGATGGTTCGGAAAGAAGCTATTCCTTAAAAATAGATTATTTACAACCTATTTTGAAAATAGAAGAGATTGCAACTCCGCTAGAGGCCAGTTTTAAACATGATTACGTAATTTCAGGAGAAGGACTTTCTAAAAATAAAGACCAAAATAAAGTCTTTTTGGTGTCTGAAGATGGCTCGAAAGAATATCCGCTTAAAATAGACGAGGTTTATGCATATAACGATAATGGCTATGCAGATAAAATAAAAGTACGAATGCCCAAAGTAGAAGATGTACAAGCAGGGAAGTACAAAGTAAAAATAACGTTAGGAAATCGCTCTGACGTTTCGGATAATGTATATTTCGATTTAAAAGATTTAAAATTGCCCTACATTACAATACCGGAAAACATGATTTCTGAAAAAGAGGGAGTAAGGTGTATGGTGCTTGACAGTTGGGAGCAACATGTGTTGAATGGAGACAATTTAAATACCCTCAATGCATCGCAAATTTTCTTTTTATGGAAAGCTTCAAATGGTCAAGGAACAGCGTCTTCAGAAATTTCCATAGTTGATGAAAATACCATAATGTTTACAAAATCACCTTGGGCTGATGCTAACAAACTATACCAAAAGGCCTATATAGAATATCAAAACGATGTTTCTGTATACCTAAGAGACGAAAATGGTGAATTTGTAGGTATATATTTTGAGTAAGCGCATACCCTAAATACATTTCTATCAACAATATACCGATAAAAATCAAGTGGCCGTAGCATGAAAGCCACTTGATTTTTTTGCTTTCTGGTTGTGCGCAAGAGAAGATTATTCCGAATCCGGCCGGGACTTTTGGAGTGTAAACGCTGTTTGAATCAGGAATACTTCACGATTGAAGCGAACTGGCGTTTCGCAGCGGGCTACTCAGTCGGTTTGGCGAGGAGGGTTTTGTTTTCCTATTGAATAGCGAATAATTCATACCCGCCCAAAAAACCTTCTGACTCCTGTTAACTACCCAAAAGATACGGTTGAAAATCAGACGGTTCTTCTGAAAAGCTCTTACCGGCATCCATGGCATCCTTGACAAAGACTCTTAAAAAAGATTCCACATATGCTAAAAACTCCTGTTGATCTTCCGGTTCATCCTGTAGGCGGTACTCAATAAATCCGCTATTGATCTGACGGAAGAAATAAAACCCGGAACTTACTTTCAACTCTTCCGGTCGTAACCCTTCCGGCAATTGGCTGTTCAAATCCCCTCGTAACAGGGCTTTAATCAGCAAGTATTTATAAATCAGTAATTGAACAATTTTTTCTTTTTCAGGATTTAAAAACAATTCATCCAGATTTTTGGCCTTTAATTTATGCTCGATAAACCCACCGGTTTTATAATCTACAATCCGTAAGGTATTCCCCACAATGTCAATCCGGTCGGCCTTTCCGGAAATTCTCAACACTACCCGGGGGGCCTTCGGCAAACTCACAGGAACGGGAGCATCCAAAAATTTCTCTACACATACGATATAATACGAGTTTTGCTCGGTGGTTTGCTGAAGCAAAAACCGGTTGATCAGCCGCTCTGCCACTTTGAACAAAAGATAGTTTTTACCTCTGTCCATCACAATCCGGCCCATTGCTTCATCGATTACCTCTTTCATCACTTCCCGTATATAGGCCTTACTTTTCGAAAGGTTTTTCAAATCCTCCCCTGTCAGGTACTTCGATACATAAGGCATCAATAGCTTCTCCAACGTATTATGTACCAAAGTCCCGAAGTTTTTTTGCTCCAGGTTTTCCTCTACTTCCAAGGTATCCTCTATTTTCATGACACTTTGCCTGAAAAACTCCACCGGGCATTTAATATAGGTATTGATCGCGGAGGGGCTGACTCCCTTCTGAAAGGTCAGCTTTGCCCGTACTTTTTGCAGTACTAGCGGTGTTTTTTCAATCACCAACAATTGATTTCCCCCGGAGGGATTGGGCAAACCGAAATCCCGGTAATTCAACTGGATATTAGAACTTCTTTGCAGCTCATTTTCCAACTGAACCAAAAAACGGCTCTTTTCACGGGCATTGTCCAAGGTGTTGGGATCTCCATACACCAAAAAGATTTTTTTTGCCCGGTGAAACAACCTGAAAAACGTATAGGCATAGGCCGCATCATTATCCTGATGGGTTGGCAAACCCATCTCAAGCCTTACATCAAAAGGGATGATAGAATCCAGTAATTTCCCTTGCGGCAAGGTCCCTTCGTTACAAGACAAGACGATTACATTTTCAAAATCCAAGGTACGGCTTTCCAACATACCCATTACCTGAATAGGTCCGATAGGCTCCCCGGTAAAAGGCACTTTGGTATTACGAATAATTTCAAATAAAAAATGCTTGAGAGTTGGAATGGAAAGTTGCCCTTTAATTTGTGGTAAAATATTTTGTAAACGGACCAGCTTGGTAAAAAACTGAAACAAAAACTCATTTTCAGGCCCTTTGGTTTCCTGAAAGTAAGTGGAGAGTTTACCCGTCAAGGTCATAAAGTAACCAAGGGCCTGTGCCACCTTTCCTCGCCAAGGGCGGAAAACTACCTCTAACAAAGGGTGAAAAGCCTCATGTGCAATCAACTCTTCATATTCGAGAAACACCAGATTATTCTGTTTGACCCAGGCAATCAACTCGAAATTTTTCTGTTGAGCATCTTCATCTACTTGAAGGTACGGATGACTTAACAGGCGGAGGAGGTCTTGATAATAGATCTTCCATGCACCGTTTGCCTCAAACCGGATGTTTTGTTGCATAAGAAAAAGATGCTTTAAAAGATCGAAGAACGGAGTTTTCTCCAAAGACACTCCCATGGTAATATTGACCAAACCGGACAAGTCCAAACCCTGTTCGTCAAACTCCGGCAAAGCATGTAACAAGGGGGCTAATAATGACTCATCGGGAAGCAAAATAGCCGTATGACTCACTGCATTTTCAAAGCTTTCCACCTTGTCTTGGCTAATTTCTTTTTGCACCAGTTTTTGCAAAAGCTTTCCGGCAATTTTAGCCTGGATCACTTTCCCACCGGCATTGATCACTTCGACTTGTTTTCGCTCCGAATGGATATAATTTTCTTTATACAAACGGGGTTCTTTGAGCCAGGTATTGTCAAATCGCCTGAAGTACTCACCGGCTTCGTGTACGTATTTGTCTACATACCAGCGGTCCGCATCCCAATAGGTCACCGCCTGTTTCATCGCGATGAGCTTCTTGATAATTTCCTCTTCTACTTTGGAAAGTTGACTGAACCCGGCAAACACCACCGTTTCAATCCCCAGCTCTTGTACTTTTTCTTCCAAATGTTCGGATACCCAGCGAAAAGCCATCCCTTCATAACACTGGCCCTGCTCAAGCAAACGCTGCTTAAAGCAGTCGTAAGTCTTATGCAAGTGTTGCCAAAACGCCAGGTAATCAAACAAACTGTTATGACTTTCATTACTTTCCTCACCCAGGTCTATCCCCCAACGCTCCAGTGCTTTTACTTCCTCAAGGTATTCGAACAGCTTTTCTACTTTGTCCTTGTCAAGGTTGCGATCGATCATATTGAAATCCCTGAGAATGGCAGTACCCAAAGGGACAAAGGCATCGAAGGTATGTTTTTCATCCTTATCAAATTGCTTATACGTCTCAAAGAGAGTAATCAGTAACTCCACATGGTCTTGTACTTCCAGGTTGCTCAATTCCATCACAAAATCCTCCATTGAGTACACAAAGGGAGAAAACAAAGGCTGTTCGGCTACTCTAGAAAGGAAATATTTAAAATACACACAAGCCCTCCGCGAAGGCAAGACAATATATAACTGACTGATTTGAGAGCCGTGTTGTTCGTATAAATCTTGGGCAATATGTAGTAGGAAAGGCTTTTTCAAGGCAATAATACAATTAATAAGAGAATTGACAATTTTCACCGGCTTACCAGAACGATAGTGAGGGTTTCCGTAGTCACTATTCTATTTCCAGCAACTTTTTGTAAAGCTCATAATTCTCCGGATTGTGACAAACGAAAATCACTTTTTTCACATAGCGGCATTTTACCAGTTGGGAGTACATTCCGTCTATGGCAATGCCTGCGGCCAACTCTTTGGGAAAACCATAGATCCCGGTACTGATATTGGGAAAGGCCACCGACTTTAACTGGTATTCATCCGCAAGTGCTAAGCTATTGATATAGCAATTTTTCAATAGTTCTTTTTCTCCGCTCTCACCACCTTTCCACACCGGCCCTACCGCATGAATGACGTATTTGGCTTTTAACAGTCCGGCTGTAGTGATGACGGCCTCTCCGGTCTTACAGCCTCCTAATTTAATGCGTATCTTTTTACAGGCTTCGGCTATGTCCGGCCCGCCCGCAGTATGGATGGCACCGTTGACTCCGTACTCCCCTCCGGCCAATAACGCAGTATTGGCGGCATTCACAATCGCCCCTACTTCCATAGTGGTAAGGTCTCCCTGAATAAGTTCTACATCATACATATTTCAAAATAATTTTTCTCGGTAATTTTTTGAACAAACGGCCTCTACATGGGTCTAATCCAAAGAAACATACTTTTGGTCCGGTTGATGACTTAAAGGTATAATAATTTCTTCAACTGCCTTCTTTGATTCTTTGAAAGGAATCCATTATTTTCAGTTTTTTGTTATACCAAACACATAAAAGAACGGAAGAGGGAGTTTGTTGCCGGATTTGTATAATGCCGGCAAGGAGGTTGGAAACAATTTAACACCCTTACAATGACACGAAAAGTATTAATCTTAAATGCAGACTACCGGGCCATTTCCATCTGTAATGCCTACAAAGCATTTTTGTTGGTGTATTTGGGCAAGGCAGAAGTCATCCGGAAGGTTCATGATGTCTTTCTTCATAGTGTGAACCGGACCTTTGACATGCCCTCGGTCATCCGGCTTCAACATTATGTAAAAATCCCCTACCGGGGAGTCATTCTGACTCGTCAAAATATTTTCAAAAGAGATGGGAATCGTTGTGTTTACTGTAATTCCAATGAAGACCTGACACTGGACCACGTCATTCCGAAATCCCGGGGAGGAAAAACTACCTGGAACAACCTGGTGAGTGCTTGCAAAAGTTGCAACTCCAAAAAAGGGGACTACCTGCCGGACGAAGTAGATATGCCCTTGCCCTATCAACCCTACAAACCCTCCTTTATCGTCTTCCTGAAGCATTTTTCAGGTGTCAAAGACGATAGTTGGCAGCCCTATCTGGAGATAAACAGATAATTTGGCTGCCAATTTTTTATACCCCTAAGATCTGATTTGTGTGATCTTTGGTTTTCACTTTTTTAAAGATTTCTGCTATTTTTCCTTCCTCGTCAATGATAAATGTGGTACGTAAAGTCCCCATATACTTTCTTCCGTACATATTTTTCTCTCCCCAGGTCCCGAACAATTCATGAACTTTTTTGTCCGTATCGGCAATCAACCGAAAGGGAAGACTATGCTTTTCGATAAACTTCTGGTGAGATTGCTCACCATCCGGACTGACCCCTAGGATTTCATACCCTTTCTCTAGCAAACTTGTATAGTTATCGCGTAAGTTACAGGCTTCGGCAGTACATCCCGGAGTATTATCCTTCGGATAGAAAAACAAAACCAGTTTTTTGCCTTTAAAATCCTCTAATTTCACGACTTCTCCATTTTGGTCCACGCCTTCAAAGGCTGGGGCGGCTTGCCCGACTTCTAATGCCATAGTTTTAATTCGGTTTTTTGGATACATTTATTTTAATTCTGAAGTGGTTTAAATTTATAGTTTTTGACCGAAGATGAAATCAAAACCGGCTCATCAAGGCACTTTTTGAAGAGAATAGCCAAAGACTATTGTTGAAAAAAGTAACACAGAGGAGGCGTTTTTGAAACATTTTTTAGCAAAAAGAAAAAGGTTAATTCACTTCTCTTCTTCAAATGAAGCATGCAAAGAGGAGCTTTTCAAATTTTCAGGAGAAAACCTTTAAGCAATTGAATTTCTTACGGGGGATGAGGAATTTTTAAAAAGCCTCTCTACATTTGAGCCATCAACAGAATCGTATGGACTTACTTTACCTCTCATTATTCATCCTTCATCTGCTGTATTTACTGTTCAATCTGGTACTCTGGTATGGTTGGCGGAAAATCCCTCTTTTACCGACTCCGCAAAAACTGAAAAACCCTCCTTTCGTCTCTGTGATCATAGCTGTCAGAAACGAAGAAAAAAATATTCCCGGACTTCTTTCCGACCTTGCCAAACAAGGTTATACAAACTTTGAGGTCATCCTAGTGGATGATCACTCTACAGATGACACCTACCGGCAAATTCAGCAAAATATGGACGCGTTTCCACATCCCATCCGTTTGCTTTCTTTGGAACAACAACCGGTCAGAGGTTTGGCCTTTAAAAAAGCGGGCATTGCACTCGGAATTCAACACAGCCAAGGGGAACTCTTACTTACTACAGACGCGGATTGCCGGGTAGGTCCTAACTGGCTCCAAGGTATCGCCAATGTTTATCAACACGAAAAGGCCCGCTTGTTAAGTGGAGGAGTATGTTTTCACCAAGAAAAAAACCTCTTTGAGAAATTACAAACCGTTGAATTTCTCAGTTTGATCGGCTCCGGAGCTGCCAGCATGGCTTTTCAAAAACCGAATATGTGTAACGGAGCAAACCTGGCTTATACGGCACAAAGTTACCGGGAAGTAAACGGTTTTGAAGCCCATCGGCATATTCCTTCCGGTGATGATGAGTTTTTGATGCATAGCATCCATGCCCGTTATCCCGGTTCCGTACAATTCGTCAAAAGCCGGGATACCATCGTTTGGACCCGGGCCAAACCAACTCTTCGAGAGTTCATCCGACAGCGAAAGCGTTGGGGCAGTAAATGGAAACATTACCATAACCCACCCGCCCTGGCAATGGCCGTATTGGTATTTGCGTTTCACCTTAGTTTCATACTCTGCTGGGGCTTGCTTCTGAGTGGATATCTTACTATTCTTCAATTACTCAGTTTACTTTTGATAAAATTTACCGGGGAATTTCTTTTTTTATCGGATGTACTTACTTTTTTTGGAAAGAAACACTTTCGTAAATACCTTCCCTTGCTTACACTCTTACATCCTTTTTATATTGTAAGTGTAGGGCTATTGGGTTCATTCGGATCGTATCAATGGAAAGGCAGGCAACATACATCCAAAAAATAAATAACAAAAGTACTCAACACGGTAATGTCATTGCC
Source organism: Rapidithrix thailandica (assembly GCF_039710355.1). Taxonomy (NCBI): domain Bacteria; kingdom Pseudomonadati; phylum Bacteroidota; class Cytophagia; order Cytophagales; family Flammeovirgaceae; genus Rapidithrix; species Rapidithrix thailandica. The sequence goes on along the minus strand of NZ_JBDKWZ010000001.1, from coordinate 817,773 downwards.
GCATTTACCGGAAGAAAGTAGCCCTTGAAATAATAGGCAAAAAAGTTTTACAACAACGAAAAAGATTAAATTGATCAATCAAAAAATGACGGAACAAGAATTTACCATCCTGGACGAATTGTATTTTCTGACCTCGTATCAAGACTTGTCAGAAGCAGTAGGTTTGGAAGAAGCAGCGCTTCTCAACAGCTTAAAGTCGTTATTGGAAAAAAAGTGGATCCGTTGCTACAAAGAGGCGGACCAAGAGCTCCCATACGAAGACACCGACTTGGAAAAAGACTATGCCCGGTATTACTACCTGGCCAGCAAAGAAGGTTTGTTAAAACATAATCAACAATAATTCTTTCTTATGAATACGGCCCGGCAGACCCATCACCCTCTCATCTCCTTAGGAAAGCAACTCTTTAAAAGGAAGTCGGCTTTTTGGGGTTTGCTGATTATTGCCATGGCTTACCTCTTGGTCATTCTGGGCTATTCCATCATCCCGGATACTACCCCCAATGCCAATGATGGAGCCGTGGAGATCGCCCAAAAACCACCACTCTTCCGGGTACAACTTTTAAAAGTTCACAAAAATTTACCCCCTCAAAAAAGCGGTTTTCTGGAAAGGCTTTATTGGGGTGAAGAAAGCTCTTACCTGATCATCCCACTTAGCCGCCCTCCTCAGATCAAAGGAGACAGCGTGTATTATCAACCTTATCCCGGACAAAAGACAGAAGCCAAATTGCTACTAGCTTGTGTCAAAGCCCTTTACACAGGTGACCGGAATTTTTCAGGCTTCCCGGCAGCCAAGCGTTTCCATATAAGCAAAGACAGCATTCAATACATCAATGCCCAACAACAAGGCCAAAGCATTACCCGGGAGGCATTGATCCGGGAATTTTGGCAACACAACCTGGAAGAGCGGATGTATGTATTAGGCACGGATAAATCCGGCAGGGATGTGTTCAGTCGATTGTTATTCGGCACCCGCATCTCTTTGGGGATAGGTTTTATTGCCGTATTTATAGCTCTGCTTATCGGTATCAGCCTGGGGGCAATAGCGGGATATTTTGGAGGCTTATTGGATGCACTCATTATGTGGTTGATGACGGTCAACTGGTCCATCCCTACCATTATGATGGTGATGGTCATCAGTGTGATTTTTCATAGCCATGGCATTTGGGTGATTTTTCTTGCGGTCGGTTTGACGATGTGGGTAGAAATTGCCCGGGTCGTGCGGGGACAATTTATCAGCCTTAAACAACAAGCCTTTATCGAAGCAACCCATGCCCTGGGCCTTTCTGACTGGCGAATTATATACCATCATATCCTTCCCAACACGCTTCCTGCCTTAATCGTGATTAGCACGTCCAACTTCGCCACCGCCATTCTCATAGAAGCCGGTTTGAGTTTTTTGGATCTAGGCGTAGCCCCCCCCATGCCTTCCTGGGGAGGCATGGTAAGTGAAGGATATCAATTATTACTCAGTCAAAACAGTTGGCACCTCATTGTATTTCCGGCAGCTTGCATTTGTACTCTGGTACTCGCTTTCAACTTATTAGGAAATGGCTTACGCGATGCGTTCGACCCACAAAACCCTTAAAACAAAGCAAAAAAACAACATTCGAAGATCCCTGTTCATGCCTTTGCAGCCCGGTATCTGCCGTCAGGTTTTCGCTGCCCAAATCATCAAAAATATTGTTTCCAATCACAAAGATTATCGACCATTTACTTGTTTAAATGGATCTTGTCATCTAAGTTGACAGCAAATTTTTTATGCATATGTCACTAACTCCGCAAGCAAAGCTGGAAATGAAGGAGTTGGAATTAAAATCCCTTTTTGAAACCATCAGGGCGATTAATTCCAATGCTTCAGAAAAAGATTTGTACAAAATTTATAAATTCATCCTCAGGGCAAAACCCAACATCACGAAACTGGCACTGTTTGTTTACGATGAGTCCTGGGAATGCAAGGCCTATTTTGGCACGAAAAAAAACTACAAAGACCTAACATTGGACGGCAAACTGTTGGAGCTCACGGAGATATCACCGGTACCTTTTGAAGCCACTACCTTTGATGAATTTAACACGGTGATTCCGGTAAAACACAAAGACCAGGTATTGGCCTATGTCTTACTGGGTGGAGCTTCAAACCAAAGGGATGCTTACGAACTGGAAATCGAATTTGTAGATGCACTGAGTAACATCATCATCGTAGCCATAGAAAACAAAAAGCTGGCCCGGAAGGAACTTCGTCAACGGGACTACAACAAACAATTGGAGATTGCCCGGAATGTACAAACTTTGCTCTTTCCCAAAAAGCTCCCCTATGACCATAATCTCAAGGTAGCCGCCAGCTATTTACCTCACCATACAATCGGAGGAGATTATTACGACTTCTTAGATGCCGGGGAGGGGCGGTATCTGATGTGTATTGCCGATGTGTCGGGAAAAGGGATTCCGGCCGCTATTCTGATGTCTAACTTTCAAGCGGCCTTGCGCATTCTTACCCGCAACGGCACCCCTCTGGATGCCATTGTCAATGAATTGAATTATTTGATTTTTCAAAATGCTCAAGGAGAAAACTTTATCACTGCCTTCTTTGCCTTATTCGATTTTAACAAGCGTTCCCTAACGTTTGTCAATGCCGGGCACAACCCTCCTTTCCTGTTTATCAACGAACATCAACAACGCTTGGAAACGGGTACAACGATACTCGGAACCTTCAGAGAACTTCCTTTTTTGGAAATTGGCCACATAGAAGACTTGAAGCGCTTTTTTGTCTTTTGTTTTACCGATGGCTTTACCGAAACCTACAATGAAAAAGGAGAGGAATTTGGGGATGAATACCTCAATAAATTCTTGGAGGAATACAAAGGGGAAGATCAGGTAGAATTGCATGAACGGCTGATTTCTCTTTTGGATACGTTTAAAGGAGACAATGCCTATGCTGATGATATCACGTTGCTTTCTTGCAGAGTGAATTTTGAGTAGCTGACTATTAAAAGAATATTATTTCACACCGGACAATATCCGCCATAGGAACTTTGAGTTTCTATAGCGGATATTGAAAACCTCAAACCCCTTAGGTTGAAATAATTGACCGGGTGGTTCAACGCTGACTGTAAAAAGCCGGGCATTGTACAAAGCGTTTGTCTTTGGCTTTTTTCAAAAAGGAAAGTGTAGCAGGGGGTTCAAACACCAGTGTAATTTCATGAGAAGCTCCGGTAAGCCCGTGTATGCCTCCCACAGCATGGTCATAACTATACCCAACCGTAAAGTTTTGAACATGCAATCCCAATAAACCACTGATGGCAGATTTATTGAATTTGGAAGTTTCGTTTCCGACCGGTAACCCTCTGTACCAAACTCCGGCAATAATTGCCTGGTAGGACAGGTTAACACCAAAATCCAATTGACTGAACTGGGCTTGTTGTTGAAATAAAATTGCCGGAGATACCCACACTTCTTGTTTTTGACGGATCGGCAATTTCCCACCCATATGTATGGTGTAACGGATCGGCAAATGGTCGCTGACTTCCCCCAAACCTTGATTGGGACGATTCAGGTGAAACAGCCCCATACCCGCCCAGAACCGGGAGTTATAGATTAAAAATCCCGTAGAAAAATCAAGGGAACCTTTGGATTCGCTTCCGAATGCCTCACCGCTCCCTCCGCCTCCGCGGGCAATAGCATCGCCAAATACCAAACGGTTAAAGTTGGTGCTTTTATACGTATATCCTCCTTGCAAACCCAAGCGCATCACCCACTCTTCTCTTAACGGTACGGCATACGAGTACGACACATTGAGGGAAGTTGCTTGATAAGCCAATTCTGCAATCCGGTCATTGGTCACCATCACCCCGATACCGCTATTCCAATTCAGAAGGTTGTAATCAAATGAAGCCTGGTTGTGTGCGTAAGATTGTGGCAAACCCACCCACTGGTTACGGTATACACTGGCAATACGAAACTGTTCGGTACTACCGGTAAAAGCAGGATTGAGGTATAAAGAAGAGGCGTAAAATTGCGTAAAATTAGGGTCCTGCCCATAGGCTGAAAGGGCCAGCCCCCAAACCCAAACAATACTTATGAAAATCTTTCGAATCATGTCTCTGTCATTCGTTAGTATATGTATCAGTGTAATGATGCATAACAAACGCTTACACTCATACGACGATATGCTGGTTGTCTCAGTTCCCTACGATCGGTTCCCTACGATTGGTCCTTTACAAGGATGTATCCGTTGCTAATCTACTGCAAGAATCGGACATTTACCATTCATATCCACCACTGAAAGAAAAGACCTTTGTAAATTATTCTGCCGGGCGGTTTAAATTAGGTAATTCCACATAAAATACAGAACCTTGATTCAACACCGACTCTAAACGCACCTTTCCCCTGAGCTTTTCCACAGCCTCTTTGACAATGTATAACCCCAAACCGGAACCGGGTTTAAAGGTAGTAGCCCGGTAAAACATATCAAAGATTTTGTCTTGATGTTTTGTAGCGATACCGATACCGTTGTCTTTGATCTGTATATTTACATTATCTCCACCTACCACTACTTTTACGGAAATACAGGCATCCGGCCGGTAAGAAGCCGTATAACGGAGCGCATTCGATAACAGGTTATTAAAAATAATGGTCAACCGCTTTTTATCGGAGTAAAAAGCTTTGTCTTGAATAATTTCGATTTCTTTTTGTACGCTTTTGGCATTATCCAAATACTCCAAGCCTTCAAACACTTCCCGGATTGCTTCCTCAAAATCAATGGGTTCCCTTTCCACTTCCAAGCGGGCATTTCGCGAGTAATGGATAATATCCTGAATAAAATTATCCAGACGTTTCACACTTTTCACCATCAGGCTCAGGTATTCCGCCTTATTCTCCTCATTGTCCTCCATGCCCACCAGATCAATCAAACCTGACAAGGAAGAAAGCGGTGCCCGCAAATCGTGGGAAGCACTGTATACAAAGCGGTCCAACTCCTCATTAAGCTTCTTCAACTCTTCATTTTGTTGAGTTAGTTTCTCCTCTGCTTTTTTGTTGACCGTAACATTCCGGACGACCCCGTCAATCAACAACTCCCCGGAACTATCATACACCAAAATAGCACTGGTCATTCCCCAAAAGTGGCTGCCGTCTTTCCGTTTGTACAACACTTCCCGGTTCCGGTATGCGTTCTTTTGGGTGATCTCTTTGTCTAAAGAGCGTTTTTCTTCCGGATTTACATAATAATGCTCGATAGAATGGCTGTTAAATTCTTCAATACTCTCTACTGAAAATAAATCCAAAAACGCCTGGTTCACATACACTACTTCTCCTTCCAGCTTTCTTCTATAAATCCCTTCCTGAATGTTTTGATTAATGGAGCGAAGAAGTTGTTCGTTCTTTTTAATTAAGTTTTCCTTATGAACTTCTCTGGTGATATTTTTAGAAAAAATACTAATGCCGGATACTTCCCCCTCCGTCACCAACGGAAACAACACACTTTGAAAAATATACACTTTACCATCCACTCCTTCCAGATGATCGGTATAGTTAAGTTGACTTCCCGACAGAGCGTTCGTCAAACGATGCATCCATATGGCATGAACTTTCAGGTCGGGGATCGCTTCTTTCAGCGATTGGCCCAACATAATTTGCGATCCGAACAATTGTTGAAAGGCCTGTTGAAATTTCAAGTTGAAATCCACCAGTACCAGTTCCTTGTCACAAACCCAGATGCTATGGTCATTGTTATCAATGATCGCCCGTAAGTTTGCCTCTTTGTAAGCAATATCCCGGGTCCGTTCCTGTACCTTAAGTTCTAACTTTTTATTCATACAAATCAGATCGTTCAGCATATCCCGGACATCAATCTGAAGCATTTGTATGGCAATGTATAAGTCCGAATAAGGATCGGTAATAGGAACTTTCAGCTCTTTGTAATTGTAGGTATTGTCCCAGGAAATCTGCGCAATGGTTTCAAATAATTCCTGATTTCGCGCTTGTATCAGTTGGTTTTGGTTGGCATTCAAGGATTGTAAATCTTCGATGATGGCAATCAACTCATCTTTCGACTTATTTTTTAAGCCCTTCTGATTCACATTAGCCACAAAAGCTTCTGGTTTCGCTTCGTTGTGTAAAAAAGAGTCACCTTTCCCTTCTGTATGATACTTCGTCAAGGCATCTGAAATTCCCGAAGCCATACGAATATTTTCCGTAAACCCAGGTTTGAACTGATCAAACGTCTTAAATGCGATTTTGGCCGTATCATTTAGAATAAAATATATTTTAGACCAGTATTTCCTCAGTGCCTTATCATAATCGGAAGCCTGCTTCAAAGCCGATTTTTTCAAATAACCCCGTTGGGAATAATCTGCAATTAAGCCCAATTGCACTTGCTTGGAATAACGGATTACAGCCCAGAGTTTTTTTACCACTTCTTCAATCTGTTCTATTTCCGGACTCCCCACCGTTTTGACCAACAACAAGTCTTTGCCAATCAAATATAACCTGAGCTGATAGGGATCTTTTTCCCGGCCGATATTCCACTCCGGTTTACTGACCAAAGACACCCTCTTATGATGGATATAGATATACTCCCGGTGAACCCAATTCGCATGATAGATCGAGTGCCCTCTTTCGTCTGTTTTTTCAGCTAATCCCTCATCCAAGGCTTTACATTGTCTGATTTTTTCGATAGCCTCCTCATATGTATCATGGTAACTCAATTTGATACTGGAGTATTTTTTAGCCGCAAGTTTGCTGATAGTAGCCACCACTTGGTTGGCCGCGATAATGCTCGCATAACGGATGATCTTTTTTGAAAAATAACCGGCAACTTTTTGTGAATAAAACTTACGGGTAATAAAATCCGCATTGGTAAGATGGGTCGCATCCAACAAGATATACATGGGGTTGGAGGCTTCGACCTGCATCCTCTCACATTGGGATTCAAAAGCTGTGAGAACGATTTTGATGTCTTCAATTGTGGGTACTCCGGAATGCGTGATCCGTAGTATATTTGCTTCTAGTAATTCATATTTACAATAGTAACTACCGGCTTTGTTCCGGTAATCCAACAAGACACCCAGTTCAACCAGGGGTAAATCTCTATTCATTCTCTTCAATACGAATTTTTGTAAAAGGACTGATTGGGGGTATCTATATCGGTAGACATATGCATATTTCCCTCTGTTTCAATTTATTTGAAATAAGGAAATCTTCAGATCTATCATCACAGATTAAAAAGCACCTATTTTAATAGATACCCAATGGTAGTTAATATTTACTTTTAGCCGGATGCCTACATGATTTTTATCAATTGGCAAAAAAAAGATAAATACTTGATAATCAAAATTCTTCCCCTAAAATTCCTTTAAAATTCGACTATACGGCATTCTGATTCGGTGTAAACCCGGGCAGTCTCACCGGACATTCTTCTTCAAAAATTTCTTTTTTCAGACAAACTTATAGGCAAAACCTGAGTTCCTTGAGTCCAAATTGACCATCTGAATACATTTTTTAATACTTTTGTACTTCGAAAAATTTAATGAAATGGAGCTAAACAAAACATATAACCCCAAAGAAGTAGAAGACAAGTGGTATCAATACTGGCTGGATCATAAATTCTTTGCCTCAAAACCCAACCCGGACAAAGAACCCTTCACGGTGGTCATTCCTCCTCCCAACGTGACAGGTGTTTTGCATATGGGACATATGCTGAACAATACCATTCAGGATGTATTGGTGAGAAGACAGCGGATGAAAGGGAAAGAAGCTTGTTGGGTGCCGGGCACCGACCATGCCTCCATCGCTACCGAAGCCAAAGTAGTGGCAATGCTCAAGGAAAAAGGCATGGAGAAAAAAGACCTTTCTCGTGAAGAGTTTTTGGAATATGCCTGGGAATGGAAAGAAAAGTACGGGGGAATTATTTTGGAACAGTTGAAAAAGTTGGGGGCGTCTTGCGATTGGGACCGCACCCGCTTTACCATGGAAGAAAGTCTCTCTCAGTCTGTGATCAAGGTGTTTGTAGACCTGTATCAAAAAGGATATATCTACCGGGGCATCCGTATGGTCAACTGGGACCCACAAGGAAAAACGGCCCTTTCGGACGAAGAGGTGATTTACAAAGAGGTTAACTCCAAATTGTTTTATGTAAAATATAAAGTAGAGGGCACTGAAGATGAGTGGGTCACCATAGCCACTACCCGGCCGGAAACGATTCTGGCAGATACAGCGGTCTGTGTACACCCGGAAGACGAACGCTTCAAAAAGTTGATCGGCAAAAAAGTCATCATCCCGATGGTGAACCGTGCCGTCCCGGTCATTGCCGATGAGTATGTAGATCCTGAATATGGTACAGGATGCTTGAAAATCACTCCGGCACACGACTTAAATGACTATGAAATCGGCTTGCGTCACAACCTGGAGGTCATTGATATCATTGATGACAATGGCAAACTCAATGAAAAAGCACAGCACTTTGTAGGCATCGACCGCTTTGCCGTAAGAAAAGCCATTGTCAAAGACCTGGAAGAGATGGGACAATTGGTGAAAGTGGAGGAAATGGTGAATAAAGTGGGCTATTCGGAAAGAACCAGTGCTGTGATAGAGCCTAAGCTTTCTTTACAATGGTTTGTGAAGATGGAAGACCTGGCCAAGCCTGCATTGGAAAACGTGATGAATGACACCATCCAGTTTCATCCGCCTAAATTCAAAAATATGTACCGCCACTGGATGGAAAACGTGAAAGACTGGTGTATTTCACGACAACTGTGGTGGGGGCAGCGTATTCCGGCTTTCTACCTGCCTAACGGGGAGTATGTAGTAGCCGAAACTCCGGAAGAAGCCTTAAAGTTGGCTCAGGAAAAAATCCCTGGTATCAGCTTAGAACAACTGAAACAAGATGAAGATGTATTGGATACTTGGTTCTCTTCCTGGTTATGGCCTATTTCCGTCTTTGACGGCCTGACCGATCCGGACAACGAAGATATTAACTATTACTACCCGACTTCTGACTTGGTAACAGCTCCCGAAATTTTGTTTTTCTGGGTGGCCCGGATGATCATTGCCGGATATGAATACAAAGGAAATTTCCCGTTCAAAAACGTATACCTGACCGGAATTGTAAGGGACAAAAAAGGCCAAAAAATGTCCAAGTCCTTAGGCAATTCTCCCGATCCTCTGGATCTGATCAAGGAATACGGTGCAGATGGTGTCCGCACCGGAATGTTGTTTTCTTCTCCGGCCGGTAACGATTTGCTATTCGACATCAAGCTCTGTACTCAGGGAAGAAATTTTGCCAATAAGATCTGGAATGCTTTCCGTTTGGTACAAGGCTGGGAAGTAGACGCATCGTTGGATACCTCTGTGAATAAAGTCGCTGTGGATTGGTTTGAAGCCAAATTCAACCAGGCTTTCGAAGAGATTGAAGCACACTATGAAAAATACCGCATCTCGGATGCCTTAATGAGCCTGTACAAATTGGTATGGGAAGATTTCTGTTCTTGGTATTTGGAAATGGTCAAGCCAAAGTTTGAGCAGCCGGTAGACAGCTACACTTACCAATCAACCATTCAGTTCTTTGAAAAACTGATGAAAGTGTTGCATCCGTTTATGCCATTTATCAGTGAAGAAATTTATCAGCATATTCAAAAAAGAGAAGAAAAAGATGCGCTGATTATTGCCGATTATCCTGTGGCAAATGCCGTGGATCAGCAACTTTTGAATGAGGCGGAAGTAATTTTCTTTGTGATATCTAATATCCGGAATACCCGTAATGCCAAACAAATATCTCCGAAAACAGCCTTGGAACTGCATATCAAAACAGAGAACCAAGCCCTTTACGAGACGTTTGCTCCGGTGATTCAAAAACTGGCCAATATTTCCGGAATCCACTATACCGACACTCAGTTGGAAAAAGCCATAAGCTTTGTCCACAAAGGAGATGAGTACTTTATTCCTGTGGAAGGAGAATTGGACGTTGAAAAAGAAAAGGAAAAAATCGAAAAAGAAATTGCTTATACGGAGGGCTTCCTGAAAGGAGTAAATAAGAAATTGGGCAATGAGCGCTTTGTCAACAACGCTCCGGAACAGGTAGTAGCCAATGAAAAGCAAAAACAAGCCGATGCTGAAGCAAAATTGCAAGCATTGAGAGAGCAATTAGCCAGTTTGTAGACCTTTCAATATTGTACAAAATACTCCCGCCTGTCTTGTATTGGGCAGGCGGGAATTTTTAGCAAATGCTCTCGTGAAACACTTCTTATTTTTTCTAATCCACCAGCCGTTTCCTCCTCTTTTTCCATGGGTTGATGGGTGTAAAATACCTGACAAAGAAGCCCCGGAAATAATTTTCACGAATTAAAACTTCTTCCTATCTTGTTTTTTAATCAGGCTAAGAGTATGTTTAACCTTTCTCTTCACGCCCACAAGACAAAGAATTGACCTTAACGGCAAGACATACAATGCCGGTCTGTTAGCTGTAGCAAGAGGGATGTAGAAAATGATTTAGTAAAACTTCAATCTATAAAATTTAGAAAGCTTTTGAAACGATTTATCTTCATACTACTGATTTCCAGTTTGTTTGGAATGACAGCCTGTAAAAAACAACTGACGACCGGAAATACGCCCACTCCCCGGAAAAAATCCAACGAACTTAAAATTGAAGACTTACAATTTGAATACTTAACCGCCCGGGCCAAACTTACCTTTGGCGATGGCACAGACGATATTAAAGCAACTGCCGATATCCGTGTAAAAAAAGATAGCTTGATTTGGATTTCCCTGCGCTCCGGTACGGGAATAGAAGGAGCTCGCGCTTTGATTTCACGCGACTCCGTATTTGTCATCGACCGCTTGAACAAGGAATATTATAAATACGACTATGATGGCATCTATCAACGTTTAAATTTTCAAACGCAGTTTGAAATGATTCAGGCCATATTGATTGGCAATATGCCGATGGAAATCAATACCCGGAGAAGCCAGAAAAACAATGATTTTTTTATCATCAAAAACAACAAAGGGGATTATAAAACGGAAGTATCCGTCAACAGAACCTATAATAAATTACAGATCCTGAAAGCGGAAGAAAAAAAGAGCAATGCTCAATTAGAAATCAACTATGAGAAGTTTCAGGAGGTAGAAGGACAAATATTTCCATTCCTTTGCAAAGCCAGTGTAAGGTATAATGACTCGCAAAAGAAAGACACCAGAATGGCTTTGGACTTTAACAGGGTAGGTCTTCAGGCGAAAGAGTTAAAATTCCCGTTTAAGATTTCTCCCAAATACAAATTGATGGATATTAATAACGAATAAGCCATTTAGACTGAAAAATCAAAAAAGAACGGACGAGGTTTGAAGCCTTGTCCGTTCTTTTTTTGAGATCATTTCCGGAAGACTTGATATTGCTTATATCCTTTATAAAACTCCCCGAAAACCACCTTGAGAATGGTAAAGGTGGGTATTGCCAGAATCATCCCCACAGCTTTTCCTAGATTAGCCCCCACAAATACGATCAGGAATATTACGAGTGGATGGGCTTTAACACTCTTCGAAAAGATAATAGGTTGCAAAAAGATATTGTCGGTAAACTGCACCACTCCGAATACCGAAAGGATTTTGACCACGAGAATCAAATAGTCTTGCTGCACGGCCAAACCGGCATTGGTCGAAAGCCCTACGATCAAACCGAAAATAGCGCCCAAGACCGGTCCTAAAAAGGGAATCAGGTTGGCCACCGCAGCAAACACGCCAATGGTCACGGCATAATCGACTCCCACGACCAAAAGCCCAAAAGAAACAATCGAAAAGATGGAGATCATTTGCAGCAATAGCCCCAAAAGATAGTTTGACAACAGTTTTTCGGTTTTGCTCAAGGCCGCAATCGACACTTCAAAATAATTATTCGGAATCAGAGAAATAAAGTATTTCCGGAAAGCACCTTTTTCATACAAAAAGAAAAACGTAATAAAAAGAACCGCCAAAAAGCCGATAAAGAAATTCCCGGTAAAGGTGAGCAAATCATTAATCAAACGGGTCACATCCAGCTCTCCTACCAGTTCTTTAAATTTGTTCAGTACCCCTTTCCTCAAAAAGCCTTTGTCCTCACTGGGTACCAGTTCATATTTGATCAAAAAATCTTCCACCCCATCGAGAGGGGTCAGTGAATTTTGCACAAAATTTTCATAATCTATCCCGGAGATCACCTGAATTTGAGTCGACACCAAAGGGACAAACAGGTAGATAAATAAAGCTACCAACCCAAACAGAATCATAAAAGAAACCAGGATCGCCAAGGTACGCGGCACCCGGAATCCATAAAATTGTAACTGAGAGAGGTAATTTGTAGGAGTTCGCAGCACCGCCGACAAAACCATGGCAATCAGTAAGTAGGAAAAAATATCCGAAAACTCCCGGGCCATCACAATAAAGCCTATCAAAAAGGCTAACAGGAAGCCCAGAAACAGAAGCGTATTGCTACTTGGCAGTTTATTCATAGAGTATGGTAATTAGCAGCGATAGCCCGGTTAGGAATGGGGTATATAGGAGTTGCCCTGTTTCATTTTCCGAAACGGGTTTTCTAAAGTACAAAAAAAGCTCTTGTACAAGTACAAGAGCTTCCTATAAAAGCTAAATCATTTTTAGTCCCAGCTTAATTCATCATCCAAATCGCTTTTGTGATCCAACTGGGCATAGTCAAAATCAGGCAAAAGTTCTTCTTTGACATGGTCTACGCACTCAGTCAAAGCACTTACGAATTTGTTGAAATCCTCTTTGTATAAGAAGATTTTGTGTTTTTCGTAATAAAATCCGTCATCCTTGTACCTCTTCTTACTTTCTGTAATGGTCAGATAGTAATCATTAGAGCGAGTAGCTTTCACATCGAAGAAGTACGTTCTTTTTCCTGCTCTTACTCTTTTTGAGTAGATTTCTTCTTTTCCTGCTTTATTCTCGTCCACTGTCTTAAAAAGTTAATTTAACAACCGTAAAACTAATAACAATTATTAGATTAATAAAAAATTATTTTCAATTTTAGAAAAAAATTCCTTCTAATGTAAAGAAGTAAAATATTAAAGAAAAATCAAACCCTAATACTTAAAACTTTTTTAAAAAGTCGGTAATATATTATTCTTATCACCATGTTTTTTACCAAACTTTACACAATGATAAGGGTTTATTTCATAATAACAATAGTCTCTGTGCTTCTTTATCACAAATCTCCGGCACAAGTTATCGATAAGGTGGGCTTTGTACAAACAGGTACGGCTTCCTATTATCCGGACGACCGGAAAGGCGTGATCACCCGTAGCGGAGAAAAGTACGATATGCATGCATTGACAGCTGCCCACCAGTATATTCCATTTAATTATCTGGTAAGAATCACCAATTTGGAAAACGGAAAACAGGCCCTGCTACGCATTAACGACCGGCCGTATACCAACACCCGTATCATGGACATGAGCTATGGGGCTGCCAAGCGCCTGGGTATGCTGGGGAAAACCCATACCCGTATCCGTCTGGAAATTATCAGCAAGGGCAAGGAACCCGCCAAGCCTGCTCTTCCACGCTCAAAACCTCAGGCTGACACGGGCAGCTTTGCAGCTCCGGGAATTTATACCCTTCAAGGGCAGTCCATTCAACCGGCAGGATACGGGGTACAAATCGGTTCTTTTTCTTTGTTAGACAAAGCCTTGGAACGCGGCCGACAGCACCATCAGGTACAGCAACCTTTCTTTATCCAGGCCCAATGGCACGGGACACAAACCATTTACAAAGTGATGGTTGGCAACTTCTCCGGGCGCAAAGATGCACAAGCCACCAAAGAATATTTCAGAGAAAAACAAATTGATGCTTTTATTAAACCTTACCAGCTTAGTAAATAAAATTTATTGTGACTATCTTTTACAATACCCGAAGCTTTCTAAATTTGTGAGTTATGAAGACAAACCCTAACAACAGTATGCGTAGTAAATACTTTTTAATCTCTATTCTTTTACTCCTGCTTGTAGCGCCTGCTATGGCCCAGAAACACCTCAAAAAAGGATATTCACAAGTTGGATTGGCTTCTTATTACTCTAAAAAATTCCATGGGAAAAAGACAGCCAGCGGGGAAAAATTTAACATGTATGCCATGACGGCTGCACACCCTAAAATCCCCTTTAACAGCATCGTTAAAGTCACCAACCTGAAAAACGGCAAATGGGTCACCTTAAGAATCAACGACCGGGGACCCTTCACGTCCGAGCGCATTGTAGACGTTTCCAAAGCCGCAGCCTTGAAACTGGACATGGTAAAAGACGGGGTCGCAGAAGTAAAACTGGAACTGCTCCGGGTAGGAAAAGACGGTAAGATGACTACCAATGACGACACAAAGGACAAAACGGCCAAAGGAAATACGTCCAAGAAAAAAGACGATGTACAAACCATCGTAGTGAAAAAAGAGGAGGAAAAAGCTAAGCCTGTTGCTTCTAAGCCGAAGAAGCAAAAGAAAGATATTGTCAAAAAGCAAAAGACTCCGGTAGCAAAGCCCCCTCAAAAGAAACTGCCTTCTGCCACGGTTGCGGTAAAAACAGCCACTCCCTGGAAACCGGTGAATACCTACAATGTACACGGTTATTTGATGAAACCTTCGGGCTTTGGAGTACAACTGGGCTCATTTAGCAAAAAAGAAAGTGCTATAAAAATAGGCAAAGAAGCGATGACCATGGGCTTAAAAGATATTTATATTCAGGCCGGTTGGACCAACAAACAGGTAATTTACCGGGTTCTTTACGGAGCTAAACCCAATAAAGATTCGGGCAAATCCTTGCTTCAACTGGCCAAGAGAAAGGGCTTTACCCATGCCTTTTTGAAAGAGCACTTTTAGTGTTTGCCCTATAAATATGTTTTAACAAACAACAATTTGTATAGGAGAAAAAAGGTAGAAAGTCAAAATGGCTGGATCAGTACCTGTTCTGCTTAATTTTACTTTTTGCCTGTGCGCTTTCGCATACAAGAGCGGAAGATACCAGTACCGGCAACGGGAGAACACAGCTAATTCTCCTGTTGCTACACGCTTTTCACTCAAATTTCCTATCTTTCCTCTATGGATTTTGATTTGATAAAAAAATATGGCAAACTGGAACTTCTGGCCCGCCAAATGGTGGAGGGGTTTATCACCGGTTTACACAAATCTCCCTACCATGGATTCTCAGTGGAGTTTGCCGAGCACAACCTCTACAATACCGGGGAAAGCACCCGCCATATCGACTGGAAAGTGTACGCCAAGACAGACCGCCTGTATACTAAACGCTACGAGGAAGAAACCAACCTCCGCTGCATGATTCTGGTGGACACCTCTTCATCCATGTACTACCCTGCGGCAACCCAGGGAAAAATCCACTTTAGCATTATGGCCTCCGCTTGTCTGGCTTTTATGCTTCAAAAGCAAAGAGATGCGGTAGGCTTATGCAGTTTTTCAGATAAAATCGAAGACATCTCACAAGTTCGTTCCACGGGTTCTCATGTACGCAATTTATTTGTCACCTTACAAAACATGGTGAATGCCAAGCCTCAACAGCAAAAAACAGCGGTGGCTGATGTTATTCATGAAGTAGCCCAACGCATCCACAAACGCTCCCTGGTCATTATTTTCAGCGATATGATGGAAAATGAGACCCATCACAAAGAGATGTTCAGTGCTTTGCAACACCTGAAACACAACAACCACGAAGTCTTGCTTTTTCATGTATATGATAAAAAAACGGAATTGGATTTTGACTTTCCGGAACGCCCTACTGTCTTTATCGATTTGGAAACGGGGCAAAAAGAAAAAGCACAACCCGCACAAGTCAAAGAATACTACCAGAAAAAAATCCATCAGCGGTTTCAGGAAATCAAATATAAATGCGGACAATTTAAGATCGATTTTATCGAAGTGGATATCCAACACGATATCGATCAAATTTTACAAGCCTATTTGATCAAACGGGCAAGAATGAAATAAATCACTTTGAAGAAGGTATTAAGAAAATCGTTAGGATAATGGTCAAATATTATCCTTCTTCGCACATCACTTAGTATTTTTACGCCCAATTCGGAAGCAAGATGAACCAATGAAATCAAATGTTGATACCAACCGCATACTCGCCTGGCGCAAACTCTATATTTCTGACCGAAACTTTTTATTGATTGTCAGCGCTGTCGTAGGGATTATTTCCGGTCTGGCAGCGGTAACTCTGAAAGCAGCCGTACATACTATTCACGACCGCTTTACTTCTGACGCTTACGATGAAAACTATATTCAACTCATCTATCCACTGGTAGGCTTACTACTGACAATCTTTCTCGCCAAGATCCTTTATAGAGACAAACTGGGGCATGGCATTACGGATATTTTGTATTCCATTTCCAAAAAGTCCAGTTTTATTGCGCAAAGCAAAATGTACTCCCGGATGATCACCAGCGCCATCACCGTAGGTTTTGGAGGATCGGCCGGTTTGGAATCTCCCATAGTCTTGACAGGCTCTGCCATCGGTTCTAATGTGGGCCGGTACCTTAACCTCAACTACAAGCTCCGTACATTATTGATCGGCTGTGGTACCGCCGGGGTGATTTCAGCCATCTTTAACGCACCTATCGCCGGGCTCATTTTTGCCCTGGAAGTCATTCTGGTAGATGTAACCGTAGCCAACTTGGTTCCTTTGCTGATCTCTTCGGTGGCGGCCACGCTGGTATCAATTTTATTATTAGGAGACGACCTTCTGTTTTCTTTTAAGTTGGTCGATAGCTTTAGCGCTTCGGATACTCCTTGGTACATTTTGTTGGGAATCATCTGCGGATTTACGGCAGTCTATTACTCGGTGATGCTCAAATGGATAGAGCATCAACTTTCAAGAGTCCACAACAGTTACTACCGGGCGTTGATCGGGGGCGTAGTCTTGACCTTACTAATTTTTATTTGCCCTCCTGTATATGGGGAAGGCTATTCCATGATCATCGCCTTACTCAATGGCAACGAGCACGAACTATTGGTACGGAGTGAGCTTTTCGAACAATTTGATATCGGTTGGTTATTCCTGATTTACACCATCATTGTCATTCTGGTCAAAGCCATTGCCTCCGCCATCACCATCGGTAGCGGAGGTAGCGGAGGTACCTTTGCCCCTTCCATGTTCTTAGGTGGCCTGACAGGCTTTGCCGTAGCCCGTTTGATAAACCTCACCGGAATCGGCCAAATTTCCGAAATCAACTTTATCCTGGTGGGAATGTGCGGGGTGATGTGCGGGGTGCAGTACGCTCCATTGACGGCTATCTTCTTGATTGCCGAAATTACCGGTGGCTATATCCTCTTTGTTCCTCTGATGATTGTCTCAGCCATCGCCTTTACCACCGTGTACTATTTTAACCCGCACTCTATCTACATCCGGGAATTGGTGGAAATGGGCGAATACTTGGACAAACACGACCATGACCGCAAGGTACTGACCAACTTGAAGATTAACCGCCTCATCGAAAAAGACTTTAAAACCATCCACCAGGATGCCATGCTCAAAGACTTGGTTCAACTCATCAGTGTCAGCAGAAGAAATATTTTCCCGGTAGTGGATGACGAAGAAAAGCTGGTGGGCATCGTACTGTTGGACGATGTGCGGGAGATTATGTTTGATGAGAAAAAACAACAATCTATCAAGATCAGTAAAATCATGGAAACACCCCCTGCCCTGGTAGAATTCGGGGAAAATATGGAAAGTGTCATGCGGAAATTTGAAACTACTCAGGCCTGGAACCTTCCTGTACTCAAAGATGAAAAATACATCGGCTTTGTTTCCAAATCCAGAATTTTCAACCTCTATCGTCAGCAACTCATCGAGCAGCAAAATTATGTATAAGTCAGGTTTCCATGCAACAGAGATGGATAAATTTAAGTAGTACTCTATAGGATTTTAACAAATCCTATAGAGTACTACTATTCAAATTTCGGTCAAACCTCACTCAACCACTGGCCTTGTTATCGTCAGCACAAGTGACCGTTCCTGTTTTACTGATACCCCAACTTATGTTCAAAGATAAACCACTCGATGTTCCTAAATTTTCCACTACAGAATTCAAAACCCATTTCTTTGAACAAAACCAAGCGGTTCATAAGGTGTTCAAAAATAACTATGAAGACTTTTTGATTGCTAAGTTCGAAGACTTCCGGGAATCTATGAATCTGCCCATTCCCTTTTATCGGAGGCCGGTAACTGAAATTCTGTTTATCACCCAAGGCAGTATTCATAGAGGGTGCAACCTCAATAAAATCCCCGTAAAGGAAAATCAAACACACCTTTGGTTGGAAAACCACATCGCCACCGTAGAAGCTTTTTCGGAAGATATAAGCGGCTTTTACTGCCACTTTACCTACAATTTCCTGAGTGATTCCTATCACACGACCCGGATTATCCGCGACCTCCAATTGATCAATAAATTTACCCACCACCGGCCCTTAACCCCTAAAAATACCGCTTTAAAAGCCATGCAAAATATTTATGAAAGACTCTATGAAATTTTTCATTCAGACAATAACCCGCAATTAATCCGGACCTATTTACAAACCTTACTCCTGGAAATCAAAAAATCCCTCCCCTCCTCCAAAGAATCGCCCAAACTGAGCCGGCCGGTACAATTGACCGAACAGTTTAAAGAGCTGTTGTTCGCCCATGTCACAAAAGAACAATCCCTAAAGTTTTATGCTGAAAAGCTTTTTGTTTCCTCCAATCACCTCAATAAAAGTGTAAAACAAAGTACCGGAAAAACTGCCAGCGAGTGGCTTTTTGATGCCTTAACCTTGGAAGCCAAAGTCTTACTCAAGCAATCGGATTTACCCATCGGAAACGTGGCTTTTCGACTGGGATTCGAAGACCAATCGTACTTCTGTAAGTTCTTCAAAAAACAAACCGGAGTATTGCCTTCCCGTTTCCGCCAAATGGATTGAATATTACCAATGATTGCTTGATTTGGTAAAATAAGCCTATCCCTGTTGCTTTAGTTTTGTTATTTCCAATCAATATTTATAAAAACAAGATGAAACAACAACCCATCGGTTCCTATGAGTGGAGCATGGAAAGCCAAGGTAATTTAAACCTCAAGGAAAAAGTAACCATCCTTAAAATGCTGATCAAAGCCCAGTTGAAAGACAAGTGGAGCTATTGGTCTTATAAAATGGGTCTTTCCAAACAACAACTCTCAATGTCAGATTTGGATGAAGTTACTATTCCGGACTCTCAGATCGTCCAAGAAGCTCTTTCGATTGCCCGGGAAACATGCTCTCCGGTATTACTCAATCATTGTTTCCGCACCTATTTCTTTGCCCAACTACTCAGGCAGGTGGATGGCCTTCCGCAGGTGGATGACGAACTATTGTTTGTGGGGAGTATTCTTCATGACTTAGGCTTGACCGAGGATCATAACAAGAATCTCTGCCATTGTTGTTTTACCATCGAAGGGGCAAAATTCTCAGAGTCCTTGGCGCTTGAGCATCATTGGTCTCCTCAAAGAACCCGGCAATTGTTTACCGTTATCAGCGCACACCTCAATCCGGAAATTGACAAAGAGGTCTACGGCACCGAAAGTTACCTGTTAGGAGGGGGAGCGGTGATGGATGTATTAGGCAGCCGGTACCATACCATTCCCAACACGCTACTCCACAAGGTGCATACACACTATCCCAGAGAAGGGTTTAAAGAAGAAATTATTGAGACAATGAATTACCCTCATGTCAGCGATTCGAGAGCCGGTTTCTTAAAAAAAGCAGGCTTTGCAACTTTCGCAAGTAAAAACCCTTTGGACAACTTAATACAATAGAAACAAGTTACTTATAAATTCTAGTTTTACACTCCAAATAAGAATAAAATAAATACTAAGTAAAAATACGCAAAATTAAATTTCAAAAAATCTTTATAAATCATAACATATCGACTCCAATACCGTAATTTTAAGCTGTAATAAAACAATCACTTTTAACCAACACACTTGCAATTGAACTTAACAGGTATGAAAAAAGTAACATTAATTTTATGGGTATTTTGTGCTGTATTTTTCAGCTGCTCGGACGATGACAATCAAACCGTCAACCCGAAGCCTGATAAGCCTAAACCGGATGATGATGGGAATCCGAAAAGAGAACTCACTATCACCAAATTAGCAACCTCCATCGAGCAGCAAGTAAGAGCCGTACAATTTATTGACGAGCAAACCGGATTTATGGCCGGAGGAGAGGCATACCCTGAAGAAAAGGCTTTTCTATTAAAAACGACAGACGGGGGGAACTCCTGGGAAAAGGTATTTGCCGAGGATGGATTCTATATTACAGGTGTGGCGTTGATCGACAAAAACATCATCATGGCAAGCACCAATAAAGGGTACCTATTGAGAAGTGAGAACGGTGGTAGTACTTGGAACAAGTTAGATGCATTCGAGAATGATTTTTATATGGCCGACATCCGGTTCCAAGATGAGAACACAGGCTATGTGGTAGGTTCTGTTAACAGCGTGGGTATTATCATTCGAAGTACTGACGGTGGACTAAACTGGGCTCCTGTGGAAGTAGACCCAATTACCCTGCTACAAGATAACCCCTTAAATACCATCACCTTCGCAGAGAACAACACGGTATTGTTGTCCGGAGGAACTTATGATAACGGACAAATTTTAAAAAGTACGGATGGAGGCGAAAACTGGACCGGCCTTTCGCTCTCTTCCAAAGTAATGATCACGGACCTTGTCATAAAAGGAAATGAAGGCTTTGCCATAGGAAACAATGGGCAAACCAATGCCAGCACAGAGAAAGGAGAGTTATTTAAAACCTTGGATAAAGGAGTCAGTTGGTCCAAAGTCACAACGGAATTTGATAACAAACTCATCAGTATAGATTGGTTGGGTAACACGCTATGTATTGTGGGAGCCAATAAATCGAATAACCTCAGCGATCCGGAGTTTGCCCTACTGTCGTTTGACGGAGGTAGTACCTGGGAAAAGCTGGCCCACGAAGAAGTGATCGGAGGCTGGAAAGACGTTTGCTTTATCAGCGAAAACAAAGTTATCCTGGTAGGTTATAAAGGGTTGGCATTAATGGTAACAATTGCTACCAATGAATAAAGTCCTAGGTCTATTAAGCCTCTTTCTACTATGTATGTCATGCAATGATCCCAGTGAAGAGCTGGATATTATTGAAGAAGATGAAATAATAGTTATACCAGTGGTAGTACATGTCCTCAGGTATACTCCGGCCCCTATTGATGTAAGCGATGAAAAGATCCATTCACAAATAGCGGTACTCAATCAGGATTTTCGGAAGAAAAACCCTGACCATGTGAACACTCCCGAAGAGTTCAAGCATTTGGTAGCGGATGTAGGCATTGAATTCCGGTTGGCCACTACAGACCCCAAGGGCAAACCTACCACGGGTATCCTTAGAAGTGAGGGAGAAATCACCGGATGGGAAGGCTTTAAGGAGAATGAAAATACAGCCGTTGAGGATTTAAAACTTTTCTTCACAGAAAAAGGAGGTCAGGATGCCTGGCCTCCTGACAAATACCTGAACATATGGGTGGCCGACTTATCCAACCGGCATGGCAATTTAGGACTGCCCGGGTATGCCAGTTTTCCAGGTGGAGACCCCAGAACAGACGGAGTCATCATCGACCCAAGGGCCTTCGGTACGCTTCCCCCCTTGAACGAATCGCATCAGAGGGGAAGAACCGCTACCCACGAAATAGGCCACTGGCTTAACCTTTTGCATATTTTTGGCAAAAATAATGATTGCGAAGCCGGTGATTTTGTAGAAGACACTCCTTCTGCATACTCACAATATAACGGTTCACCTGTTCATCCTCAGTCGTCTTGTGGTAGCCATGATCTATTTATGAATTTCATGGATTATGTAGACGATCAGGCCATGTATATGTTTACAAAAGGACAGAAAGAAAGGATGCGTGCCGTATTTACTCCTTCAGGTCCTCGCAGGGCATTGTATGAACATATCAGTAAATAATCATTACCGGTAGAAAACCGGTCAAAAAAATAAGTGGGTGGTACGCTTCAAAGCACCACCCACCTATAGTATAAACCTAATGCTTCCAATCGTATTGGTCCAGAGTACTCACTGAAGCCACAAGCAAATCAATGGAAGCCTGGATATCATTTTGGTGGGCCATCTCGGTCACCTGATGTACATAGCGCAAAGGAATAGAAACCGCCCCGGCAATGGCTCCGTTTTTACCCATCCGTTGAATGCCGGCAGTGTCGGTTCCTCCGGCTGTCAATATTTCTACCTGCCAGTCAATTTCTTTCTCCGTAGCCACTTCTTTCATAAAAGCCACCATACGATAGTCGCAAATCGTGCCTGCATCAAAAATCTTAATGGCTGTCCCTTCACCCAAACGCGTCACTTGTTCGTGCCCTTGCGCCCCGGGGGTATCGTTAGCGATGGTCACATCAATGGCGATTCCGAAGTCCGGATTGATGGCATGCGAAGCCACACCGGCTCCCCGGATTCCCACTTCTTCCTGAACGGTAAATACTCCGTACACATCGTATGGGAAATCCTTCAATTGTTTTAGCACTTCCAAAAGGATATACACCGACAAGCGATTATCCAAGGACTTACCATTGACCATCTCACCAATTTGGATAAACTCTTGCATCCGGGTAACCGGATTTCCTATGGAAATATATTTTTCTACTTCTTCCTTCTTTAAACCCAGATCTATGTAATAATCCTGAATTTTGAGTTGTTTACCCCGTTCTTCCGGACTCATCACATGAATAGGTTTGCAACCCATCACCCCTACCAGATCTTTTTTTCCATGCACAATCACCCGCATGGACGTCAGGGTTTTGGGGTCAAAACCACCCAAGGTATGAAAACGAAGAAATCCCTGTTCGTCAATATGCGTCACCATAAAGCCGATCTCATCCATATGAGCCGCCAGCATGATTTTCTTTCCTTCGGGGTTGTTTTTCCCTTTTTTGACGGTAATGATATTTCCCAAGTTATCGACCCGGCACTCGTCCACATATCTTTCCACCTCTGCCAATACTTGCTCACGGATGCGTTTTTCAAAACCCGGTGCCCCAGGCGTGTCACATATTTGTTGTAATAAATTGATATCGAGACTCATCGTATATTTGTTTTAGAGCATATTTAAATTTCATCTTTTGGACTGCAAATTCCCATTTTAGGAACCTCAATTCATCCTTTTTTCGTGGTCCGGCACCCGGTCAAATAATTCCACTATTCTTCTCAAAAATGATTTCCTAAGAACCCTAAACTAGAAATTTTCGCTACCAAATACGAATTTTAAACATACTCTTATGTTTGGGATTTGTATTGAGAATATGTTTAACTATTCTCTTCAATAAATTTACGGATTTTTGTTTACAGCCCCCCTGATACCTATCCTGTTAATCATCTTCTTTTTTCGCTACCAAGATATTCTCCGCCACTTTCTTCGTAAGCAAGCGTTTTTCCCGGTTGTTAATCGAAACCTCCAAAGACTCATCAAAAGCGATTTTATCCAACACCTTCAACTGGCTTCCGATTCCGATCCCTACTTTATCCAGGTATTGCAAAAATTCCGAACTGCTATCACTGACCGAAATCACTTTATGATCTTCTTGAATGGAGGCTTCCGAAAGCTGCATGGCAGACATTTCGGTAAAATTCCCGCTATTATCCGGAATGGGGTCACCGTGCGGATCGTATTTAGGAAAGCCTAAAAACTCGTCCAATCGCTCAATCATTCTCCGGGATTTGATATGCTCCAACTGTTCGGCCACTTCATGCACTTCATCCCAGTTGAACTTCAATTTTTCCAATAAAAACACCTCCCATAAGCGATGCTTCCGGATAATCCACAAAGCTGCGGCTTTCCCCTCCTCGGTCAAAGTCACCCCACGGTATTTAATATAGTGAATAGCTTCTTTATTGGCCAGCTTTTTCAACATATCGCTTACGGATGCCGGTCGCGTATTTAACTCTTCCGCAATCGCATTGGTCGCTACCGGTTCTTCATTGACCGATAGGTGAAATATAGTTTTTAGATAATTCTCTTCCGAGTGGCTAAAATTCATTGTATGTATTTGTTGTCATTGGCCGATAGCCCTGTACAACATGCTTCAATCAAAGTGATGCCCCTCTGAAATAGGAAACAATACTTTGACCGTGCAGCAGACACCGGGCTTTAGACAATAGATTTACGATTAATGATCAAAAGAGGTACAACAAGCTTATTGGTTCACCAACGGTTCCATCATTCTAAGAAGTTTGTGTTCTTCCTCTTTCCATAAAACTTTTGCAAAGTTACCACGATTATAGAACTTTTTTGTCAGTAATTCCTCGATTAGCACTTTCGGGTTATAATTTACAAAATCAATTGCCAGTGCGGCAGTATATTCCTCACAAATCTTTTCCCAAAGGGGATTTTGAGGGATAATCATGGGTAAGCGGTAAGCAATGCATTCATAGAGTTTGGTGGGAATGCATTGTGCGGTACTCTTATTTGGCTGATAACTTAACAAAGCCACATCGGCTTCTTCCAACGCTTCCAAAATCCGGGTATGAGGCACCAACCGGCTTCCTCCTTCCAAACGAAACCAAGAAAAGGCCTTTTCCAGCTTTTGAAGCTCCTTTTCCAAGGGTATTTCTACAACTTTACCGATCATCAAAAGTTCGGCAGACAATCCGCAATCCACCAATTTTTTTACCAGATTTACGGCTTCCCAGGCCCCATACACCGTAGAGATAGTACCTGTAAACACAAAGCGCAGGGGAGGACTTAAGGAGTTACTTTTTAGATGAGGCCCCTGCCTTTCCAACACAGATTTATTTTCCAAAATCAATTGTTTTCCTTTACCAAAAGTAAACTCCCGTGCATAACACCGCTCCGCAAGCCAATAATAATCCACCCAATTGCGGCTGAGCGTTTCCAAACCTCTTACGGCCCAGGCCATCAGATGCTTGATTCCTTTCGGATAAATGGACTGATACAAGAAGTTCCGGTAATAGTTTTCCTGTACGTCATAGATCAAGCGCACTTTATGAAACATCCGGTAGTAAAGAGCTACGGGTAACAACTCCACTGCATGAATCACCAACACGTCCGGCTTTACCTGTTTTAGTTTTGCTAATAAAAAGGAACCCACCTGCCAGCGTTTCCGGCTACCTTGAGCAAAGTCGAGCAAGGGGTATCCGTACACTCCTTTCCGAACAGGCAGTTCGGCAGGATAACCCATCAGGTGAATCTCATAGGATTTACTCAGGGATAAGCCAATCTTTTCGTACATTCGCGTATCGTTAAGGGGCTTTAAAACGGAAGCTAAAAAAATTTTCATGCCGATCAATTGCCTTAGTGCGTTGAATCATTTTTTTCCGGTAAGGGAATCCTAAACTCCGGCTAACAGGATAGCCCACATGCAAACACACGGAAACCAAAACCTAACTCAAATTAAAGTTCAATAAATTTAATATTCGTAGTAAAAATAATCAGAGATGAGTCAACAGCAAATTATCGAACAAGCTTGGGAAAACCGGGAATTGTTGAATGAAAGTGCTACTGTAGAAGCGATAAGAGACGTAATCGAACAATTGGACAAAGGGAAATTACGGGTAGCGGAACCGGTAGCAGATGGCTGGCAAGTCAATGAATGGGTGAAGAAAGCCGTCATTTTATTCTTTCCATTGCAAAAAATGGAAGTAGTGAAGGTAGGACCCTTCGAATTTCACGATAAAATTCCGTTGAAGAGCGGTTACGATGAATTAGGGGTAAGAGTCGTTCCTCACGCAATTGCCCGCTATGGCTCTTTTGTCAACAAAGGGGTAATTATGATGCCTTCCTATGTCAATATCGGGGCTTATGTAGACTCCGGCACCATGGTGGATACCTGGGCTACCGTAGGGAGCTGCGCTCAAATCGGCAAAGATGTACATTTGAGTGGTGGGGTAGGTATCGGAGGCGTATTGGAGCCTGTACAAGCCGCTCCGGTCATCATCGAAGACGGGGCTTTTATCGGGTCCAGATGCATCATTGTGGAAGGAGCACATATTGGCAAAGAAGCAGTCATCGGAGCCAACGTGACCATCACAGCCAGTTCTAAAATCATCGATGTTACCGGAGACGAACCCGTAGAATACAAAGGGTATGTACCGGAAAGATCGGTGGTGATTCCGGGGACCTTACCTAAAAAATTCAAAGCAGGTACTTATGATGTCAACTGTGCTTTGATCATCGGCAAACGGAAAGAAAGCACTGACAAGAAAACCTCTTTGAACGATGCTCTCCGTGAAAATGATGTAATGGTATAAACCGTCAGTAAAGACATTTTCCATAAAAATTTAAAAAGGCCGGCTAGGAATAGCCGGCTTTTTGTTTTTTCTTTAGCGGTTGGTAGTCTAAAATCAAGTCAGGTAACATTGCTCTCCATGGGTATCTGCGACACTTAACTTCCAATCATGTTTCAATTCAGCTTATCAGCCAAGGTCACATTGATTTTTTCCATTTTGGTATTGAGTACCACTTTGGTAGCTGGATATTTGGTATACGAAGGTCACAAACAAACCTTGCTGAAGGCTTCTCACCAACGATTAACTCACACGTCTCAAATTGTAAGTACCCGGCTCTCAGATTTTGTCAAAGCCCTGAAAGATGATATCCGTTTTCTGGTCAATACGCCTGCCGCACAAGAGCTGGTCAACAACCAACGGCTTTCTCAAGAAGAATGGTCGGCTCAATTGGCCGCTATTTTTCACTCGTTATTGGAAAGCCGCCCCCAATATTTCCAAGTGCGACTTATCGGAATGGCCAATCAAGGCAAGGAACTCATACGTCTGGAGCAATTCAACAAGCAGATTACCCAAACGCCAGCGGAACAACTCCAAAGAAAAGGCGACCGGCCGTATTTTCAGGAAACGGCCCGGCTACCGGCAGGTGCAATTTACCTGTCGGATATCAATCTCAACCAAGAATACCAAACCATCAGCGAACCGCATATTCCTACCTTCCGGGTTGCTTCGCCCATTGTTGCTCCATCAGGCAATACATTCGGTATCATCATTATCAATGTGGATCTTTCCTCCTTCTTTCAGGATTTGCAAAAACTCACCGGGCAAAATCAACAAGTATATCTCACCAATGAAAAAGGAGATTACTTACTTCACCCCGACCCTTCCAAAACATTTGGTTTTGATTTGGGACAATCATTCACCCTGCAAAATGAGTTTCCGCAAATGGCCCGTTTATTTAAACCGGACACGGCCTTTCGACAGGAAACCTTCAGTGATGACTCGTTGGTAATACAAGTACAAAAAGTATTTCTGGACACCGGTAACAAGCGTTTTTTGACCGTAAGTGTAGCGGCTCCGTATACTGCCATCCTATCCGGGATCAATGCCGTACGCAACGAAAGCCTGTGGATCACCCTAAGTATTTGTATGGCAGGTATCCTGCTTACATTTGTCTTCGCCTATTTCCTCTTTCGTCCGTTGCATTCCATCACTACGGCCGTAAGGAAGTTCACCCCTCAACAACCCTCTTTTTCACTTCCTCATCAGCGAAAAGACGAAATCGGCATTCTGGCCAAGGCTTTTCAAAAGCTCACCAACCGGGTCAACCAGCAAATTGCCGAACTCAAAACCGCTCACCGCGAGGCAGAACAGGCCAGTCAGGCCAAAACGGAATTTCTATCCATGATCAGCCATGAAATCCGCACTCCGTTAAATGCCATTATTGGAATGAGTCATTTGTTAGAAAAGCAAGAAGCTTCCCCAAAACCAGAACTGCTTCAGGCCCTTCGCTTTTCGGCCGAAAGCCTTCGCCAACTCATCAATGATGTGTTGGACTTTTCAAAAATCGAAGCGGGAAAATTAACCTTTGAAAAACGGGTATTTTGCCTGAACGAACTCATGGAAAATATCTATCACGGCTTTTTGCCTTTGGCTGAAGAAAAAGGTTTGCAACTCAACTACCGTCCTTCCCGGTCGCAAGGTATCTACCTTCAAGGAGACCCGCTGCGTTTATCACAAATCTTACACAACCTGATCGGCAATGCCATCAAGTTCACCCATCAGGGAGCCGTAAACATTTATTGGGAGTTACACTCTCTTACCCAAGAACAAGTGCAGGTCTCTTTTACCTTGCAAGATTCGGGCATTGGCATACGGCAGGAAAACCTACAGGAAATTTTCAAACCCTTTGTTCAAGAAGACCCGGGCATTGACCGAAAATACGAAGGCACAGGCTTGGGCCTGGCAATTTCAAAAAAACTGATTGAATTGCAACAAGGAAAAATCTCCGTGAAAAGCCAACCGGGCAACACGGTTTTCTACTTTAGCCTCCCCTATTTACAAGTACAAAAACCCCGTCCGGAAAGCCTTTCGACACAAACCTTTACGGCTGAAAAATTCAGAGACCTCCACGTACTTTATGTGGAAGATGTGGAGTACAACCGGTTTTTAGTAGAAAACTACTTTGAAGAATGGCAGATTGCATTGGAAGTGGCAGCTTCCGGTCCCGAAGCCTTGGCCAAAGTACAAGAAATGCACTTTGACCTGATACTACTGGATATTCAAATGCCCGGTATGGACGGATATGAAGTAGCCCGCCACATCCGGCAAATCCCGCGGTACAAGCCTGTACCGGTCATTGCTTTAACCGCGCTGGTACAGGAAGTTTCCCTAGAGAAAGTTAAAGAAGCAGGTATGGACGGCCTGTTGGAAAAACCATTCACCCAGGAAGAATTGGCCCGCCTGTTGGAAAAGTACTTTGCTCCAGCGCCAGTTCACTCTCATCCACATTTGCCATCACTACTTCAAGACTTGTCTTTTCAGGATTTTATCAATAGCTACTTGAAAAACCCGGATAAAATCCGGCAGGCAACCCAATTATTTCAAAAGGAATTTCATCGGTACCCGGATGAATTTGCAAACGCTCTCCGTCAAAATCATCAAGAGAAGTTCAGGCAACTCTACCACCGCATACATCCGCATTTGAAAACTTTGCACTTGGAAAAACTCGACAATTACTTGGCAAAGGTTAAAAGAGAAATGGAACTCTTTCCCCCGTCAAAAAGAGAAGAAACCATAGTACTGTTAACGGAAAGTTTCGAATGCCTGATCAAGGAGATAGAGCAACTGAAACAATAATGCAGAAGCCATCTAAATTCTCCTGAATCAGAACTTATTCTAAAAACTTCAGACGTCCTAACAACTGGTTTTTGTAGGTAGTACTAATGGGTAAATTCTTTCCATTCACCCAAACGGCATGGTGGTCGATTTTTTCAATTTTCAGAAGATTTACAATGTAAGACCGGTGAATACGTACGAAGTTTTCGGGCAGTTGGGCTTCCAGTTTTTTCATACTCAACAAAGCCATATTCTTTTTCTTTCCCCGGTTAAACACCACATAGTTCGACTCCGACTCGATATAAAACACTTCGGATAGATGTATTTTCACCAGTTCATGACCGTCTTTTATAAAAAAGACTTCTTTATCGACTGTTGGGGTTACTGCCATCCGCTCCTTTGCTTTTTTCAGCGCTTGAAACAGGCGGGAGAATCGCAAAGGCTTCACCAGATAATCTACCACATCGTAATTATACGACTGTAAGGCAAATTGTTCGTCGGCTGTAATCAATACTACCGACACTGGCCGGTCCAAACTGTCTAACAACTCCCTTCCGGATAATTTAGGCAAGTTCAAATCCAACAACAACAAGTCAAACGCTTGGTTTTCCAGCAGCTGTAGTGCCTCCATGCCATTGGTTGCAATTTCCCAATTTTCAATAAATTCTATCTCGGATAAGTATTGCGCTAGTAAATCCCTTATCAAAGGGTCATCGTCCACAATCAGGCATTTCATGGTCCTTGTTGGTTGTAAGTAATAAGATTGTTTTAGGAGCCTTGGTCATAGTAGTATTACAACACCCTTATTTCCAGGATGGCTCCCGGTTGATTCACATAGTGAAGAAGGTATTTTACAAAAATAATCATTCACTTCACATATTCCACAGGTATTGTTTCCAGGAAAAAAATAACTTAGAAAGATTATCAGTCATTAAACGCATTTGGGAAGAAATGACTTGGGTCTGTACGTTGCTAACACTGCTCACTCAGCCTTACCCAAATCCGAAACCTTTCAACAAAAATTAAGCATTATGAAGATGAAATTTACTAACCTGCTCTTGTTATTGGCTATCGCCGGATGGGGCGTAGTGCTATTTTTACAAGTGCAAAGTAAAGATCAACCGGGAACCGTACCCCCTGTTCCCAATGACCAAGCAAACCTTCTGGAAACTTTTACGGACAACATCCCTTCTACTCCGCCGGTTAAAGACAGCCAGTTGGAAGAGTATGTATGGGACGGTAAAGAACGGTTTGAATTTTACAAATACGATATCAAAGACGAATTGCTCCCTTACCCTCCGGCCAAACCCGGAGACCGCACTCCTTTTGACCTATGGCGCTATGCCGGCAAGGGCAAATCTTCGTATGGCTCTCCCGAACTTCCCTCCGAATCCTGGGAAGCCTGGGTGAAGAAAAATACCGAAATGAAACCCAAACTCATGGCAGATGTCAGAGCCTACATGGCAGAGCGATATCACTTTACCGGAGAAGCCATGGAAGACGTGTGGATGTCGGGAAAGAGAAAACAAGTAATGAAAGGCCCGGTGGCCCGCTTGCCTAAAAATTTCAATTCTTTTGAAAAGTTAACTCAATTGAGTCCGGAAGAGATTAAGTCCAAAGACTTATTTCCGTACAAACCCTTGGCACACCCCATCCAAACCACTGCTCATATGGTATTCCCACGCAGTTGGATTGCCGTACACCCCGAGCATGAGCGTATGGACGTAGACATGGATATCCCAGAAGCCTATCTGCCCGAGTTTCCGGCTCCTATGTTTCTGACCACTCACAAGGAGTTGGGGGATGTGACCAACGGACAAGAGGTGACTTTTGACAATTACTATGAAATATTTGACGGGTTGTTAACTCCCGAACAAATGGAAGGCTTGAAAGAACTCCTTCGCCCTACCCCTACGACTTGGTTTAATCAAACCACTCACCGGGTAACCCTTCAGCCGAACAAAGGGGTCTCCTGCTTCGATTGCCATGTAAACGGCCACACCAACGGGGCAATAGAGTTGGCTCCGGACAGCCGCCCTAACCAAGGCCGCCTGCGTACCGATACCCCAACCATGAGGGGAAATTATAACTTAATGTTATTGTCTTCCAAGCGTTCGATCCGGTCGATGGATCACTTTGCCGAGGTAGAAGAGTACTTTGACGGAGATCCGGGAATGATGCAAACCATCGGTCCCAGAGGGGTAAACCGTACCGTTACCAACCGGATGGGTGACTTTAACTCCATTCTGGATTTTCCACCGGCCCCTAAACTAGGCCCTGCCGGAAAATTAATCGCCAGCAAAGCCAGCGAACAAGAGTTAAGAGGAGAAAAGCTGTTCCACGGTAAAGCTCAATGTTCCTCTTGCCATTACGGCCCTGCTTTTACGGATGATTATATGCACGACTTACAGGTAGAGCGGTTTTATGTGGGCCGTGCCGAAGGTCCTATCAAAACGTTCCCGCTTCGAGGCATTAAAGACTCGCCTCCTTATTTGCATGATGGGCGCTGTCCCACCTTGCACGATGCCGTAGAGTTTTTCAATATGGTATTGGAGTTAGAACTCAACAAACAAGAAAAAGAAGACTTGGTGGCTTATTTATTATGTCTGTAAACCTAATAATCTGTATTTCAAACTTACCTCTTTATCGTCAGCGTAAGTAAAATACACCCGGTCATTGTTGAATGGCCGGGCTTTTTCACCCTTCACTTTTCTGTTGCTTCCAATCGTATTTTCCACACACAGCATTTGGTAATTGATAGAGTTTCTCTAATTTTCCTCTGAAAAACAAAGAAAAACTTACCAAGATGATGCATATCATAGACCTTCATTTTTTGGAGCACCAACAGGCCATCGCGTCTTTTCTGATTGAAACTTCCGAGGGCCCTGTATTGATTGAGACCGGACCTTACTCCACATTCTCCCATTTAAAAAAGGGCATTGAAAACCTGGGGTATCAAGTGGAAGACGTAAAACATGTACTACTCACACATATCCACTTCGACCATGCCGGAGCTGCCTGGGCCTTTGCCCGACACGGGGCTACTATTTATTTACACCCTTTTGGCGCCCGCCATATGGCAGACCCCGGCAAACTGGTAGAATCTGCCAGACGGATTTATAAAGACGATATGGACCGCCTTTGGTCAGACATCCAAGCCATTCCCGAAAAGCAATTGCAAACAGTAGAACACGAAGAAACACTGCACATCGGTGGGGTGTCCTTTATTTCCTGGCATACACCGGGTCATGCCAATCATCATATTGCCTGGCAAATAGGAAGTGACTTATTTACCGGAGATGTGGCCGGAGTAAAAATTGGCGATGGCCCGGTAATCCCTCCTTGTCCTCCACCGGATATCAGTCTGGAAAAATGGAAAAATTCGCTGGAAATAATCCGGAAAATCCAACCCGCCAAGTTGTACCTGACGCATTACGGTGAAGTGACAGAGATAGAAGCTCATCTGGATTTACTGGAAGAACATTTGAATGAGTATGCCTACTGGATCAAGGAGCGTTGGGAACAAGGAATGAGTCTAGAAGAAATGACTCCTCTGTTTGAACAGTATATTCAAAAAGAGTTAAAATCAAAAGGTCTGAATGACGAGGCTTTGGCTCAATACCAAGCCGCCAACCCGGCATGGATGAGTGTGGCCGGCCTGGTGAGATATTGGAAGAAAAAACAGGAGAAACCAAAGGATTAATGTAGCTTTGCGCCTTTTCCCGTAAGAGTACCTTTATCCATACAAGAGGTGAGGGTAAAACCTGCTTCTACTCAGGAGGGTATTCTTAGCGTCATTTTTAAATCAAAACTTCTTAACATTCATCACTTACTACTTTTAACGGGTAATTAAAATGTTAAACTTCCAGGATATAGAACTTGCAGAATTGGTCATTCACAAAGTAGGCAACAAAATTCAAGAGGAGCCTCTCAATTTGTCTCAACGCCCCGTTCCGGTGGGAGACGAAGCTTTGCTTGAAGTACTGAGCAAATATTTCCTTACGCCTTTTAAGGAACCGAACTATTACCAGTTTACCCATGAATCGGATATTGAACTGAACGAAGTCTACAACTATGCCCATAAGATTTTTGCAGACCCGGGATGTTTCTTTTTACAGTCGGTAAATATTGCCAAACATTTGTATGAGTCTACCGATCATCCTAATATCAAAAGCGGGGAATTATACCTGGCCTATTTCAGGGATTGCGTCATGGGCGATGAACTGGTGGATGCCATCGGACTTTTCAAATCGGAAAATAAAGATACCTACCTGAAGGTCTATCCTCAGGACAATACTTTCGGGATCAATCAGGAAGAAGGAGTCAATATCAAACGCCTGGACAAAGGCTGTCTGATCTTTAATACCGAGCAAGAACAGGGGTATAAAGTATGTATGGTGGACAATACCAACAAGGGGCAGGAAGCCCAATACTGGAAAGACCACTTCTTACGTCTGAAGCCCTGGGAAGACATTTTCTACCACACCCAGAATTACATGGATATCTGTAAAGGCTTTGTGGAAGAGGTCTATAACCCGGAACACAATGTGGATCGAGCCGATCAAATTGTGATGATGAACCGCTCCATGGATTATTTCAAAGAAAAGGAAGCCTTTAATGTTCAGGAATTCGAAAATGAAGTAATTCAGGAACCGGAAGTTGTAGAAGCCTTTAGAGAATACAAAGAGGAATTCCAGGAAAAAAATGATGTCAAAACTTTTGATGAGTTCGATATTTCCAAACCTGCCGTAAAAGGCAACAAGAAAAACTTCAAAAGTGTGTTAAAGTTGGATAAAAATTTCCACGTCTACATCCACGGTGACCGGGACTATATCGAGCGCGGTTACGATGAAGTACGGGACATGCATTACTATCAATTGTTTTTCAAGCAAGAGGGCTAATTGTTAGCTTCCACACACTAACTCTTCAAGGTTTCCCGGTAAGGAGCTTCTCAAGCTCTCATAAGCAATACATTGGTCTCCTTGAAGAGTTTATACCGGACTCCTCCCAATTTACAAATACTCGCTGCTCCGTTCGTTTTCAAACAAGTATTCCCTGTATGAATGATAAGCTCCCGCTAGAGTAAATTAAGCTCCCGCATCTCTTTTTCACGAATCACCAATCCCAGTTAACTGTTAACAGTCTCCCCCTTCATCTTAGCAGAAAATTATTTATCTTTCAGTAAAGTATACCGGATACGGTAAACGCATCAGGCAGTTATTGAAAATGAAAAATTTACCCACCATGAGTAACAAACTTAAAAAGTACTGGAAAACCAACCTTTTCTACCTGCTCCTTCTGTTGTCCATATGGTTTGTAGTGTCTTATGTATGCGGCATTTTGTTCGTGGAGCCACTCAATTCCATCCGGATAGGAGGCTTCAAACTGGGTTTCTGGTTTGCCCAACAAGGCGCTATGTATGTATTTATTGTGTTGATTTTTGTCTATGTCTATTTGATGAATAAACTGGATAAGAAATACGATGTCGATGAACAATAGAGAGAAAGCTCAGACCTGAAGGACAAAGCGTACAGTTTTCACTGTGCTCAGCCTCTTGAGAGCTCTTTTACCTTTTACTCCCCCTTTTCACCTTAATTATTCCTGAAAACTATGAGTGTTCAAATCTGGACTTATATACTGGTTGCCATTTCATTTAGCCTTTATATCGGCATTGCCATTTGGTCAAGAGCTGGCTCTACCAAAGAATTTTATGTAGCCGGAGGTGGTGTACACCCCTTAGCCAACGGTATGGCCACTGCAGCCGACTGGATGTCAGCTGCGTCTTTTATTTCTATGGCGGGCTTAATTTCCTTTATGGGCTATGACGGTTCGGTCTACTTGATGGGCTGGACAGGCGGTTACGTTTTACTGGCTCTGTTATTGGCTCCTTACCTGCGAAAATTCGGCAAATTCACCGTGCCCGATTTTATCGGGGACCGCTATTACTCCAATACGGCCCGTACCGTAGCGGTGGTTTGCGCTTTATTCGTTTCATTTACCTATGTGGCCGGACAAATGCGGGGGGTGGGAGTGGTTTTCAGTCGCTTTTTGGAAGTTCCTGTAGAGCAAGGGGTAATTATCGGCATGGCCATCGTCTTCTTTTATGCCGTATTAGGCGGCATGAAAGGCATTACGTATACCCAAGTGGCCCAATATTGTGTGTTGATCTTTGCTTTTATGGTCCCTGCCATTTTCATTTCCATTCAGTTAACCGGAACCCTGTTACCTCAGTTAGGCTTTGGCGCAAAGACGGCCGATGGAATGTATTTGTTGGATAAGTTAGACGGCCTTCACCGTGAATTAGGTTTTGCCGAATACACTTCGGGCAAAAAATCTCTTACCGATGTGTTTTTCATAACTGCGGCCTTGATGATTGGCACAGCAGGTTTACCCCATGTTATTGTTCGTTTCTTTACCGTTCCCCGGGTGAAGGATGCCCGGCTCTCTGCCGGATACGCCTTGATTTTTATTGCTATTTTGTACACCACGGCCCCGGCCATAGCAGCTTTTGCCCGCACCAACCTGATTGAAACGGTCAAAGACAGAGAGTACACTACCGTGCCCGCCTGGTTTTCCAAATGGGAAGAAACAGGCCTTATCGGTTTTGAAGACAAAAACGGGGATGGAAAAATTCAATATTTGGCCAATCCCGAGCAAAACGAACTGACTATTGACCGGGACATTATGGTGCTGGCCAACCCCGAAATTGCCCGCTTGCCCAATTGGGTGATTGCACTGGTAGCGGCCGGGGGGCTGGCCGCGGCCCTCTCCACGGCTGCCGGTTTGCTCTTGGTGATTTCGACTTCTGTTTCTCACGATCTGATCAAAAAACAAATCAATCCCAACATCAGTGAACGGGGTGAATTGGTGGCGGCCCGGATAGCAGCCGCATTGGCCGTAGTGGTGGCCGGAATCTTCGGGATTTATCCCCCCGATTATGTAGCAGCCGTAGTGGCACTCGCTTTCGGATTGGCCGCAGCTTCCTTTTTCCCGGCCATTATTTTAGGCATCTTTTACAAACGGATGAACAAAGAAGGCGCTATTGCCGGGATGATCAGCGGCTTGCTCTTTACCTGTATTTATATTTATCATTTTAAATTCGGAGAGGGGCAAGCAGAAGATTGGTTGTTCGGAATTTCGCCCGAAGGTATTGGTACTTTGGGAATGCTTATTAACTTTATAGTGTCGATAGTGGTCACGGGGTTCACACCTCCCCCACCGATGCGTATCCAATCAATGGTGGATCATATACGGTACCCGAGAGGAGGAGATATATTGCACAATCCCCCGGTAAACACACCTGTCGACAAAAAACTAACACATGAATAGCCCAAAAGAGAACAGCTCTCTTTATTAGTAACCATAAACAACCGGATGCCTCCAAGGCAAACCAACATGACCGAAAGTATAAAAATGCCACAGAACATGGATTAATACCTACTGCACTGCATGCTCTTTCCTGGTCAACCTTGGAAAAGCAGTTGTTTAATTTTTTTGTAAAGTTCAATCTAATAAAAAGTAAATATGATCGGAAGAATTAGAAACCTGGAAGATTATACTGTGGCCTATAGAACAAGTGTCAATGAACCGGAAGCATTTTGGGCCCAACAAGCCGAAAGTTTCTATTGGCGAAAGAAATGGGACAAAGTGCTGGATTGGGATTTTGAAGATTATAATGTCAATTGGTTTAAAGGAGGAAAACTCAATATTACTGAAAACTGCCTGGACCGTCACCTCTTAGAAAGAGGAGATAAAACCGCCATTATCTGGGAGCCCAACGACCCCAAAGAACCCAACCGGACATTCACATACAAAGAGCTGCATAGTGAAGTCTGTAAATTCGCCAATGTACTGCAAAACAACGGAGTAGTGAAAGGTGACCGGGTATGTATTTACATGCCAATGGTGCCGGAACTGACCATTGCCGTACTGGCCTGTGCCCGGATCGGAGCCATCCATTCGGTAATCTTTGCAGGCTTCTCCGCCTCCTCACTGTCAAGCCGGGTGCAAGATGCGGAAGCCAAAATTGTACTGACCTCTGACGGAGCCTACCGGGGCGCCAAAACCCTGGACCTCAAACCCATTGTGGACGAAGCCTTGGAATTTTCCGACTCCGTAGAAAAGGTACTCGTATTGCAAAGAACCCAAGCGGAAATCAATATGCAAGAAGGGCGCGACCTTTGGTGGCATGAAGAATTGGCCAAAGCAGACGATCAAAACGCAGCAGTGGAAACCGACTCCGAAGATCCGCTTTTTATCCTATATACTTCCGGCTCTACCGGCAAACCCAAAGGAGTGGTTCACACCACCGGCGGATACATGGTGTATACTTGGTATTCCTTTCTGAATGTATTTCAATATGAAGAAAATGACGTGTATTGGTGTACGGCTGATATAGGTTGGATTACCGGACACTCCTATATCGTTTACGGTCCTTTGTTAGCCGGAGCCACTTCCCTGATGTTCGAAGGAGTGCCTACCTATCCGGATGCTGGCCGTTTCTGGAGGATTTGCGATAAATACCAAGTCAATATTTTCTATACGGCCCCTACGGCTATCCGTGCACTCATGGCCTACGGCTTAGAACATGTGGAGCTATATGACCTGAAATCGTTACGGGTGCTCGGTACGGTGGGTGAACCCATCAACTCTGAAGCCTGGCATTGGTACCACGATCATATCGGAAAAAACAAATGCCCGATCGTGGATACCTGGTGGCAAACAGAAACCGGAGGAATTATGATTTCCCCGATGGCCGGAATCACCCCTACCAAGCCCACTTATGCCACCCTGCCTCTGCCCGGAATCCAACCGGTATTGCTGGACAGCGAAGGAAAGGAAATCGAAGGGAAAGGAGTGGAAGGAAACTTATGTATTAAATTTCCATGGCCGTCTATGATCCGTACTACTTATGGAGATCATGAACGCTGCAAGCAAACGTATTTCTCTACTTACAAAGGCTATTACTTTACCGGTGACGGTTGTAAACGGGACGAAGACGGCTACTATCGCATCTTGGGTAGAGTGGACGATGTCATCAATGTATCCGGTCATCGCCTCGGAACGGCAGAGATCGAAAATGCCATCAATTTGCACTCGGCGGTGGTGGAATCTGCCGTAGTTGGATACCCTCACGAAATCAAAGGACAGGGCATCTATGCCTATGTCATCTGTGACGGAGACATGGTAGAAGCTTCTGACCTGGAGGATATCAAAAAAGAAGTAATTGCCACCGTAAACAAGGCCATCGGCCCGATTGCCAAACCGGACAAAGTGCAAATCGTAAGAGGTTTGCCGAAAACCCGTTCCGGTAAAATTATGCGAAGGATCCTTCGAAAAATTGCCGAAGGAGACACTAACAATTTAGGGGATACTTCTACCCTGCTCGATCCGTCTATCGTTGAGAGCATTAAAGAAGGCGCTCAATAAAACTTTCCGGAGGCTGCCTGAAAAGACAACAGGATATGTAATGCCACTAAGGTTCTA
Organism: Rapidithrix thailandica; assembly: GCF_039710355.1. NCBI lineage: Bacteria > Pseudomonadati > Bacteroidota > Cytophagia > Cytophagales > Flammeovirgaceae > Rapidithrix > Rapidithrix thailandica. The sequence goes on along the minus strand of NZ_JBDKWZ010000001.1, from coordinate 779,177 downwards.
AGACATAAAAAGCAGCAAAAACTTGATTTTGAACTAGTTAATCTCGTGCAAGTCTTAGTACCTTTGTGGCTATCTATCGCCTTTTCAGACAGTCTCTTTTTATGTGAAAACCAGTATTTTGAAAATAGTCACTACTGTAGTTGACGGCATTGAACCAGACCGTTTGGAGTAAAAATACCCGGTAGGCTGTCTGCTTTTATAAAAGAAAAATCACGTATTCTCTCCCAAACCCCGGAGAGGCTCTACATCATGAAATGAGTTGCCCTTTGATAGGCCAACAATACCCTTTCGAATCCTCATAAAAGGATGATGTATATCATTCTCTACCTTACCCGGAGGTACTAGCTTTGCATCAGTAGGGGGAACATACAGAGAAGAAAAGAGTTTTTTTAGAAAAGCCATATTCCTTTTGTGTTTAACATCTTGGCAATTGACGCTCAACAGCCTTTAGATTACCTGGATTCCCGTCTTTCACTTCTCTGATGCCCCTCTACTTTGAAGCTTTACTAAACATGTAAGCCGTGAAACAAATCGAGAAAGCCACTACCTGTTACCATTGCGGGGAGGATTGTGAAGAGACCCTCTTGTTTTTTGAGGAGAAGCCGTTTTGTTGCCAAGGTTGCCAAACGGTCTATCAATTGTTGTCAGAGAATGACCTGTCGGATTATTATTGTATCGAAAACCAACCGGGACTCACACAGAAGGAACGGGGTTCGGCCGATAAATTTGCCTACTTGGACGATGACTCCATTCGTCAAAAGCTCATTGATTTTTCCGATCAGCGACTTACCAAAATAAGCTTTTATCTCCCCCAAATCCACTGCGCTTCCTGTGTATGGCTTCTGGAAAAACTTCCACAATTACACGAAGGAGTTTTACAATCGAAAGTCAATTTTCTAAAAAAAGAGCTGTACATTTCTTTTGATGAAAATGACCTTTCTCTAAGAAAGTTGGTAGAGTTGCTCTGGCACTTGGGCTATGAGCCGCATATCAGTCTGGAAGATTTTGATAAAAAAGAACGAAAAGCCTCTACACAAACCCAATCGTTTTATATCAAGCTTGGAATTACAGGATTTTGCTTTGGCAATATCATGATGCTCAGCTTTCCGGAGTACCTGGGCATTAGCCATCTGGACGCGGACTTTATCCGGCTCTTTGGCTATATCAACTTGTTTTTGTCCTTGCCGGTATTTTTTTACGGAGCCAGTGATTATTTGCGTTCTGCCTGGACAGCCCTTTCCCATAAAACCGTTAATATTGACGTACCCATCTCGTTGGGGATTTTTGCGCTGTTCGGACGGAGTATTTATGAAATTCTTTCCCAAACAGGGGCCGGGTATCTGGATTCCCTTGCCTCACTGATTTTTCTCTTGCTGATAGGAAAGTGGTTTCAGCAAAAGACGTTCGAAAATATTTCTTTTGAACGGGATTATAAATCTTACTTTCCCATAGCAGTCACCACTTTGCAAGGAACACAAGAGCAAACCACTCCATTGGAAAAACTCAAAGAAAAGGATGTCATCGTGGTGAGGAGCGGAGAGTTGATTCCGGCCGATGCGTTACTACTGCAAGGGGAAGCCCGTATTGACTATAGCTTTGTAACGGGGGAGTCCAACCCTGTTCCGAAAAAAACCGGGGAGTTAATTTATGCCGGAGGAAGACAACGGGGAGGGATTTTGCATTTACAAATTATCAAAGAAGTATCTCAAAGTTACCTGACTCGCCTGTGGAACGAACAAATATTTCAGAAACAAGGCTTTACAGGGCTTCACAATAAAACCAACCTTATCAGTAAATACTTTACCCTGGCCATCTTGTTGGTAGCATTTGGCGCAGGTACTTATTGGTGGTTACAAGATGCGGCCGGTATGGCTGTCAATACCTTTACGGCCGTTCTGATTATCGCTTGTCCATGTGCCTTGGCCTTAAATGCTCCCTTTACCTTGGGCAATGCTCTGCGTATCCTGGCTCGCTTCAAGTTGTTTTTAAAAGATACGGAAGTGATTGAACGGATGGCGGAGACTTCACATATCGTCTTTGACAAAACGGGAACCATTACCCGAAGCGGGGAAGACAAAATACGCTTTCAAGGAGAAGCCCTAAGTCCCGGGGAACAGGAGCAAATCAATGCCTTGGTCAACCACTCAACCCACCCGGTAAGTAAAGAGATAGCCGGCTATCTGAACTTACCACTCAACGGTCAGCGTGTAGAACATTTTGAGGAAAATACCGGACAGGGCATTTCCGCCTTTATCGGACAACAGGAAGTGCGTTTGGGAAAAGCCCGGTTTGTATCGGAACAAGCCATAGAGAAGCCCAAAGAAATTTTTCAAACCACCGCCTATGTCTCTTTCGATAAAGTCATCAAAGGGTATTTTCAAATGAAACAATCCCTGAGGGAAGGAATTGAAAACCTGATCCGGCATCTGTCCGGAACTTATCAACTATCACTGCTTTCGGGCGACAACGAAGGGGAAAAAACGCGCTTGGCTCATATCTTTCCTGCGGGAAGTACGCTGGCTTTCCAACAGTCTCCGGAGCAAAAAATGCGCTTTATCGAGCAATTACAACAAAAGGGAAACAAAGTCATGATGTTAGGAGATGGCTTAAACGATGCCGGAGCCCTAAAACAGAGTGATGTGGGATTGGCCATTACCGAAAATGTCCATCAGTTCAGCCCCGCTTGTGACGGGATTTTACACGCAACACATTTGCCACAGTTGCACCGGTTTTTAACGTATAGCAAGCGCTGTATGCAAACGGTATACGGAGGCTTCATTCTCTCCCTTTTATACAATATAGTCGGCCTGAGCTTTGCCGTACAAGGCACACTGTCACCCATTGTAGCGGCCATTCTTATGCCTTTAAGTTCCATCACGGTAGTTACGTATGGCGTATTGAGTTCCAGCTATTTTGCCAAACACTTAGAAAAATAAAAAAACCTTCAAGGGTGCTCGACTCTTGAAGGTTTTTGCCTTTCGGGCTTTCTATTTTATTACGTCAAATATTTCTCTCTCACTTCTTTGTTCAATTCCAAAGTGCCTTTGTTGATGATCCCCACAGCTCTTCCGGTCAACTCTTTTCCAACAAACGGCGTGTTTTTAGAAAGGGATTGGATATGCTCTTTTTCAAAGGTCCAGGCAGCTGTTTCATGGAACAAGGTCAGACAAGCGGCTTCTCCTACTTTGATTCTCGCATCGCCCAAGCCCAATACCTTTCTTGGCCCCGTAGTCAGTTTTTGAATCAGCTTATCCAGCGTAATGGTTTCGGGCTTTTGAGTGTTCAATACCGCAAAGGCTGTTTCCAAGCCTAAGATTCCAAAGTCCGCATAGTCAAACTCCAGTTCCTTGCATTCGGGATCATGTGCCGTATGGGCAGTAACAATACAATCAATCGTATCGTCTTCAATTCCCTTCCATAAAGCCTCTATATCCTGCTCCGGGCGAAACGGAGGTTTCACCTTCAAGTTCGTGTCAAACATCATCAAATCCTGATCGGTAAAAGCAATTTGATGAGCGGCAATATCACAGGTAACTTGCAAACCTTCTTGTTTTGCTTGCCGGATAAGCGCTACGGAACGGGCTGTTGAGATGGTCGAGAAATGCATTTTCCCCCCGGTATAACGCAGTAAATTCAAGTCGCGTTGAATCGCCATTTCCTCAGCAATGGCAGGCATTCCTCTCAAGCCCAACATGGTGCTTGCCACGCCTTCATGCATTCCGCGGTTTTCCGTAAGTTCGGGTTCATCCGGATAGTTGATCAACAGCCCGTCTATTCGTTGCAAATACAGCAAAGCTTTGGTCAGTGCCCCGGTATGCCACATAGGGTGCAAGCCGTCCGAAAAGGCTATGGCACCGGCATGGTGCAAATCAATAATTTCCGTGATTTCCAAGCCTTCCGTATCTTTCGTCACTGCGGCAAGCGGATGAAGCGTCACAGGCAGTTTCTCACCCCGTGATTTTACATAATGGACATCGTCTTTGTATTGGATGACCGGAGTTGTATTGGGCAACACCGCCAAATCGGTAAACCCTCCAAAACAGGCAGAGGCGGCCAAGGTTTCGAAAGTATCTTTATGCTCGAGGCCAGGCTCACGCAATACAGCCTGCATATCCATCCAGCCATACGACACTGAAAGCTCACTCCCATCGACTTCCGTGCCTTCTTCCGAAGTCACATCTTTTCCCAAGGCTTCGATACGGCCGTTGCGAATGATTACATTTACTCTTTGATGATGAAGATCAGCTTGTGGATCGACCAGTTTGATATTTTTAAGAAGAATAACACTCATGCGGTAGCTTCTTTATACGTTGAGTACATTGTTCGTTTACCAGCCATTCCAGTGATGGGAATAACTTCGCAAAGTTGTAGCATCTTTTTGTCTTCACCAAAAAATCGAACAGTTAAACCACCCCTTCTTCCCAATATCCCTGTTCATTTTGGGGATTTCCAAGGGATTTCATTTTACAAATCACTACATTTCTCTTCTGCCAAATCAGAATAAGCTCCTCAATTTCATTGCGAAGCTTAGCAAATAGGTTATTATTGCACTTGATGGAAATACTGCCTTGGAAAGAGCCGCTGACCACAGTCTACAACTTACTCAGTTTGCCTTGCAGAGGTCAGGATACCTAATCTAACAATAAAATCACCTATTTCATGGACCTTCTAAGCTTTATCGTCTGGGACCCTATACCGGAAGTCATTCCAAGTTGGAGTATACCCCGTTGGTACGGACTGTTTTTTGCCGTAGGCTTTTTGATCAGTCAACAGATCATGTTTTACTTTTTCCGCAAAGACGGCCGGCCGGAAAAAGATGTAGAAACCATGACCATTTATATGGTAGTTGCCACCATATTGGGTGCCCGGTTTGGACATGTATTCTTCTATGAACCGGAAATCTTCCTGAACAATCCCATCGATGTGATCAACTTCTGGGACGGTGGATTTTCAGGCTTGGCCAGTCACGGTGGAGCTGTCGGTATTCTATTGGCCCTGTATATTTACTCCCGTAGGCATACCAACCAATCGTACCTATGGGTATTGGACCGTATCGTGATTGTGGTGGCATTGACGGGTTGTCTGATTCGCACGGGAAATTTGATGAACTCCGAAATCATCGGAAAACCCACGGATAGCAGCTTAGGCTTTGTTTTTGCGCGCAGTGCCGAAGAAGCCGTGGAGAGCCTGGAGGATTATATCGATGATGTGGAAGCCTCTCAAGGTACTCATGCCAGTGCCGGCAACCACTTATCTCCTGTAGATTTGCGGGTGGAGTTTAAAAAACAAGGACTGGATGAAGCTGCCGTCAAAAAGATCCTCAATTATATCCAGGTCAATATCCTGAGTCAATCGTATGTCAAACAACATATCCGGCAAGCTGCCGACCAGCCACTGGATTATTCACTGGACCAGGAAAAGGGACAATACATCGCAACCATTCATACACAAGGAGTCGTCCGCTACCCTACGCAACTTTTTGAAGCAATCTTTTACTTGTTGACATTTGCCGTACTATTCTTGATCTGGCAAAAAGCAAGACATAAACTGCCCGAAGGGTTTATTTTCTCCTTATTCCTGGTCATTCTATTTGGATTCCGGTTCTTTATCGAGTTCCTTAAAGAAAATCAGGTAGCATTTGAAGATGATATTCCGCTCAATATGGGGCAATGGTTAAGTATCCCTCTGGTATTGACCGGGGCCGTATTGATGGTAGTACTTTTGCAAAAACAAAATAAAAAGGATAAAGAAATTGCCTCCTGAGGTTAAAAAATTAGTGAGCTATTTCTATAAATAATATAAATCGTTTTACACAAACATCCCCCTGTCTTCGTAAAGCCAGGGGGATGTTTTTTATACGATATAAGGTCAAAATTTGACCGCTCATCAATCAACCTTTCCGAATTGTTATTTTCACGAATGGCGGTATGTTGTTCTTATGAATTCTGTACAAAGCCTGCGAGTTCCAGGTGTTTCCAGAAGCTTGGGTACGATTTATTCACGACAGCCGGATCCTCAATCACTACTTCACCCAACAAAGCCAAGGGAGCAAAAGCCATCCCCATGCGATGATCGTCATAAGTCGCAACCATTTGCCCGTTCACTTGGGCTTTGTTTCCCGGCACCCGGATTTCTTCATCGCCAATGACTTCCAGCTCTACGCCAAATTTCCGCAATTCCTGTTGCAAAGCTGCGATCCGGTCTGTTTCCTTTATTCTCAAACTGTGCAAGCCGGTCAACCGCGCTTTAATGCCTTTGGCCGCGCAAACTACGGCTATGGTCTGCGCCAGGTCCGGACAATGGCTGAAATCGTATTCAAACTCTTTGGCCGCTGCTATCTTTTTCAACGTAACACCCGTTTCATCAAATTCCGATTGAATACCCAAAGCCCGCATTAATTCCACCAATGCACTGTCTCCTTGTAAGGAATTTTCCTTTAAACGCAAGATTTTGATTTCGGCTTCCTCAGCCAATGCGGCTATGCTATACCAATAGCTTGCACCCGACCAGTCCGACTCAATGGTGTATTGGTTTGCCTGATAGGTTTGCTTGGGTATCGTAATGATATTTTCCTCCCAACCGTATGTAATTCCAAAATGACTCATCAATTGCAAAGTCATTTCGATATAGGGGCGAGAACTCACCGTTCCGGTTAAAGTCAAGGTCAAACCCAACGGTAAGGTAGGTGCCACCATCAACAAAGCCGAAATATATTGACTACTTACATCTCCCCTCACCGATACCTGATCGGTACTTTGTTGGAAACCCTTGATGTGCAAAGGAGGATACCCCTCTTTTTCCTGATAAGAAATTTCCGCCCCTAATTCGCATAGGGCATCTACCAATATTTTAATAGGCCGGTCACACATACGCGGTGTTCCGGTCAAGATGGTTTCGCGGTTGGTAGCAGTGCAATAAGCCGTCAAAAAGCGCATGGTTGTCCCTGCATCCAGTACATCCAGCACGTTGTCTTCGGACTTAAGCAAGCGGATCATCGTTTGTGTATCCCGGGCTTCCGCCAGGTTGTCCAGTTCTATACCGGAGCCTGCCAAAGCCTGAATGATCAGAGCCCGGTTGCTTTCACTTTTGGATGAGCTAAGAGGAATTTCCGCACGGATCTTCCCGGAAGAGTGAGTGAGTCGAATGCTGTCTTGCGTCATTGTTCCTTTATTTTCGTCTTATTTTCTGCTAAAATACACCTGCCTAACGGAAAAGAAAAACCCGGACCGGTCAATCGGTTCTTGAGTAATGGTTTTCGAGTTTTTTCATCATAAAAACATCTTGTAAACGGTAAACACTCCTTTCGCACTTCAAACACACCGTCCTTTCAATTCCTATTTTGTTAAGGATAACCATGACTGTATTAGGTATAACTGAAGAATATTCATTTACTTTACAGTAGAACAGTTCAATCTAAAATTCAACGAAAAATGAAAAAAATTCTGACTGCTTGTTTACTTCTGGCCTCCTTGGCTTCCATGGCACAAACTTCTAAAAAAGACTGGATTCAACTTTTTAATGGAAAAGACCTGAATGACTGGAAGGTGAAAATTACCGGACATGAACTTAATGATAATTATAAAAATACATTCCGGGTAGAAGACGGGGTAATGAAAGTTTCCTATGACGGGTATGAGAAGTTCGATAGTAAATACGGGCACATCTTTTACAAAGAAAAATTTTCGGCCTATCTCTTGGCCGTTGAGTACCGTTTTACCGGAGAGCAGGTGAAAGAAGGTCCCGGATGGGCCTATCGCAACAGTGGAGCCATGTTGCATTGCCAGGCACCTGAAACCATGGGCAAAGACCAGGATTTCCCCATTTCGATTGAAGTACAATTTTTAGGTGGAGACGGACAAAGCGAACGAACCACCGCCAACTTGTGTACCCCTGGAACCAATGTGGTAATGGATGATAAGCTGTTTCAGGCACACTGTGTCAACTCTACCTCCAAAACCTACCATGGTGACCAATGGGTAAGATTGGAAGTGTTGGTGTTAGGCGATTCGCTGGTGCAACACATCATGGAAGGGGAAGTGGTATTGGAATACGAAAAGCCTCAAATTGGCGGAGGAAATGTAAGTCAACATAACGCGGTCGAAAAAACAGACGGCAAGTTGCTAAGCGAAGGATACATTTCTTTACAAAGTGAAAGCCATCCGGTAGAATTCCGAAAAGTAGAGTTATTCAACCTGGAGCCGTATATGAACAAGCCGAAAAAGCTGGATAAAGTATTGAAGAAACTGGTACAATAAAACCAAATACTACCAAAGGGAAGGAGACAAAGCAAAAAGATTTGTCTCCTTCTTTTTTTATCTTTACCGGCCTTGCGTTTGCGCAAGGCTGGCCTGCGCCAAATGACTAAATCCACCTATGTTGAAATAATCCTGTTATGAACCGATCCGTTTTCTATGCTTTGTTTCTGTTTTGGATAGTGTGTACCCATACCGCCAATGCCCAAGAAAAAACCAGAAATGTACTGATTGAATTAGGTGTCGGTCCGAATGCTTATAAAGGAGAATTGAGCAAAGGATATGAAAAGTGGGCTTCGGCTTTTCACGCTGCCTTGCAATTTAACCGCAGTAAAAAAATAAACTTTCGCCTAGGCCTGCGCTTCGGGCATACCATTGGGCAAGACCTTCATTTCAAACCTTCCTCCAAAAATGCCCAAGTAAATACATTTGTGAAAACCAACTTTTGGGGAGCCAATATGGATGTGATGCTGCATTTGTTAAAAAAAGAACATGTCAGGGTCTATCTGAGCCAAGGTTTGGGTTTACTACATTTTGCCCCCAAAGATGCTGAAGGCCATGCCTTGGTGGACCAAACGGATACCCGGGATGCAAATGAGACATATTCTTTAAACACCGCCTTCTTTCCCACGTCCCTGGGCATAGCTTACCATTTGGACAATAATTATGGCGCTAGTTTACAATTCAGCTTGCTCAACCCCTTCAACGACTACCTCGACAATATCTCTCAATGGGGGAATTCATCGGATAAGGATAATATTTTATCGGTTCGACTTTCATTTCTTATACCTTTGTACTTAGAATCTAAAAACGAAAGAGCTCTCTCCCGGTAGTTTCAACAATTTCCGGCCTGTGAAAGCTTGGAAAGTAAGTACCGGTATGACCAAATACGATCAAAACTTTTTTCAAGATGTGTATGAGGTAACCCGCCTGATTCCGGAAGGCAGGGTGACTTCTTATGGGGCAATTGCCAAGTACCTAGGACTAAAATCGGGGGCACGCATGGTAGGCTGGGCAATGAATGCAGCCCATGGGCAAAAAGATGTACCTGCCCACCGGGTAGTCAACAGTAAAGGATTACTTTCGGGAAAACACCATTTTGAAACCCCTACAAGAATGGAAGAGCTCTTGAAAAAAGAAGGGATTAAAGTGAAGGAAGATAAAATCGTGGATTTCAAAACCCATTACTGGGACCCTTCTACAGAATTGCTATAAACAGAAATAAACAAGTATTAAAATTTTGTACGCATTTTAACAAAGGAGCGTGAATGGCATAAGAAGCAGTCAACCATTTGTTCTGTCTCCTTCTTCCTGTCTCCTCTGATTAAACTTCTTACACCTATGAATAAACAAGCTTTAGTTGAGCAGATTAAGAAAAAGCAATCTTACCTATGTGTGGGTTTGGATACCGATTTGACAAAGATTCCCACTCATTTGCTGAAAGAGGAAGATCCGGTATTTGCCTTTAACAAGCAAATCATCGATGCCACTGCAGAATACTGTGTCGCTTACAAACCCAATATTGCCTTTTATGAAGCCATGGGACCGCGGGGATGGGATAGTTTGCAAAAAACCTTGGAATATATTCCCAAGGAAATTTTCACCATTGCCGATGCCAAACGTGGCGACATCGGCAATACGTCCAAAATGTATGCACAGGCCTTTTTCGAACAAATGGATTTTGATTCCATCACGGTAGCGCCTTACATGGGAGAAGATTCCGTCACGCCCTTTCTGGAATTTGAAAACAAGTGGGTCATCTTGTTAGCTCTTACTTCGAACAAAGGAAGTAGTGATTTTCAGCATTTACGCGTGGACTCGGAAGGAACAGCCCTGTTTGAACGGGTCATTACCACAAGCCAGTCTTGGGGCAGTACCGAACAACTAATGTATGTGGTAGGTGCTACACAAGCTCAAAAACTGCAAGAAATCCGGGCCATTGCCCCCGATCACTTTCTGCTGGTTCCGGGAGTAGGAGCTCAAGGAGGAAGTTTGGAAGAGGTGTCTAAATACGGAATGAATAAAGATTGTGGCTTATTGGTGAATTCGTCCAGAGGCATCATCTATGCTTCCGCCAAAGAGGATTTTGCAGAGGCTGCCGGAAAAGCCGCCCAAACCTTACAACAGGAAATGGCCGTTTATCTTGGCGAAATATTGTAGGGTTTTGAGAGTTTTGATACTCCGAAGTGATTTAAACTTATAGTTTTTGACCGAAAATAGAATCAAAATCGGCTCATCAAGGCACTTTTTGAAGAGAATAGCCAAAGCTATTGTTGAAAAAAGTAACACAGAGGAGGCGTTTTTGAAACATTTTTTAGGAAAAAGAAAAAGTTTAATTCACTTCTCCATTAAAAAACCGGTAAAAGGTTTATAAATACGAATTAAAAGAACAAGTCCGTAAGCATCCATTTACGGACTTGCTTTTTTTACAAGCGCGGATCTACTTCCTCGCTTTCCAATGCCAACACGCCAAACACACATTCATGGGTTTTTCTCAAAGGCTCTTTTTTCACAAACCTTTCCAAGGCTTCTACTCCAAGAGAAAATTCCCGCAGGGCCAATGAACGTTTCCGGGATAAATTCCGGTGTTTCAAACGTTTCATTTGCTGAGGCTCCGAATATCCCGGACCATAAATAATCCGCAAATACTCTTTTCCCCGGCATTTCACCGCCGGTTGTACTAAGCCTCTCTCAGTAGTTGCCACAAACTGATACGGTTTGATCACCATCCCCTCTCCTCCCTTACGGGTCAAGTCTTCCCACCATTGTGTGGCTTCTTGTACAGAGGTTTCCTGATGCAAATCCACCACTTTATAAGGGGTCGCCATGAGCAGTTGCTCATCTCCTTTACAAAAGCGGGCAATAGTTTGCATATGCCATTCATGATCTTTGTCCGTATGTACTTTTCCTTCGGTGGCTAAAATATGAAAAGGAGCCAACTTTAACCCTTCCAGGCCTTTCACCTCATGACAATACCTTCGATACGCTTGGGTATACAAATCGATGGTTTCGTATTTATTTTCAAATGAGCGGGCCAATTCATCCACTTCAAGGCCTCTGTTCTGCGCCTGTTCTAACAATGTGATGCTTTCTTGTAAGGCATATGTCCCGGAGGCCCCTACGGCAGCATATTGTTTTAAAATCAAGTCTTTGGCTTTGGCGGACCAAGGCATTAATTCACAGTCCAAGCAAACCCAATCCGTTTCCTGTTCTTCCCAAAACCCAGTTGCACTCAAGGCTTGATGAACCCGTTCCAGAAATTGCATTTCCAAGGTGTTGTCGTTAAAAAAGCTTCTGCCGGTTCGCGTATAACAGACACCCCAAGAGGCATGTTTCAACCCAAACCGCCTCTGAGCCACTTCTTTTTCTTTGCAAACAATCACCACCGCCCTGGAGCCCATATGTTTTTCTTCACAAATCACTTTTTGAACACCTTGCTTTACATAATATTGAAAGCCTTCCGAAGGATGTTCCAAAAGATCCGGCAAAACGCTGGTTTCGGTCGGCGACATGGTAGGCGGTAAATAAATCATCCATTTGGGATGAACCCCAAAACGCGACATTACCTCCAAGGCAGCTATGGAGTTTTCTTCTTTTAACGTAATTGATTTTCCCAAACGGGTATAGACAATCCGTTTACCACTGACGTCTTCGATGTCCAACACATCGTCATAAGCTTGTTGGGCAGTGGCCGAGAGTTCGGGTGTTTGTAGCGGTTTTACAGGCTCACAATATATTTTTTGCGCTTCTACACTTACCAATTCTTTTTCGGGATAACGCAAAGCTGTCAATTCCCCACCGAACACACAGCCCGTATCAATGTCGATGGTATTGTTCAACCATTCCGCTTCCGGCACAGGTGTATGTCCATATACCACCATGGCTTTGCCTTTGTATTCTCTTGCCCAATTGTACCGGACAGGTAAGCCAAACTCATCGATTTCCCCGGTCGTTTCGCCATACATACAAAAAGAACGGACAGCCCCGGAACCCCTTCCTTGTAGCTCTTCCCTCAGGCCGGCATGGGCAACCACTAAGTTCCCACTATCCAACACATAGTGACTCACCAAAGCATGAATAAATTCGCGTATTTCCTGAATAAACGCCTCCGGTTCACTCGCCAGTTGTTCCATGGTTTCAGCCAAACCGTGATTGAGGTTTACATTTTTACCATTCAGTTTGCGCAGTAATTTTACATCATGGTTCCCGGGCACACATAAAGCAAGCCCACTTTTGACCATACTCATTACCAAACGCAACACTTCCGGAGAGTTTGGTCCCCGGTCAACCAGATCTCCCAGAAAAATAGCCTTCCGGCCCTCCGGGGCTTGCACCTGGTAGTTTTTATCGTTTTTCTCTATGCGATAACCCAGCTTTTCAAGCAATGTTACCAATTCCTCAAAACAACCGTGAATATCTCCTATGATATCGAAGGGTCCCGGTTCGTGTTTTTTATTATTCCAAAGAGGCTCCCGTACAATAGTCGTTTCTTCTATCTCTTCGGGCGAATTCAACACATAGGCCTTCCGGATTCCTTCCCGCTTGAAGGATTTAAGTGAGCGTTTTAAACTTTTCTGATGATTGACCAATACATACTCGGCAAAGTCCCGGTCATTGCGCAAAGCATGCCGGTCTTTTAATAGTCTAATGGGTAAATTCAGTGCAATCACCACCGGGATACAATGGTATTGTTTGGCAAGCACCAACAAAGGCTTTCGGGCATCCGCCTGTATGTTGGTGGCATCAATGACGGTAAGCTTTCCCCGTTTTAGCCTCTTACCTACCATATAGTGTAAAAGCTCAAAAGCATCTTTGGTTGCCTCCATACTGTTTTCGTCATCCGAAACCAAAGCCCGGCAATAATCGGATGAGATAATTTCCGTAGGCAAAAAATGCTTTTTGGCGAACGTAGATTTTCCGGAGCTGCTGGCCCCTACTAATATGACCAAGGACAGCTCAGGTAGTTGAATATTCATGAATTTTCAGATTAAAGTCTTTTGAATGTATTTGTGCCTGTCGTCAACAGACATTACTTCCCCAAGCGATCCATTATTCTTCTATTTTCTTAAACACGGCCATTTGAGAGGAAGCCCCAACGCTTTCATCTTCTTCACCTATGGGATGTATTTCTACTTGGTACCGGAAGGATTCGCATATATGTGTTGTCCATTCCTGAAATTGCTTACGCGTCCATTCAAACCGGTGATCGCTATGCCGGAAAGCCTCCGGTGAGAGGAATTCATACTTTTGGTTGTATTCGGCATTCGGAGTCGTAAGTACTACGGTTTTTGGTCCGGCAAATTCAAAAACTACTCTTTCCAGAGCCGGAAGTCTTTCTTCATCCACATGCTCGATCACTTCTACCAAGGCCGCAGCCTCAAAATTTTCCAAGCGTTTGTCACGATATGTCAAGGAGCCTTGGATCAGTTGAATCCGTTCCTGGAGTTTTGGCGAAGCAGCGTCTAACCATAGTTTTTCTTTGGCTTTTTGCAGTTCTCTAAAAGATACATCCATTCCCAGAATTTTCTCAAACTGGCTTTCTTTAAGCAAGAGTTTTAACAACTTTCCATTACCACAACCCAAATCCAACACTTTTTTCGCTCCCGATGCTTTCAGTTGGCTTAGCGCAGCCATCAAGCGCAGTTGGTGCAAAGACTCCTTTTTCTCCACAACCGCTTGATCCTTCACTTTTTCCACTTCTTCCTCTATCTCATTTTCTTCTACCAAGCGTTGTAATGCTCTCCGGGTCAAGCCTCCTATATTTTTCAAATACCTACGGGTAATCATTTCTTTTTCAGGATGCTCATTGAGCCAGGTGTCCCCTTTGTGCAACAGCACTTCAATGTCGTGTTCTGATACCCAATAATGTTTTTCCAAATCAAACACTGGCAACAAAACATACAGATGGGAAAGCAATGCTTTCAGAGGCAGTGTATTTTTTAGTTTGATGGTAAAATACGGACTGTTTCCCCAGCTGTCAAAATGTTTGTCCAACATATGTTGTTCGACTTCCAACTCATACCCCAACGGTTCAAATACTTTTCGCAAGAAGGCTTCCCCTCCTTTCACTTTTACCACGGCAATCCTAGCTTCCAAAGGAAGGGCTTGACCGGGCAATGCCGGTTTGTCATTGCACTTCCCCCCCAACGCACTGGAGTAAACTTTGGCAATAGCCGAACTCATAAAAGAAGAAGCCACATAAGGCCGGTCATTGACGTAATGCTGCAACATAAAACTGCTACCCGGCACTTTTAATGTTCTCACTAAATCCACCGGATCTATGTCCAACAACATCACTGCCGTACATTTCTCTTCTGTCGCTTCGGGGTAAAACACATGTGCCTGCCCTGCGGTCACCTTAAATTCTTGGACTTTATCAGGATGCTTGTGCAGTAAATATCCAAGATCCGTAGCCGGTTGATGGGTAGTACTAATGGATAATAACATAAATTTCTTTTATTATGAATACCTCAAAATTAGAAGATGCCTATGCAATCTTTCTGCGCAGTCGATTTTTCTTTTAAGCTTTTCACAATAACTATTTTCTTAGTTTGTAGGCTGCGCAGAGAAAGCTATCTTTGAGATAGCAAGTTAAAATATAAATATAACTATGAAAGAACTTACCAAAGCCGAGGAGCAAGTCATGCAAGTATTATGGAATTTGAAAAAGGCGTTTGTCAAAGATGTGATCAAAGAGTTACCCCTCAATGCTGAAGGAAAGAAACCGGCTTATAACACCATTTCCACGATCATCCGTATTTTGGAAACGAAAGGATTTGTGGGGCATACGGCTTATGGAAAAACCTATGAATACTATCCATTAGTGGAGAAAAAACACTATCAAAGTTTTTTTCTTAAGAACTTCTTATCCAACTACTTTGGCGGTTCTTTTGAAAAGCTTGTTTCCTTTTTTGCCAAAGACAGCAATATGGATGTGCATGAACTTGAAGAGATGCTTCACCATGTAAAAGATCATTTAAAAGAGGGAGAAAGTCCGCAAAAATAAACGGTCACAAAATGATAACGCTCCCCCTGTGGCGTACAAGTTCCCAAGGGGGATTGGCTCAAAATAATTCCTTTCTAATTATACCCAATACCTTCAGGATACAATTTCCATTCATACACATTGTTATCGAACACTTCTAGCCTATCCTTTACATTTTAGTTCTCAACCAAAGTTTGTATCTTTAAAAGATGATAGCCTATAATAGGTATTTTAACTTTTTTTTAACGCGGACTTACAAAGTTATTGACTACATTTGTTCCGATGTTAAGAGAGCTCTCCTATTCCCTTCAGGCCGGGAGAGTATAAACAAGCGCCTGATACTTGTTCATCGCTTTATAACAGCAAGGCTGCCCTTTAAGGCAGCCTCTGTTTTTTCTAATCGGACGGGGGGCCATAAAGCCCAATCATTAGTTTTGGAAATATGTAGTGTCTTCCAGCAAGTCTTCCGTTCTGCGTTTTAACTCCTCAAAATCGGCAAATTCTATGGTGCCCACTTTCGGAATGATCTGAATGATAAACCGCTGGTTTTTCTTTTCATCTCCTACCACCCGGCCTACTCCACCGGTTCCACTCCCTGCAATGATCACTTGAATGATGTCCTGGTTAAATTCTATTCCTTGTTTTTTCCAAAGCTCATACAGCTGCATAGCCCGCTCATAACTCAATTCATAATTGCGCTCGTACCTGTCTTTGGAAGCACTTCCTTCAATCACCAGCATATACTTAACATTGGTCTCCACATCCAAGCTATCGATCAAGGCTTTCAGTTCCATTCCCGCACTTTTTAACATCTCATGGTACTGGGATTGAATCTGGGCTTTTCCGGTGGCAAATTGTACTTGGGTTTTCAGAATATGCCGTTTGTACTGGGCTTGGTATTCAAAATATTGAGGGTCCAATTTGGAAATGGCCTGCTCGATTTCCATCAATTTGCGGTATTCTTGTTCCAATACATACAGCCGGCTTCGCTCTGCCTCTAACTCATCCACCAGGGAATCTGCCAGAAACTTTTCCGACAATAAATGAGCTCGCAGATCTTCCAGTTCCAATTCCCGGTCAGAGAGAAGGGCTGTCCGGCTATCCAATTCTTCCTGTTGCGCCAAAAATGCCAAGGCTTTGTCTTTAAACATCTTATAACTCAGCACGAAAAGTACCAATGTAATAATGAATAAAGCGGTCATCAAATCAGCATAACTGGCCCAAAATATATGGGAGGATTTATGTTTCATAAGTTGGTTTCATTTAGATATTCATGATCAGGAAATGAGGCATTTGATCAATGGAGTACATCCGGATTACTGCTTATCAAGAAACAGGGAACCCTCCATCTCACCCGGTTTTTAAAATAGCGTTGGAAATACCTCAAAAATCAAATAATAACCTAAAGCGACCACCGCCAGAATGGATGCCAGGGAACCCATAAACGTAAAGAATTTGAAGCTTCCCGAGTTTAAAAAACTTTTCTTGGTAGACTCTTCCCCCGACTTTTGCAAAAAGCTGTACAAGTTATTCAATTGAGTACCGATTTGGCGAGTCGCAGCTTCATGGTCTTCCAGGCGTTCAATCACTGCCTGGTTAAATTTGGCGGACTCCTGTTGTGTAACCACCGACTCTTGAGTGGCCGTTTCTGTCATGGCTGTCATACCTCCGCTTCCCATATTGGCAATGGCCATACGTTGCTCGTACATCATATCCCGCATTTTCCCATCCATCGATTCAATATTATGGGTAATTTCGGTAGTCAATGCCGCAGTTTTATGGGTAATCTCACTCAGATTGGCCGACTGCTTTTCCATCAAATGATTACTGTCTTTGATATAATCCGCAATATGATTAATGCCACTTTCCAGATTGCGAATTCCGTGCATCACATCCTTTAAGTCTTCCAGCTGCTTCAAAGTATCCACCAAGGAATTATTGAGTTGTGATTGGTAAGTGATAAATTCATCGCTAAAGGCTGCCAGGTTATAGCGCAATGATTTAAAATCCGAAGGCAAGTGCTTATGAGATGGAGGAATCAAGTTCGCTCTGACGAAATTGAAAAAGTCATACAATTCCTGATCGCGTACCTTTTTCGCATTTTTAAAGGTCTGGTTATTCCGGATGGTCAAGAACAAACCGAATGAACTGGCTAGCATCCCCACTAATACCCCTCCTACAAAGGACTGAATAGCGGCATCCGTCACACCGACCATGGCAATTTTGATTAAACCGATAATCACCCCGGAGAAGGTACCCAACAATCCCATGTACAGCGGTAAGGCCAATACGGTTTCAATCGCATCTTCCAGGGATTTGGCTCTTCGCTCGGTGATTTCGCGAATGGCCGGAAAGCTGGCTCCGCCTTTATTTTTGACTAAGTAATCGTTGATTACTTCTACAATCTGTTGAAAAATCTGGCTAAACTCTCCATCTCTGCGAATCACAGCCACCTTATGAGCCGGATCCTGTTCCGCACTACTACTCTCATCTTTCTCCTTCTCTACAGCGGTTTGTGGTTTTGTGGAAACAAAATCCAAGGCTAACTGATAAGACTCGGGAAAAATGTTTTTTAACTCTGCAATCGTCACCCGGTTTTTTCCCGATACGACTAATTGTACGATGATAATGAGCAGAACAATTCCTGCTTCTATCAATATGATGGGGTCAATGAGTTGAAAATCCATTGTTGAATATGTGTTTTAGTTATCGTTTTCTTTTCTCTAAAAATCACAAAAACTTAAGCAAAAAAAATTCTGGGCTGAAGGAAGCCCCTCTTTCTATTGAGTAGCTTTTAAAAAATACATCTTCGTTCCGCCCAACCAGCCAAATTGGCGAGCGGTTAGTACCTCAATAAGCTAAAGTACTTAAATTTATTATGTTAATACAACTCACCACAAGATTGATACCTATTTTTCAAAGATTTATTTACAAAAGGTACACATCTTTTTTAAAGACTACTTATCCACCTGAAACACAATAAACTGTAAAAAAATCGCTTAATCAGGCAATTCAATAAAACACCAGACGGAAAACCTTTTCAAACTTCCACTGCATCTTACATTATCAATTTTCAATTCAAACCCTCCATGACAATGAGGCTGAAAAGTACTTTTACCACTTGTCGCAAAAAAGTTTACTTTTCAGTGTAACCTTTTTTGAAAGCTGCGGTAATCAATATGATTTAAAAATTAACTCACTACTAAAATTCAAGCAACAGGAGTCATAAGAAGTGGTGCTGAAAGACTCGTTACACTCCACAACTTGGGTTTAAATAATGTTGGAAAGTGAACTACACACGTATGTCTGACGAAGCAGTAATGACTGAAATAAAAAACGGGGATTTGGACAAGGCGGCAATTTTGTTTGAAAAATACCATGTACGCCTGTTTAATTTCTTTGTCCGGCTCACCGGAGAGCGGGACATCAGTCATGACCTGACTCAAAACCTCTTCTGGCGATTGCTCAAGTACCGGCAGTCCTACCATGCCGGTAAGACTTTTAAAGCTTGGATGTATCAAATTGCACGAAATGTATTTTACGATCATCATCAAGCTCACAAAGCCACCCAAAATCACCGGACCACGCTGGAAGTTCTCAAAGACGAAGTGGCGGATACGGTAGAACAAATGACTCAAAAGGAGCAGGAAGAGACACTGACGAAGGCATTGCAAAAACTACCGGCAGACTACCGGGAAGTATTGGTTCTTCATAAGTTTGACGGCATGAAGTACGATGAGATTGCCGAAATACTGCAATGTTCTCCCAGTGCCGCCAAAGTGAAAGCGCACCGGGCTTTAAAAAAATTAAGAGAACTCTATTTTCTCACTGAAAATCGCTAAACGATGGAATGTACACAGGCCAAAGAGCATCTGATAGATTACCTGGAAGGAGACCTCAGCCTCGAAGAGATTCTGGCGATCGAGCAACACTTGAAGCACTGTGCAGAATGTAATGAGGAAAAGGAAGAGCTGCTGACATTGAATGAGCAATTCAAACAGTCCGCTTCCGAACAACCTTCCGAAAACCTTCGCAGTGGGTTTTATCAACTACTCGAGGAAGAAAAGAAAAACAGGACAAACGCTTCCCCATCAAAATGGGTGATGATAAGGCCTCTTTGGAAAAATATGGCAGCGGTAGTAGCCATCTTACTCACGGGGGTATTGCTGGGGCGCTGGATACACCAAACCGGCTCTTCCAGCGAACTGCAAGGACTCAAAGAGGAAATCAAAGCCACACAAGAACTGGTGATGCTTTCCATGCTCAGCCATCAATCCGTATCGGAACGCTACCAGGCCGTAAATCAGGTACAAGAGCTTGACAATGTCAACCAGGAAGTGATTCTGGTTCTGATTAATATGATGAATAATGATGAAAATACGCTGGTGCGGATGGCCGCAGCAGAAGCGCTCTCTCAATATAGCAAGCGCACCGATGTCAAAGAAGCCCTGGTATACTCCTTAAGCACTCAGCGAGATGCCAATGTTCAAATTCTATTGATAGATATTCTGGTAGGCTTGAAAGAACGCAAAGCAGTTGGCGAGTTGTACCGCTTACTGGAACAAGAAAACCTGGTAAAAGAAGTAGAGCTGAAAGCCCAGTATGCCTTGGGCAAATTGATTTAGAAAAGAATTGAAAGTATACGATAAAGAGGCCTCTGTATCTATTTTATAATCGTGTCAATTTTTGAATGTAACTACATATGAAACAGTTTTTAGGAATCGGAATTCTATGGGTATTAGCCCTGCAAATAACATATGGCCAAACCTACAAAATGGTCATTACCAATCCTCAGGATATTACCCTGGACATCAATATCCTGAATTCGGAACTGATCATCGAAGGGTACGATGGAAAAGAGTTGATCATTACAGCGGAGGGACATGAGCCGGCACCCGAACGGGCCAAGGGCCTCAAACCCTTGTACTCTAATGTGGAAGACAATTCAGGCATAGGGCTTTCCATTGTTTCCAAAGGCAATCAGATAGACATTACCCGCGCTTCCCGCAAATCCATCCAATACCATTTCAAAGTGCCTCGCAAAGCAAATATTACGATCGGCCAGGGAAATATACCCGGAGAAGATTTACACATCAAAAACATGGAAGGGGAACTGGCAGTACAAACACTGAATGGCGATGTAACGTTGGAAAATGTATCCGGCCCCTTATATATTTCGTCCACCAGCGGAGACGTGGTAGTGAAGTTTTCCGAACTCAACCAATCCAAAAACAGTGCAATTGCAGCAGTAAGTGGCTTTGTGGACATTACACTTCCAAGCCGGGAAAAGGCCAATTTAAAATTGAGCTCCATTTCGGGAGAAGTGTTTACGGATTTATCGCTGGAATTCGAAAAAAGAAAAAACGGCGAAGGGTTACAACCCCTTACCTTCGGGCATAATACCATCAAGGCAAGCTTGAACGGAGGTGGAGTAGAACTTCATGTAAAAGCCATCAGTGGCGATATTTACTTACGGAAAAAATAACCCAACCTCTTTATTCTCCTCTTTCTAACCCATACATGCCATGTTACGAATATTAATTTTCCTAACCCTGTTGTCGGGTTGGCTTGAACATTCTTTGCCCCAAGAAAAAGTTATCAATAAGACCTTTTCGCTTGCTGAGGCTTCCGAGATAAACCTGAATCTAAAATTTGCCAACACAATTCTTATCAAAGGCTGGGAGAAAAAAGAAGCCCGGCTAACCGCCCGCATTTCCATTGATGAAGGCCGGAAAAACGACTGGCTGGTACATGACTTCAAGCATCAAGAAAATCGCCTATCTATCGTATCCGGTTATAAAAAACCGGAAGGAGCGGATGATCAATACCATCAAAATATGCATATTACCTATGAACTGATGGTACCCCAAGATGCACTCTTAAGCGTGGAGAGTATAAACGGAAATATTGAAATTTTGGGATTACAACAAGACATCCGGGCCAAATCTATCAGTGGGTTTGTCGATGTTACCTGGAACCCCGCTTTGGGAGCCGATATGGCTTTAAAAAGCATCTCCGGGGATATCTATTCGGACTTGGACATACAATACTACGATAAAAGCAGGGCAAACAATCCTGTAAATTTTGAAATAAAGGGGCAATTCAAGGACGGAAAGTATACGGTCAATTTAGCATCCATCAGCGGCAATGTGTATTTGCGGAAGCAAAAATAGCCCATTTGCACAGGCACTCTGCCTGAAATAGAAACCTTCATCAGAAGAAGTAAGTAATACAAACAAGAAAAAAGGTGGTCCAAATTGGACCACCTTTTTTTACTAAAAGTCAAATTAAAATCTTAGAATACATTTACAATCCGTTCCGGGCTTCTTCCGGAAACGAAATAAAAAGGCAACTACTTATTTCTCAGTTTTTGCTTCTTCTTTTTTCTCAGTCTCCTCAGTGCTGTCGTCTCCACCGTCTTTTCCAGACTTATAATTTTCATTTAAGCCCTTCAATACCTCATCGGTAATATCCAAAGCATCTTCGGCCAACCAAATGGCGCTACCTTGAACATAGTTAAAGATCACATCGTAATTTTTATCTTTGTTGTAATCTTCCAAGAAGTTGTAGATTCTTTCATACAATTGCTTTTGCAATACTTGCTCTTCTTCTACCAAACCAGACATCACTGTTTGACGGTACACTTCAAACTCTTGTTGTTTTTGCAATAAGTTTTGCTCGGTAGAACGAATATCGTTTTGCGACATCAACCCTGCCTGTGCTCTTTTTTGAAAGCTCACTACTTCACTTTCCAATTTTCTTCCACGTGATTCCAATTGCTTCTGCATTTTCACTTTTTTGTTTTGAAAATCCACAGAAATATCATCGTAGTAGTCATAATACATAATAAGTGAGTCGGTATTTACATACGCCACTGTCACTGATTGATTATCAGAACCTGCGCTACCGGCTGTGTTTTCGCCCGCGCCATTCCCTTTGAATTGGAATACATATAAAATTCCAACTGCAATGATTAATACAACATTCAGTACTATCGATAGATTTTTCACTTGCTTGATTCTTTAGTGAGAAACTTTAAACAACTAGCCGGCAAATATAGATTTTGCAATGAAAATTAAAAATCGAATTGGAGATTCTTCATAAAAAGTTGACTATAACTCAAAAAATTAAGGAATACTTTGTATTTTCAGACCCTTTCTACATTGAGAAATCATAAATACGGCGGCATGGAAAGAGAGGACCAACTACTGGCTATAAATAACTTTCTTAAGTGATTCCTCCTCTTTAATTCCTCTAACCTTCCGCCTCCAAAAATTGGAGAGATCCTCAAATACGCTGTACCTTTACCAAAAGTGTTTACTACACAAGCAGTTAAAGCAGGAACCCCCTATGTACAATTCCTGCAACATAGGATTATAAACAAAATAAAATCAATGAACTACCCGAAACAACTCATGAAAAAGGGCTATGGTCTGGCAATACTATTTTGGCTCTGTGGACTCAGTACCTTTGCACAACCTCAAGTAACTTCTATTCTACCGGATGACACAGAATACGATCCAAACATACCGACCCCTGCCTCCTACCTGGGCTATGAAGTAGGTGAATGGCATGTGACACATGACCAACTGGTTGGCTACATGCGCTTGTTGGCCGAACGCTCGGACCGGGTACAATTGGAAGTCATCGGCAAAACATACGAACAAAGGCCCTTGTTGCTTTTAACCGTTACCTCTCCCAAAAACCAACAAAACATCGAACAAATCCGCAAAGAGCATATAGCGCTCACCGACCCGGAAGCCTCTGGCAAATTGGCCACAGGCGAAATGCCGGCTGTGGTATGGATGGGCTATTCCGTACATGGAAACGAAGCCAGTGGGGGCAATGCTTCCTTGCTGGTACTGTACCATTTGGCAGCTGCTAAAAGTACGGAAGTTGAAGAATGGCTGGATAAAATGGTGATTCTCTTGGACCCTTGCCTCAACCCCGATGGCTTCCAGCGCTTTGCCTCTTGGGTGAATATGCATAAAAGTTATACCCCCGTCACGTCTCCGGCCAGCCGGGAATTCAACGAAGTGTGGCCCGGAGGCCGGACAAACCACTATTGGTTTGACTTGAACCGCGACTGGTTGCCGGTTCAGTTACCGGAATCCCAGGCAAGAATCAAAAAATTCCAGGAATGGCGCCCCAATATTCTGACTGATCATCATGAGATGGGTTCCAATGCAACCTTCTTCTTCCAACCGGGCATTCCTTCCCGTACCAACCCCTTAACCCCGGAACAAAACACGGAACTGACCGGGCAAATCGGTGAATTTCATGCCAAAGCCCTGGATGGCATCGGCAGTTTGTATTTCACCCGGGAGAGCTACGATGATTTTTACTATGGAAAAGGATCTACCTACCCGGATGTACAGGGCGCTATCGGTATTCTCTTTGAACAAGCAAGCTCAAGAGGGCATTTGCGTCAAACAACCAATGGCCTGCTGTCGTTTCCTTTTGCCGTCAAAAATCAATTCACCGTTTCCCTCTCTACCTTGCAAGCCGCAGCCTCTATGCGGAAAGAATTACTGGATTATCAAAAGGAATTTTATACCGATGCGCAAAAAGAAAGTGAAAAAGCCTCTACAAAAGCATATGTGTTTGGGCATGCTCACGACAAAGCGCGTTTGTATCATTTTGTTGACATGCTAAAAAGGCACCAGATCAACGTGTATCAGGCAGCCAGTGATATGGAAATCCAAGGGCAGACCGTGGAGAAATCCTCTGCCTATGTCGTTCCGATGGCACAGCCTCAAAGTCGCTTGATCAAAGCCATGTTTGAGACCATCCATGCCTACAACGACAGTCTTTTTTACGATGTCTCCACCTGGACCCTGCCACTCGCATTCGGGCTCAACTATAAAAAAGTAAATGGAGGCGATTTTTCGAAAAACAGTCTTGGAGAGAAAATTAACCAAGCGGTATTTCCTAAGGGAAAAATGATTGGAGATAACAGTCTGGTGGGTTATGCCATTGAATGGGACGGGTACTACGCTCCCAGAGCCTTGAACCGTTTGTTGGAAGCCGGTATCAAAGTGAAGGTAGCGGAAAAAGAATTTATCCAACAAATTCAAGGACTGCGGAAGAAATTCACGTACGGAACTTTGGCGATTCCTATCGGTATTCAAAACGTTAGCAAGGATTCCGTAAAAAGTGTTTTAACAAGCATCACCAAACAAGACGGTCTTGACGTTTACGCGTTGCCGCAAGGCCTTGCCCAAGAAGGGGTGGACTGGGGTAGCAACTCCTTTCGCTTGGTACGTCAACCCAAAGTACTGCTGGTAATAGGCCAGGGTGCTTCCAGCTATGAATCCGGTGAAGTCTGGCACCTGTTGGACCAACGGTACCATATGCCGGTCACATTGGTAGAGCAACAAGAAATCG
This sequence comes from Rapidithrix thailandica, assembly GCF_039710355.1. Taxonomy (NCBI): domain Bacteria; kingdom Pseudomonadati; phylum Bacteroidota; class Cytophagia; order Cytophagales; family Flammeovirgaceae; genus Rapidithrix; species Rapidithrix thailandica. The sequence goes on along the minus strand of NZ_JBDKWZ010000001.1, from coordinate 754,553 downwards.
ACAGAATCGATTGGGAAGCATACAATGTAATGGTATTGGCCAATGGTTCTTTTGGCAGCCTCCCCTTGCCCCAACTACAAAATTGGATACGTAAAGGAGGAACACTTATCGCCACCAAAAGAGCGGCTAAATGGGCCGCCCAACAAGGCTTAACAGACATAGAATTTCGCAATAAGGAAGACAATCAAAATAAAGAAACGGAACATTCCTATGCCTCCTTGTCGGCCAACGAAGGTGCACAAAAAATAGGAGGAGCGATCTTCGAAACAGAAATCGACACCACTCATCCACTGGCTTTTGGATATAGAGACAAACGATTGGTGGTTTTCCGAAACAGTACCTTATTTGCCGAATGCCGGGAAAATCCTTATGCCAATCCGGTAAAATACACGGATTCACCCTTGTTAAGTGGCTATATTTCCAAAGACAACCTGGAAACCCTCAAATCTACTGCCGGAGTCATGGTCAATGCCTATGGCAGCGGCCGGATTATTTCGATGGTGGACAATCCAAACTTCCGTGCGTTTTGGTTGGGTACCAATAAACTTTTTGCCAATGCGGTCTTTTTTGGGAATTTAATCAATTACCGTTCGGCCCGGTAAACAGACATACAGTGAGCCTCAAGCATAAAAAACCTTCCGGAGGTAAAAACCCGGAAGGTTTTTTATGCTAATGACCGGAGATTTATTATTTTCCGGATACAAACAATCCCCGGAGATATGTATTTTTGATTGAAAGCATGTTCTGTACCATTCGTCAAAGATGGAGTGAGTGATATTTATCTATAATTCACCGAAGTTTAATCACTCATCCCTGTTGCTGAACAACCCTATGCTTCCAGAGCTATTATTTTACTAAGAAACGATAAACCCAGCGAGAATGAATTTTCTTTTTCCCGGATATTTACTAGGCCTCGGGTTGGTTGCCCTCCCCATAATCATTCATTTTTTTAACTTTCAACGGGCAAAGAAGGTCTATTTTACCAATGTCGAGTTTTTAAGGACAGTAAAAGAAGTGACCAACTCCCGCAACAAGCTTCGGAATTTATTGATTCTGCTTGCCAGGGTATTGTTTATTAGCTTTTTAGTAATAGCCTTTGCCCGGCCCATTATTCCCAACAAAGAAGCAAACTCTATGGGCAGCAGCAACTTCGTCAGTGTTTATTTTGACAACTCTTACAGCATGCAGAATGAACGGGATAATCGCAGGTTGTTTGACATGGGGAAAAATTATGTAGAAAAGTTGACTGAGTTATACCCTAAAAACGGCTTGTATCAATTGATTGACAACAGCTCCGCGGGTAACATGAGCTTTTTCTATGAAAAAGACCGCTTATTGGAAAAGCTTTCCGAATTGAACTTTAGCAACACCGGTCAAAAACTGGAAAATATCTATTCAAGACAGCAAGAAGCATTGGTCAACAACTCAGCGTACCGGTCCAACCATATCTTTTGGATATCCGATTTCCAAAAAAACTCAATCGGAGACTTGTCGCAACTCGCCTTGGATTCCAGTAATCATATCTATCTCTTGCCTGTTCAACCAGAGGCAAAAACCAATGTATTCATCGATTCGCTTTGGTTGGAAACGCCCTTTGTAAAAGTGCAGGAAAACAGCCTTGTCAATGTACGGGTTATGAATTCGGGGGAAACAGAAACCAATGATATTTTGCTGAAATTATTTATTGATGACAAGCAAGTCGCTAGTTCTACCCTGGATATTCCGGCAGGAAGTTCTCAAGAAGTTCAGTTAAATTTTGCCGTGGCAGATGGTGGAGATAAAAAATGCCGCGTGACGATAGAAGACTATCCCGTCACCTTCGACAACGATTATTATTTCATTTTAAAAGTGGCTCCAAAAATCAAAATCGTAGCCATCCGGGGCCAGGGCAAAGATTACATCACTCCGGTGTATTCCAACGAATCGTTTTTTGAAATTCAAAGTTTCGGCATTGATGCTGTGGATTACAATGCATTGACTTCCGTAGATTTAATTGTTTTACAAAACCTGAACGATATTGACGGAGCCTTGCAAGCAGCTTTGAACAAAGCCTTACAACAAGGGAGCACGCTGGTGGTATTTCCGGGAGCACGTAGCAATATGGCTTCTTACAATGCCGCTCTGCCTTTGCGAATGGAATGGCTGGGACAAAAAACGGACAGCGTTGCTTTTACAGGCATTCAGGTTCCCAGCGATCAAAACCCTTTCTTTGAAGGGGTGTTTGAAAGAGTATCTCAAAATATGAGCATGCCTCAAGGCCTTCCTTTGTTGCGCTGGAGCTCGGTCAGCGAAAACTTGTTGAAATATAAAACCGGCTTGCCCTTTTTAGGACAGGTACAAACCAGCAGTCAAGCGGAAGTATTTGTATTTTCCACTCCTCTGGCACTGCAATTTACCGATTTCCCCAAACACGCCTTGTTTGTGCCGACCATGTATAAAATAGCCCTGGCAAGCAAGGTCAAATCCGAACGCTTGGCTTTTTCCTTCAATGAGTCCGTTGCTACATTATCCATGGACAGTATTAGCCGCAATGATATTTTTAAATTGGTGGAGGGGTCTTTTGAATTAATTCCCTCTCAAAGAGTGATACAATCGCAATTAATGATCAACATTCCCAAGGCAGAATTAGAGGCCAATACCTATGACCTCGTATTGACCAAAAGCAATGAAAAGAAAGGGAAAGTCGCATTTAACTACGATCATCAGGAATCCGACTTAGACCATTATTCCATCGACGAATTGAAAGAGCTCTTTGCGCATAAAAAGAATGTACAGGTGTTTGACGGCATTGAAGCCGATGACCTGGTGACCGAATTTAAAGAGAAAAATATAGCCACTTTCCTTTGGCGTCATTTTCTGGTGATGGCATTGTTGTTTTTGTTGATGGAAGTGTTGATTATCCGTTTCTGGAAGAGTTAAAAAAACAGTTAAAGTATAAAAAAGGACCCTGGCAGTATCATACCAGGGTCCTTTTTTGATATATATTTTTGATTATTTACAAAGTTGCTTTTGCTTGAGTTACTTTCACCGGACGGCTCAGTCGTGTGGCGTATTCTTGTAACAATTTTACAAAGCCTTCTTTCTCGGCAAAAACAGGATTTGAGCGTTCCCAGGCAGATACAAAATAAAAAGTGGCCGGCTTACCTTCTGCTATTTTGAGTTGGGTAAAATAGGTTTCGGTTACCCCATCTCCTTCTTTCAACGTCTCTCCTTCACCCGTGTAGAACTGCTTGGCCACCAATAGTCCCATACCCAAAATATCTTTATTTTCACTTTGCTGAGCATGTGTAGCCAGTACCGAATAATCTGCTACAGTTTGGCTAATCGCCTCATCGCTGTATTTATTCACAATCCCTGTCACCAATGTTTTTTCTCCTTCCACACCTTCAATGGCGACATCACTCTGCGTCCAGTATTGTCCTGCCCAGATGGTAATGGTTTCGGTCAAGTTCAACTTTTGGCCATCCACATCCCAACCTTCATAATTCAAGGTCATGATTGCTCTGGCAGGTCCCTCGGCAATCACTTTAAAAGACGCGGCATCCGTTTCGCCCAAGCGTACCAACTGCCCTTCCTGATCCATCATTGCCAAAGCTCCGGAACCCAAAGAACCACCCACCTTTAACACATCCATTCCCCAATCGTTCAGTTCATGATAATTCCCTTCAATCCCCACTTTGTCCATCACCAGTTCAGGACGCTGTTTTCCGAAAATATCTTTGCCATTCCGCTTATCGAAATAGGAGCGGAAGGCTACTTTATCATTTTCCCAGGCCGGGCCTTCCATTTGGTACAAAGGCGGTTGTGACTGTGGCTGATGTTCCGGGTCTCTTACTTCCTGCTGGGCATCCGCATAATTACCATCCCGGTTACGACTCACCCCTAAACGTACATTGGTCCGTGCCGGGAATTCCGGAAATTGATCCGCTTTGACAAAGCCCAATTGCAAACTTACTTTTTCCTGAGGCCGGAAGGAATACACCAATGCGGCCTCATCCCATTGGCCATCGCTGTTTACATCATCCGTTTGACTGGGTAACGTATCTCCTTGGGTAGTGATAAATACCGGATATCCTTCGGTCGATTTCCCTGCCCATTGTTCCATTTGCTCTTTGGTAAAAACCAATGGCTCATCCGGCCGGGCAATGGACAAGGTATTCTCCAATTGAATAGTGAGCACCTCTTCGGAGGACTCCTGTTTTTGCTGAGGGCTACATGCGGCTATGACGAGGCCCATCAACGCACAACTTTTGTAAAAAGAAAACCGGAGATTAACATTTTTCATAATCATAGAAAGCTTTATCAGAATGAAATTTTTTACCATCATCCTTTGGGGCTTTGTCAAATACGCCCTAACGGATGGGACCGCTTGGTCCTGAGTTCATCGCTTTTTTGCTTTTACTCCTCGTTGGAAGGTTTTCCGATGGTCGCCAAAATTCCTCCGTCTACATACAGGATATGTCCATTGACGAAGTTAGATGCCTCGGATGCCAGAAAGATTGCGGCACCGGCCAATTCTCCCGGCTCGCCCCATTTGCCCGCAGGCGTACGGTTGACGATAAAATCGTTGAACGGATGACCTTCTACCCGGATAGGAGCCGTTTGGCTAGTCGCAAAATAGCCTGGTCCTATTCCATTGATTTGGATATTATGCCTGGCCCATTCGGTGGCCATATTTTGCGTAAGCATTTTCAAACCTCCTTTGGCCGCAGCATAAGCCCCTACCGTATTCCGGCCCAGTTCACTCATCATCGAACATATGTTGATAATCTTACCGGCCTTTCTCTCTATCATACCCTTAACGACATGCTTCGCCATAATAAACGGAGCGGTCAGGTCCACTTTCAAGACTTGTTCGAAATCCGCCACCTCCATTTCGACCAAGGGAGTCCGTTTGATGATCCCGGCATTATTCACCAAAATATCAATGGCCCCGACTTCGTTTTCAATTATTGCTAACTGCTGTTTTACTTCTTCCTCTTTCGTGACATCAAACAAATAGCCGTAAGCCGTCAGGCCCTCTGCCTTGTATTCAGCCAGCGCTTTCTCCATTTTTTCAGGTGTATGCCCGTTGATGACCAAAGTCGCCCCGGCTTTACCCAGCCCTTTGGCCATAGCCATCCCCAAGCCATGGGTTCCTCCGGTAATCAGCGCTATTTTATTTTTTAAATCGAATAAAGATAATGACATGGTGAATTTTATTTTTTTTAATGAAGACACTTCCGATACGAAAGCGAAAAAACAAGTCGTCTGGCCTCTCTTTAAAAGTCAATACAGCCCTCCGGTGGTGAAATTCCACACCGGAGGGCTTTGACTGAAGATTACTTCAAATCTTGTGGTTGGGCCACATCCATATCTCCATAGTCCAGGTTTTCTCCGGCCATCCCCCAGATAAAGGTGTAGTTGCTGGTACCGGCTCCTGAGTGGATTGACCAGGAAGGAGAAATTACTGCTTCTCGGTCTTTCATCCAGATGTGTCGCGTCTCTTGTGGTTGTCCCATATAATGGCAAACAGCCTGTCCTTCCGGCACTTCGAAATAAAAATACACTTCCATCCTACGGGTATGGGTGTGTGCAGGCATCGTATTCCAAACACTTCCCGGTTGCAGAGCCGTCATTCCCATTTGTAGTTGGCACGTCTTCACTACACTATTGACGATCAATTTATTAATCACCCGGGCATTGGACGTTTCCAAAGAACCCAACTCCACAACTTCCGCATCAGCCAAAGTAATTTTCTTACTGGGATAAGCAGTATGTGCAGGTGCTGAGTTAATATACAGGTGAGCGGGCTGGGCAGCATTCGCACTTTCGAAAGTCACTTCCCGGGTACCCCGGCCCAAATACAATGCTTCTTTGTACTCCAATTCGTACACTTCGCCATCGGCTTTGACAATGCCTTTTCCTCCTACATTGATGATTCCCATTTCTCTTCTTTCCAGAAAATACTCCGCTTTCAACGGGTCGATGGATTTGAGGTGTAAGGAAGTCTGTACCGGTACGGCACCCCCTGCGATAAACCGGTCATAATGTGTATACACCAAATTGATTTGATCAGCCTGCATGAGATTCTCTATTAAAAAATCCCTTCTCAAACGCTCCGTACCATACTGTTTTGCATCTTCCGGGTGAGCTGCAAATCTTTCTTCATACCTGATAGACATAACGATTATTATTTTTGATGTTAAAATTTAGCTTCTAAAATGCCCCTTAGCTTTTGCGGCTTAATTCCTGAAAGCGCAACAAGGCTTCGATATAGTAGTAGTCTGCGTAGGTTAAAGGTACGTCCACCTCACTGTTGTGCGGCATACTCCCAACACTGTATTTCAACAGAAAATGATTGTTCTCACCCAGCTTTGCACGGTATTTATCGGAAGAGAGTGAAATCAGCAGTTGTTCGGCTGCCTCCAAATATTTGGTTTTTTTATCCGTATCTACATATTGGCTCAATTCCAAAAGCGCAGAACACAAAAGCGATCCGGCCGAAACGTCCCGGCTTGCCTTCGGAATATCCACAGCATTAAAATCCCAATACGGCACCAAGTCTTCCGGCAAATTAGGATGGTTCAATACAAATTCGGCAATATGGATCGCTTGATCCAGGTAACGCGGTTGTTGCGTTTCCCGGTAGCACAAGATGTAACCGTACAAGCCCCACATTTGCCCCCGGGCCCAAGCCGACTCATCGCTAAACCCTTGGTGAGTTTTCTTTTGGACGACTTCTCCGGTTTCCGGATCGTAATCGATGACATGATAGGAACTGTGATCAGCCCGAAAGTGATTTTTGAGCGTTGTGTCTGCGTGTTTTACTGCAGTGTGATAATAAGAAGAATCTCCGGTAGCTTTGGTAGCCCAGAATAAAAATTCCAGGTTCATCATGTTATCAATAATCACCGGAAATTTCCATTTGCCATGATCCCAGGACTTGATACAACCTACCGTTTCGTCAAAACGGGTACTCAACGAATTGGCTCCGGTAATCATAATCTCTTTGTACGCTTCATTATCCGTGAGACGATAGCCATTGCCAAAGCTACAGTAAAGCATAAACCCTAAATCATGGGTCCCTTTGTTATGCTTTTCTTTTTCAATGTAAGCCGTTCTTTTAATTGCTTCCTGTTTGATTTGTTCATTTCCCGAAGCTTCGTATAAATACCATAAGGTACCAGGGTAAAAACCACTGGTCCACCATGAGGTGCCACTTGTTCTTAAACTGCCGTCTTTCGTATTGGTGGTACGGGGCATTATACTATCGGGCAAGTGCTTGGCCATCCCCAAATATTGTTGCACGCTGAAATCCAGTGCCTCTTTCACTTGGGCCTGTGAAAAAGTTACTGTGTTTGCTTGCTCTTGACCGGCATTTTCCTGCTGCTTTGAAGTTGAGCCACATCCCCATAAACAGAGGCCGGCTAACATTCCCAAAAAGTATTTGTTCATTTTCAACATAGTAGGTATCAATCAAAAAGTATTGAGTTAGGATAATAGATCATTCTTATAAATACAATCGATTGTCTTTTTTTTGACAAAGAAAACTGATTTAGAAATCTGAAAATAAAAAACTCTAAACTTGCTTTGCACCTTACAGTGCCTCCTCTATCAGCCTGTAGGCTACTTTTTCAAAGAAGATTCCCGGATCATCAATTTCGGAGAAACGATGATTTTCTGCGGCTTCACTTGTTTCTGTTTGGATTGAATTTCTTCAATAAAAAGCTCGGCCACATACTTTCCCATTTGCACACTGTATTGCTCTACGGAGGTAAGTGTAGGACACATAATATCCGTATAAGGCTCATTGGCAAAGCCTACTACCGCCACCTCTTCCGGAATTTTCACTTGCATTTCTTTCAATTGCAAGATGGCTCCCAAGGCCGAAAAATCACTGGCACAAAACAAGGCATCCGGTTTGTCTTCTGATTGCATTAGTTCTCGTATCACTTCCCTGCCCCGGACTTTGGTTAAGGCATCTTCAAGCACCCACTCTTCTTTTACTTCCAGGCCGTGCTTTTCCAAGGCCGCCAGATACCCCTTTCTACGATTCCGGTATATATTCAAATAATCCGGCCCTCCCAGGTGCGCAATTTTCCGGCAACCTTGAGCCACTAAATGCTCAACAGCCTCAAAACTTCCGGCAAAATCGTCCAATACTACCTGGCTCACTTCCAATTCTTCAAACACCCGGTCGAACAGTAACAAATGGATGCCTTGGTCCACGATTTTTTTCAGATGTTCACTGTCTTTGGTTTGTTTACTGACAGATAACAAGATGCCATCTACCCGGGCACTCAACAGCGTTTCGATCCCTTCCACTTCCTTTTCATAAGACTCGTCTGTCTGGCAGATAATCACATGATAGCCCGCTTTGTTGGTGACGGCCTCAATCCCATAGATCACGTTGGAAAAAAAATGCCGGTTGATCCGGGGGATCACCACTCCCAGTGTGTTACTTCTGCCTTTCCGCAGCCCCGAAGCCATTGTATTCGGTTGGTAATTCAACTGTTTGGCAGTCTGTTTTACCAATTCTTTAGTTTCTTTTTTGACCCTGGAATCATCGTTTAATGCCCTGGAAACTGTAGAAGCATTCAGCTTAAGTTCTTTGGCAATGTCGTGTATGGTGGTTTGTTTTTTTCCCATGCGATTGTATTCTTCTTTCCAAAGATAAAAGAAAGTTTGTAAATATACAATCGATTGTATTTTGAAAAGCAAAAAGATATTAAGGATGCCATAAAAATGCAAACAAATCCTACCCTTGCCTTTGTAAAATAGATTGATCAGCACCTGTTTGGTCAGAGTATAAAATGCCACAAAGGTTCTAAATCACAAATACTTGATATATAATCAGTAATTTTTGTGTAAACCCTAATGGCTATATATCGACTTTTCAGACAGCCTCTTTTTAACAGCTAAATTTGAGCCTTACGCTCCGCGGGCCCCGGTTTCACTGATGACCACTTCTGCTTTGGAGGGCTTTTCTTTTTTAATCAATAAAGCCAAACCGATAAAGGTCAGGGCACCGTTGATAATCAACAGTTCATAGCCAAATTGAAAGCCTTCCCCAAAAAGGCTTTCCGAAAAGAAGTTTAATAAATAACAGATCACCGGGGATACGGCACAAACATAAGGCACATACAAATCTTTGATTTTCCAGTTGGTGAACAAGCCAAAAGAAAACAGCCCCAACAAAGGCCCATACGTATAACTGGCCACCGTAAACACCTGATCAATGACGCTGTCATTGTTGATGGCTTTAAACAACATAATCAACAAGAACAGGAGAACGGAAAACATCAAATGCACCTGAATCCGTCTCATGCGTTTTTTTGCTTCTCCGGTTTTAATTTTATCAAAGTCCAAAAAGTCAATACAAAAGGATGTCGTTAAAGAGGTAAGTGCGGAATCGGCACTGGAATAGGCAGCGGCAATTACTCCTAATAAAAAGACTACTCCAGCCATCATTCCCAAATGCGATTTGGCAATCATCGGGTACAGATCGTCTCCGTTTTCCGGAAGGGCAATTCCATTTTTGGTTGCATACATAAACAACAGCGCCCCTAAAGCCAGAAAGCAAACTTTGGTAATGACCAAGGCAAAACTGAACCAATACATGTTCTTTTGGGCATCGTTGAGATTGCGGCAGGTCAGGTTTTTTTGCATCATATCCTGATCCAGTCCGGTCATTACAATGGCGATAAATGCGCCACCCAAAAACTGTTTGAAGAAGTATTTTTTATCTCCTATTTCCCAGAAAAACACTTTGGCATAATTGCTATCCTGAATCATCACCATGGCCTGATTGAAATCCACGCCCAAGTCTTGAATGATAATATAGATGGTCAGCCCCACGGCACTGAGCATAAAAGCCGTTTGCAGAGTATCTGTCCATACGATGGTATTAATACCTCCACGAAACGTATACAGCCATATCAAAGCGATTGTGATCAATACGGTAAAGCCAAAACTGATTCCCAACTCATTGAACAGGAAGATTTGCAATACCCCCGCAATGAGAAACAAGCGAAATGCCGCCCCGATGGTCCGGGAAATCAAAAAGAAGAAGGCCCCCGTTTTATAGGACCAAAAGCCAAAGCGTTTTTCCAAATAAGAGTAAATGGAAATCAGGTTCAGTTTGTAATACAGCGGGAGCAATACCGTAGCAATCACCGCATATCCTACTACATAGCCCAATACCATTTGAAAATAACTAAAGCCACTTTCGCCTACCCAGCCCGGCACTGAAATAAACGTGACTCCGGAGAGGGTTGCTCCAATCATCCCAAAAGCGACAATGTACCAAGGGGAGCCTTTGTCAGCATTAAAAAAGGTATTGGTCGTAGCCCCTCTGGCAGTGAAAAATGAAATTAAAAAAACGAGAATAAAGTAAGTTACTATAACAAAAAACACTAACTGCGCACCCATAATATTTTTTAGAATTTGAACATCATACTTTAACTATAGAGGCTTCTCATTCATCCATTACACTCTTCCTTCTCCTGCCCCATTACATTTTACCTGGCTCTATGGCCCTTCCGGTTCCCACATCGGCTTTCCCTCAATCCGATCTTACCGCGAATTTATTCCCTATCCTGATTATAAGAAAATATTCTTAGATTTCTGCCATGCAGCGCATAGATCAGTAATTTATTTTTCTGAGTGACAAACTCCATGGAAATATCATGTTCACTCGGTATGGACTCTTGATTATATTTGGCTCCGTTGAGATAGTAAATGTCCGTTTGCCGGGTAACCTCATCCGTCACCGCTACCATCCTATACTCTACATTAAAGTTAAAATATTGGACTCGTCTGGGATTTGCATTGGCAAAGCTTTTTTGAAAAACCTCTTTACCTTGAGCATCCAATAAGGTTATTTTTTTGGCCTGGAATTGGGCGATTAACCACTCCCGTTGGCGTACTTCCTCTTTACAAAGTGCAAAATGCAGACTTCCTGGAGAATACAAATCGTTACGCTCCACCACTTTGCCATTCAGATTGACCTGAATTAACTCTCCGTCAACGGTAAGCAAATTCACCGAAGTGTGCTCTTTATCCGGTCCGATCGAAACTGCGTAATCGTCCGACACCAAGCGATTGAGCATCACCGGAAATCCACTCAGGGATTTACCCATCCGGTCCATGACATTCACCGTCCCGTTTTGAGTCAGGGTAAGGATATAATGATATTTTCCCACCGGAACCATCGTAGCAGGGGCAACCAACGGCTCAAGCAACCTTCGGGGATTCCAACCTTTTTGCAAGGTGCCGTATTGGCTGTACAAGCAGGCATTCCCTCCCAAGTCGCTTACCATAAACAAATCGTTGTCATCTCCAGTCATCAGATGGGACAGTTGATGCGTTTCAAGATAGGGTTCCAACGCAATCGGGAAATTCTTCACCACCCGCCCTTTGCGATCGATCAAAATGATCTTGCGCTCAGTCGCCAGTAAAAATTGCCACTTCCTGTTATTGTACCGGTCAATTTGATAGATCTCCGAGGCCAAGCGGCCTCCCAAAGGATATTTCCATAACACTTCTCCTTTTTTATCCAAAAACAACACGCGGTTATATGCATCTGCCAAGAGCACTTCAGTAGACCTATCGACATGGCTTTTAAACAAATAGGGGCGCGATACCGCACGCACAGGGAGCAACACCTCTTTTTCCACTTTCAAAGGAATATTTTTCAAAGGTTGTTTGTCAGGGTTAAAATGCAGGCTCCAAGCCACCTCACTTTCTTCCTCACCCAAGGTGTTCAATTGCATGGAAAGTGCTGTAAAACGAAAGAAAAACAACTTGTGCTTGCTTAGGTAGTGTTGCCATTGGGGGGAGAGTTGTTCTGTCAACGTCTGCCAGGATTTCTTCAGATCCAAGCGGAAAGACAAAGTGGCTAATGCCGTATCAGTACCTTGAGTACTTAATTGTAACGTTTGCAGGCTTTTCATCCGGCTGAGTGCCTGAGGGCTATTGCTCAACCATAACAAAGAATCATTTGCCAACAAATAGCTATTTTCGAAACCTTGGAACAAAGAGCCCAATAAGTACACCGGAAAATCTTTTTCAGGGACAAAAATCCCTGTTTTAGAGACAGTTTCCCCCTCTGCTTTTTCCAAATCCTTTTTTTGATAATGCTCTTTCAAACCTTTTAGCAAACGCTTCATCTTTTTGGCATTTTTCACCCTGAAGCAAAGTACTTTTTCCTGAGCTTGCCCAATTTTGTTTCCTAATATCGCATAGTTAAACCGGCCCTCCACATATTCCCAAAAATCTTCCCGGTCAAAAAACTCAAACTGTTCTTTTTCCTCCAAGTGCTCTGTTAAAGGTTCAAAAGATTTTATATTAAAATTCAGTGTGGTAAGATTGGCCCTGCTTAAGTCCGGCAAAATATTTTGTTTTTGATGAACGCCCGGTTCCAAATTAAACAGACCCAGGTCTTCTTCCGAATGGGGAAAGTACCGTCCGGTTAACTGATAGTGCAAACTATCCACACACAAAGCCAAGCAACTCACTCCTTTGGGAAAATAATTTTCAAATTCCCGGGAGCTTTTTCCCTCTACGTAAGCTGCCATCAGAGCAGGAATCCTTTGGTGATTGATATACAGATGCGCTAAACTTTCCGGGGTCGTTTCAGTATTCCGGATTTCGTAGAAAGGAGCATATTCTCCTTGCTCTATGGTCCGAACCACTTCTTCTATCAACAAGGCATTAAAGCTGACAATGCATTGGTTTTTATACATCATGATCGACAAACGCTCCGGGCTCCCCTTCTTTTTCAGTTCCCAAATCTTCATAGCATGATACATCCGTTGAGTCAAACGGTACTTCGGACTTTGCTTTATTAAGCCTACGGAAAAAGCAAAAAAGGCCGACCGGCCGTGTAAATCCAAAGGCAGAAACCACAAAGCCTCGTATTTTTTTTTGGCAGTAGGGTGTAAAGAGGCCATCAAAGGTTGCTTCATGGCCACAAACTGCAAACTGGGAAAATCAGCTACTACTTGTCGCAAAAACCTCCACTGTTGTTGTTGCAGATCCGGCCAAGGAAATTCTTTTTGTAAACTTGCGACCCAATCCTTTAAAGAAGCCTGTTGCAAAAGCTTGGGCTCATTTACTTCTACGGCAAGTACGGCATTGGAAGGAATCAGCTTCCAGGGAGTTACCTGTTGGCTCACTTGATACAAAAAGGTCCCGGTATAAACGGTAAGATACACCAGCATGCTCAACCCCAGGCACTGGAAATATTCCCTATGAAAATCAAAAAACTCGCGGAAGCTTTTGAAGTGAGTTTGTCGTATATAGATACTTTTTAATAAGTTCATTTGATCATGTTGTCAATAGATCCTTTATCCTTTCGGGCTGAGGAACACCTAACTCCGTGTATTACAAAACCACATCAAAACACTTCTTCATGGTCTAATTTTCCGCTTTTCTTAAAAAATTGCCATTTCCCATCCATTTCATCCATGAGGTACTTTCCTTTTGCCTGCACATTGCCATTTTTATAATACAGCTCCCACATATCCACTCTTTCGCCTTTTTCCATCTTTCCTTTTGCCTCCAGATAGCCCTTTTCGTGATAGTATTTCCACTCTCCCTGGGGCCTTCCCTCCACATAATATCCCTCTGCGGATTTGGTACCATCCTGAAAATAATTCACCCGGTACCCCACGCCTTCCTCCAGTGATCCGGAAGAGAGGACATTGCCTTTTTGATCGGTAAATCCCGAAACACTTAGTAACAGCCCCTTCTTCCAATTTTCCTCCTGCATTAAGCTTCCGTTTTTATGATAATACCTCCACAGCCCATTTTCTTCCCCTTTGCAATAGGTTCCCAGTGTGGATACTTTTCCATTTTCATAAAAAGCAGTGAATTCCCCTTCTTCCAAGCCTTCTTCGAAATAGATTTGATTATAAAGATATGTACGCTTGGAGTCAACCACTTGATAGTACTTCCACCATCCGGTTTCCTTGCCTTGTACAAACTCCCCCTCGGAAGCCACTTGCCCGTCAGGAAAATAACTTCTCCATTGTCCTTGTTCTTCTCCTGCTGCGTACTCGCCTCTTTCCTCTAGGGCACCATTGGGGTAATAGCTTTCCCAAACACCCTGTTCTTTTCCTTTTTCAAAATTTCCTTTTCTCTCCAACTTTCCATTTTCATAGTAAAAGTGCCAGCTTCCATATTTCGCTCCATTCCGCACCTCTCCTTCCATCTGTTTTTGCCCCGATTCATCATAGTATTCCCAATATCCTTCCGGTTTTCCGCCCTGATAGGTTCCTTTACTTTCCACCTTCCCATTGGGAAAATAAGTAATAAAACTCCCCTCCAATTCTCCCTGCCGGTAATATCCTTTTTCTTTAATTTTCTTATTTTCAAAATACTGAATATAAGCCCCTTCTTCCACTCCGTTTTTATAATGGTAAATAGCCTCTACCTTTCCCTCCGGCGAATAGTACCGGTACTCTCCGTTTAACTCCCCTTGTACATAATGGCATATTACAGTCAGTTTACCGGTAGTATCGTATACCTTCCGGCTTCCGGTACCTTGCTCAAAAGTTCCTTTGTCCAGAATCCCCCCCACAGAATCGTATACGGGAGATAGCCCTATCAAAAGCCCTTGTTGCCAGCTTTCTCGCTGTTTTAATTGCCCGTTGGCATGATAAAAATCCCAAGCGCCTTGTTGCTCCCCCTCTCGCATTTTTCCTCTTGCCTTGAGTTGCCCTCCCGGGTAAAACTCTTCAATAAAGCCGTTCTCCCGGGAGTCTTCAAAGCGGCCTTTTCTGTTAAGGCTCCCATCTTCATAATACACAGCAAAATGGCCTTCGAATTCTCCCATTAAGTAGTAGGCTTCTATCTGTTTGTTTCCATTGGCATAATAGCGAGCGAAGGGGCCATTTTCAATACCTTGGGTATAATACAATTGCAAAGCCAGGCTTCCCGAAGGATGGTATTCCTTCCACTCTCCGTGTGCTTTTCCTTTGTGAAAACAAGCTTCCATTTTAAGGGTACCATCAGGGTAGTATTCCAACCACTCTCCTTCTTCCCAGCCTTCATTGAAAGTCGCCTTTACGATCGCTTGCCCATTCAGAAATTCTTTGTATACCCCATGTAAAACCGTATCTTGATAATAGGCTTTCGACTCCAGCTCCCCACAAGCATCAAAATGCTGTTTCAACGACAGTGATGTCCCCGCAAGTTTCTGTCCATTGAGCTCCAAAACACATAGCATGGAACAGAAGTATAGTAGCGAAAAAGTAACTTTTATCCGATTCATAACTAATTACAAAGTACGTTGATCAAAACGTAAAATCCGACCCCTTGGCGATGAACAAACGCTACGGGTATTTCAGAACTCCCTCTTTCTTCAAAAAACATTGAAGCACTAAAAGTTATATGACAGGCCGTTTTTCAACGAGTATATCAAATTACTAATAGGCACTACCGGAGCCGCATCGTAAATCACTGAAAACTTACTTCCAAAAGAAAAGCGTTTATTGATTTTGAAGCGCAAATTTATATCGGAGGAAACCCTGGGAGCAAAAAAGTCAGTAAACCTCGCCTGATAATAGTTGATCATATTGAAATCCACATTCTCGGATACTTTCCAGCGAAGGGACAGGTAGCTAGTACTTTTCCACAAGGTATTGTTGATTTCGGATATTTCTTCTTCCGACTTCCAATTTTCTACTTCATACATCACACCTGCGCTAAATGCCATTGCAATTTTTTTCCGGTCTAACAGGGTCAAGCGAGCACCGGCTCCACCCAAATAGCGATGTTGCATCCCCAACACATCGTTGTATTGTATTTGCCCGAACAACTCTTCGGATAATTTCCGTTTAAAATTCATTGTCATCCGCATATGTAGATAGCCATTACTGATCAAATCCTCCTTTTCCGAACGGACGATCTCGATATCGGCAATCACCATATAGGCGTTTTTGGGCGTTAGGCGCAGTGCATGCAAGTTACTTCCTAAATCCAGCGTATGTTGCTCCTGTTTGACCAAATCGATTTGTACTTCAAAGCTACCCAACCAGCCGGTGGTATCATTATCCAGACGTGATTTTTCGATGTTCAGAATTTGCGCCTGCAAGGCAATACAAACAAAGTGTAAGGAAATTAGTAAAAAAGCTTTTTTCATAGATATATTTTTTTCATTGACATAGAAGTGGTTTACACGTATAGTTTTTGACCGAAAATGGGGTCCAAACCGGCTCATCAAGGCACTTTTTGAAGAGAATAGCCAAAGCTATTGTTGAAAAAAGTAACACGGAGGAGGCGTTTTTGAAACATTTTTCAGGAAAAAGAAAAAGGTTAATTCACTTCGTAATATAATGATACGAAACACAAAAAAAGCATACTCCGGAAAGTATGCTTTTTTCTATTTTGAACGTCTCTTATAGCTTTATTTTATATCCATGCGTTTCAGCAAATTGTCTATGGTCTGACTGATGGTTGCGTCCGATGAGGATTTTTTAGTAATGGTTTTGCTGGCATGAACCACCGTACTGTGGTCTCTTCCGCCAAACTGATTCCCAATAGACTTCAACGGGGTTTTAGTATACTGTTGAGAGAAGTACATGGCAATCTGCCGGGCCATCGCAATGTCTTTTTTACGCGTTTTGGATACCAGTTGTTCGATGGTAATTCCAAAATAATCCGCTACAATTTGCTGGATAAAATCAATGGTAATTTCTTTATCGGTATTCCGGACGATGTTCAACAAAGTGGTTTTGGCCAACTCCAAGTCAATTTCTTTGCGCATAAAAGAGGCGTTGGCAATCAAAGAAATCAATACGCCTTCCAGCTCCCGGATATTCGACTGCACATTGTAAGAAATGTATTCCACTACATCTTCCGGAACAATGACGCCTTCCGATTCCATTTTGGTTTTGACAATCGCAATACGGGTTTCGAAATCCGGCTTTTGTACATCGGCCGTCAATCCCCATTTAAACCTGGATAACAAACGCTCCTGAAGCCCCTGTAAACTCCTAGGCGGGCAGTCAGAAGTCATGATGATCTGTTTGTTGTTTTGGTGCAAACGGTTGAAGATATGGAAGAAATTCTCTTGGGTCTTTTCTTTTCCGGCCAAAAACTGAATATCGTCCACAATCAACACATCCACCATCAGGTAGAAATTAGTAAACTCCTGTACATTGTTGTTCTTCAGTGCTTCAATGAATTGTTGAGTGAATTGTTCTGAAGAAACATACAAGACAAACTTATCCGGATAAGATGTTTTGATATCGTTTCCGATAGCTTGGGCCAAGTGGGTTTTCCCCAAGCCTACCCCTCCGTACACCACAAAAGGATTAAATGCCGTCACCCCGGGTTTTTTCGCAATAGCCAAACCTGCCGAACGGGCCAAGCGGTTGCAATCCCCTTCTATAAAGGTGTCAAAAACGTAATTAGGGTTGATATTTGACTCCTGATACAGAGGGTCCACCTGAGGAATTTCGAAAGGGCTGCGAAAAGCAGGCCGTTGTTCTCTTTCGAATTTTCTTTGCTTTTGCTGCTGCTGCTGTGGTCTTTGTTGAGGCTTTTCCTGTTGCACAGGCTGTGTATTTACCACAGTATTATTTTTAGGTGTGCTACTGTTGCGGACTTTTAAGGTAAAGGGCTCCTGCTTTGCATTTCCCCGGTCCACTACAATAGAATATTCCAGCTTACCTTCCGGTCCTAACTCTTGATCAATTGCTTTCTTAAGAATATGCACATAGTGCTCCTCCAGCCACTCATAAAAGTAAGGGCTAGGCACCTCTAAAGTCAGGATGTTGTTTTGAAGCTTTATCGGTTTAATTGGCTCAAATAAGGTCTTAAAGCTTTGCACAGGAACCTCCTGGCGGATCACCTCAAGACAATTATTCCAAACCGTAGCGCAATCTTTCAACATTTGATTCAACACGTTAGTAGTATCTATATTGTTTGTTTATCCCGGTTAACAATTTTGCTTGAATTAGGTACATTCCCAAGCAGGCAGATAAAGGGTAGTATGTTCAAAATACACTCCCCTTAAAATCAGCTTAACTAAGAAAGTCCGAATGAATTCCTGATCTAACAGCCAAATAGTAAAGTCAAAATTGGGAAATATTTGCCAGAAATAAAAGCTTCGAATGAAGAGCCAAATTTCCTAAAAAAAAATTACAACCGAATACAAATAACTGATTATCAGAAACTTAACATTAAGTTAACAATTACACAAATTCTTGAAAATCAAAGAGTTATTCCCAAAGAAAAAAAAGTGTTTTTTTTGTTTTTTTTAAGTAAAAAAATAATGGTTCCATTTTTGCAATTGGAGCCCACCTTCGAATCACTTGCTCTACTTTTGCATGAGCAAGACCTACCCTCAGTTTTGCCATGGGCATTTACAAAACAATTTTTGCATTTTTTGGGAAAAGAATACCTGCCGTTATTTGTCATTTAACATAACTCAAGAAGTCCTATTTGGGGAAAGGCCTTTTCTAGGATTTAAGATACGTAAAAATCGTGATAAATATCAAGAGATCCCGGTGTAATATCTATATTTCGGGGAATAAGGTTGACTCACAATGGGTTTTATTTTATACCTTTCAAAAAATATATACCTAAGAATAGGTTTAAATTTCATCCTTTGAGCCAAAAATTCTTATTTCAGAAACCTCAGTACAGTATTTTGAGAAGCCTAAGCTGAGAATTTTTATTACCGAAGGAGCACTTCTCGAAGGAGCACTTCCCGTGGGGCAGTCCCCGCAACGAAGTTTAAACGTATCCTAAACAATCATTATCTCTTACAAAGATTTTTTTTAGAAATCAACACTATCGTTTACAATACTTGTTGATTGCAGAAGAAAGTTTGTAATTTTGAACCAGAATTATCCACACTAGAAAAGAACAACTTCGAATGTCAGAGCATACTTATAAAAGATATACAGTGACAGCTGCTTTGCCCTATGCCAACGGACCTCTCCATATCGGGCATATTGCGGGCGCTTATTTACCGGCAGATATTTTTGTACGATTTTTACGGGAAAAGGAACAAGACGTGGCTTTTATCTGCGGAAGCGATGAACATGGAGCAGCCATTACCATCAAAGCCCTGAAAGAAAGTGTCACTCCCAAGGATATTGTCGATAAATTTCATAAGCTCAATAAAGAAACCTTTGAAAAGTTTGGTATTGCATTCGATATGTATCACCGGACTTCTGCCTCCATCCATCATGAAACGGCTCAGGAGTTTTTCAAAACCCTGAATGCAAAAGGCAAATTCACTCTAAAAGAATCGGCTCAATACTATGATGAAGAAGCCGGACAGTACTTGGCTGACCGCTACATTACCGGTACTTGTCCCAAATGCCATAACGAAGGGGCCTATGGCGATCAATGTGAAAAGTGTGGTAGTTCCTTAACGGCAACAGATTTAATCAATCCCAAATCAGTCCTCTCCGGTCAAGAGCCTGTCCTAAAAAAGACCACCCACTGGTACTTGCCCATGAACGAGCATGAAGCCTGGATCAAAAAATGGATTGAAGAAGGGATTTTGAATGATCAACCCCACCATGATCCCAAAGAGTGGAAAAACCACGTTTTGGGTCAATGTAAGTCTTGGATTGACGGAGGATTACAACCCCGCGCTATGACACGTGACTTGGAATGGGGGGTAAAAGTTCCTTTGGAAGAGGCCAACGGCAAAGTGCTGTACGTATGGTTGGATGCTCCTATCGGGTATATTTCGGCGACAAGAGAATGGGCCCGAGAGAATGGAAAAAACTGGGAGGACTATTGGAAAAAAGACGATACCAAGCTCATCCACTTTATCGGAAAAGATAATATCGTTTTCCATTGTATCATTTTCCCGATTATTTTGAAAGCACACGGAGATGGATACATCTTGCCAAATAATGTTCCTGCAAACGAATTTCTGAACCTGGAAGGGGAAAAAATCTCGACTTCCCGTAACTGGGCCGTATGGTTGCATGAATATTTGGAGGACTTTCCCGAAAAACAAGACGTACTGCGCTATGTGTTGACTTCTATTGCCCCGGAAAACAAGGACAGTGAGTTCACCTGGAAAGACTTCCAGGCGCGCAACAATAACGAATTGGTAGCCATACTCGGTAATTTTGTTAACCGGGCAATGGTTCTTACCCATAAATACTTTGACGGAGAAGTGCCGATTAGAGGCGAATTAGCCCAATACGACCGGGAGGTGATTGAAAAAGTAGCGGAGTTCCCGCACAAAATAGAGGCCTTAATCAAACAATACCGCTTTAAAGAAGCGCAATTCGAATTGATGAACCTGGCGCGTTTGGGAAATAAATACCTGGCAGATACCGAGCCTTGGAAATTAATCAAACACGACCCGGACATTGTAAAAACGGTGTTGAACATTGCACTTCAAATCACTGCCAACCTTGGCATTCTGATGCGTCCGTTCTTGCCACAAACAGCTGACAAAATCAGCAATATGCTCGGTTTAAAACAAATGGGCTGGCAACATGCCGGTAAGATGAACATTCTTTATCCTTACGATCGCTTAGGCAATCCCGTCTTGTTGTTTGAAAAAATTGAAGACGGTGTCGTAGAAAAGCAATTGGATAAACTGCAAAAATCCAAATTGGCTTCTCAACCGGCTGAGCCGCTAAAAGAAGAAACCAGTTTTGATGATTTTATGAAGATGGATATCCGGATAGGAACCATTTTGCATGCTGAAAAAGTAGCCAAAACCAAAAAGCTTTTGAAACTTTCGGTGGATACAGGTGTGGATAAACGCACTGTCGTCAGTGGAATTGCCGAATACTTCAAGCCCGAAGAAATCATTGGCAAGCAAGTATGTGTGTTGGCCAACTTGGCTCCGAGAAAAATCAAGGGAATTGAATCGGAAGGAATGATTCTGATGGCTGAAGACCGGGACGGCTCTCTTTCATTTGTCAGCCCCGGCCAAAAGATGAATAACGGAAGTACCATCCGGTAAAATCGGAGACAGGTACTTTTAAAAATATATTTGCAACCGGCTTCACAGCCGGTTTTTTTATTCGCTTAATCAAGCTACTTCATGCAGGATTTTAAATACAAGGTTTTTTACAGTGTGGCGAAAAACTTAAGCTTTACCAAAGCTGCCAAAGAGTTGTTCATCACCCAACCTGCCGTAAGCAAACATATACGGGAGCTGGAGAAATATTTTGGGCTTCGGCTATTTGACCGGGATGCCAATAAAATCACCCTGACTCCAGCAGGAAGAACCTTGTTAAAACACAGTGAAGAATTATTAAAAATTCACCGGCAAATTGAATTTGACCTCAATCTTCTTAAAAACCAAACGGCCGGCAATTTGCGGATTGGTGCAAGCACTACGATTGCCCAGTATGTTCTTCCTCCCCTATTGGCCCGGTTTCATCAAGCTTTCCCCGATATTCAACTTTCACTGATAAACGACAATACCGAAAACATCCAACGAGCTGTATTACAGGAGCATATTGACCTAGGCATCATTGAAGGAAAAAGTCGGAAAAAAGAACTGAAATACACCTTTTTTTTAAATGATGAACTTGTTGCCATCACCCATTATCACAGCCAATTAGCACATCTTCAAGAAATTTCATTACAGGCTCTATCCCGTTACCCTCTTGTATTGCGCGAGAGAGGTTCCGGTACATTAGAAGTCATTGAAGACGCTTTACAGCAAGAAGGACTTTCACTTTCGGATTTACAAATCGCAATGTACCTGGGTAGCACAGAAAGTATTAAGTCGTATTTGGCCCATGCAAATTGTATAGGGATCGTATCCATCAGCTCTATTTCCAAAGATCTGTTGGCCGGAAAATTCAAGTTGATCGAATTCAAAGATTTTAGCCTTCACCGCACCTTTGAATTCGTCAGAAATCAAGGAGACAGCCAAGGTTTGGCAGCAGCATTTATGGATTATGCCCGGCAAAACCATAACTTTTAGTTATAACCTATAACCCATAGTGTTGGACAGAAGGAGGTTATATAGGCTATTCTTGCCCTATAAACTTAACACCAGCAACTATGAAGGACTTTAATTTATTCCAAAAAGTTATTTATCTACTTTTCTTATTCGCCTGTTTCACCCCCTATATAGATGCCCCCATAGCCTTACTGGGCGGTATTTTGGCAACACAATTTTTACCGGCACCTTTTCCCGAACACCAACACAAAATCACGCAATGGATGCTAAACTTGTCCATTGCCGGGTTAGGCTTCAGTATGAATCTCGATCAAGTCTGGCACTCAGGAAAAGACGGACTATTGTTATCCGTAGGCAGTATTGCCATCACACTTTTGCTGGGATACTTCCTAGGCAAAAAGCTACAACTTGACAAAAAACTCGCCTACTTGATTTCAGCGGGAACGGCTATTTGCGGAGGAAGCGCCATTGCCGCATTATCCCCCATTGTCAAAGCCCGAAACGAACAAATTTCTATGGCCTTGGGCACTGTATTTATATTGAATGCTCTGGCGCTTTTTATTTTTCCGGCCGTGGGCCATTACTTTCATATGACCTCTATGCAATTTGGAACTTGGTGCGCAATCGCAATTCACGATACCAGCTCCGTAGTGGGGGCTGCCAGCAAGTTTGGCAATGAGGCTTTGCAAACAGCCACCACCATCAAGTTGGTAAGGGCATTATGGATTGTACCGGTTGGGTTTCTCACAGGATTTCTCCGTAAAAATGATTCGCAAAAAATACCCGTACCTTATGTCATGTTGTTCTTTCTGGGAGCTATTTTGATCCATACGCTTGTCCCTCAATTCCAAACTGTTTACCAACAGGTGACTTCTATGGCTCAAAAATGCCTGGTATGTACTTTATTTCTTATCGGTACCGGATTAAACAAAAGCGCCCTTAAGAAAGTAGGTCTTCGCCCTATGGTACAAGGTGTATTGCTATGGGTAGGAATTTCTGTACTTTCACTTTTTGTGATTTTGAAATTTTAAAACCGCTCTATCAGTTTCAGCTAAGAAGGAACTGTATAAAAAGTTGACATATAGATACAAAGACACTAAGATAAGATTCACACAGAGACAACTAATTACAATTTAAATATTTACAACTCTTTGCGTTTTAGAATCTTCGTAGCATTTTATGTTTTTTGGCTTTTTATACAATGAAGTGAATTAAACTTTTTCTTTTTCCTAAAAAATGTTTCAAAAACGCCTCCTCTGTGTTACTTTTTTCAACAATAGCTTTGGCTATTCTCTTCAAAAAGTGCCTTGATGAGCCGATTTTGATTCCATCTTCGGTCAAAAACGATACGTTTAAATCACTTCAATTCCTTCTCTTGTATAGAAATTATTCCTTACCTTTTTCCCCTCCGTTTACTTAGGCAACGAAACAGCCAACAAATACCAGGAAGCATGAGGCAACCATTGCTCCACCCATCGCCAATCATTGTCTTTTTGGGTTTCGGAATAAGGCAACATAAAGTCAATATCATTTCTATCATAATAGCCTCCGGTAATGCCGTTACAAATTCCTCCGGGAGCATTGGTGTACTCATACGAACCGAAGAAAATGTATTGAGGATTATTATACCCGGAACCTTCCAGCATACAACAATCATACGGATTGCGACCTAATATCCAACTCAGTTGATCCCAAGCGAAGACCTGGAGTCGAGTGTAAAACTCAGGGTCTTTCCGGAAGTGAGGAGCCGCCATTTTTGCAGCGGAAGCCATAGAAGACAAACGGGCATTTTCGCCTTGCCACCAAGGAGCTGTTTCGGCATCATGAGGATAAAAGAAGGAAGCCCAACGCTCTCCCGCTTTATTTTGTACATACTGTCTGCTGTACCCGAAAGGATTGGTTACTTCCGAAGTAATGGCCAGCTCGTGTTCCAAAGATTTCCGGACAGCCAAAAGGATTTCCTCTTTTTCATTTTCATTGACAATTTCCAAATATGAAAGTAAACTCACAACAGGCATTCCGGCATCTGCAGCATGAAAGAATGGGCGA
Source organism: Rapidithrix thailandica (assembly GCF_039710355.1). Lineage (NCBI taxonomy): Bacteria > Pseudomonadati > Bacteroidota > Cytophagia > Cytophagales > Flammeovirgaceae > Rapidithrix > Rapidithrix thailandica. Next base: position 730,609 of record NZ_JBDKWZ010000001.1, on the reverse strand, counting down.
TTTCCCTCATCGGCCCGCCAGTATCCTTGGTAAGCCTTATCTCCTGATTGCCTCGCCAACAACCGTTTGGCTCTTTTTTTAGCTGCCTGTAAATACACCAGATCTTTAGTAGCTTTATATAATTCCGTGGCTGCCATCAACGCGCAATAATCGTCTACAATATTTTCTTTACCGTCGTTGGTGAGTTTTACATTGTTTTCCTCCAGATAGGCAAAAGCTTCTTCAGCCACTTGTAAATACCTCCTGTTATCAAACTCTCCCGAAACCGGATAGGTACTTGCCAAAGCCAAAGAAGCGATCGACAAACCTGCCCCAGCCCGGTAACTGACTTCATATGTTTCGTTGTTTTCATACGGCTGCCCCTCCTCTTTTCCATTTGCAACCGGAGGTTTCTCTTTAATTTTAAATCCTGTCATCACTGGCGGAATAATCCTGTCTTCCGCTTTCTTTTCCGCTCCTCTTCCGGATACGGACCGGTAAAATGAGCCTTGTGGACGCTTCACTCTTACCAGGTAATCTGCTCCATACATTCCTTCATCCAATGCCCGCCTTAAGTACTGCCGGAAGGAAGGGTTATTCCGGGTTGTTAAATTCTCATAGGTTTTAAAAAGACTCCACACCACCAGAGGGATCTGTTGAGGATTAAAATAGGTAGAAAAAGAAAGGTGGGACAAGTGCTTTCCGTAGTCTCCCGTAGCATCAAACCAACCACCATGGACATCCACCCGTTGGTCTTCATTTCCTTCAAAACGCATATTCCGGTCAGCCTTATCCAATTGTCCTGAGCTTCGTTGACCTTTAAAATAATACAAGACATCAGACATGGTTTTGCGTTCCAAGAGTTCTTTTTGAATCATAAACGGAAGTGAACGTACTTCCACACCACCCGATTGGGCTGCAATAATGTACTCTCCTTCTTCTTCCACCTGACTGAACTCCAAAGACCAATAATGCCAGGCTTTCCATTTTTCTACCGGGCCTTTCGCTTCAGGCGTACCTTTCAGGATCATTTTACCTTCGGGATAGGTAAGCAGTTGAAATGAGGTGAATTGTTGGTGGGCACCTCCTTGAATCAGGGCTTTTTTAGGCCCTTCGGGTTCATACCCTAAGTGGTTGAATAAAATTTTAGCAGATTGCCCCAAGGCCCACTGTGTGATTAACAATAGCCCCAAGACCGTAAATAGTCGTTTCATTTTCATGACGAATTAAGGGATTAGGAGTTAGAAAAAATAGCTAATTCAAGCAATGACTTGGTTTACAGATGCCAGACAGCAATAACGGGGACCTGTTAAAGAAGCCACTTCTCTGAACCTGATCATTACGGCACACCCCCTAGCACCTGTTTTACTTCCGGTTTAAGTATGATATAATCACTCACACATCACTTGATTGAACAAGCTTGTATATTTTTTCTGATGTTGAATTTTCTCAAAAATCCGGTTAACTCCTACTCCCCTTGTATTCCGTCTACAGTTTCGTTATTTCATTGACAAAATGATCCGCTTTCACTCCTTTTACCCCCGGACGTATTTTAAAAAGAGCTCCGGCCAATGGATACTGTTCATTCTGCGCTTCATTCATATCTACGCTTGCCGTAGTAATGTATAAAGTTCCCAAATCTTCATCGCCAAACGCACACGAAGTCACATTCAGGGCTGGTACCTCAACTTTTTCCATCAACTCTCCGGTTTCAGGATTCCAGCGACCTACACAACTTCCTCCCCAGTGAGCAACCCAAAGTTTTCCTTCTGCATCTATCGTCATCCCATCGGGAGCACCCATTTCTTCAGGTACTTCAATAATCACCCTCTCATTGGAAATATCTCCTGTAACCTTATCATAATCAAAAGCCTTGATTTTCAGTGTAGGAGTATCCGTATAATAAAGAGTTTTATGATCATTTGACCAAATAATCCCGTTAGAAATATTCACTTTATCCAACATACGCTTAGCCGTCCCATCCGTGTCCACCCGGTACAAACCGGCTGCTTCCGGTTGTGAGGCCATACTCAGCGAACCGACCCACAAGCGCCCGGCCGGATCACATTTGCCATCGTTAAAGCGATTGTTCTCCAGGCTGTCTTCCGGGTTCACCACAAACGTAAGCTCCTGATTTTCCAGGTTCAATAAATGGATACCGTTTTGCAACGCCACGATGGCCTTCAACTCATTTTTTACCGGCACCACTGTTCCGATTCTTTCCCCTACCTCAATGCTTTGGTTTTGCTTGGTAGAAGGATTGAAAATATTGAGTTTCCTACCTTCGATATCTACCCAATACAACTCCTTCTTTTCAGCATGCCAAATGGCCCCTTCTCCCAATTGAGCCTTGACATCCAATACCAATTCCACTTGTTTTTTTCCTTTCCCGTCTGTTTGGGTAGAATCAGAAGGCCCACAAGCCCAGACGAGCCCCAAAAACAATAATACATACATTCTAGACATGATACTTTAACTTTCTTTCGTTTGATGATGATTTAATTTTTTTTTACCTAGGGCGACTTCAAATTCATAGAATCACCCGGAAAGGCCCTCCTTCAAAAATACGCATTTTTTTCAGAGCTCCCTTTCTTTACCTTCCAAGCGGCAGGGGCACGAGAAAAACACCGCCCAAAAAATCCCTAGTTATTGGCAAACAGTCATAAAATTCTCTTGCAAAGTAGCCTTTTAAAAGGGCAGAAAACCCGTTTTTGAACATAGCAGAAGACAATACGGCCCATATAACTCAAATTTACATTCCTTTATTCAGGATTTATGGTTACCTTTGTCCGTATATATAGAAAATTACTAGTATCGCTTCCTCAAGTTTTAATACCAATTATACTCTGTGTCAGCTTTGCTATACTTTTTTCTGATTGAAAAAGCATTTTATTTTTATCTTTTTAAATACATATTTCAAAATGAACATTTTCGTAGCAAAGCTAAGTGCTGAAACATCTAGTGAAGACTTACAAGATCTTTTTAGCCAATATGGAGAAGTACTTTCTGCAAAAGTAATCAGAGACAGAGAAACTGGTTTTTCTAAAAGATTTGGTTTCGTAGAGATGGAAAGTGACGAGGATGGCTCAAACGCCATTGACGAATTAAACGATACCGAATATGATGGAAGCAACATCGTAGTAAAAAAAGCGCGTCCAAGAGAAGAGCGTAGAGAATATAACAGAAGATACTAAGAAAACAAGAGGCTGTCTCAATGTAAGACAGCCTTTTTTTATTAATCCCTTTTCCGGAGATTTTACCCAAGTATTTTACAAAATCAAAAATTAGCCCTATTCGCAAACCAGGGTACCTCCACTTCAACACTCCTCTTTTTATACGATTTACAAATAAATCATCCCAACCAATTCATTTTCAAAGCCTGAAAGCGAATTTTCGCAGAAATTTCCTCTGATTTTAGTTGAATAAAACCCGGCACAATCGGTAAGAAGTACTTACCTTTGCCACAAGATTTATAGGAACTCTCTATGTATTATAAACCTTTTTATCTTACAAAAGCATAAGAGTAAATATGAAATGTTAAAAAGCCAACTACCTTTGCTCACTTAATCAACCGTATTCCTATGAAAACCATTGATGTCCCGGAACTTAACATCCCACGTGTAGTCATCGTAGGAGGAGGCTTTGCAGGAATCGAACTCATCAAGGGCTTACGTAATAAAGATGTACAAGTGGTCTTACTCGACCGGAACAATTACCACACTTTCCAACCCTTACTCTACCAAGTAGCCACCGCAGGCTTGGAACCTGACTCGATTGCTTACCCTTTGCGGAAAATTTTTAAAGAATATCAAAACTTTCATTTCCGGCTGGCAGAAGTAGAGCGGGTAGAAGAAGATAATCAGTTAATTCACACCAATATCGGAGCAATCAAGTACGATTATCTCGTACTGGCCACCGGTTCACGTACAAACTTTTTTGGCCTGGAGAATGTGCAGGAAAATGCCATGCCTTTAAAAACTGTTGTACAAGCACTCAACTTGCGCAGCCTGTTGTTACAAAATTTTGAAAAAGCACTGCTCACACCGGATGTCAAAATCCGGGAAAGCTTGATGAATTTTGTCATTGTGGGTGGCGGCCCTACCGGAGTGGAATTGGCCGGAGCCTTGGGAGAGTTAAAACGGCAAGTCTTGCCATCCGACTATCCGGAACTGGATATGCGCAGGATGCAAATCCACCTGATGGAAGCCGGCCCTCGCTTGTTGCCAGGCTTGGCACAAGCATCTTCCGATAAATCCCTGAAGTTTTTAAAAGACTTGGGAGTGAATGTATGGCTGGACACACAGGTCAAAGATTACAATGGCTTTGAAGTAAAAACCAATCATAACCGGGCTATTTTCACCCAAAATATGATTTGGTCGGCCGGGGTGATGGGTAATGTAGTAGACGGACTGAAGAAAGAAGTGATCAACCGGGGCAACCGCCTGGAAGTAAATGAATACAATCAAATCAAAGGTTATAAAAATGTCTTTGCCGTAGGCGATATTGCCTCTATGACCTCAGAGAAGAACCCCAAAGGCCATCCGATGGTAGCACAAGTGGCGATCCAACAAGGCCGGCTATTGGCAAAGAACCTGATGCACATCTTACATAACAAGAAACTCAAACCGTTTTCTTACCGCGACAAAGGAAGCATGGCTACGATCGGCCGGAACAAAGCGGTGGTAGAAATTTCCAAATGGCGCTCACAAGGGGCCCTAGCCTGGTTTGTTTGGATGTTTGTGCATATTTTGTTTTTGGTAGGTTTCCGGAATAAGACCATCACCATGATCAACTGGCTGTGGAATTATTTTAATTACGATCGGGGAATCCGCTTGATCATCCGCCCTTTCAACCGGAGTAAAAAAAAGAAGGAGCATGAAGAGGAAGAGAAATTGGTAATGTTGTAGACATACGGCATTTATCCATTCTAAAAAAGAAGGGTATTACAGGAAAGTAATACCCTTCTTTTTTTATTCATCCAATATCTTCACCGGTTTCTTTTGATCATCCACCGCCACCATAGTAAAGACACCACTGATCGCTTTCTCACGCTTTACTTCATACATTTCTTCCACAAATACTTCTACCCGTACTTTTACACTGGAATTCCCGACTTCTTCTACATGGGCCGAAAATTCCGCAATGGTTCCACTATGAATGGGGTGTTTGAAATCTACCCGGTCGGAACTCACGGTAACCACCTTTTTGCGGCAAAAACGGGTAGCACAAATAAAGGCAACTTCGTCCATCACTTGCAGGGCTGTGCCCCCAAAAAGCGTATCGTAATGATTGGTCGTGTTCGGAAATACCGCCTTAAACACTTTGGTTTCTGATAGTTTGATTCTCTCTTGTAGGTCCATGCTGAATATAAGATCAAAGACTTTAAATATTATTCAGGCAAAAATAGACCTTGCCCGTGGCTTTTACTAGCCTTTCTCAAAAAGCCTTGTTTATAAACACCCCAATCTACTACCCCAAAACAGGTAAACCAGTAAAAGTGAGAACTTTTTTCCTTCTTGATTAGTCTTGGTTTTCAGGAACATTTTTAAGCTATTTTTATTTACACCTATACAGCAGAACCAAATTCAATCCTTTTTGAAATAGGGATAAAATGGCTTACAAATAAGTAGGCAAAGTGATAGTATTTTGATTTTTTTTTTAAATTTAATCAGGCCACACCTTTATTCCTCTTATCCATTAGCATATATAGCTCATAGGCCCGGTAAATTATGAAAAAGACATACAACATTTTATTCAAAATTTTACTATTTGTATTTACATTACAGTTGGTGCTCACCTCAATTACTTTTGCTCAAACGCAACGCTATTTTAAAACACTTCACTTTGAAAACCTTAATAAAAAACGCATCCACATCCCATTTGAATTAATCCACAATCTGATTATTATCCCTCTGAAAATCAACAATTCCGAAACCTTAAAATTTATTATGGACACAGGAGTGAGCTATACCCTCTTGACCGACCTGACGGGTACGGACGGAATTGCCTTGAATTACCTGCGAACCATCAAACTGTACGGACATGGCGAAGGAGATGCCGTAGAGGCGTATCATTCCGTGGGGAACACCATCAGAATGAACCAAATCATTGGCCGGAACCAAGACATCCTGATTCCCAAAGACAATATTTTTCATTTAGCCAAAACCTTAGGCGTACAGGTACACGGCTTGATCGGCTATGATCTGTTCAAAAGCTTTGTCGTTGAGATCAATTACCGCAAAAGAGAGTTGGTATTACATAACCCACAACGGTATCGTAAAAAAAGAAGATATGCCTCCATCCCTATCTTGATTGAAAACAAAAAGCCTTTTATTCGTGCCTCCCTACGCACTTCCAATGATAAAGAAGTGCCGGTCAAATTACTGGTCGATTCGGGGGCCAGTCATGCACTGTCTTTATTCCACGAATCCGACAGTAATATTAATGTCCCGGAAAAATCCTTCCGTACCTATATTGGGTTGGGACTCAACGGGGATATATTTGGCAACATTGGCAGATTACAGGGCTTTCAATTGGGAGCATATACTTTTAACCAACCCATTGTGGCATATCCTGACGAAAGCTCCATGAAAGCCAGCATGACAGAAAATCAGCGAAACGGAAGCCTGGGTGCGGAATTGCTCAAACGTTTTACGGTAATTTTTGACTATCCGGCCCGGCAAATGTACCTACGCCCCAATGCTGATTTCAAAAAACCCTTTAAATACAATATGAGTGGTATTGAAGTGACGACTCCGATTCCGGGCTTGCCAGCCTATGTCATTTCCAAGGTCCGGGATAATTCCCCGGCTTTGGAAGCCGGTTTACTGTCAGGGGATCAAATTATCAGTATCAACGGCATAACGGCCAGTAAATATTCCCTGAATGAAATTATCGAACTGTTTCAGAGTAAAGAAGGTAGAAAGATCCAATTGACGATCCAACGGGATACAATAAAACGGCAAGCTAAATTTACACTTCGGGACCCGATTTGATAAGGTAGAAGGCTTTAAGGAAAGAAGGGTGGAGTAAAATGACACCCTTGCATTGTTTCGTTTGGAATTCATACAGCCTCTGTTTGCTTCTAATCGTACATATTTCTGCCTTTTCAAACAAGATGTATCACGGTTTCCCCACTTCATATTTCCACAATGGAATTAATTTCACTTTCCTCTTCTTCTAATTGGCATAAGCCCTTGAAACTTCTATTTTCGCTTATATAAGTAATGTACATGAGTGAAACTTTTCGCTTATAAAAGAAGTCACATATTCAGATACCCATGGCTTACTATCCGGGTGATTTTTTTAACGAATGAAAAACAAAAACAAATGAATACCTTACTGGAAGAATTTAAAACTCCATTGGGAACAATCCCATTTGACCGACTTTCAAACAAAGATTATTTACCGGCTATTACATCGGCCATCGCCAATGCAAAAAAAACGGTGGATGAGATTGTCAACAATCCTGAAACGCCCAGTTTTGAAAATACCATCGTAGCATTGGAACGCAGCGATGAGCAGGTAAACCTCGTTTCAAATGTATTCTTCAATTTGAATTCGGCCGAAACCAATGAAGAGATGCAAGAAATTGCCAAAGAGATTTCACCTATGCTCTCCGAATACAGCAATGATATTTTGCTCAATGAAGTGCTCTTTCATCGCATCAAAACCGTATGGCAACAACGGGAACAATTCCAACTGGATACGGAAAGTTTTACTTTACTTGAAAAAACCTATAAAAGCTTTACCCGCAACGGTGCCAACCTCTCTGTCGAAGACAAAGCGCAACTGCGGGAAATTGATAAAGAAAAATCCAAACTTTCCTTGGAATTCGGTGAGCATGTATTGAAAGAGACCAATGAATACTTCTTGGAAATCACCGATGAAAAAGACTTGGAAGGCTTGCCCGAAGGCATTGTTGAAGCGGCTAAAATAGCGGCTCAGGAACGTAAAAAAGAAAATAGTTGGGTGTTTACCCTGGATGCTCCCAGCTATATTCCCTTTATGACTTACCTTAAAAATAGAAGCCTCCGGAAAGAACTGTTTAAAGTATTCGGCTCGCGGGCGGCCAAAGGGGATCAAAACGACAACCAGGCCATCGTCAAAAAAATCGTTCAATTGCGGCATCAACGAAGCCAATTGTTAGGCTATGCGACACACGCCCACTTTGTGTTGGAAGAGCGAATGGCCCAATCGCCTGAAAAAGTCGGGGAGTTTTTATCTCAATTGTTGGAATATGCCAAACCTGCGGCTCAAAAAGACCTGGAAGAAGTCAGCGCCTATGCTCAACAGCTTGATGGCTTGAATGAATTGCAACGGTGGGATTTTGCATACTATTCAGAAAAACTTAAAAAGGAAAAATACCAAATTGATGATGAAATTTTAAAACCTTACTTCCAACTTGAAAATGTGATCGAAGGGGTGTTTCAAGTAGCCTCCAAACTGTACGGATTGAAATTTAAAACCCGGGAAGATATTCCTGTTTACCATAAAGATGTAACGGCTTATGAAGTAAGTGACGACAATGGGAAGTATATAGGTGTCTTTTATGCCGATTTCTTTCCCCGGAAAGGCAAGCGAAACGGAGCCTGGATGACTCTATACAAAGGTCAGAAAAAAGTAAACGCTGAGGACAAACGACCGCATATCTCCATCGTTTGTAACTTTACCAAACCGACCGCCACCAAACCCTCGCTATTGACTTTCAACGAAGTTTTGACGCTTTTCCATGAATTTGGCCACGCCTTACACGGCTTATTGGCAGACGGTACATACGAAAGTTTAAGTGGAACAAATGTATACTGGGACTTTGTAGAACTTCCTTCTCAAGTATTGGAAAATTGGGTGTACGAAAAAGAATGCCTGGACTTATTTGCCCGGCATTATCAAACAGGAGAGAAAATACCGGAGACCTTGGTGGAGAGAATCAAAGAAAGCGCCACCTTTTTGGAAGGTTACCAAACCCTCCGTCAGTTAAGTTTTGGCATGCTGGATATGGCATATCATACACAAAACCCGGAAAATATTGAAAATGTCATTGACTTTGAGTTGGAGACTCTTAAAGAAACCGAGCTGTTTCCAAAGGTGGAAGGCAGCAATGTGAGTTGTGCCTTCTCCCATATTTTCCATGGTGGCTACTCTTCAGGGTATTATAGTTATAAATGGGCTGAAGTACTCGATGCCGATGCTTTTGAATACTTTACGGAGAAAGGGATCTTTAACCGCGAAGTGGCCGACAAATTTAAAAAGTATGTATTGTCAGCAGGAGGCCGGGAACACCCTATGGAACTTTATAAAAAATTCAGAGGGAAAGAGCCGTCTATTCAAGCCTTATTAAAACGCAGTGGATTGGTAAAAGCCTAAGTATCAATCGCTGTACAAAACAATAAGCCGGGCTCAAAGAGTCCGGCTTATTGTATCTCATAGAATCACCTTATAATTTATTCACTGGAAATAAATTATCTACTTATCTTGGCTTAGCCTTTCTAAAAGGATTTGACAATCGGTTTAAGTGATACAGTTTATGGTTTAATTGCAAAGCGTTGTTTTTAATCGTTTATCAAGAGTTTACGGCAAGAAAGTACTTTAGGGAGAAGCTCATTTACATATATTAACAAGATGATGTATCAAACGGCTTTACGTTGTGAAGTCCAAACATCTCTTCTTCTTGCCTCACGGTGGCAAGCACAATACTGGAAGATTTACTACCTTTGCCCTCACTATGGCAAAATACCAGGTAACATCAGCAGAATTTGTAATCAGTAATCAGGATTACAAGAAATGTCCAAAGCCTACCCTTCCGGAGTTTGCGTTTATTGGACGGTCCAATGTAGGAAAGTCTTCTTTGATCAATGCATTGACCCAAAGAACCAAGCTTGCCAAAATTTCCGGCAAGCCGGGAAAAACCCAGTTAATCAATCATTTTATCATCAATGATCAATGGTATTTGGTCGATTTGCCGGGATATGGATGGGCACAAGTCAGCAAAACTCAACGGGAAAAGTTTCAACAGCGCATTCTCGATTACATCGAAAACCGGGAAAGCCTTGTCTGTACCTTTGTTTTGGTGGACATCCGGCACGAACCTCAAAAAATCGATTTGGAATTTATGGAATGGATGGGAGTCAACGGTCTGCCTTTTATGGTGGTGTTTACCAAAGCCGATAAACTCACTCCCAATAAAATACAACAATCACTTTCTTCCTATAGGAAAACTGTCTTGAAGACCTGGGAAGAAATGCCGCCTTATGTCGTTACCTCTTCCCTGAAAAAAGACGGATTGGAAGACTTATGGGACAAAGTACAAGAGTTCAGTGCAACATTTAAAGGATAATATAAAAAACCCATGAACAGATTCATGGGTTTTTTATATTTTCAATCAACTTCTTTCCTCTTGATAAACCAAGCGAGCTACTTGCTCCTTTGTATTCATTTCATCAGCGGCCGATACTGGTGCTGGCCGCAATGATCAACTCCAGATCTTTAAAAGGCAACTTAAACTTATTTGCCAGTAATTTATTGGTGACTCCTCTGCGGTAGGTATAAATTCCGTGGGCAAACCAGGAGTTTTGGAAAATCATTTTATCAATTCCTCCCAATTCAATGATTTGGGAAAGAATCGGGGTAAAAATATTGCTGATGGCCGAGGTGGCCGTCCGGGAGACTCTGGACGCCATATTGGGCACACAGTAGTGAATCACGCCATGTTTCCGGTAAGTAGGTTGTACATGTGTAGTGCATTCCGAGGTATCGAAACACCCGCCTTGGTCAATGCTAACGTCTATGATTACGGAATCAGGTTTCATTTTAGCGACCATTTCCTCGGTCACCACACAAGGTGTTACCCCTTCTTCTGCCCGGATGGCTCCAATGGCCACATCGCAATCGGCCAAAGCTTCTTCCAAAGTCAGCATATCAATGGTAGAGGTATATAACTGATGTAAGCCCAGGCTTTCTTTTAAGCGCCTTAGTTTGTAAATATGATTATCAAACACCATCACTTCAGCCCCTAACCCAATGGCGGTTCGCACGGCAAATTCGGCCACGGTGCCGGCTCCCAGCACCACTACTTTGGTAGGAGGTACCCCGGTAATTCCTCCCATGATAATGCCCTTTCCCTCGTTCAAACTGCTGAGTTGCTCGGCCGCAATCAACATCACGGTACTGCCTGCTATTTCACTCATTGCCCTCACTACGGGCAAACCACCTACTTTGTCTTCAATAAGCTCAAAGGCCAAAGCAGTAATGTCTTTATCGAGCAACGCTTCAATATATTCTAAAGGAAGCGTATTCAACTGCAAAGCGGAAAATACCGTTTTGCCCTTTTTCATATAATTGATTTCTTTCAGGGTAGGAGGGGAAATTTTAAGGACAATATCTACCTCGAAGGCTTCTTTTGCCGAGTAAACTATTTTAGCCCCGGCTTCGCTAAATTCCCGGTCAGTATATTTGGCAGAGTTGCCGGCACCACTCTCCACCCGCACATCATAGCCATTGTTCACCAGAATCGCTACGGCTTCGGGCCTCAGCACCAAGCGCTTTTCGTAGCGCTCCAGCTCGTTGGGAATACCAATACTGATTGGGTTTTTATGCTTCCCTTGTTCCTTCTCTAAGGTTTCCTGTGGATGATACTGGTAAAATTCTTCAGCGACTTCGCTAAAGCTTCCCTTTTTTTTATTCCCCATACTGTGAAACTTTAATCAAACGATTAGAATTACTGTCCGGGATTACTTCAATTTGTAAGTGTTTAGCCGGCCATAAGCCTTCAATTTTGGAAGGCCACTCTACAAAACAATAATTTCCGGAATAAAAATATTCATCAATCCCGATATCCAATGCTTCCTCCTCTTCATCAATCCGGTAAAAATCAAAATGGTACAAAAGTTCCTGGTCCCTGGTCAAGTACTCATTAACCAAAGAAAAAGTAGGACTGCTCACGGTATCTTCTACTCCTTTCATTTGACAGATTGCTTTGATCAGGGTTGTTTTCCCTGCACCCATTGCTCCTTCAAATAACCATACCGGATAGGCCTTTCCAAAAGTAATAATTTCTTGTGCAACCTGCTGCAAATCAGCAAGTGACTCACTTCGCAATTCCAATTGTGCTACACTCGACATTTTCATAGTAAATTTACGAATTTCCTCCATAAGATCATCGTACTCTGCCCCAGATCTACCAAGCCATATCCAGATCTCTCGGGCGAAGGCCTGGAAAGTGGCAAAAATCAGAGGGATACAGTTCAAAGATACAAAGAAGCAAGAAAGCTTTCATGTTCTTTGGAAAGGATTCAAAAATGCTGATTCCTTTTCCTACACATAACTTCTTAGCTATCTCCTGCGTTGATTTTGACCTTCCTCCTCTTAAAGACTGTTTACTTAAATAAAGCGCCCGGAAATTTTTTCTGGAATTTCTCGGTAATTTATTATGCATGCATAACAAAAAAGTGTATATTTGTTATAGGTTAGTATGCATGCATAACATTTTTAATCAATAATCAACCTTTTCACCTCAACCTTCTAGTCCTATGGAAGCATCTGTAAATGAAAAGAAAGCCGTGAAAGGAGGCGAGTTTTTGATCAAAGAAACGCCTGCCGAACAAATTTTCATCCCTGAAGAGTTTGCGGAAGAGCAACTAATGATGGCTCAAGCATGCAAAGATTTTGTCGATACGGAAATCTTCTCTATAGCTGATCAAATTGACAGCATGAAAGACCCGGAATTAGTCCCGGGCATATTTAAAAAAGCCGGAGAACTTGGTTTGTTGGGTATTTCCGTACCCGAAGCCTATGGTGGCTTGGGTATGGATTTTAAAACCTCCCTGCTCATTGCCGACAAACTTGGCGGAGCAGGGTCTTTTTCCACCACTTACGGTGCACATACCGGTATTGGTACTTTACCCATCCTCTATTACGGTACAGAAGAGCAAAAACAGCAGTATTTACCGAAATTAGCGTCCGGAGAGTGGGCTGCCTGTTACTGCCTGACGGAACCGGATGCCGGCTCCGATGCCAACTCCGGAAAAACCAAAGCTACCCTGACGGAAGACGGAAAGCATTATTTGATCAACGGACAAAAAATGTGGATCTCCAATGCGGGCTTTGCCGATCTGTTCATTGTCTTCGCAAAAATTGATGACGATAAAAACCTCACGGCCTTTTTGGTAGAAAAAGGCTTCGGAGGCATCACCATGGGCGATGAAGAGAAAAAAATGGGAATCAAAGGCTCTTCCACCCGTCAGGTATTCTTCAACGATTGCAAAGTACCGGCAGAAAACATGCTCTCAGCGCGTGAAAACGGCTTTAAAATCGCAGTAAACATCCTGAATATTGGCCGGATCAAATTAGCCGCAGCCGTTATCGGAGGGGCTAAATACGTAGCAGAGTTGGCCACTCAGTATGCCAACGAGCGCAAGCAATTCGGTCAATCCATTTCCAACTTCGGAGCCATCAAATACAAATTAGCGGAAATGGCCATCCGTACCTATGCCACCGAATCGGGCTGTTACCGTGCCGGGCAGGACATCGAAGATAAAATCTCCGACCTGATTGCGGAAGGCTTACCCGAAAACGAAGCCAAACTCAAAGGCATCGAGCAGTTTGCCATTGAGTGCGCCATCATGAAAGTTCACGGTTCCGAAACGCTGGATTATGTGGTAGACGAAGGTGTACAAGTATACGGAGGAATGGGCTTCTCAGCCGATGCACCGATGGAAAGAGCTTACCGTGATTCAAGAATTTGCCGTATCTACGAAGGGACCAATGAGATCAACCGTATGTTGTTGGTCGGTATGTTGATCAAACGGGCGATGAAAGGTGAGCTCAACTTAATGGAACCGGCCATGGCCATAGCCAAAGAGTTGATGGAAGTGCCTTCTTTTGCTCCGGTAGACCACTCTGAGTTATTCAGTGAAGAAAAACAAACCCTGCATAACTTAAAGAAAGCCGTGTTGATGGTAGCAGGTAAGGCCGCTCAGACTTTTGGCATGAACCTCAACGATGAACAAGAGATCTTGATGGACATTGCCGATATGGTGATTGAAACCTATATCGCAGAATCCACCATCCTTCGTACAGAAAAACTGATTGATCAAAAAGGTGAAGACGCTTGCCAATTCCAAATCAATGCGGCAAAAGTATATTTATACGAGGCGGTAGATAAAATCAATCAAAAGGGTAAAGATGCCATTGCCAGCTTTGCCAAAGGGGATGAGCAAAAAGTGATGTTGATGGGATTGAAACGATTTACCAAAACCGGCCTGATTAACCCGAAAGCTTTAAGGAGAGAAATTGCCGACCATATGATCGAGCAAAACAGTTATCCTTTTTAAGATATAAAAAATTATTTGCTTTTATTAGTTAATTAATCCACACACATGAAAAGCCATTTCTGTTACGAAGTGGTTTTTTTTATTGAAGTGGTTTCAACGTATAGTTGTTGACCGAAGATGGAATCCAAATCGGCTTATCAAGGCACTTTTTGAAAAGAGTAGCCAAAGCTATTGTTGAAAAAAGGAACACAGAGGGGGCCTTTTTTCAACATTTTTCAGGAAAAAGAAAAAGGTTAATTCACTTCAATATATAAATTTCTACCATCAAAAAAGGCAGTCTCCCATAGACTACCTCTCTCCGTGGATTTGTTTACAAAACAGCATCTTATCTGGCCAAGATTAAAGCCACTCCCAAACCGATAGTTTGTGTATTGATTTCCCCTCCTGATTTGGTAATATCCGTCAGCCCTTTCTCATAGCGAAAATCAATGATAATATTGTCCACTTCCAAGCCAACCCCTGCCGTGAGCAAGAAGTTAGCACTTTTAAAATGATCCGTCACTTCTTCTCTTTCATTACTCACCTTTTCGGTTCCTTTCAACAAAAAATCCAAGCCCGGACCTCCGTATAAGTGCACCACAATGCCTCTATCTCCCAACGAGAGTTTTGCCAATAAAGGAATGTTGATGTATTGCAGGTTGGTTTTGACCGTAGCCACTTTACCCGGTTGGCTGAGCAATGTCCTTTGGTTTTTGGAGGCGATGGTTTTATAGTTAAACTCCGGTTGGATGGAAAACAGGTAACTGCGTTGGATATTTACAAACATCCCCAGGTTAAGCCCCAATTGATGCTCAGCCAGCTTTCCATCGATATCCAACTTACTGGCATTTATCCCTCCTTTCAACCCGAAAGTCACTTGTGCCATTCCCGAAAGGCACAATCCCCAACAAAAAAAACTTAATAGTACTAACTTTTTCTTTGACAAAGAATAATACATCTGCATGTTTGGTAGATTAGGTTTAGTCAATGATTACTTGGTAGGTATTGTAGCGTTCAAGCATTATCTATTCAATACACTCCTTGTTTTGTCAAAGAATCAGTACAAAGAATGTTCCGCTTGTGATCGAACAAAAAGACGATTGGCTACCGGACTGAAAAAATATCAGTGACCGATAGCCAATCGTATAAGCTCCTTAATACTTAGGCAAGGTTGGGTCTATTTCATCCGACCAGGCCAAAATCCCTCCTACCAGGTTGTACAGATTATCAAATCCGTGAGCCTGTTCCAATTGCAGGATGGCATTTTCACTTCTTTTTCCACTGCGGCAGTGTACTACAACCTTCTTATCTTTGGAAACTTTGTCTGCATTTTGCAATACTTCTCCCAACGGAATCAGTTCTCCTCCCAGATTTGCAAAATTGAATTCTTTTTGTTCCCGAACATCGATCAATTGGAAATCTTCCTGATTATCCATCATTTGCTTAAGCTCCTGAACTGTTATTTCCTTCATTTTTATAATTTTGTTTTTCAGCTTTAAGTATTAAAGCTCAAAAATACAAAGGGATTTTATTCCTTTCACAAAACTCTGTGAGTTAATTTATACCTTCCCCACAGAGCATTGACCATAAAAACTTCCAATAATGATGAAAATAGAAATTAACCGAGAAAGTGCTCCTGTTCATTTTGTTGCTTCAAACGAAGATGGCAATACGATTTCCATCGATGGCAGCGAAGCCATTGGAGGCGCTGGAAAAGGCATGCGCCCGATGCAAGTGGTATTGGGGGCCTTGGGTACGTGTAGTTGCTTTGATATTGTAGAAATTCTTAAAAAACAAAGACAAGATCTGCAAGATATAAAAATCACCGTCACAGCCGAACGGGCAGATGCGGTACCAGCTCCTTTTACAGCTATCCATCTACATTTCAGGCTTTGGGGTGAGCTGGACGAGAACAAAGTAAGCCGGGCCATTGACCTGGGCGTAAACAAATACTGTTCTGTGGGAGTGATATTGGAGAAATCTGCAAAAATCACCTACACATTTGAAATAAACCCTTAAAAAACATACTTTCGGGACTTAAGTAAAGGATAGAGGGTTGAGGGATAGAGGGTTAAAGGACTGAAAATTGATGTTTAATGCTACTCGTATGAAAAAATATAAAAACTTCGAAACGAACGCAGTCAGAATACAAACCGAACGCTCCGGCCACCGGGAACATACTGCACCTATTTATGCCACATCCAGCTTTGTCTTTGAAGATGCGGAGCAGGCGCGTGCTATGTTTGCCGATGAAATTTCCGGAA
Source organism: Rapidithrix thailandica (assembly GCF_039710355.1). Taxonomy (NCBI): domain Bacteria; kingdom Pseudomonadati; phylum Bacteroidota; class Cytophagia; order Cytophagales; family Flammeovirgaceae; genus Rapidithrix; species Rapidithrix thailandica. The sequence goes on along the minus strand of NZ_JBDKWZ010000001.1, from coordinate 714,057 downwards.
ATATTTACACCCGGTTTTCCAACCCCAATAACGATGAGTTCATCGAAAAACTCTGTGCATTGGAAGGCACCGAAGACGGGATGGCGATGGCTTCAGGCATGGCCGCTATGTTTATCAGCATGGCTGCATTTGTCAAGTCGGGCGATCATATTGTAGCTTCCCGCTCCTTATTTGGCTCTACCCACCAAGTATTAACCCAAATACTGCCCCGGTGGGGAGTTAGTCATACCTATGTAGATATTCACGATTTGGAAGGATTTGAAAAAGCCATCCAACCCAACACCAAAATGCTCTTTGTAGAAACCCCTTCGAATCCGGGAATTGATTTGATCGATATCGAATATCTGGCAAAACTGGCCAATGCACATGACTTGATTTTGAACGTAGACAACTGTTTTGCCACTCCTTATTTGCAAAACCCGGCAGAACTCGGTGCACACCTTGTGACCCACTCGGCTACCAAATATATCGATGGGCAAGGCAGAACCATTGCCGGAGCGGTGTTAGGTACCAAAGAACTGATCAAAGAAGTGCGCTTTTTGGCCCGGCATACCGGTCCGGCACTCTCACCTTTCAACGGATGGATCTTGTCGAAAAGCTTGGAAACCTTGCCGGTTAGAATGGAAAAACACAGTGAAAATGCGTTAAAACTGGCGGAGTGGCTGGAAACCCAAGCGGATGTGTTACAGGTAAAATATCCTTTCTTGAAATCGCATCCCCAGTATGAACTTGCCAAAAAGCAAATGCGCCTGGGAGGTGGTATCATCACATTCGAGATCAAAGGTGGTATCGAACGCGGACGGAAATTCCTGGATGCTTTAGAGATGTTGTCTTTCACAGCAAACCTGGGTGATACCCGCTCCATCGCCACACACCCGGCCTCTACCACCCACTCCAAACTCGCCGAAGAAGAACGGCAAGCGGTGGGCATTACACCAGGGTTGGTACGTATTTCAACAGGCTTGGAACATATTGATGATATCATTGCCGATATTGAACAAGCTATTGCCCAATCGAAGAATTAAAAAAATACAGAATACATTCGATGACAAAAGCCCAAGTGATAAGTACTTGGGCTTTGTTGTATCTTCTTAGCATTTGTTGAATTAAATATTCTCTGGCAATTCCTTTCCAAGACATAAAAATCCGTTCTAATAAATCATTTTGTATTTGTAAAATCCTTGGAAATACAGTAGGCAAAAAACCAAAACTAACAAAGCTCTGTGGCACACCCCATTTTTTTATTTTAAAAATTAATAATAAAAGCAATTGTTTTTTAATGATTTTACAAAAATCAGATAATTTATTAATTATTCGATAAGGCTTTAGATTTTCTTTTGTAAAAGATATAATATTGCATAACTTTGTCAGCATCTAAAATAATGCTACAACACGCAGCTATCCATATCGCCCACACTCTCACTACTTCAGAGAGGATTTCAAGGATAAGGCCTTTCTTCAGGAGGCCGTAAGGCCTATATATACCCAAAATCGCCTCCGTGGCGATTATCTTACCGAACCTGTACATCTATACAATTATTTCTAAAAAGCCTGGCATAACAATATACAATGAGGTATTTGTTTGCACATTTTGTGGAGTATTTAGGCTTTGGGTTTAGTCCCAAAAGGTAAAATTTTCATCATCTTATTTTGGGGGAAGAAATGACTTATCATATTTCTGATTTTAAAGTCGTCATCGCTAACGAAAACCACCATCAATACGCATCGGAAATATGCCGGACGATGGAGGAATCGGCCAAACAACGGGGTACCGGAATTGCCAAACGCACAGAAGAATATGTCCGGTTAAAAATGGACGAAGGCAAGGCCATCATCGCCCTGCATGTGGAGACACAAATATTCGGAGGTTTTTGCTATATCGAAACCTGGGAACATGGCAAGTATGTGGCGAACTCCGGGTTGATCGTCAACCCGGAGTTCCGGGGCGCAGGCCTTGCCAAAGAAATTAAAAAGAAAGCGTTTGAACTTTCCCGGAAGAAATTTCCGGAGGCCAAACTTTTTGGCTTAACCACCAGTTTGGCCGTCATGAAAATCAACAGTGAGCTTGGTTACAAACCCGTCACATTTTCTGAGTTAAGTGCTGATGAAGCCTTCTGGAAAGGCTGTCAAAGCTGTGTGAACTATGATATTCTGAGCCGTACAGGCCGCAAACACTGTTTATGTACCGGCATGCTCTATGACCCACATGAGCCGAAAAAACCCAAAGCCCGGAAAAAGCGAAAATACCATTCCTGGAAAGCCTATGAGCGTTGGCTAAGGTTTAAACGATATGTCTTGCTAAAATTCGGAATCGTTACACCGGTTCCCGAACGTGAGAAAGTATTTGTATAATCTATGACCTTAAGCTGGGAAGCAGAGATTTTTTTAAAAATTTAATATAAGTAAAAACTCAGAATGAACCTCAGCTATTACAAGTAGCATGATAGTCAGAAAGTTGATTCTTAAATAAACAAGTACTAGAACTTAAAATAAAGATACAATGAAAAAGAAAGTAGTACTGGCGTTTAGCGGAGGGCTGGATACGTCTTTTTGTGTAAAATATTTATCAGAAGAAAAAAACTTGGAAGTACATACTGCCATTGTACAAACAGGTGGTTTTTCGGAAGAAGAGCTTCAACACATTGAACAACAAGCCATAAAACTAGGGTCTGCAAGTCATACTTGCTTGGATGTAACACAAAAATACTATGAGCAATGCCTGAAGTATTTGGTGTTTGGCAATGTGTTGCGTTACAATACGTATCCCTTGTCAGTAAGTGCGGAACGTGTATTTCAAGCCATGGCCATTGCGGATTATGCCAATCAAATCGGAGCACAAACCATCGCCCACGGAAGCACCGGTGCCGGTAATGACCAGATCCGTTTTGACATGGTTTTTCATATTATGGTTCCTAATATTGAAATTATCACCCCCATCCGGGATGAAAAACTATCCCGCGAAGATGAAATCGAATATTTGAAGAAAAAAGGGATCGAACAAAGCTGGGAAAAAGCCAAATATTCAATCAATAAAGGCATCTGGGGAACTTCCGTTGGGGGAGTAGAAACGCTTACCTCCGAAGCACCGCTTCCCGAAGAGGCCTACCCTACCCAACAAAGCAAAGACAGTTCTGAAAAAATCACCCTTACTTTTACGGAAGGAGAACTTACCGGAATCAACGGTCAACCCTATGCTCCGGTAGAAGCCATTCAACAATTGGAAAAAATAGCCGCTCCTTATGGCATCGGACGCGATATTCATGTAGGAGATACCATCATTGGCATCAAAGGGCGGGTAGGTTTTGAAGCGGCGGCTCCCATGGTCATTATCAAAGCGCATCACACACTGGAAAAACACACCCTCACCAAATGGCAGCTGTACTGGAAAGATCAATTAGCCAACTGGTATGGCATGTTGGTTCATGAAGGACAAATGCTTGATCCGGTAATGCGCAATGTGGAAACCTTCTTGGCCGACACCCAAAAAACCGTGACCGGAGAAGTAGACGTAGAACTGGCCCCTTACCGCTTTCAGGTATTAGGTATCCGCTCGCCACACGATTTGATGTCCTCTTCTTTCGGTGCTTACGGAGAAATGAACAATGCCTGGACCGGAGAAGATGCCCGGGGTTTTGCTAAAATTTTGTCTAACCAAACTATGATTTTTTCAAAAGTCAATAAACAAAATGACTAATATAAAAGCAGGAATCATCGGAGGAGCCGGGTTTACCGGTGGGGAAACGCTGCGGATTTTACTTCACCACCCGCAGGTGGAAATAAAATTTGTCCATAGCCGGAGTAATGCCGGAAACAAACTATATGCCGTACATGCAGACTTGTTAGGAGAAACTGAATTGACCTTTACCGAGCACTTACACTATGAAGAGGTAGACGTTGTCATTCTTTGCTTGGGCCATGGCGAATCGCGGGTATTCCTACAGAACAACCCAGTGCCCGAGCCTGTCAAAATCATTGATTTAAGCCATGATTTCCGCTTGGCCGAAAATGCAGGAAATTTTGTTTACGGCTTGCCCGAGTTACAACGCAAGCGGATTAAGGAAGCCAAGGCTATCGCTAACCCAGGTTGCTTTGCTACCTGTATTCAATTAGGCTTACTCCCCTTGGCCAAAGCAGGACAACTGCAGGAGGAAATCCATATCAGTGCCATTACCGGCTCTACCGGAGCAGGTCAAAAACTCCAAAAAACGACCGGGTTCACCTGGCGAAACAATAATATTTCCACGTACAAGGCTTTCACCCACCAACATTTGCACGAAATCAAACAAAGTTTGGCCAGTTTGCAAGGTGAATTTCAACAGGAAATCAACTTTATCCCTTACCGGGGAAATTTTACCAGGGGTATTTTAGCTTCCATTTACTTGAACTGTCCTTTATCTGAAGAAGAGGTTGTCCATCTGTATCAAGAGTATTACCAAGAGCATCCTTTTACACATGTAAGCAGCCAGCCTGTGGATTTGAAACAGGTGGTAAATACCAACAAATGTTTTATCCATGTTCAAAAACAAGGAAATAAGGTATTGATCACCAGTGCAATAGACAACTTAGCCAAAGGTGCTTCAGGACAGGCAATTCAAAACATGAATTTACTCTTCGGACTGGAAGAAACTGCCGGACTGTTGTGGAAACCCGCTGCTTTTTAAGCGCTACAGTGTGTAAGCAGCGCTGAAGATTTTGGCATACTTGCTTCTCTGAAACAAAACATGGGGGAGGTATTATTTCTTCTCCCATGTAGCCATACAACAATCGGCTTTTTTCACATCTCTACTTTCCGGAGAGAGTATTTCATCGTAAATCAATCTATAATTCTATTCTTAAAACCGACTCCAATGAAACTCTTTGATGTATATCCGCTATTCGATATAGAACCGGTGAAAGGGGAAGATGTATATATATGGGATAACACCGGGCAAAAATATTTAGATCTGTACGGAGGGCATGCGGTCATTTCCATCGGGCACTCGCACCCCCACTACATTGAACGCATCACCGAACAGGTAAAAAAAATAGGTTTTTATTCCAATAGTATTCAAAATCCTTTGCAACAGGAGTTGGCCACCAAACTAGGACAACTTTCGGGTTATGATGCCTTCCGGTTATTTCTATGTAACAGTGGAGCGGAAGCAAACGAGAATGCGTTAAAACTAGCTTCCTTTCACACCAAGCGCTCTACGGTCCTCACCTTCAAAAAAGGATTTCACGGCCGTACCTCTGCCGCTGTAGCTGTTACGGACAACCCGAAAATACAGGCTCCTTTGAACCGACATCACTCAGTGTTGACCTTGGAAATGAACGACATCGAAGCCTTAAATTCCGCTTTTGAAAAAGAGGCCATTGCAGCAGTAATTGTAGAGGGGATTCAGGGAATAGCAGGGGTATATGAACCTGAAACGGAGTTTTTGCAAACGCTACGGGCTTTATGTGATAAATACGAAACGGTACTCATCCTGGATGAAATCCAATCGGGATACGGACGCAGCGGGAAATTCTTTGCCCATCAATACAGTGGTATCGAGCCGGATCTTATAACCACAGCCAAAGGTATGGGCAATGGCTTTCCGGTAGGAGGCGTATTGATCCACCCTAAATTTGAAGCATCCTTTGGATTGTTGGGTACTACCTTTGGTGGAAACCATCTTGCATGTGCCGCTTCTTTGGCCGTATTGGAAGTGATGGAACAAGAGAATCTGGTTGAAAATGCAGCCAATGTAGGAGAATATTTATTAAAACAGCTCAATACCGTTCCCGGTATTCAAGAGGTACGGGGAAAAGGGCTGATCATCGGTATTGAGTTGGCTGAAGCGGCAGCCACTCTCCGGAAAAAACTCTTATTTGAACACAAAATTTTTACGGGTTCTTCCTCAGAGCCCAACACCATGCGTGTACTTCCTTCTTTGACATTGAAACAAGCTCAGGCAGATATTTTTGTCGAAGCTTTGAAAAAAGAACTGCTCGGTTAATACTGCCAGCCACCGGATGAGTAGCAAAACAAGTTCTTCTCAATACTCCTCCGGTGGCAAATGTATCGTTGCAAACAAAGCATTAAATCTGAAATTAGAATTTGCAAACCTCTTAGTAAAAGGCCCACAAACAACTTATCATCATAACAAAATTCGTATTATGAAAAACTTCACCTCAGTACAAGATGTACAGGATATAAATGCTTTGGCATTGGAAGGGTTAAGCCTGAAGCAATCGCCCTTTTCTAACAAAGCCATCGGAGAGAATAAAACACTGGGATTGATTTTTTTTAACCCGAGTCTTAGAACCCGTCTAAGCTCACAAAAAGCGGCACAAAACCTGGGGATGGAGCTTTTTGTCATGAATATTGACAAAGAAGGCTGGAGAATCGAAACGGAAATGGGAGTACTCATGGATGGTGACAAAGCAGAGCATATCAAAGAGGCTGCCGGAGTAATCAGCCAGTATTGTGATGTGTTGGGCATCCGGTCTTTTCCAGGTCTTACCGACAGAAATGCAGACTATTCCGACCATATTTTACAAAGCTTTTTAGATTTTGCCTCTGTCCCCATTGTGAGTTTGGAGTCCGCCACCCGGCATCCCTTGCAATCTTTGGCAGATCTGATGACCATCAAAGAGCATCAAACCAACGCCAAACCCAAAGTAGTATTGACTTGGGCCCCTCATCCCAGAGCGCTGCCACAAGCCGTACCGAATTCTTTTGCGGAATGGATGAACCAAGCAGATGTAGATTTGGTCATTACACACCCGGAAGGCTATGAACTGGATGAGCAATTTGTGGGCAACGCCACTGTCAGTTATCAGCAAGACGAAGCACTGCAAGGAGCCGATTTTGTATATGCCAAAAACTGGTCGTCTTTTCAGCAATATGGAAAAATCCTTTCAACAGATTCCAACTGGACCATCACCCGGGAAAAAATGGCATTGACAAACCAAGGAAAGTTTATGCATTGCTTGCCCGTAAGACGGAACATGATTGTATCCGATGCCGTAATCGACAGCCCGGCTTCACTGGTATTGGAACAGGCAAACAACCGGACTTTCGCAATGCAGGCTGTTCTCAAATCAATTTTAGAAAGCAATTAAACACAAGGCAGACCATCCAACGGACTGACTTGTAATCTGAACGGAAACAAAGATGGAAAAAATACATATTATTAAAATAGGGGGAAATATTATTGACAACCCCGAAAGGTTAAACACTTTTTTAAAAGATTTTGCAGTCATTCCGGGAAAAAAGGTTTTGGTGCATGGCGGTGGAAAAATTGCATCGGACTTAAGTCTTACATTAGGCATCTCGCCAAAACTGATCGATGGGAGACGGGTAACGGATGCCGATTCTTTAAAAGTGGTGACGATGGTATACGGTGGACTGATTAATAAAAATGTAGTAGCCCAACTTCAAGCTCACCAATGCAATGCCATCGGGCTGACAGGAGCAGACGGTAATATCATCCAGGCGCATAAAAGAGTGCATCCGCAAATAGATTATGGGTTTGTAGGAGATATAGACAAAGTAGATGGAGAAAAGCTGGATGTTTTTCTCAAAGGTGGTTTTGTTCCTGTATTTGCGGCTCTTACCCACGACCAACAAGGTACCATGCTCAATACGAATGCAGATACGATTGCCGCTCAGTTGGCCATTGCCCTATCCGGTTTTTACCAAACAGAGTTGGTTTACTGCTTTGAGAAAAAAGGAGTATTGAAAAGTATAGATAATGAGAACAGTGTGATCCGTCAATTGGATGAAACGGCTTATCAGCATTTAAAACAAGAAGGAGTAATCGCTGCCGGAATGATTCCGAAACTGGACAATGCCTTCGAGACACTCCACAAAGGAGTTCATTCGGTAATCATTGGGAAAGCGGAAGATTTGCTACACTCGATTACGGAAAACGATGTATTGGGAACACTCTTACAAGGCCCTGTCAAACAATGATCAAGCACTGGGAATTAAAAACAGTTCATCAAATTAGAAGAAAACAGGGAGCTGTAAGGAAAGAGGTAGGAAAGTAAGTAGACAACAGATGCTTACCTTATTTCAACCCCTCTCCCCCTTTATCCTTAATAGACACCTACATTATGGGAATTGAAACGCTTATCCGGGAAGCTACGGAATTGTTAAAGAAATTAATTGCTACCTCCTCATTGAGCCGGGAAGAAAACCTTACCGCAGAGCTTATCAACATATTTTTAAAAAAACATGGAGTAGCAGAAACACATACTTTGCAAAATAATGTATGGGCATTTAATCAATATTTTAATTCTGAAAAACCTACCATACTGCTCAACTCTCATCACGATACGGTAAAGCCCAATAAAGATTGGACAAAAGATCCTTTCACACCTGAAGTGGAAGAAGGTAAATTGTTTGGGTTAGGAAGCAATGATGCGGGAGGAGCATTGGTATCTTTGATCGCGACATTTCTTTATTATTATCCTCAACCGGATTTAAAATACAACCTGGTACTGGCAGCTACTGCCGAAGAGGAAATCTCCGGACAGAATGGCATTGCCAAGGTACTTCCGGAATTGCCCGAACTTGCCTTTGCCATTGTGGGGGAGCCTACGGAAATGCAATTGGCTATAGCCGAAAAAGGGCTGATGGTATTGGATTGTACTGCTTTTGGGAAATCCGGACACGCTGCCCGCAACCAAGGGGTAAATGCTATCAGTAAAGCCCTTCCTTGTATAGAATGGTTTCACAGTTTTCAATATCCCAAAGTTTCCGAGATCTTCGGTCCTATTAAAATGTCAGTAACCGTTATCCAAGCGGGTACACAACACAATGTCATTCCTGATCGCTGTCAGTTTACGGTAGATGTACGTACTACAGATGCTTATTCCAACCGAGAAACTTTAGCGATCATTCAAGAACATTTGGACTGTGAAGTAAAAGCCCGTTCTACCCGTTTGAATCCGAGCTATATTGATCCGGAACATCCTATTGTAGTGGCTGGAAAAACTTTAGGCCGCACAACGTTTGGTTCTCCTACCCTCTCCGACCAGGCACTGATTCCCTACCCATCGCTAAAAATCGGCCCGGGGAAATCGGAAAGATCCCATACTGCCAATGAGTTTATTTTTTTAAAAGAGCTGGAAGAAGGGATCGACTTGTATATACAGCTATTAGGAAAGGTGCTTTAAGAAAGGAATGGAGGATTGAAGGATTGAGAGTAAAAACTTTTCCTGATGGTATACCTTTTCTTAATGGAAGAAAAAAAGCCTCAAAGTCAATTGACTTTGAGGCTTTTACTTTTAGGTGTGTAATGGATCACACTTTGATCTCTACATCGACACCGCTAGGTAATTCCAGCTTCATCAATGCATCCACGGTTTTCGTAGAAGAAGAGTAGATGTCCACCAATCTTTTGTAAGTACAAAGTTGGAATTGCTCTCTTGACTTCTTATTTACGTGAGGTGATCTCAACACCGTAAATTTTTCTTTTACAGTAGGTAATGGAATCGGGCCGCTTACCACAGCGCCTGTTGCCTTTACAGCTTTTACGATCTTCTCAGATGATTTATCAACCAAATTGTGATCGTAGGATCTTAATTTTATTCTAATTTTTTGATTCATAATTAAAAATCTATTAGCCGTCTGCCAATAACTTATTTAGCGGTAACACCTTTTATTTCATTGATCACTGAATCAGCGATATTTTTAGGAACCTCAGCATAGTGAGAGAATGTCAACGTAGCTGAAGCTCTACCGGAAGTAATCGTACGTAAATCCGTTACGTAACCGAACAACTCAGACAAAGGCACATCTGCTTTGATAACTACAGCACCACCTTTTACGTCTTGTCCTTTCGGCAAACCTCTTCGTTTGTTCAAATCACCGATTACACTACCAGTATATTCATCCGGGCTGGTTACTTCCACAGCCATGATTGGCTCCAACAACACCGGTTTCGCTTTTGCCGCGGCCGTTTTGAATCCAATGCGAGCTGCTAATTCGAAAGAAAGCGAATCAGAGTCAACATCGTGGAAAGATCCGAAGAACAATCTTACTTTCATCCCATCAATAGAGAATCCGGCAAGTACACCATTCTTCATAGCTTCCTCGAAACCTTTCTTCACTGCAGGGATAAATTCTCTTGGAATTGCCCCACCTTTGATTTCGTCAACGAACTCTAACCCTGGCTTGTCATCATCAGCAGGCATCAACTCAAACTGGATATCGGCAAATTTACCTTTACCACCCGTTTGTTTTTTGTATACTTCTCTATGTTCTACAGAAGCAGTGATCGCTTCTTTGTAAGCTACTTGAGGAGCACCTTGGTTGATCTCCACCTTAAATTCTCTTTTAAGACGGTCGATGATGATTTCCAAGTGAAGCTCACCCATTCCTTTCAATACGGTTTGACCGGTTTCTTGGTCAGTACGTACCGTCAAGGTAGGATCTTCCTCTACTAATTTAGATAAAGCATTAGAGAGTTTATCCACATCGGCTTGTTTCTTTGGCTCGATAGCGTAACCAATTACCGGCTCAGGGAAGGTCATTTCTTCCAAGATAACCGGATGGCCTTCAGCAACCAAGGTATCACCGGTTTTGATATCTTTGAATCCAACACCGGCACAGATATCTCCGGCTTCTACTTCGCTAATTGCATTTTGCTTGTTAGCATGCATTTGTAGAAGGCGAGAGATACGCTCTTTTTTCCCGGTACGCATATTGGTGATATAAGAACCGGCCTCCAATTTACCGGAGTAAGCTCTCATAAAACACAATCTACCCACGTAAGGATCCGTAGCGATTTTAAAGGCCAAGGCAGAAAACGGCTCGTCTACATCGGGCTTTCTCACGATTTCTTCTTCTGTATCAGGGTGTTTACCTTGTACAGGAGGAAGATCCAAAGGAGAAGGCAAGTAGGCGGCAACCGCATCCAATAAGGCTTGTACCCCTTTATTTTTAAAAGCAGAACCGCACATTACAGGAGACATTGACAAGTCAATAACCGCCTTACGGATAGCCGCTTTCATTTCTTCTTCAGTGATAGAATCGGGATCCTCATCGTACTTCATGAACAATTCTTCGTCATAAAGAGCTACGTTCTCCACCAATTCTTGTCTCCACTTTTCTACCTCTTCTTTCATATCCTCCGGAATATCGATGATCTCATAGGTCATCCCTTGGTCTTCATCGTTCCAGATAATACCCTTATTGGTAATCAAGTCAACTACTCCTTTGAAGTTTTCTTCCGCTCCAATCGGCACTTGCAAAGGCACAGGGTTTGCGCCTAATTTCTCCTTGATTTCGTTTACCGCATTGGTAAAGTCAGCACCTGCTCTATCCATTTTGTTCACAAAACAGATACGAGGCACGTGATATTTATCTGCTTGTCTCCAAACAGTTTCAGATTGAGGTTCTACCCCAGAAACAGCACAGAAAAGCGCAACTGCACCATCCAATACCCTTAGAGACCGCTCCACCTCCACAGTAAAGTCCACGTGACCGGGAGTATCGATAATATTTACACGGTAATCTTTGGTGTCTGGAATTGCTTGACCTTGCACGGTAGGATACTTCCAAGAGGTCGTAGTAGCCGCAGAAGTAATGGTGATACCACGCTCTTGCTCTTGCTCCATCCAGTCCATAGTAGCCGCACCATCGTGCACCTCACCAATTTTATGACTGATACCTGTGTAATACAAGATACGCTCAGTCGTTGTCGTCTTCCCGGCATCGATGTGAGCCATGATACCGATATTCCGTTGGTATGTTAAGTCTCTTTTAGCCACTTTTATTAAAATCTAAAATGTGAAAATGCTTTATTTGCTTCTGCCATTCTATGTGTGTCGTCTTTCTTCTTCACTGCGGATCCTTCTCCTTTTGAAGCGGCAATGATTTCTCCGGCCAAACGCTCTACCATGGTTCTTTCGTTACGTCCGCGAGCATATTTGATCAACCATTTGATGCCTAAAGATTCTTTTCTGGCGGGACGTACTTCGGTAGGTACTTGAAAGGTAGCTCCTCCTACTCTTCGGCTTTTCACCTCTACTGCCGGCATCACATTTCCTAAGGCTTTTTTCCAAATCTCCAATCCGTTCACTTTCTCCTCACCTTTCCCTAAACGCTCTTCTACCAAGTCCAAAGCGTCATAGAAAATGCTATAGGCTATGCTTTTCTTGCCTTCCAACATCAAGTTGTTGACAAACTTGGTTACCAACACATCACTGAACTTCGGATCAGGAAGCACATATCTCTTTTTAGGTTTTGCTTTTCTCATGACAGATTAAATTATTAAAGTAATCATAACTGCGCTCGATTACCTTCTTTTTTTATTTAGGTCTTTTTGTTCCGTATTTAGATCTTCTTTGTTGTCTGCCTTCTACACCGGCAGTATCCAAAGCCCCACGGATAATGTGGTATCTCACACCCGGTAAATCTTTTACCCGGCCACCACGGATCAATACAATTGAGTGTTCTTGTAGGTTATGACCTTCTCCGGGGATATAAGCGTTCACTTCTTTCCCGTTGGTCAATCGAACCCTGGCCACTTTTCTCATCGCCGAATTCGGCTTTTTAGGAGTTGTGGTATACACTCTTGTACATACGCCTCTTCTCTGAGGGCATGAGTCCAATGCAGGTGATTTGGACTTTGATACAATCTTATTTCTACTTTTTCTTACTAATTGCTGAATAGTAGGCATTTATCCAAAAATTTAAAACTCTACTGTAAAATGAGTTGCAAAAGTAGCTAATTAGCTCTTTTTTACAAAATTAGCTATGAATTTATTTTTCAATCTCCTTTATTTTTATTTGGAAAAATCATTATATGAGTTTTTCCAGGCTGGATCCTTGGTTTCTAAGGTAAAAATCTGCAATCACCAAAGCGGCCATTGCTTCTACTATAGGCACTGCCCGGGGCACTACACAGGGGTCATGACGGCCTTTTCCTTGTACAAGAGCTTCGTTCCCTTCCGCATCAATACTTTGCTGGTCTTTCATAATGGTGGCGACAGGTTTAAAAGCCACTCGAAAGTAAATATCTTCCCCATTGGAAATCCCTCCTTGAATCCCTCCGGAATAATTGGTTTTGGTCTTGACCTGGTCGTCTTCCGAATAAAACTGATCGTTGTGCTCGGACCCTAACATTTCCACGCCCTCAAATCCGCTTCCGTATTCAAAACCTTTTACCGCATTGATGCTCAGCATCGCTTTTCCCAGCTCAGCATGTAACTTATCGAATACCGGTTCTCCTAAGCCCACCGGGACTCCTTCAATCACCGCACTGACAACTCCACCGATGGTATCCCTGTTTTTACGTGTCTGATCAATCAACTCTATCATTTGTTCGGCCATTGCCGGATCCGGACACCGAACAATGGTATCATCAATCGTAGAAAGATCCAACTGCTGATAGGGAGTGCTCAATTTCATCGCCCCAACTTGCGAAACATACGCGTGCACGTTGATGCCCAATTGCTTCAGGAACTGTTTGGCTATTGCCCCGGCAGCCACTCTTGCGGCCGTTTCACGGGCCGAACTTCGACCGCCTCCCCGGTAATCCCGGACTCCGTATTTTTCTTGGAAGGTATAATCCGCATGGGAGGGCCGGAATACATCCTTGATATGCGAATAGTCTTTACTCCGTTGGTCGGTGTTAAAAATAACCATCCCGATCGGAGTTCCGGTGGTGACTCCTTCAAATACCCCTGAGAGAAATTCCACCTGATCCTCTTCTTTACGTTGCGTTGTAATCTTGGACTGACCGGGTTTTCTCCGGGCCAATTCTGTTTGTACCGCTGCTTCGTCTAATTTCAAACCGGCCGGACAACCGTCCACAATGACGCCTAACGCCTTTCCATGTGATTCACCAAATGTGGTGACTCTGAATAATTTCCCGTAACTGTTCATTAAGATTTATTATTCTCTCTTGCAGATATTGAACTACAGCAAAGTTAAAAATTTATTAGAGAGATTATAAGATTTTATTACAATAAGCATAAAAGTGGAAGAGAAGCGGAGGGGCTATCCTTCAAGGTAAGGCAATAGAAGTCTGTGATTGCCTGAAGGCTTTACTAATAAAATGTTATACATGAAAACAAAAAACGGGGACACTGTCCCCGCATTTATTTTTATACACAAATCAATTCCTAAAGTTACTCTTTGGTATTTATATCAATAGTAGATACGTTTTCAAAGCGGATTTGGTTATCCTCATCCAGATCGATGCCTACCACAGAGTCTTTGTGGACGGTACCTTTCAGAATTTCTTTGGATAATTCATTCAACAAAACTTTCTGCATTACCCGTTTTAACGGCCTGGCCCCGAATTGCGGATCGTAGCCCAACCGGCTTAAGTAATCCAATACTTCTTTGGATGACTCCAACACAATTCCGGAAGCTTCCAACCTTCGTTGAATATCCCGGAACTGGATTTCCGTAACCTTCCGCATTTCCGTTTTGGAAAGTGGCTTGAACATAATAATTTCATCCACCCGGTTCAGAAATTCCGGACGAACGGATTTTTTCAATAACTCAAACACTTCCTGCTTAGTCGTTTCCAACACTTCACTTTCATTGTGCTCCGTAAGGGTCCGGAATTGGTCCATGATAATTTGCGAACCGATATTGGAGGTCATAATGATGATTGTATTTTTAAAATTCGCAACCCGCCCTTTATTATCCGTCAAAATACCATCGTCCAACACTTGGAGTAGAATGTTAAATACATCCGGATGTGCTTTTTCGATTTCATCCAACAAAATCACCGAATACGGTTTTCTCCGCACAGCTTCGGTCAACTGCCCGCCTTCATCATACCCCACATAGCCCGGAGGTGCACCTATCAAACGGCTTACCGAATGGCGTTCTTGATATTCGGACATATCAATCCGTACCATGGCACTTTCGTCATCAAAGAGAAACTCTGCCAGTGTTTTCGCCAACTCTGTTTTCCCCACACCGGTCGTTCCCAAAAAGATGAAAGAACCGATGGGTTTTCGAGGATCTTGCAGGCCCGCTCTTCCCCTTCGTACGGCATCTGCTACCGCCTGAATAGCCTCGTCCTGCCCCGCTACGCGTTTACGAAGTTCTACTTCCAGATCTAAGAGTTTTTCCCTTTCACTCTGTAACATTTTGCTTACCGGTATGCCCGTCCATTTGGAAACCACTTCGGCAATCTCTTCCGAGGTCACTTCTTCTTTTAATAAGGGACTTTCTTCCAGTTGTTTATTAAGTTGTTGTTGTAATTGCTCCAACTGGTCCTCTGCTTCTTTGATCTTGCCATAGCGCAGTTCTGCTACCAAGCCAAAATTCCCTTCCCTTTCGGCACGGTCCGCCTCACTTTTATATTGATCGATGCTTTCCTTCGCCTTTTGAATGTTTTCAATGATTTCCTTTTCATTTTTCCATTTGGCTTTCAGGCTGTTCAATTTATCCGTCAGGTCGGCAATGTCCTTGGTTAACACAGCTTCTTTTTCTTTGTCCTTCTCTCTACGGATGGCTTCCCGTTCAATTTCCAATTGCATAATTTTCCTCTGCAACTCATCCAATTCTTCAGGCAAGGAATCAATCTGAATCCGCATACGGGCTGCGGCTTCATCCATCAGGTCAATCGCTTTGTCCGGCAAGTGCCTGTCACTGATATAGCGATGAGACAACTCTACCGCAGAAATAATCGCATCGTCTTTGATCCGCACCCCATGATGCACTTCGTATTTTTCCTTGATCCCTCTCAAGATAGAAATCGCGTCCTGAACGGAAGGCTCGTCAATCATAACGGTTTGAAACCTTCGCTCCAGTGCTTTATCTTTTTCAATATACTTCTGATACTCTTTAAGAGTGGTTGCACCGATCGAACGTAATTCGCCCCTGGCCAAGGCCGGTTTTAATAAATTGGCCGCATCCATGGCTCCTTCACCACTCGAGCCCGCCCCGATCAGCGTATGAATTTCATCAATGAACAGGACAATTTTCCCGGCCGAATCCACTACTTCCTTGATCACGGACTTAAGCCGCTCTTCAAACTCACCTTTGTATTTGGCTCCAGCCACCAATAATCCCATATCCAAACTCACAATCTCTACATCCTTCAGATTATCCGGTACATCACCAGCCACAATCCGTTGAGCCAAGCCTTCGGCAATAGCGGTTTTTCCCACCCCGGGTTCACCTACCAACATAGGATTGTTTTTCGTCCTTCGACTCAAGATTTGTAACACCCGCCTGATTTCCTCATCCCTTCCGATAATCGGATCGAGCTTGCCTTGTTTTACCAGGTTATTCAAGTTTTGAGAATACCTTTCCAAGGATTTGTATTTTGACTCGGCATTGGGGTCTTTCACATTTTCCCCACCCCTCAATTCTTTAATCGCTTTGATCAGGTGCTTCTCATTAAAGCCTACGTCTTTTAATAAGGTCGCTACGCGCTCATTTCCATCCAGGACTCCTAATAAAATATGTTCTACCGCCACATATTCATCTTTCAAGTCGCGCATATATTTCTCTGCCCTTTGCAGAGCTTTGTGGGCATCGTTGGAAAAATACGGTTGTTGACCACTGGATTTAGGATAGCCGTTAATCACTTGGTCCAGTTGCCCGCTCAGGTAATTTCTATTTACATTTAATTTTTTCGATAGAAAAGTAAACAGGTTGTCATCCTGTTGCATTAAAGCTTTCAACAAGTGGCCCGTTTCAACAATTTGTTGTTGATTGGAAGAGGCCAAGGACGCGGCACTTTGTAGTGCTTCCTGCGATTTGATGGTATATTGGTTAATGTTCATAGCTTGATAAAATATTCTTGTTCCTATAATAACATTTTGACTAAATATAAGGTGGAGGGATCAGCACCCTCCACCTTCCCTACCTCATTCTGTGGAAAGTCAATGTTTTCCACAGGGATTAGCCGACGTATTAAAGTAATTAGTTTTCATGGTTTGGTACCTTGCCATTAAACAAATAGAAAACCATCCTATCAAAACAAGACATTATTACAGTACAGGAAAAAAAGCGAAGCCAATTTGACTTATTTTATTGAAAAACAGCTTTTTATAATGACAATTTTTCAGTTACCTTCGAACAAAAATCAAACTTAGGAGTTGTCAAGTAGCTCAGCCAGCCTTTCTCCTAACTCCATCCCGATAGCCACGCCCATCCCGCCTAAACGCAAACCAAGAAATACCCGGGCACTGTGTTGACACAATACCGGTTGTTTGGTTTTGCCAAAAGCCATGACCCCGGCCCATTCATGTTCAATAGAAAAAGGAGTATTAGGTAAAAGTACTTCAGTAAGTAGTTTGTTAAGCTTTTGCCGGATCAACGGATTCACTTTCATTTCTGTAGTACTTTCCTCTGCTAAAGCCAAATGCCTGCCTCCTCCTAACAATACCCGGTTTTCAATATTCCGGAAGTAGTAATATCCTTCTTCAAAATGAAAAGTACCTTGTATTTTCAATTTGGGAACAGGAGAGGTAACCAAAACCATCCCTCTGCCCGGAGTTAAATCCAAGCCAGGCAACAATTGTTTAGAAAAGGCATTGGTGCATAAGGCGAGTTTATCCGTTTGAAAAATAATTTCTTCTTCATTTGTTTTGTCAAACACATACAACTCCACTCCATCTTTGCTTTCCTTCCACTGGCGTACTTCGGCACCCGTCAGCACTTTAACTCCCTGTGTTTGAGCTTGTTTTAACAGAGCATGCATTAACCGTCCTGGATGCAATTGCCCTTCTAACGGATTATGAATGATGTGTTTGACTTGTTGTTTGGAAAAGCCGAAAGAAGTAATGCGTGAATCATCCAAGGTAAAGACCGCCCTTTTAAAAAGTGGCCATAACCATTCATTAACTTGCTCCAGTGCGTCCGGGTTAAAGGCTTGCCCTTGTAAAATCAATTCATAACCTCCCCATGCCTGATACCCCAATGCCTGGTCTCCTACTTTGGTCCGGAGCTTTTGCAGACCTTCCCAGCGTTTTTGAATTAAACCTTGTACTTCTTCTGCCGGTTGCTGTTGTAAATCGGATAAAATTTCGGTCACACTACCGAAACATGCAAAACCTGCATTTTTTGTACTGGCTCCCGTAGGCAACAATCCCCGCTCCAAAACCAATATTGACTTATCCGGTTGATTTTCGGCCAAAGCAATAGCGGTGGACAAGCCTACAATACCAGCACCAACAAGGATATAATCGTACTGTAGAAAGACATCTTTTTCCCAATAACTTAACATAAAGAATACTAGTTAATCCATAAATTCAGCTTAATTTATACAATAATGAGAGGAATCGTGTGTGGACGATCAATACTCAAAACAACTATACCGGTGGGAAGGCTCTCGAAAATTGGACAAACCCACTATTTTTGCAATAATTATCACAACCTTATGAAACTCATAAAAGCAATGATCCATTGGGTCCGGTCCTTATTAGAGCAGGACCCCTTTGGAAATTACCTCCTTATCAAACGCTTTGCTATTTCGGTATTAGGCATTGTCACTTACCCCCGATTGGCCATCACCAACCATTTAAAAGTGGAAGGTACCGAACACCTTGAAGGCCTCCCTGACAACAATGTATTATTCCTTTCCAACCATCAAACCTATTTTGCCGATGTCATTGCATTTTACCATATTTTCAGTAGTGTAAAGTGGGGATTCAAGAACAGTATCCGGTTTCCGGTGTACTTATTGGCTCCCAGAGCCAAGTCTTATTATATTGCCGCTTCCGAAACCATGGAGAAAGGCGGGGTATTGCCAAAACTGTTCAGCTATGGCGGGGCCATCAAGGTAGAACGTTCCTGGCGGGCCAACGGAGCCAATGTGAAGAGAACCGTAGACAAAGGGGCGGAAGACAAAGTCAACAGTGCACTCCAACATGGTTGGGTTGTCAGCTTTCCCCAAGGCACTACCAGCCCATATGCCCCAATACGCAAAGGGACCGGCTTTTTCATCAAAAAATTCCAACCCATCGTGATTCCGGTTGTCATCAACGGTTTTCGAAGAGCCTTTGATAAAAAAGGGCTGTTTTTTAAAAAAAGAAACACCACACTTTCAGTAAGGTTTAAACCCCCGGTACACATCGACTATAAGGCTTCGGTAGAAGAGATTGTAAAAGTGATTGAAAGGGAAATAGAGCAAGAAGTAATAGAAGATAAAAACCCTCCAAAATAGTAAAATTTACCAGGTAAAATAAACAGAGAGGGCAACAACTTACAACTGTTAAGCAACACACCAAACTGAATATTCACAAAAAATATTTTGACATTTAGTTAATAATTCCTAAATTATCTAGCAATTACTACCTACTAATAGCTAAACTTCAAACTATCCAAACAAACCTTAAAAAAGGTTCATTTTATCAAGGATTGTTCATTTTTTCTGATTACATCATGTTATTATTAGCCCTTTTTCCTATTGAAAAGGCACTGCCTTTATTGACTTACCTCAAAGTAAATATGGAATGGAGTCTATTGGTCTTATTGGCTGTGGTTTACCTGATTGCCATCACCTCTTTTTATTGGATCTGTATGAAAAAAGCTCTACCTGAGCCCACCCCTCTTAACAGAAAACTTTAGTAAGCTCTTAACTCTCTTAACAATTTTTTTGACATACATTTGCCTATTTACTCCTAGTCATCAGGCATATTTCTCCCTTGCAATAAGGAAGGCTGGCATTGTCTACTCCCTTTTTGAGTAAGGTAAAAAAAATTATACAGGAAAATTTTTTACCTCAATACTCTTTTGCAATTTCGTATGTATATATAAAAAGCACAGACATGCGATCTACAACACCTCTCTGGCAAATATGGAGCGGACTAATATGCCTTATTTGCCTTTGGCAATGCTCTTCCCCCAAAAACTCTTCGAAAAATACGGAAGGGAACGCTGTTCACCCTAATTTTCCCTACACCCTGGATACACCCGATGATGAGTATGTCCTTCCCGATATTCTGAATGAGATTTCAGGAATCACGTACATAAGAGAGGGCCTATTGGCTTGTGTTCAAGACGAGTTAGGTATTGTATATATTTACGATGCCAAAGCCCGTAAGATCACCCATGAATACCTTTTCGGAAAAGAAGGAGACTATGAAGGAATAGCAAAGGTAGATACCGTACTCTATATAGCCCGGAGCGATGGAAAGCTTTTTCGGTTGAGAGGGTTTAAAAGTAAAAAATTAAAAGTGGCCGAATTCAATACTGCCCTCAGTAAAAAAAATGACATAGAAGGCCTTTGCTATGATGCCAACAATCATCGCCTATTGTTAGCTTGTAAGGGAAAACCCCATCTCAAAAAGAAAAAATACAAACATAGTAGGGCTATTTACGCTTTTGACTTGCATACACATCAACTGGAGAAGGAGCCTTTTGCCATCATCGATATAGAAGAGATTCAAAAGATGACGGGTAACAAAAAAGATAAATTTGCTCCATCCGGGATCGTTCTTCACCCTCAGACCCAAGAGATATACCTCCTTTCTCACCAAGGTAAAAAAATAGTGATCTTATCACCGGACGGTAAACAAATCAAAGGGATTATTCCCATTCACCCTGAAAAAATCCGGCAACCGGAAGGCATCTGTTTTTCTCCTAACCTCACACTATATCTCTCAACAGAAGCCAGTTTCTCACAACCGGAAATTCAGCGTTTTGAAAATAAGCTGAGGCCAAACAGCAAAGAAAAGTGAAAGGCAGAGGAAAACTCGAAAAAGCTTTGGATCAATAATAATTAACCTTAAGGCAAACGCCCCCGGACAATTTTTGTCAAGAAGAGGACCATCAGGGTTACAATAGAGGAAAAAACGAATTAAGAATTATAATTATTAGTGAGCTAACCACAATTTTATCTAAATAATCTTTAATATAGCGGCAAGAAGCAAGCGATAATTTCATTATTGACGTTATTTATTATAGAAGAGTTTAGCAACAAATTACACTTATTAAACTTACTGACCAACTCAACCACCTGAATGCATCATTGACCTAAAACCAAAATAAGTTATGTTGCCAAAAGCAAATTACGCCAAATTATTAAAAGCGATTCAATTTGCCAGCGAAAAACACAAGCATCAGAAGCGAAAAGGTAAAGAGGGCGTTCCGTTTATCAACCACCCCATTCAGGTAGCCAATATCCTTTCTGAGACCGCTGCAATCACGGATGAGAACCTTCTTATGGCCGCCATCCTTCACGACACCATCGAAGATACGCAAACTTATCCGGAAGAGATAGAATTGCTATTTGGCAACGAAGTAAAGCGCCTGGTGCTGGAAGTGACGGATGATATGAGCCTTCCTTGTCAAGAGCGGAAACGACTGCAGATTATCAATGCAAAAGCGTTATCTTCTAAAGCCAAGTTGCTCCGGATTGCCGATAAAATTTGTAATGTAAAAGATATCTTATACTCTCCCCCCTCTTGGTCCACCCAAAGAAAACTGGAATACCTCAATTGGGCAGAAGAAGTAGTAGTCCAAATTGAAAACATTCACCCGGGCTTAAACAAATTATTCAATTCCTATCTGGCAAAATCCAGACAAGAGCTTGCCAAAATGTATGTATTAGAGCAAAACTAAAGTATACCTTGCGGCCATTGATCTTGTCTTCATCCAAAGATTAATTCATCCGTAGGCTAGTTCCTTCAGATACGTCTAAGGGCATATTTAAATTTCAGCCTTTGGGTCAAAAGCTTCCATTTCAGGAACCTCAATGCAGTATTTTGAGAATCCTAAAGCGAGAATTTTTACCGCCTAAGGGGCGGCCTCTCAAAGGAGAATCTCCCGTAAAGAATTCCTAACATGCTCTAATGGCTGTATTGAAAGGTATTTTCCTTTCTTTTCTCTATTTTTTGCCTTTCCTCCTTCCCGGAATTCACCTCCCAATATATGTTAAAATTCTTATTCTCAATCTATCTCAGGATTGATTACATAAAGCTTTATTAACTTTACACCTAAATCTCACGTCAATGCTTTAGAAAATTCTCATGAAATCGTTATTTCTTGTATTAATAAGTGTAGTTATAGCACAAGGATGTGTACCTACTTCCGACAAACAGTCTAATATCGACCTCTATTTCGACATGGCAACCTTTATCCAGGGCCAAGTCAAAAAGTTAGAAGCGCTCAATCCCGTAGTCAAGAAAAAGGGGCAGGTGGGCGAACAACAATCGAATCTGGTAGAGCAAAAAATTGAAGATTGGTCAAAAGAGCTGAAGCCCTTTGAAGAAACCAATATCAATAAACCCATTTTGCAAGGAGCTTACGAAGTAAAAAAAGAGCACAAAGGTGGAGTGGATATTACCACATATGAGAGCAAAGAAAATTCGGCTAACGTACAAAAACTTGTGATCCACGAACAAAATGAAGAAGTACAGTTTATTGAAATACAAACTCAAACGACTAACCAATTGTACCAAGACATAAAAACACTCACCATGTATATTGAAAAAGGCATGGTAAAAAAGTATGGTATTGACGGCCTCAAACAATTGGCCACTGGCTCGCCTCACCAATATCATATCATCGGAGAAATTTCACTCTAAACCTTCCATTCAAAAATCAGCTAAGATGGTGACCCTCGTACAATTGGAATACGTAATAGCCGTGGATACTTACCGGCACTTTGCCACAGCAGCCGAAAAATGTTTTGTGACTCAGCCTACCTTGAGCATGCAACTCAAAAAACTGGAAGAGGAACTGGGCATTATCATTTTCGACCGCAGCAAACAACCGGTTATTCCCACCGATATCGGAAAGGCAGTAATCAAACAAGCTCGCTCGGTATTAAGTGAAGTACGCAAACTGCACGATACCATAGATTTCTTTCAACAAAAAATCAGCGGGGAGCTGAAAATAGGCATTATTCCGACACTGGCACCCTACCTGCTTCCCCGCTTTATCGGAGATTTTGTCAAAACCTACCCGGACCTAAAGGTGCATATCAAGGAATTGCTCACGGAAGAAATAGTAGAATACCTGCACAAAGACTTAATCGATGTGGGCATACTGGTAACCCCACTCCATGAAGACGGCATCATTGCAAAACCGATGTTTTATGAAGGAATACAGGTATATCCTCATCCGGAACATCGCTTTGCCAATCAAAGCCAGGTAAATATGGCGGAAATTGCCGATCCGGAAATTTGGTTGCTCAACGAAGGACATTGCTTCCGCAATCAGGTTCTGAACCTTTGTTCTTACCTCAATCTCCAACAACATAGTTTACCCATCGAATACGCCAGCGGTTCTTTGGATACACTGATCAAACTAGTGGACAAAGAAGGTGGTTTCACTCTTCTTCCCGAGTTGGCGGTTGAAGACTTACCTATAAATAAACGGGTGCAGGTCAAGACATTTATAGACTCTTTTCCCTTGCGTGAAGTCAGCCTGGTATATGCTCGCAGCTTTGTAAAAGAAAAGCTGATCGGCATTTTGGAACAGGCTATTCAACAAAGTATTCCGGAACCAATGCTATCAGCGAACAGGGGAACATTGGTGGAATGGCAATAAAAGAAATTCGCCTGAGAACATACCCCCGGGCTTTAAGAACATGTTTAAATTTATCCTTCAGGTCAAAAGCTCTCATTTCAGGAACCTCATTGCAATATTTTGAGTACCCGGGCAAATAGTGCTATACTGAGAATTTTTACCAACAAAGGGGCGGCCATCAAAGGAGCACCTCTCGAAGGAGCACCTCCCGCGGGGCAAGCCCGCAGCGAATTTTAAACATGCTCTCGGCTAAAAATAGAAGCAACAAAGTGTTGAATAAAAATTATTTGTCGAATTTATTTTAGTTGATTAATACCTAACTATGAATGCAAAATTAATCCGGTGTGCCGTAGTAACTAGTTTCATTGCAGCAAGTGCCTGTGCTATCTATATCATCTCCCTACACGAAATTTTTCAACTTAACCCTTTTGGAAGATTCAAATACTTGTATATTGGTTTGTATGCGCTGTTTTTTGCGGGAGGGATGATGTATTTCCGGGACAAACTCAACCAAGGAATGATGAGTGGGCAACAAGGTTTAGGTTTTGGTTTTGTGTTGAACGCTACAGCGAGTTTGTTGTATGGGGGAATCTTGCTTCTGTATTTGCAAGCATTCGATGCAGATCAAAGTGCCTTAAATGTTTACTTGGAGGAGTCATTAGCACTGTTAGAGAATTCCAAAGAGCATTTGGTAGAAACGTTAAGCCAGCAAGACTATGACACTACTCGTCAAAACTTATTAGCTTTGACACCCAAACAATTAGCGTTTGACCAACTTACAGGGATCTTTCTGGTAGGAATGTTTCATACATTCCTCTTTATGTTATTTTTTAAAAGATCAAAATAAGCCAGGCAGCATCCACAAAAAAAATTCCCCTTACAACAAAAAGTGTAAGGGGAATTTTTCTAAAAGGAAGTATCTTTTTTACGACTCTTTGCTTTCATTAATACTCCGGATGACCCGCAGTTGATTTTTCAAGTCGTCCAACTCTTTTTGAGCTTCATTGATCTTTTGAGAAAAGTCTTCTTTGAGTTTATCTGCAGTTTTAGAATTGGCAAAGAACTCCAGGTTATTTTCCCAAAGGGCTATATCACTTTGTAAGTGGTCGATTTTTCTTCGGATACCTTGCTCTTGCCTGCGCAGCTTCTTGGTGGCGCTAGGAGCATTTTTGAAAATTTCCGCTTTGAATTCCAACAGCCTGGACTCCCGGTCTTCTTCCGGTCCATTTTCAAAATACTCTTCTACAGAAGACAAGAATTTTTCCAGAATGATATTGATGTCCTTACGAGGTACAAAACCCACTTCAAAATACTCGTCTTTCAACTTGGTAATTTCCTCCAGGTCAAAATTCCCGGCTTCGGCAAGTTGATCGATTTTTGCACAAACCGCTTCTTTTTTGTTCAGGTTTATCTCAAATTCCTTCTCTTGTTCTGCTCTACGGTTTCTCTTTCTGTTAAAGAAGAAATCACAAGCCGCTTTGAATTGCTGATAAACACTCTCGCGGTACTTTTCGGGAACCGGTCCGATATTTTTCCACCCTTCCTGCAGCTTTTTCAACTTTTCGGCTGTTTCCGCCCAGTCCGAGCTTTCTTTAAGTTCTTCCGCTTTTTTAACCAGCTCTTCTTTTTTCTTTAAATTTTCACCCCGCTGAGCTTCCAGTTTTTCAAAAAACTTCGCTTTATTGTTGAAAAAGGCCTTAAAATTCCCCCAAAATTGTTTGTTGATATCCTTTGCTACTTCTCTTGGCAGCGGTCCGGTTTTTTCCCAAATTTCCTGGATTTTGATGAGCTCTTTGGTTTTCTCGTTCCACTCTTTAATACGATCCGAATCAAAGGCTACGTATTGCTCTAGCTCAAGGCATAAGCGCTGTTTGATGGTCATATTCTCTTTCAACTGCACTTTGAACACTTCGGCAAACTCACGCTTCTTTTCATAAAGTTCATCCGAAGCTGCTTTAAATCGCTGCCAAACGGTTTCCTGTTCTTCTCTAGGTACAGGTCCTATGGCTTTGAATTCCTCGTGCAATTTTCCCAATTGGATGATCGCTTCGTTGATGTTTTCTTCTTCCAACAGGGCTTCCGCCTTATCGCAAAGTTCTAATTTAGCCTCCAGGTTTTTTTTGCGATCCAGCTCTTTAAGATCAAATTCAATACTTTTTTGATCGTAAAACCTGTCAAGCAAGGCGCTGTAGGATTTATACAAATCTTCGGCTTCCGGCTGTGGCACAGAGCCGATCTCCTTCCATTGCTTTTGCAGTTGTTTTACTTTTTCCAGGCTACCATTTGCATCAATCAGGTTTTTGATTTCCTCAATGATTCCCCGTTTATCTTTCAGGTTATCTTCCCGTTCTTTTTTGATTTTACTAAAATGTTCGCGCTTGGCTTTACGAGCTTTGTGGAAGGCCTCATTAAATGCTTGCACTTCCTCATCCACTTTGTATTCAAAGCCGGATGCATCCCCACCTTCGGATACGAAGGTCTCTTTGGCAGCTTCCATTTCCTCTTCCAGCAATTTATCCAGCTCCTCTTTTACCCGCTTAAATTCGCGCTCGGCTTTATTGAGATTTTCCTCTTTCGCCAACTTTTTCCCCTCTTCCAAAAGCTGTTCTTTCGAATACGAAGAATAGTCTGTTTCTTCTTGCACCTGCTCCAGTTCATCCTCCTCATGCTCCTCTTCCTCCTGAGCATCACTCGGATGTTCGGCAGTGGATGCTTCTTCGGTGACAGTTTTAGCAGTCGGTTCCTGCTCCGTATTTTCTACTTGTTCTTCTTGAGCAGTATCCTCTTTGCTTTCCTTTGCTTCCTCATCAGCGGAAGAAGTGTTTTGATTCTCAAGATCTTCAACACTTTCTAAAACTTCAGCTTTATGCTTTTTTTCCTCTTCGTGATTGTTGGCCATAACTTACATTCATTTTTTCAGTAAAACTCTAGACTAGAGCGCAATACGCAAATAACAACCTGTATAATAACTACAAATAGCTACAATTGCAAAAGTAATAAATGATTTTAATTTAATCTCGGGTCAGTAGGATAATTTGAGTAAACCTTAAACCTCCCCCCCATTCGTTTCAACACATTGCTCCACAGGTCTTTAGGATCTTGGGAAAACACCCAGGAAAGATCCACATCCGATACAATCCAAGAGTGTTGCTCCAATTCAGACTGCAACTGTTCCTCCCCCCATCCGCTGTAGCCCATAAAAAACCGGCAATTTTCCGGGTGTAGCTCCCCGTTCAGGTTCATTGCTTTTAATTGTTCGTAATCTCCCCCCCAAAACAAGCCGTCTTTTAAAGGGATAGCATTTTCCAACTCTCCAAAGCGATGAATATAGTGCAAAGTATTTTGTTCTACCGGTCCTCCGATAAACAATTGACTTTCCAGAAAGAAATTGTCTGTAACCTCTTCGATAGTAATCTTCGTAGGTCGGTTAAGCACCAGGCCAAACGAACCCATTTCATGCTGATGTTCGCACATGATAATAACTGAACGGCAAAAATTTGGATCGTTCAAAAAAGGCTCCGCCACCAATAAGTTTCCTCGTGTAACCGAATCATTATGGCTAAAGTCAAAGTCGAATAAATGCATATCTTCCGTATTTGACGAATGAAACTTTTTCCTTACATAACAAAAAAACATTCTCCTCCTCTCCTCCTCATTCAGATAAGTTAATTTGAAAAGATCTGAGCAATTCTCAAAGGATTTCGACAGAAAGATTCCAACAAAGCTCGTAACAATTTGATATCTAGCCAATTGAAAAACCCGTTTATATCCCATCATTTGCCGTTGTTATCGTACTCACCTCAAGTTAAGTTAATTTTTGCAAATGCGTTTTTACCGTTTGGCCTTGTAAATCATACAAACCAGCGGAATAAATTGAAGCGTTCAAAAGGCCGTATACGCCATTTGGAGCCGGTAGCCAGGAGACCTGTTTAAAATCCTCTTGTATTTTTTATCAAGCCAGGGAATTGTTGTAAATTGCACCCCCAATTTCAATCTGTAAAAACAACCTGTTGAATGAGCTACTTAGATACTTTAAATGAGCCACAACGATTGGCAGTAGAGACCACCAAGGGACCGATGATGATTATAGCGGGAGCCGGATCGGGGAAAACCCGTGTGTTGACCTATCGCATTGCCCATTTGATGCAACAGGGGGTAGAACCATTCAACATTCTGTCTCTGACCTTTACCAATAAGGCCGCTAAAGAAATGCGTGAGCGGATTGAAAAAGTGGTAGGGACAGAAGCCCGCAATTTATGGATGGGCACTTTTCACTCCATCTTTGCCAAAATACTGCGTTTTGAAGGCCACTTATTGGGCTATCAAAGCAATTTTACCATTTACGATTCGGACGATTCCAAATCATTGATCAAAAGTATCATTAAGGATTTTAACCTGGATGACAAACTCTATAAGCCCAACAGCGTGTTGGGGAGGATCAGTAATGCGAAAAATAACCTGATTTCGTGGAGGGCCTATATGAACAACAGTGAGCTGACGATGGACGATGAGAATTCCGGCCGGCCGAAAATCGGGGAAATTTATAAAGAGTATGCGATCCGTTGCTTCCGGGCCAATGCCATGGACTTTGATGATTTGTTGTTTAACACCAACATCTTATTTCAAAATCATCTGGAAGCCCTCAATAAATACCAGGACAAGTTCCGCTATGTATTGATTGATGAGTTTCAGGATACCAACCTTTCTCAGTATTTGATTACCCGTAGATTGGCGGCCCGTCATCAAAATATTTGTGTAGTGGGTGACGATGCGCAAAGTATTTACGCCTTTCGGGGGGCCAACATTCAGAATATTCTCAACTTCGAAAAAGACTATCCGGACCTGAAGGTGGTCAAACTGGAACAAAACTACCGCTCCACCCAAACCATTGTACAGGCGGCCAATTCGGTGATCCGCTACAATAAAGCGCAATTGAAAAAAAATGTATGGACTTCCAATGACAACGGAACGCCTATCCATATGATCAAAGCGGCTACCGATGCGGAAGAAGGGCGATTAATCGCCACTTCTATCTTTGAAGAGAAAATGCAGCGCACTTTACCCAATAGCGCTTTTGCCATCTTATACCGGACCAATGCCCAATCCAGGGCCTTGGAAGAAGCTTTGCGAAGGCTCAACATTAAATACAAAATCATCGGGGGGCTTTCTTTCTACCAAAGAAAGGAAATCAAAGACATTGTCGGGTACCTGCGCTTTACGATCAACCCTCAGGATGTGGAAGCCTTCAAAAGAATTATCAATTTGCCCAAGCGGGGAATTGGGAAAACTACAGTGGATAAATTGATTGTGCGCTCTAACGAAACCCAAACTTCCGTTTGGGAGATTCTCTGCAATATAGAAAGGCATTTTGGGGCCGGCCGTACCAGTAAAGTGCTGGACAGCTTTACCACCATGGTCAAGTCTTTTCAGCTTTCCGTAGAACAAAAAAACGCCTACGATGCCGCAACCGATATCGCCAGAGGCTCTGGCTTGTTGCGAGAATTATACGATGATAAATCCGTAGAGGGACGCGTTCGCTATGAAAACTTGCAAGAATTGCTCAACGCCATCAAAGCGTTTGTAGATGACCCTGAAAATGAAGACAAAAGCCTGGACGCTTTTCTGCAACAAGTATCTTTGCTCAGTAGTGCCGATAACGAAACGGATGAAGACTCTGTGACGTTGATGACCATTCACATGTCCAAAGGATTGGAATTCAAGAATGTGTACATTGTCGGGTTGGAGGAAAATTTATTCCCCTCACAATTGATGTTGGAAAGCCGGGCCGACCTGGAAGAAGAAAGACGCCTGTTTTATGTCGCCATTACCCGGGCCGAACAAAAGCTGTTTCTCTCTTATGCATTGCAACGCTACCGCTTTGGGAAATTAATCATGTGTGAACCGAGCCGTTTTCTGGAAGAAATTGACCCGCAGTTCATGACCTCTTTTCTTCCACAAGGTGCTTTGGGAGGAGGCAGTCGCGATACCAGTATGCATCGCTCCGGTTTTACCCGCAAGGTAGCCACCAAACCCAAGCCTCAATTTACCCGTGTACCCAAAGGGAACCATACCGTTTCTCAAAATTTCAAACCCAATAATCCGGATGAGTTACAACAAGGGCAAAAAGTGGAACATGCCAAGTTTGGTTTTGGAAAAATTGTCAGCATCGACACCCATGGAAAAGACAAACGGGCCAAAGTACACTTTGAGAATTTTGGGGAGAAGACTTTAATTCTTAGCTTTGCTAAACTAATGATATGTGAGTAACTCACTGTCAGATAAGGATCTACCCTGGAAAGAAGAACTGTTTTCTTTCTAAACTCTTCAAAAGGCTTAGGAAGAAAGTACATCATTCGACCTTATACAATGAGTTTTTACTCTCTGACCCTGAGAGAGTTTTAATCAATCGTCAGAATAATTGATGCCGGATTGCGTACCATATCGTTAGTACTGAGGCCAATATATTTTTATTTACAAATTTCATTATGGAATACAACACTTTAAAAGATCCGTTGCTACTCAAAGAGTACGGCAGAAATGTTCAAAAGCTGGTAGATTACATCACTACGATCGAAAATAAAAACGAACGTACCGAGTATGCGCATGCCTTAGTGAACTTAATGAAACAACTCAATCCTTCCGTAAAGGAAAATAGCGATAATTTTCAGCGTATTTGGGATCATTTGTATATCATGTCTGATTTTACTTTGGATATAGACGGTCCTTACCCAAAACCTGAAAGAGAAATATTGGAGCGCAAGCCGGAAAAAATGTTCTATAAAACCAATGAAGTAAAATTCAGGCATTATGGCAGAAACATAGAGTTACTGCTCAGGGATGCTAAGAAGATTGAAAATCCGGAGGAACAAAAAAAGGCCTATGTGCAAGTAGGTAAACTGATGAAGACCCTGTACTCTTCCTGGAATAAGGAAAGTATTGAGAATAATGTGATTTATCAACATTTGGAGCAACTGGTAGGTAAACCGCTCAATTTGATCAATGAGCCGAGAGAAATGAATGATATTTTCAATACCAGCTACCGCGACCGGAGTTCAGACAAAGCGGATATTGACAAAGCCCGGCCAACGCCAAAGAAAAAAGGAAAAAGAAGAAAATAAAGATTGCTCCTTGAGCTAAAAAGCCCTGAAGGATGTGTTCCCTCAGGGCTTTATTATTTTCTCCGAATCCAGGCTTTACAAACGGATAAACAGAAAGAAAGAATAGGCCACAAAAAAGCCAAACAAAATTCCGGCTTCCCACCGGTCCAGCCGGCGGGCTTTTCCTGTAAACATCGCGACAAACAAAAAAGCCGTACCCAAGCCGGCAAATAGCCAGTCGAAGTTCAACTTATAATTATACAGTAGAGGTCCCGATATAGTACTAACAGACAATACCAAAACAACATTTAAGATATTGGCACCGATGATATTCCCAACGGCTATATCATAACGCTTTTTAAAAACCGCCAAAAAAGAAACCGCCAATTCCGGAAAGGCTGTTCCCGGGGCTAAAATCGTCAGCCCGATCAATTTTTTACTCACCTGCCAGGCTTCGGTCAGTTCCTGAGCCGCCAGTACGGTTAACTCACCTCCCCCTGCCAAGGCAATTCCCCCTGCAATTAAATACCACCATTGCTTTCCTTTGCTGAGGCTTTTCTCCGGTTTTTCATAATCCAAATGCTTGCGCTTTAAACGTCTTACGATGGAGACCAAATACGTAAACAACAATCCCAAGAGTATAAGCCCGTCAAAACGGTCCAAAGCATTGTCTCTCGCATCAAAAAACAAACGGTCGTTAAGCAATACGAATACCACTCCGATCACGAAAACGGCAAACGGGATATCCCGTTTAATGGTAAGCGGTCTTACATACAAAGGCGTCATTAAGCCCACCAAACCCAAGACACAAAAAATATTGATGATAATACTCCCGACAATATTGGAAAAGACCAATTCATATTCTTGTTGTTGGCTGGCAATCAGATTGACCACCAATTCGGGTAAAGTGGTACTCAACGCAATAAGACTTAAGCCCAAGGCCAACTCCGAAACCTCGTACCTTTCGGCAATGGCAGCCGCCCCGTCAACCAGCCAATCAGCTCCTTTAATCAAAGCGACCAAGCCAGCCAATAGTATTAACAATCCCAATGTGCTTGCCCACATTTAGTTACTTTTTAGGTAATGATTTAAAAAATAGTCGTAAAAAAAATTACAAGCCCTGCCATAGAGAACAGCGGGCGTTTTATTCATTATTTTTCGCCCGATATTGTTGTACCGCTTTGCGCACGCTACCGTGTTCTTCAAGCAATTGAGCCGCTTCTTCTGTAGAAATGTTCAACTCTTCCCGTACCATACGGATTCCACGGTTGACCAGCTTGGTATTTGACAATTGCATGTCTACCATTTTGTTTCCTTTTACCCTTCCTAATTGTATCATCACGGAAGTTGATATCATATTGAGCACCAGTTTTTGGGCCGTACCGGATTTCATCCGGGTACTTCCGGTCACAAACTCAGGCCCTACCACCACTTCTACCGGGTAACGGGCTTCTTTGGCCAAAGCAGAACCCGGATTACACGTAATACAGCCCGTCAACACACCCTCTTTGTTACAAGCCTCCAAGCCTCCGATTACATACGGAGTACGGCCGGATGCCGCAATACCAATTACCGAATCCACATCACGGATGGCATGCGCTTGAAGGTCTTTCCAGGCTTGGTGCGGATCATCTTCGGCAAACTCCACGGCTTTCCGGATGGCTGTATCCCCTCCGGCAATCAAACCAATGACCAAACCGTGCTCCACCCCATAAGTAGGAGGACACTCAGAAGCATCCAATATCCCCAGTCGTCCGCTGGTTCCGGCTCCAATATAGAATAACCTTCCTCCTTTTTTCATTCTTTCCACAATAGCTTCTACCAATGTTTCAATCTGTGGAATTGCCTTTTCAACCGCCAGAGGCACTGTTTTGTCTTCTTTGTTGATATTTACCAACAAGTCATTCAAAGGCATTTTTTCCAAGTCATCATACTGCGAAGACGATTCTGTTACTGCACTCATTTTATCCGTTTCATTTATTAAATTGACTATTCTATAGCACTATATCGATAAGATAAATACCCAATCCCAAAGTATTTATCTTTCTAACCGAGGGGCAACTGGCGTTTTCTTTGTCCTGCTTCTCAAGAGTTAAAGTTAACGAAGGAATTCACTTAAAAACAAAAGTTCCTTTT
Source organism: Rapidithrix thailandica (assembly GCF_039710355.1). Taxonomy (NCBI): domain Bacteria; kingdom Pseudomonadati; phylum Bacteroidota; class Cytophagia; order Cytophagales; family Flammeovirgaceae; genus Rapidithrix; species Rapidithrix thailandica. Next base: position 681,396 of record NZ_JBDKWZ010000001.1, on the reverse strand, counting down.
ATTAAGTAAAAAAACACCACCAGGAAAGCGGCAAAACATCGAGGCACTATATACTTAAGAGGATTTTTTGGCAAGTGAAAGTTTCTTTCAAAAAAACCTGTCCTTTTGCGAATCGCATCTCAAAATCCCCGGCTAAACGTAAGCAAAATGAGACGGATAGCCGAACATGTAGGCTAAAAGTTCAGTGGGTCAAAATGCCTGAAGTGGCCATTCATTTGTGCAATTGCTCTCACCCGTTCCCATTCTTTGATCAGCGGTAAAGTTTGTGATAAGTGTTTTAGCAATACCTGGATCCGTTGATGTTCACTTTTATAAGTAAGTAATTGAAATTCTTCTTGTAAAGAGAAACCTACAAAATGAGCTATACGGAAGCTCAAAAAGCCACTTTCATTTGTCAATTCCTGCTCCGGCAATTGCAACAATTCGAATAATTCTTCTGCTACGGCCAACAACTCCTCCCGTTCGGGCCAGGAAGCATCCTCTTCCAAGGTGATAAACTCCACTTCACCTCCTGCGTACAATTTATTTTTGATAGGGTTGATCCAATTAATCACCCGGAATACCCGTTCACCTCTGACTACGATGTCCATCCGCCCGTCTTCATACGTATTTACAATTTTATCCACATGAATTTCCGTCCCGTACTCCCGCAACTTATTGTCAAAGTATACCGGGATACCAAAGGAGTGCTCGCCTTCTATACAATCCTGAATCAATTGTTTATAGCGTGATTCGAAGATGTGCAGGTGTAATGATTCTTGTGGAAATACAACAATATTCAATGGAAATAAAGGAAGGAAAACCATAGTATAAAACTTGCCCGGGTAATCAATTGTTTTTCACTATTGAAACACAAGCTACCTTACTTTGGGTCAGTTCCTTGATAATTTCTTAAGCCCGTAGCCTATCTCATTAGAGAAAAGACTGTCCGCCCAAGCAAAATAGGCCTAAAAAACAAAAGAGGCTACCCGAAAAGGCAGCCTCTTTTTATATCGAAGTGAATTAAACTTTTTCTTTTTCCTAAAAAATGTTTCAAACACGCCTCCTCCGTGTTACTTTTTTCAACAATAGCTTTGGCTATTCTCTTCAAAAAGTACCTTGATGGGCCGGTTTTGATTCCACTTTCGGTCAAAAACTATAAGTGTAAACCACTTCATCTTCATAGAAACAAATTCTCTGTGAAAACTTCCGGATCCTATGGGCGTTACCCATTCATTGAGATCAAGAATTCTTCATTGTTACGGGTACCTCTCATATTGTTAAGCAAGTACTCCATCGCCTCGTTAGAATTCATATCGGACATGAATTTTCTCAAGATCCATACTCTTGACAAGGTATCTTTATCCAACAGCAAGTCTTCTCTACGAGTACCGGAAGCAGGCACATCAATTGCTGGGTAAACACGCTTGTTGGCCAATTTACGGTCAAGTTGTAATTCCATGTTACCAGTTCCCTTAAACTCTTCAAAAATCACTTCATCCATTTTGGAACCGGTTTCGATCAAGGCCGTGGCAATGATGGTCAGCGAGCCACCGTTTTCCACATTTCTAGCCGCACCGAAGAAGCGCTTAGGCTTGTGTAATGCATTGGCATCCACACCACCGGAAAGGATTTTTCCGGAAGGAGGTGCTACGGTATTGTAGGCTCTGGCCAAACGGGTAATGGAATCTAACAGGATGACTACATCATGCCCGCATTCTACCATACGCTTAGCTTTTTCCAATACGATTGAAGCTACTTTTACATGGCGTTCGGCTTGCTCGTCAAAGGTAGAAGAGATCACTTCCGCTTTCACACTTCGTGCCATATCCGTTACTTCTTCCGGACGTTCATCTACTAGCAATACAATCAGGAAACACTCCGGGTGATTGCGGGCAATCGCATTGGCAATTTCTTTCAGTAGCACGGTTTTACCTGTTTTAGGTTGTGCTACAATCATTCCCCTTTGTCCTTTACCGATAGGCGCAAACAAATCTAAAACCCGGGTAGAAAAAGTATCCGGTCGGGTAGAAAGGTTGAGTTTTTCGTTAGGGAAAAGAGGAGTGAGGTATTCAAAAGGAACCCGGTCGCGGATTTGCTCGGTGGTTTTACCATTAACTGATTCTACACGCAATAAGGCGAAATATTTCTCTCCGTCTTTGGGAGGACGGATCTGGCCTCTTACGGTATCTCCGGTTTTCAGGCCGAACAGTTTAATTTGAGAAGGAGAAACATAAATATCATCCGGACTGGCCAGGTAATTATAGTCTGAAGAGCGTAAAAACCCATACCCATCTTGCATAATCTCCAACACCCCTTCGTTTTCAATCACTCCGTCAAAATCGCGAATAGTAGGCTTTTTTGCCGATTCGGTATTTCCACCCTGCGCATTTACCTGTGGTTGCGGTTGCTGTTGCTGCTGCTGTTGTTTCACAGGTTCTTGGCTTTCTACCTCCATCTTTTGCTCGTTGTTTACTTCTGCTTCAACTACTTGCTTTTCGGCTACGGGGTTCTCTGCCTTGTTGCGTTTATTAGAGGTACGAGCCCTTTTGGTCTTGCCATTCCCCTCTTCTTCCAAGTTCTTCACATTCTCTCTCTTTACTCTTGTTCGCTTTTTTAGTTCTGGTTTGGGAGCCTCTTTCACACCTTTGGGGGCTTCTTGTTTGGGCTCTTTCTTTTGGGGGAGTTCAGTTTCGGGGATGATAGCTTGTTGGTCTAAAATCTTATAGATGAGATCCTTTTTGGGAAGCTTACTAATATTCTTCAAGCCTAAATCCTCTGCGATCACTTTCAGTTCAGAAAGTAACCTGACTTCCAAATCTTCAATCGTATACATAATATGTGTTTAGGGTTTTGAAAAACCGAGAATTGATTCTAAGAAATTAAGTGACTTGATTTAACTTAATATGTTGATGCACCTTATGAGAGGTCTAGAAAAAATGACTAAATGATTTGAGGATGCAATAATAAGTTAAGTTTGTATTACTTCCAAAATTATTTGGAGCTGTGGGGGTAAATTTAACGATTCCCCCCCAATTATCACATAATCAAGGTAAATAATTCGTAAAAGCCGGAAAATTTCATTAAAAAAAAGCCAAAAATTGCTTCATATTGTCCTTCCCTTTCAGAGAAAGAGAAGTTTTTTACGACTTCCATGCCTTCATTCCTTATCTTTAACTATTCAACGTAAGCGGCTAATCGTTGGCTCACAATGATTTATTGATCCCAACACCATCCTCAGCCTCCGTATTAGGCTGGGACCTGGAAGGAATATTTCTAAAAACCGAACCTTTAGGCCATAATTTGAAATGATACCGGATATGGATACCAATGTATTTTCGGGACGTAGTTACCCTCTTGGAGCTACCGTCACACCTTACGGGGTTAATTTTTGCATTTTTTCCAAAAACTGTTTCGAAATGGAGTTACTGCTGTTTGATTCGGCAGAAAGTACGACTCCTTCCCGCATCATTCCTCTTCACCCTACCAAAAATAAAACCTTCTACTATTGGCATGTATTTGTTCCTTTGATCAACTCCGGACAAATCTATGCATACCGGGCCAGTGGCCCCTGGAATCCCGAAGAAGGGCAGCGCTTTAACGCCAAAAAGGTACTTTTGGATCCTTACAGTAAAGCCGTGGTTACCCCAAAATCGTATTCGCGTAAAGCGGCAAAACATCAGGAAGACAATTGTGCATGGGCCATGAAAAGTGTGGTGGTAGACACTCAAACCTTTGATTGGCAAGGAGATGAACCATTGCATCACCCCTATGGCCGGTCTGTAATTTATGAATTACATGTAGGGGGATTTACCAAACACCCGAATTCCGGTCTCTCCGAGCAACTACGGGGAACCTACCTGGGGCTTATCGAAAAAATCCCTTACCTTAAAAAACTGGGCATTACTGCCGTAGAATTACTTCCCGTACAGCAATTTGACGCACAAGATGCCCCGCCTGACTTGATTAATTACTGGGGATATAGCCCTGTAGCCTTCTTGGCTCCTCACAACGGGTACTGCTCCAGCAACGACCCCTTAGCTCCGGTTAATGAATTCCGGACGATGGTGAAAGCCTTGCACAAAGCCGGTATTGAGGTCATTCTGGACGTGGTCTTTAACCATACGGCCGAAGGCGATACGGAAGGGCCTACCCTTTCCTACAGAGGCCTGGAAAACCTGGCTTATTATACCCTGGACACACCCAAAAGTTCTTATAAAGATTATAGCGGATGCGGTAACACACTGAATGCCAATCACTCCATTGTACGAAGATTGATTATGGATGCTTTGCGTTACTGGGTTTCCGAGATGCACATAGACGGCTTTCGTTTTGATTTGGCCTCCGTATTGGCCCGCGATGAAAACGGCCACCCCTTGGAAAACCCTCCCATCCTCTGGGAAATCGAATCGGACCCGGTTTTGGCCGGAACTAAAATCATTGCAGAGGCTTGGGATGCCGGGGGATTGTACCAAGTAGGCTCCTTTATCGGGGACAAATGGTCGGAGTGGAACGGACATTACCGGGACGATATCCGTTGTTTTGTCAAAGGGGACCCGGGGTATGTATTGCATTTGAAAAACCGGATTGAAGGAAGCCATGACATTTTTTCCATTCATCAGCGCGATCCTAACCGCAGTATCAATTTCATTACCTGCCATGACGGATTTACCCTCAACGACCTGGTTTCTTATAACGATAAACATAACCTGAAAAACAATGAAGACAACCGGGACGGCACCAACGATAATCACAGTTGGAATACGGGGGTAGAGGGTCCTACCGAAAACCCGCAAATAGAACAACTACGCAGTCGGCAACTTAAAAACTTTTTCACTTTACTTTTTTTCTCTCAGGGCACCCCCATGATGCTTATGGGAGATGAAGTGAGGCGTACACAATATGGCAACAACAATGCGTATTGTCATGATAATGAGATCAATTGGTTTGACTGGCAAGCTGTTCCCAAAAACGAGGGTTTATTACGGTTTGTCAAAAAACTGATCCGTTTTAACCTGGAACATGAAGTGTTTCAGGAGGAGTTGTTTTGGTCCGAACAAGGGGCCACTCACCGTCCCCGTATCACTTGGCACGGGATCAAGGCAAACCGCCCCGATTGGGGGCACAACTCCCATAGCATTGCCTTTATGCTTGATCACGAAGAGTTTGGCAAGTGTCTGTACGTCATGATTAATGCCTATTGGAAACCTTTGACTTTTCAATTGCCGAATAAGCCCAATAATATTTCGATGAACTGGAGGAGAATTATCAACACCTCCTTACCGAGTCCGGAGGATTTTGTAGATTGGGAAGAGGCAGAATCCTTCACGCAAAATCACTTTGATGTGCAAGGAAGAACCATTGTAGTACTCATGGCAAATTAACTCTTAGTCAATTGTTTAACTTGAATAAAACACTAACTTCCTTACTTATTAAACTATGAAAAGTGACATTGAAATCGCCCGTGATATATCTTTAAAACCCATCAAGGATATCGGAGAAGCGATTGGGATTCCCAGAAGCAAAATCATCCCCTTTGGCAAGCACAAAGCGAAAGTACCTTATCAGCTCATAGACGAAGAAAAAGTAAAACAAAGCAAACTGATATTAGTCACAGCCATCACTCCTAATAAAGCAGGAGTCGGGAAAACTACCACCTCCATCAGTCTGGCTCTGGGCCTGAATAAAATTGGCAAAAAGGCCATTGTTGCCTTACGGGAACCCTCTTTGGGGCCATGCTTCGGAATGAAAGGAGGAGCGGCCGGAGGAGGACATGCCCAGGTATTGCCTATGGAAGACATCAACCTGCATTTTACCGGTGACTTCCACGCCATCACCTCTGCTCATAATATGATTTCTGCATTGTTAGATAATTATCAATATCAGAACAGAAATAACGATAAGCGTCTGCGGGCAATTAAGTGGAAAAGGGTACTGGATGTAAACGATCGCGCGCTCCGGGAAATCATTACCGGAATGGGGAGTCCATCCAATGGGGTTTTGGCCGAATCGGGATTTGATATTACGGCCGCCTCGGAAATTATGGCCATCCTTTGTCTGGCAACCAGCCTGGAAGATCTTGAGAACCGTATTGACAACATCCTGTTGGGTTACACACAAAATAACCAAGCCTTTACCGTGAAAGACCTTGGTATAGGCGGGGCCATTACCGTATTGTTAAAAGATGCCATTCACCCTAACCTGGTGCAAACCACTGAACATACTCCTGCATTTATTCATGGAGGGCCTTTTGCCAACATTGCCCATGGTTGTAATTCCATTATCGCAACCAAGCTTGCCATGACGTTCGGTGACTATGTAGTGACCGAGGCGGGCTTTGGCGCGGATTTAGGTGCTGAAAAATTTTTCAATATCAAATGCCGGGTAGGCAATTTACAACCCAAAGCTTCGGTAGTGGTGGTCACTACCCAGGCACTGAAACTACATGGAGGTACCCCGGAAGCTAAAATCAGCCAACCAGACATGGAAGGCTTGCAAAACGGATTGAATAATCTGAAGAAGCATTTGCAAAACCTTCATCAATTCGGACAATCGTGTATCGTAGCACTGAACCTGTTCAGTCATGATGTTGAAAACGAAGTCCATTATATCCAAGAATGGTGCAAAGCTATGGGCGTAAAGTTTGCCGTAAACCGTGCCCACCAAGAAGGAGGAAAAGGCGCAATCGACTTGGCCGAAGCGGTGGTAGACCTAATTGAGCACTCCCCCTCCCAAGCCTTACATTACACCTATGGAGAAGAGGAGCATATTTCGAATAAAATTCGAAAAATTGCACAGAAAGTGTATGGGGCCGAGGACGTAAAATTTGACAACCGCGCCCGGAAAATGCTTGCCCGGATAGAACACCTGGCTTTTGACCGCTATCCGGTGTGTATTGCCAAAACCCAGTATTCGTTTTCCGACAACCCGAAAAAAACCGGAGTAGCCAAAGGATTTTTTACCAATATTGAAGATCTGATCATCAACAGCGGAGCCGGATTTATCATTGCCAAAGCAGGCACCATTATGCGAATGCCAGGCCTTCCCGCTTCACCACAGGCCGAACATATTAAAATTGCCAACGGACAAATTGAAGGCTTGAGTTAAACCTTGCCCAAATAAAGCATTCGGGGTATGAGACGGACCACCGCCTTTCCCGAATGCTTTTTCTTATCCCAAAAAGGAAATCAACACTCCGGCAGCTACGGCAGAACCTATTACGCCGGCTATATTACTGGCCATGGCATACTGTAGCAAATGGTTGCTTGCATCTTGTTTCAAGGCAATTTCATTGGCAACTCTGGAAGCCATCGGTACTGCACTTAGCCCCGTAGCGCCAATCAAAGGGTTGATTTTTTTCTTTGCAAATACATTATACAACTTCACCGCCATAATCCCCCCTAAAATAGAGATCGCAAAGGCTATAAACCCACCTACTACGATCATCAAGGTCTTGGCATTTAAAAATGTATCCGCGGTCATCGTGGCTCCCACAGAAAGCCCCAAAAGGATGGTCGCAGTATTTAAAACCGGTCCTGTAGCGGCACTATGCAGGCGGGCAGTAATGGCTCCGGTTTCCTTAACCAAATTGCCAAACAACAGCATACCGACCAATGGCACAGAGGAAGGGACTAAAAGGCTTACCACTGTTACTAACATGATTGGAAAGATGATTTTGACAACCCGGATGTTCTTAATGGGTGTTTTGGATGGGTAAAGCTTGTCCTGTTGCCGCATGTTGATTTGCAATTCCTCTTTGGAAACGGTAAAGCGCACTACCAATGGGATAATTACGGGTACCAGCGCCATATAGGAATATGCAGCAATGGCAATAGGGCCTAATAAATGAGGAGCCAATTTAATAGTTGTAAAAATTGCCGTAGGTCCGTCAGCTCCACCGATGATCCCCAAAGAAGCGGCTTCCGGTAAAGAAAAACCCATCAACAATGCCCCAAACAGTACTGTAAAAATCCCTATTTGGGCCGCTGCTCCGAACAAGGCCAAACGCAAATTCCGCAACATAGGTCCGAAATCCGTCAACGCACCAACTCCCAGAAAGATGATAGGGGGAAGAAATCCGGTTTTGATCAAGGAGTAATAAACAAAGTTCATAATCCCATACTCCTTGGCAATTTCCACCAGGCTCTTGTGCATAATCTTGTTTTCCTCGGTAGATTGAATCACATTCATATCCCCTCCCGGAAAATTCGCGATCAGTAAGCCAAACCCAATCGGAACCAGTAACAGGGGCTCAAACTCTTTTTTAATCCCCAAATAAAGCAGTACAAATGCGATCAGCAACATTATAAGCGTTCCGGGGTTGCTCAACAGCTCACCGAACGCAGTCATTTTATAAAGGTTTTCAAGCATGGTGGTCAGAAATTAGGTCTTAGAGCATGAGTAAATTTCACCTTTTGGCTCAAAAAAAGAATTTTAAACATGCCCTTAGCAATGAGCCTTCTCAAGGGTTGTACATTTTGGGTTTTCTTATCCTTACACTCTTGGAATTTCGCCGTATGTTTATTCCACTTTTATCAACACATCATCTTCTTCCACATCTTCGGAGTTACTGCGACAAATCTCAATGACTTTCCCCTCCTGATCAGCCGCTACGGCATTATAAACCTTCATGGATTCGATGTAACCAATTACATCCCCTTTCTTGATCATGTCCCCTATTTTCACCGGAGTTTCCACATTCGATTTTGTCAAGAAAAACTTCCCTTCTACCGGTGCCAGAATTTCCTTGTGTTGCCCATTTCCTGAAGTCACTTGGCGGTGGCCTTGAGCCTGAATGCTTGTTTGATGTACGGATCCATTGGGCTGCTCTTCATAGGATACCGATACGAGAAATTGTTCACCGTTTACATTTACATTGAGTGTTTTAGGTTGGAATCCTGCTGTGATTTGAGGAGCCGCTTCTTTGAGAGGCAGTTGGGACTTAGTTGCTTTCCGGCTAGCCAAGTCTTCTTCAAAAGCCTTTTTAGCTTCTCCCGACATATATGCCCGGTATTGCTCAGGATGCATGGCCAATTCCAATAGTTCTTCATCATCCTGACCGGTATCCCAACCCTTTTCCTGCATTTCCTTCCGGAAACTCTCCAAACTATCGGGATAAAGTTCTTGCGGATTTCCCGTAAAGAAGGTTCTGTTTTGTTGTGCGGCCAAAGCTCTAATTTCTTCCCCTACCTTTCCGGGAAGTTTTCCCGAACGGCCCAAAATCATATCCCAAATATTGTCAGCAATCATCGACCAACGCTCTTTGCCTTTGATCCCCTGTACCACATTCATCAAGGCCACATTTTTTACATACTGGCTAAAAGGTGTTACCAAGGGAGGGTAACCCAATTCCGGCCAAATGTACTCTACTTCATCAAAGAGTTTAATTAATAAATCATCTTGTGTAATTTCCGGTTGGATCCTTTTCTTCAGCCACTTATTCAGGCTCTCCAGATTGTTTTCCAAATCGGCCATCAAGCTCCCCATCATTCCTCCGGGAAGACCCGGTGCGATCAACAAGGAGTTCATATAGCGGTTTTTAGTATTGATATAATACCCCAAAAAATCATCGATAAATTCCTGGGTTAACCTTCTGACTTCCATATAGGCCTTCATATTCACATCCGGTACCACAAAGCCTGCATCCTTCAACACCGCATGAATGGTGAGCACATCCGCATGTACGGTTCCCCAGGAGAGCGGTTCCATAGCCACATCAATGATGTCTGCTCCGGCACGGGCTGCTTCCAAAGAAGATGCTACGGAAAAACCTGGGCCGGAGTGCCCATGGTATTGCACTAAGATATCCGGATGGCTGCTTTTAATGGCCTGGATAATTTTGCCCAAGGTCGCCGGCCGGCCAATCCCAGCCATATCTTTGATACAAATTTCCTGAGTGCCCATTCCGATAAGCTCTTCCGCCAGATTGATATAATATTCGACCGTATGGATGGGGGAATGGGTAATACACAAGGCCGCCTGGGAAACCATCCCTCCCTCTTTTGCGAAATCAATGGAATGCTTCAAATTCCGGGCATCGTTCAACCCGTCAAAAGAGCGGGCGATATCGGTTCCTTGTTTCTTCTTCACCTGAAACATCAACTTGCGGACATCTGCCGGTACCGGGCTCATCCGGATACCATTCAAACCTCTTTCCAGCATATGGGTTTGAATCCCTGCATCATTAAAAGGTTGGGTCCATTCGCGCACCGACTTATTCGGGTTCTCTCCAAAAAGCAAATTAATCTGCTCAAACCCACCTCCATTAGTTTCTACCCGGGCAAAACAGCCCATGTCAATGATAGGGCCTGCCACACGTTTTAATTGATCGATCCTCGGCATGTATTTGCCCGAAGACTGCCACATATCTCTGTATACCAGCGAAAACTGAATTGGTCGTCCCATGTTTACAAGTGATTTCGATGAATAAGAATCCTAGTTTGCCCCCTCTATTTCACCTCTTTAATTTCGGTAATTTTGCCCTTTCCTTGAGTGGCAAGATCTACAGCTGCCACAATTGCGCTGAGTTTTTTCTTGTCAAAACTTGTAGTTGTTTGCAGGTTAATCGACTTTTCTGTCTTAGCCACAATTGTTTCGTCCGGGTAAAACCGGTTAACCGCACGAACCAACAATTTCCCAAAAATGACTACCAATATCAGAATGAAAAAAACGGTGGTCATTCCCACAGCCAGTAGCATCAAAGCATTACTCAGGTTTTCTTGCATATTGTCCAGGGTATTAAAAAGCCTCCAATCAACAACCTCGTGGAATTTTCCACGGTATTTTTGGTTTGGTGTCCAACTAATAAAATTAAGGATTTTGAACGGTTATACCAATGATCTACCTACATCTTCCGGGAGGATTTTACTGTAACCGGTGAGGTTAATGGTTTGCACAAGGCAAATAGGATGCAATGAAAAAAGGGCTGAGCCTCAGCCCTTTCTTTTTACAGGGTCTTGATTTTGATATTTCTGAATTCTACTTTGTCTCCGTGATCTTGTAAGGCGATCCGGCCCTTCGTAGCGGTGGCATAGCCGGTCATTTCTTTAAACTTGGAAGCCTCTTTACGTTGAGTCCAGTCTTCACTTCCCAATTCATACTCCACCACTTTTTGTCCGTTAAGCCAGTGTTGCACATGTCCGTTGTTCACTATGATCCGGGTGTGGTTAAACTCACCGGGGGCTTTAGAAACGATACTTTCCGGGGCATGCAAGGCATAATTTGCCCCGGACTTTTGCGCCTCCTCCAAAACCGTAGGGTAGCCTTCGTCATCGATTAACTGGTATTCCGGACCGGTCATATAGGGTGTTTTGTTTTCTTCACTTTCCTGCACCATATAAAAAATACCACTATTGCCCTGAGGGGATATGGCCCATTCTATAGACAATTCAAAATTTTCAAATTCTTCATCCGTAGCCAAATCCCCGCTGCCTCCTTCGGTTGAAATCACCCCCTCTTTGACTTCCCAACCCACTACTCCTTCCTGTAAATAAGAATGCCATCCTTGAGTGGTTTGTCCATCGAATAACAGTTTCCAACCTTCGGCTTTTTCTTCTTCCAAGAGTTGATTGTGAGAGATCGTTTTCGATTCGGAGGTTTCGGTGTCTGTGGTTTCCTTTGTTATTGAGTCAGAGTCTTCGGCTTGTTGGGTTGTATTCCCGCAAGCCATACACAAACCTAGTAGTGATACAAAAGCGATAGAGTGTACTTTTTTCATTTGGTAAGTTGTTTTGAAACGTTTCTTTCCCGAAGCTATCATTTTTTCGAGAGAATTGAAAGCGAAGCAACCTGAGGTGGGAGGTAAATCTTCTTTTTCATCTTTCACACTGCAAATGAGGCTGTTTGAAGAAGCACAGTAAGGAAAAAACCCTGCTAATAAATAAAAGGTATGCGAAAAATTCACATACCTTTAACCTTAACCAATAAACAACACATAAAATAAACACATGCTTGCTATTAGAGAGGACTCGAACCTCCTGACAATCCTTGTATTGAATCCTTCCAAAAAGAGAATACTTATTGACTAATAGGTAGTTAGATTTTTCGGCTTCTCTACAAAAGTATAAACGTTTTTTTAATTTTTAAAAAATTCTCAATAAAAATAATAAATATTTTTCAATCTTATAATAATTTTGCAATATCCTTAATATTTTAATAACAAATTTTCAGCTAAATGGATAAAAATTCAGAAATTGACAATATTGATATCAAAATTCTTTCGGAATTGATGAAGGATGCCAAGACTCCTTACACCGAAATCGCTGAAAGAATCTTTGTATCTGGGGGCACAGTCCATGTCAGGATGAAAAAAATGGAAAAAATGGGGGTGGTCAAAGGGTCTACCCTGGATATTAACTTTGGCAAACTGGGCTATGACATCACGGCTTTCCTAGGGATCTTTCTGGAAAAAAGCTCTTTGTACGATGATGTAGCCTTAGAATTAGAAAAAATCCCTGAAATTCTCAGTATCCACTATACCACCGGTGACTACAGTATTTTTGCCCGGGTAGCTTGCCGCGACACGAATCATCTTCGGGAAGTCTTACACGACAAAGTTCAAAAGGTTTCCGGCATCGCCCGCACCGATACCATTATTTCTCTCGAAGAGCGATTTAACCGGCCTTTACAACTCAATACTAACTAAACGGCCTTTCTTTGGTTCGATAACAATTATCCTACATAATACGCTAGTCTATTTCAAAACCAACTATCCATTAAGTTTACCTTAACCCGGTTTTTTATAAAAAACAACCCGTACACAAGAAATTTGTCCTGGTGTCAGGATTTATCCCTGCCCAAGATACTTTCCATCAGATGGAAAACAAACAATCGTTTTTTTACAATAAGCCTCTGGTTGCGAACTTCACAGAGGCTTGTTTTTTTCTCAACTGGTTTTCACTAGTTTTGTCCGAAATAGTGTAATTCACGAATTATTAACCAATAAGCTAAATGGAAGCAAAGAAAATAGCCTTAAATGATGTACATGAAGCTTTAGGGGCGAAAATGGTAGAGTTTGCAGGATATCAAATGCCTGTAAGATATACTTCTGATATTGAAGAGCATAAAACCGTCAGAAATGGAGTCGGTGTGTTTGATGTCTCTCATATGGGAGAGTTTTTGCTGAAAGGTCCCAAGGCCTTGGATTTAATCCAGCGGGTCAGTTCTAACGATGCCTCCAAGCTTTTCAATGGCAAAGCTCAATACTCTTGTTTGCCCAATCAAGACGGAGGGATTGTAGATGACTTACTCATCTACCAACTAAGTGAAGAAGAGTTTATGTTGGTGGTGAATGCCTCTAACATTGAAAAAGACTGGAACTGGATCAGCCAATTCAACACAGAGGGGGTAGAAATGGAGAACATTTCTGATCAAATGTCGCTTTTTGCCGTACAAGGACCTGAAAGTTTTAATGCCTTGCAATCTCTTACGGATGTAAAACTGGACGAGATGAAGTATTACACTTTTGAAAAAGCTACATTTGCGGGAGTAAGCGATGTGATTATTTCTGCAACCGGTTACACCGGGGCCGGAGGATTCGAACTTTATGTAGCGAATGAAAAAGCGGAAGAAGTCTGGAAAAAAATCTTTGAAGCAGGTGCTTCACATCACATCAAGCCGATAGGCTTAGCAGCCCGGGATACTTTGCGTTTGGAAATGGGCTTTTGTTTGTATGGCAATGACATCAATGACCACACTTCACCCCTGGAAGCCGGTTTAGGTTGGATCACAAAATTCAGCAAAGAATTTACCAACAGCGCTGCGTTAAAACAACAAAAAGAAGAGGGGGTATCTAAAAAACTTGTTGGTTTTAAACTGGTGGACAAAGGGATTCCCCGTCAGCATTACAATATATTGAATGCGGAAGGAGAAATCATAGGGGAAGTAACTTCCGGTACCATGTCACCGATGTTGGGCATCGGAGTTGGTATGGGCTATGTGCAAACAGCCTATAGCAAAGCCGGTACGGAGATTTATATCGAAGTACGCAAACGAAAACTCAAAGCACAAGTGTGCCGTCCTCCGTTTATAGAGACAAAATAATCAAGTCATATTTCTTTCAAAAGAAAGCCCTGGCGCTACTGGCACCAGGGCTTTCTTTTGTTCTATAAGTGTATATTTAGTTGAATTAAACTTCTGCTCCCAATTCGTTTATACGCGACATTGCCTTGGAATAATACGAACCCAAAGGATATTTTTTCATATAGCTTTTATAAGCTTCGGCAGTATCCTTTCCACTCACACTTGTCCACTCTTCTTCCTCTCTTTGTTGAGAAATTTTCTTTATTTCCTGAATGCGTTGCTTGGCTTCGTCTACATGATTCCGGCTTTCACTCTTATTCAAATACTCCAAGTAAGAGGAAAGCGTATTTTCTTTGATGGCTTGTATCCATAGCGCTTCTTCATCATCCGGCTCTTCATACTTTTCGGTAGAGGCAGGTTCTTCCGGTATACTACCTTCTTGCTCTTCTTCAAAAGAGAATGTAAGTGCTTCTTCAACTTCTTCTTCCTGACTTTCCCATTGTGTATTGGTAAATACAGGGTCTTCTACTTCTTCCACAGGAAATGTTCCCTCCTCTTCCCTGCTTAATTTATTGATCATGTAAAATGCATCCGTCAGGTAAGTAGATTCTTGGGTATTTGCCAGATAGCTTTTGTAAGCATCTATAGTGTCTTGTAGTTGCGCTTGCCGCCATAATTCTTCTTCCTCCAAAAAGGTTTCTTCCGCAGGCTCCGATGAAGTTGCCGAAACAGGAGAAGGAGCTACAAGGGGTTCTTCTTCCTCCTTTTCATCTACGACTTGCTGACGTACTTTATTTCTGAAAGGCTCCGGTATATCCAAATCAAAATCAAATGTCATAAATGAGCCGTTTTTAGCTGTTTCAGGCTCTTTTCCCTCTTCTTGGGAAAGCGAAGTAATAGCCGTTTCCGTTCCGGTTTGCTCTATTTCAGAAATAACTTCTTTTATATTTTCGGAGGTTGCTTTTTGCTCTACTACTTTTTGCCGGGCTACTTCCACATGCCTTCCTTCAGGAAACAAACTTAAATAAAGCTCGTACAAGGCTTTTTGATTTTTTACCTCCACTTGTTTCCACAACTGGTCTTCCCATGCTTCCCTCTCTGCGGTCAATTGTTTTTGTAACAACCGCTCAACAGCTTCTTGGTCGACCATTTCATTCCTTTGTTCTCCATGGGTGTTCTTTGTTTGGATTTCCTTTATCAAACGAGCTCTCAAGACTTCTTCTTTCTCCAAAAATTTAACACAATCCTGTTTTCTGGAAAGCAAGGTTTGGTCGTGATGGAGTTGAAGGGCTTCTTCGTATTTATTTAATGCTTCCCCATACCGTTCTTCAAAGTACAATTGATCGGCATGGTTTACCGTGGATTTAAATTTGATTTCATCCTCGCATTTCTTCAAGCTTTCAGCGTATTCGGCTTTGTTCCCTGCATTTTTGATCAACAGTTCAAAATAAAATTTTGCCTGGGTATATCTCCCTTCACGATATAAGCTTTGTGCAATGAGTTCAATGGACTCATTCACTTTTTGCTTCACAGCAGGCATATCAAACAATGCCAAGGCCTCTTCAAAGCTTGCTCTGGCTTCTACATAGTTTCCCACTTGAAAGCACCGTTCCCCCTGTTGCCAATGCCTGATAAAGGAAAGCTTGTTATGCAAATCAAGCTCTCCCGGAAACAACTCATTGGCCTGTTGATAATATGCTTGTGCTTCTTGTAATTCTAAGGTTTTAAAATAACTTTCGGCTTTGTCAAGTAATTCACAGAACTGAGTGTAACGGGTATTATGACAGATTTTATCCCCGGATTGTTCCGTTTGAGAAGAGACAATCCACTCTCCCTGTATAGAAGCAAGCACCTGTGCAATGCTCAAGGACTTTTGCTTCACTTCCACACCTTTTTCCAGCAAGTCCACCAATTTCCAGGTGAAGGGATTTTCAATGCGGGCCCCGGTCGGATACGATAATATGGCCGTACCCGGAAATTCCTGTTCCATCTGGGTGACAAAGCGCTTCAAGGCTTCATGCACCCCCCCACTTTCCGTAGTTGTTTGGTGAATGGTGACATCCAACAAGATATATGTCCGTTTGATAGTGTACTCACTGATGAGCTCCAATACCTCACGCAAGGCCAATCCATTAATGTGTACTTGATGCCAAGTAGTGTGATGAGTGGCCAAATACACCTGCCCTTTTCTTAACAACAAATGCCCGGTATAGTAAAAAAACAGGGCATCTTCAGCTTGTTCGGCTATTTCGGCAATGTGTTCTTTCAGAAGAATATTATTGTCGGCATCAATTTGTTTTAAGATCCGGTTAGCAGGAATACCTATACTTTCTCGGGCACTCATGGTATTGGCCAGGCGCTCTACTTTATCTGCCACTTGGGGCAGCGGTTTGAAACGCTCTTCTTTTGAAAAATTCCCTGCTCCTAACAGAATTCCGCAAGACGTATCTGGATGAAATGACAAGGTCATGATAGAGAACGGTTAAAGCCTAAAAAAAACTCAATTCAAATTGAGTTGATGGATAAATCTTTTGATCAATAGGGCCAACAAAGAGTGGAAAAAATTAAGTTACTCATTTTGAAATGACACAACCTTGCCAGCCACATTCAACAGTATATTTTTAACGGTATTTGCAAAGGTTATTGTTGATAGAAAAATGTACTTATAAAAGAATCTTTGTCAGAATTTGCAGCTTTCAAAATAAATCCTATTTACTATTAAAATAATTCAATTATTCTACTGAAACCATCTTCTCCCCCTCTTCCTCTCTATCAAACGGGAACGAATGGTTTTCCTGAAAGATTCTACTTCAAACAAGCAGCAGATTTTAGAATATGTTTCGTAGTTAATGGTTCGCATAGTAGATTTGTTTATTAACAACCACATTTACAGAAAGCATGAATCCAGATACACTCCCAAATGGTCACCAACTCAACCTGCAACGTTATACGATTACTCAACTCAGTAGGCAAAGTGCAAGTTATTTTACCTATGAAGGGCATGATAAAGCGGCAAACAAAGCTGTGATCATTAAAGAATACTTTTTTGAAAACCATACAAAACGAAATGCGGATGGCACCTTGGAATTTGACAAAACCATTTCCCCCTTGTTTTTACGGTATAAACCCAAGGTAATCAAACTCATAGAACAACTCTCACAAGTACGTCATCCCCATTTGGTGGAGATTCTGGATTATTTCACTGAAAACAACACGGTGTATTTGGTTCTGAAAAAAGTGGGCGGGCAAACCCTGTACAACATGGTGCTCAAGTCCGGAGCTTTGCCTGAAAAAGAGGGGGTTTTATTGTTATTTCAAGTTGCTAGTGCGTTGGAAAAACTTCACGAACACAACTTATACCACCTGAATGTCTCTCCGGACAATATTCTGATTTCTCCCTCTGGCAAAGCCGTATTGATTGACTATTTGATGCTCAATGAATCCACCAAATTTTTTCGTTGGATTTTAAAATCGAGCATCACTTCCCGTTACACCCCCTTGGAAGTCATTCACCGGCAACAACAAACGGGCAATTTTTCCGATGTTTATTCATTGGCAGCCACTTTTTATTTCGGCCTTAGTGGCACCATGCCTTTGCATATTACGGAGCGGATGCATAACCACCTCCCCGGCCCCCAGGCCTTCAACAAAGTAATCAGTCATGCCACAGACGAAACCCTGATGAAGGCACTGTCCACCCGTCCTGAACTTCGCTTTCAACAAGTCGATGAATTTGTGTGGGATTTGGCTAGTCAGCACAAAAACTATTATCAGTATTTGCATAAAATTGATTTCCCCTTGCCTCCTGAAATCAACCTGACACCTAAACATGATTTTAACGAGGTAGTGGTGCACGCAATGTCAAACATCCCTTGGCGACTCATCATTTACCTGGCTTTATTAGGCATGTTTTTCACTATTGCCTGGTTACTTCTGAGCTAAATTCTTACCGGACCCTGTTTCAAAAAAGTAAATAATAGCTTTCTCTATCTCAACTATACGAAAAATGGAAAAAATCAACGTAATCGGAGTCATGTCCGGCACTTCCTTAGACGGGCTTGACATGGCTTATTGCAACTTTTGGAAAGAATACGATCAGTGGCACTTTGAACTTCTGCACACGCAGGAAATCCCTTATGAAGCCAGTTGGCAACAACGCTTGGCTCATGTGGAAAAGCAAAGCGCCTTGGATTTGGCTCAAACGGATGTAGACTTGGGAAAATGGATGGGAGAACAAGTACACCAATTCATGCAACAATATCAACTCCAACCTCACTTTATTGCTTCACACGGACACACGATCTTTCATCAGCCAGAAAAAGGACTCACTTACCAAATAGGCAGCGGAGCGCATATGGCAGCCATTTGCAACAGCCCGGTAGTCAATGACTTCAGAACTATGGATGTTGCTCTGGGTGGGCAAGGCGCCCCTTTAGTACCGATAGGTGACCAACTCTTATTCCCGGAGTACAACTATTGCCTGAACCTCGGAGGAATTGCCAATATCTCTGCCAAGATTGCCGACCAACAAATTGCTTTTGACATCAGCCCTTGTAACCAGGTATTGAATACACTAGCCGAACAGTCAGGCAAAATGTATGATAAAAACGGAGAACTCGCCTCAACAGGCCAATTTGTACCTTCTCTCTTTGACGAACTCAACAAGTTGGACTATTATCAATTGCCTTTTCCAAAATCTTTGGGGAAAGAGTGGGTTGTAGCCCAAGTTTACCCTTTATTGACTCAGTATACCCAACTTCGCACCGTAGATATACTCTGTACCTTTTGCCATCATATTGCTTTTCAGATTCAGCAATCTATTGAACAAATGCAGTTGAACAAAAACATACAAGGGCAAATGCTCGTCACAGGAGGAGGTGCTTTCAACTCCTTTCTATTGCAACAGATTCAAGAATATTGTAAAGAGGTAAAAGTCATTGTCCCCTCCCAGTCAATTATCGCCTTTAAAGAGGCCCTTATTTTTGCATTTTTAGGCGTTTTGCGCTGGCACCAGGCACCTAACTGTTTGCGCTCTGTTACCGGGGCCCGTCACAACAATTGTGGAGGAGCCATCTACTGGACAAAATAATTCGCATCCTTTAGAATCGATATACGTCAAAGAACAATACCGAACAAAAAAATGAAGGTCTTCCAGAAAAACATTGTACTTCCCAGGTACAAACGAGGGTTTCACTTAATCACAAGGCAGATAGAAAAAGCCGTACCTGAACTGGCCCAAATACAGGCAGGAGTGGCACATTTGTTTATTCTACATACATCTGCCAGTCTCACCATTAATGAAAATGCAGACGCTACGGTGCGTAGCGATTTTGAAAGTCATTTTAACAAAATGGTGCCGGAGAATGCCCCCTATTATGAACATACTTATGAAGGACCCGATGATATGCCCGCGCATATCAAATCCTCTTTATTAGGTAGTTCGGTGACCCTACCAGTTAGTCAAGGGCACTTTCAATTGGGAACCTGGCAAGGTATCTACCTCTGCGAGCACCGCGACCAGGCAAGTGCCAGACAGTTGGTTTTAACGGTTTGGGGAGCATAAAAACACGATTTCCTCCATCCGGTCAAAAGGGAAAAACCTCAAGCTACAACGTAAAAAAATCCACCGAAGGAATGGACATTTTATATTTTTCTTCCTGTTTTAGGATGACTTTACTCATAGGATTGTTGTGAAGGAAAGTGCATTTTTGAATAAAGACAAAACCTGTTTTTCCACTCAAAAGTATTTTCAATTATGGAACTGCTGAAATCCCCAGATTACGCTTATTTGTTAAAAGCCAGCCTTCAAGATTTACACCGCCAAAACTTAGAACGCTTATCGGAAACACAACTTTGGAGAGAGGAAATCAACTTTTTTCAAAAACTACTAGAGCGGTACTCTTCACAAATAAGCTCTTCTGAACAGCGAAAAAAAATTAGCCATTTTCAAAATTTAATTATATATTATAATGGAGAATTGCTAGATCAATTCACCCATGACTTAAAAAAACACGAAAAATATCTGTCCCGTCTGTTACAAGACAACGAATCCTATTCCGAAGAGTCCTTTCGCCAAACGCATATCAAGCTTTTGGATGAACTAAAAAGCTTCAAAAAAGAATTTATAGAAATGAAGCGTAACTTATTTCTTTTCACAGAAAGCTTAATGGAATAAATATTATGAGTATTGAAAATGATATAGTTTTTCCAGGTCCGGTTGGAAAGTCGTTTACCACCAATGCTACTACCACCCGTCATTTTAATCAACTGAAAGAAGCCTTGCTTAAATTTGACGAAGTGAAAGATGTAATCTTCCATTCGGATAAAAAACCCAAGGAAGTGACTGTTTATGTCCATAAAAACATTGCAGTTGAAAAATTACAAACCTGTCTGTTACGCTACGAATTACATATCATTCCCAAATCAATTTTGGGAGTTTAAATTACTTCTTATTCATCGTAGCTTTAAGAGGTATATCATTTTCGAACGATAAAACTCCACTGTCCAAGCGACAGTGGAGTTTTATATTGGGATAACCACGCTCCCCAAAAAGATTTTTAGTATCTTCATTTTCGGTACTGGCACCTGACCTAAACCCTCTTTTGTCGAAGCTGGCCAGACAATTGAGGTTTATAATCATGACCGGGTGGTAATCCGGCAGCATACGAATTTTGTTAAATAGATTTCTTAACATCTAAAACCAATTGGAAAAGTTATAACACTCACTAAAATGCTTACGATCAAAAACATTCTTATCATATTAATTATCAGTATATTATACCCTAATACCACTTGGAGTCAACGAGGCGAATGCATCACGGGAGACTGTAAGAATGGCACCGGAAAATTTGAATTTAAAAGCGGAGCTGTTTTTATCGGAGAATTTCGCAATGGGGACATGACGGGCACAGGTACTATCTACTATCCCAATGGAAACACTTATAATGGCGATATCAAAAAAGGCAAACTCACCGGAAAAGGCACCATGAACTTTGATAATGGCGATTTGTATACCGGTGAGTTTAAAAACGGCTATCAACATGGCTTGGGTACGTATGTAAAAGACAATGGAGAAAAATATACCGGATATTGGCATAAGGGCATCAAACATGGCAAGGGCACCTACTCCTGGCCGGATGGCAACAGCTATGAAGGTGACTTTAAAAACGGAGAAAAAGAGGGCTCTTGCACCCTCCAATATGCCAATGGCGGATACTATACGGGAGGAGTAAAAGGCGGACAATTACACGGAAAAGGTACTTTTGTATATCCCAACGGAGATAAATACATTGGAGAGTACCACTATGGAAAAATGCATGGAAAGGGCCAATTAATTTATCAGAATGGCACTCGATACGAAGGGGAAATATCCCAAAATCAGCTAAATGGCAAGGGCACCTTATACTTATCGGATGGCACCATTAAACAGGGTATTTGGGAAAATGGGGAGTTGATCAAAGAAAAAAACAAGTAACGGAACCTGTTAATCCATAGAGTAAACCACTTCAATGGGGAAATGATCCGAAAATGCTACCTCCCTATACGTCCGGTAATAGCCGGCATCAATATTTTCACTAAAAAACTGATTGTCAATCCGTAAAAAGAATAACTTCCCGTTAAAGCTGAATCCCAAGCCATTACCGGTATGCTCAAACGCATTGAGTAAATGCCTACCTAATTGAAAATACGAATAGCTATAAGGAGTATCGTTAAAATCGCCACATAAAATAATCCGGTGTGGTGACTCTTCGATAAAATCAATCAAGGTTTTAATTTGTTGAGAACGGACCATAAACCCCCTGCGCATTCTCCGAAACAAATCTTTAGAGGATTTCTTAAAATCATTTGTATTCACCACCAGGTTTTGGTCAATATGCATGGATTCCAAATGTACATTGATGACCCGAACGGTATCGTCTCCTTTCTTCAGGTCGGCAAAAATGGCTGTATTATTGGAGCGGTTGGCAAAGGTAATCTCTCCTTTGTTGACAATCGGATATATACTGAATATCGCCAGACCAAATTCCGCTCCTTTCTTGTTGACAAATGTTGGGTGTACGAAGCTTTGGTATTGTCCGTTCCGGGAAAGCTGTTGAGTAGTATTGTATTCTTTGGATTTGGGATCATTATAATATTCCTGAAAACATTTGATTTCCGCCTTATTGGTTACGGCCCAGTTGACAATGTCCAACCTTTGTTCTTTCTTCTTGGATTGCAAATGTTCGTAAACATTAAAAACACGGGCGTTGTAACTCATCACCCGAAATTCCCCGTCTTGGTCCAAATGAAAAGTTACTGCCACGGATGCCAATATGAATTTATAACCAAGCAATAAGGTCAAAGCTGAAAAAAGCATGTTCCATTTTTTCCGGGAATACCAGTAAAACAGAAAAAGAACATTTATGAACAGAAAGCCTGGGATCAACAAAGCTCCGAAGCCTGCCGGCCAAAAGACATCCGGAGGAATCCATACACTTAAGTAGGACAAGCCTGTCAGTAGCACGACTAGTTTGTTTAAAGACAGAAAAAAACGCAAAAATTCAAAGTTAAATTGTTTAACATGCTTCAGGTTATCCCTCTCCCATTCCTAAAATAATCTCATATTCTTCTTTTGTCAAAGGTACTACAGAAAGGCGAGATTGCTTAATCAAGGCAATGGCTTGCAAGCGTGCATCGGCTTTAATTTGTTTTAAACTCACCGGCTGGGTTAATTTCCGTACCGGAACCAGGTCGACCACTACCCAACGCTCGTCGGCTGTGGTCGGATCTTGATAGGATTCCCGAACCACTTTAGACACTCCCACTACTTCGCGGGCTTTTCCACTGTGGTAGAATAAGACCCAGTCATCCTCCTTCATCGCCTGCATATTATTTCTGGCCTGATAGTTCCGAACCCCGTCCCAATGATCTCTCCCCAACTTGACAAAGTCCTCCCAGGAATATGCCTCCGGTTCTGATTTCACTAACCAATAATTCATAGTAAGTACTTATATTTTCTTATAAAGAAACAACTTATTCGATATCAATAATTTATAATTGAAAATAATTTCTAGCTATTCACTCATCACTCTTAAGAGCTCGGTTCAACTATTTATTCAATCCTATATCAGTACAAATTCCCCTGCAATATAAAGGTAACATCAATAAACACTCTCATCGACTTTTATATTGAAGTGAATTACCCTTTTTCTTTTTCCTGAAAAATGTTGCAAAAACGCCTCCTCTGCCTTACTTTTTTCAACAATAGCTTTGGCTATTCTTTTCAAAAAGTGCCTTGATGAGCTGATTTTGATTCCACCTTCGGTCAAAAACTATATGTGTAAACCTCTTCATGGATTATGTATTAAAAACACCCTATTAATTTTTTTGGCCGGTCTTACTGTAAGAATAAAACCCCTATTGAAGAGCGGTAAAACCTTGAGAAGGTAAAAATATGCAAGACACAAAACAAGCTCTGTACAAAAGAGCTAACTTAAACCTTTCATGCTTTGGTTTTCAACACAATGCGATAAAACAAAACCTCAGGACTGTAAATATGCCTTTGATCCATTTACTTTGTACAAACTTTTTGAAGAGGCATTACTGATACATCGACATGATAACTATTAAAGAAAAGCAATTCAAGTTGTTTTTGAATGAAGCACAAATCCAAAAGGCTATAGCAGGTATAGCCTCTCAAATCAATCAGGATTACCGGGAGAAGAGGCCTTATCTGGTATGTGTATTGAACGGAGCTTTTATGTTTGCTGCGGACTTGGTCAAAAAACTCACCATTGAAACTGAAATTGACTTTGTTAAATATACTTCCTATCAAGGAATGAACACCACAGGTAATGTCTCACAAAGTTTAGGTTTTTCTTCTACTATCCGGGGCAAGGAGGTCATTTTGTTAGAAGATATAGTAGATACAGGCCTCACGGCAAAGGCTATTCTTCAGGAAATCACCCAATTCTCACCGGCATCGGTCAAATTAGCCACCCTCTTATTTAAGCCTGAGGCATTACAAACCTCTATACCGATCGATTATGTGGGGCTGGAAATCGAGAATAAATTCATTGTCGGATATGGCATGGATTACGATGGCCTGGCGCGAAACCTTAAGGATATTTATGTGTTACAAGAATAGCAGTACCTCAAAAGATATGGACCTGCGCGAATTACAACAACTGGTGGCCCGGGGAGAAGGGATGCGTTTGGAGTTCAAGCGCAAAGCCGCTGATCCTGTAAAAATCATGCGGGAAGTAGTGGCTTTTGCTAATTCGGAAGGAGGCGACTTATTGATTGGTGTCAGTGATGACGGGAGCATTCCCGGTTTAAAATATCCCGAGGAGGAAGCTTTTGTACTGGACCAAGCCATCCAAAAATACTGCCGACCCATGGTGCAGTATACCAAGCAAATCATTCCTCTCAACAGAAAAAAAAGTGTACTTCGTTACCATATCAAAAGCAACCCTGTCAAACCCGTTTTTCTCCTTTACAACTTAAAAAAACAAAGGGGAAAAGCTTATATCCGCTTGGCCGACAAAAGTATCCAGAGTAGCCGGGAGGTCCGGGAAATTTTAAAAGCCAGAAGCAGGGATATCGCCACATTATTACAATACGGACAACTGGAGCAATTTATCCTCCGCTACCTGAGTCAAAACGAGCAAGTGAATGTAGAGACGTTTATGAAGTTGGCTAATATCAGTTATTTACAAGCTTCGGACACTTTGGTCAAGCTCACTTTATCCGATGTTTTGGAATTGCATCCGGGTGATCTCACGGACTATTACACCCTCAAAGAACCCGATCCGATGGTATCGGCATAACACGATGTGAATAGTTAAATCAGTCTGCCATTCGCTTTTGTATATGATCGAGGATAGGTTTGAGATCACCGGCATCAAACCAAGTCGTTTCGGTATCCTTTCGAAACCAAGTCAATTGACGCTTGGCATATCTCCGGCTGTTTCGCTTTAAGAGCCGGACCATTTCCTCCCAATCGTATTTGCCATCCAAATAGTCAAACACTTCCTGGTAGCCCACTGTTTGCAAGGCATTCAACTGTTTGTAATTCTCCAGCGATTTCACTTCTTCCAGAAGGCCCTCCTCCAACATTTTGTCCATCCGGAGGTTAATACGCTCATACAATTCTTCACGGTCACGAGTGAGACCAATTTTAATCACCTGAAAATTTCTTTCTTTTTTTTCGCCTTTTCGCAGTTCCGTATATGTTTTTTGGCTGGCACGAATCACTTCCAAAGCCCGGATGATGCGTTGAGGGTTTTGCCGGTCTACCTGGTCAAAATATTCCGGGTCTTTTTTTTGTAATTCGTCCAACAAGGGAACAAGTCCTTTTTCTTGGTAAGTTTCAGTCAGTTTCGTACGGATTTCTTTGTTTTTGGGCAGGGCATCCAGTCCTTCACACAAGGCCTTTACATACAAGCCAGAGCCACCGGCCAGTACACAACAATTATCCTGTTCGAAAATTTTCTTTAAACAAGTCAAGGCATCCTTTTCGAACTTTCCCGCATTGTACTCTATAGAAACAGGTAGAAAATCAACCAAGTGGTGAGGAACGCGTTTCAATTCGTCAGGAGTCGGTTTGGCCGTACCAATATTCAAGTCCTGATATACTTGCCGGGAATCGGCATTGATAATCTGGGAGTTAAAATATTGAGCGATTTGAAGGCTGATTTCGGTTTTGCCCACAGCGGTAGGACCCACTACTACGATTAAAAATTTATCTGACATGAAACTATTTCGAAATATTTCTTACTAAATTTGTTTTTTCGCTTGAATTCAAAGCATTATTGAAAAGGCAATTGTACGAAGTTAATGAATGCAGCCATTGATTTAGGTAATACCCATTGCAAAATTGGTATTTTTGACGGAGATCAACTCATTGACCAACTATCAACAAGCCATCTGAAGGACGTTCGGAAGGTTTTATTACAACATGACGTCCAGCATGTGATTCTTTCCAAAGTAGGACATTACACTCCCAATTTTCTGGAGGAGCTGACGAGTTCTTTTCAATTAATTCTTCTTGATCATCAAACCCATTTACCCATTCGGATTCGGTACAAAACCCCTTCCACCTTAGGAGCTGACCGAATTGCGGCTGTAGTAGGAGCCTACAGGTTGTATCCGGGAGCTACCAATCTGGTGATTGATTTGGGAACCTGTATCACCTATGATGTAGTAGATGCAGAGGGTACTTATCAAGGAGGAGGAATTTCCCCGGGAATTCATATGCGATTCCAGGCCCTGCATCACTTTACGGCAGGCTTACCTTCTTTGTCTACACCCGATCCCGAGGCTCCGTTTGTAGGAGCCAGTACGGAAGAATGTATACAAGCAGGGGTCTTGCATGGAGTTTGGTTCGAAATAGAAGGGTTTATTGAAAAATATTCACAATTATTTGGAGGAATTAATGTGGTATTGTGTGGAGGGGATTCAATTTTTTTTGAAAGTAAATTAAAACCTCACATCTTTGTAAATCGGAATTTGACGATGTGGGGGCTCAATAGAATCTTATTGAACAATGTTTGTGAAGAATAGCTTATTTGTAGTACTTCTATTACTTCTTATTTCCTTCAAGGGATTTGCCCAGTTCGGAAGTAACAATCCCTATACGAGTAGAGGGATAGGTGAAGTGTTGGGCAACAGTTCGATGCGCAACTTAGGCATGTCGAATATGGGCGTGAGTTCAGGTAATGTTGCCTACCTCAATCAGATGAACCCTGCCCTCTTGGTGTATAACAAGTACACTGTATTCGAAGCCATTTATACCGGTGAGTACAGTACCTTAACCACCAAATCCGCAGAGCAAAACGACATGGGTGCAAACTTGCGTAATATTGCCTTTGCCTTTCCGGTAAACACTCGCTGGTGGACCATGGGCATCGGTCTGCGGCCCCTTACGAATGTCAATTACAGTATTTCCCTAATGGATACGATTGCTGCCACGCCTTCTCCCGCATTTGTAAAATATGCGCTTGAAGGGGATGGAGGTATTTCTCAAGTATATTTTTCCAATGGCTTTTATATAGGAAAAGGCCTTTCTTTAGGCTTGGAAATCGCCTTTAATTTCGGAGCTATTAACAAAAAAGAGACTTCACAATTAATGGAACCCAGTGCCTACGAAGTGGGTGAGTTCACCAGAACAAACTACACGAAATTCACGTTCAAGCCTGGCATCCAATACTCTTTGAAAGTAGCAGAAAACAAACGGGTCAACATTGGAGCTACTTATGATTTTAAAACCGACTTTAATTCAAAATACCTGGCATCCAGACAAATTCGCTTACAGGATATTGTCAAATCCTCTGACACCACGGCCTATAACACCAAAGGTGCAGTGACCATGCCTTCGGGATATGTGATAGGTGCCAGCTTTGAGCAAACCGGAAAATTTGTAGTAGGAGCTGACTTCGAATGGAGAAAATGGTCGGAATATGTAGATGCAGATGGCAACGGAGACTTATCGGATACTTACCGCTTGAGTGTAGGAGGGGAATATACTCCTGATTATTCATCCGTATCAAATTACTTGAAACGGATGACTTTCCGGGCAGGATTCAAATATGAACAAATGCCTTGGGCTATCGGTCAGGAACAGTTAGAAGACCTCAGCGGGAGTTTGGGAATCTCCTTTCCTATGGCCAAAGGCTTCTCTTCAATCAACTTAGCAGGAGCCTATGGAAATATGGACTCCAAAGGAGAAGTGCCCATTAAAAAAGAATACTTTAAATTTCATCTCGGAATTACTATCAATACACAATGGTTTTACAAGCGAGCTATTGAATAAAATTTTATGACTTATGAAAAGAAAAGCGATTTTATTTCTGTTTTTGTTAAGTATGTTTAATTTGAGCTATGCTCAAGATGAAGTAGCAGCTAACAACAACCAAGACAACAAAAATTGTGATGAGAACGGTTGGTGTTGGGGACCTGATCCTACAAAATCCAAGGAACAGTATGTACTGTTTTCAGACAGCTACAAAATGAATAGTTTAGACCAAGCTATTACTCCATGCAGTTGGCTCTTGTCTAATACTCCTTACTTGCATAAGAACCTTTACATCAAAGCTACTCAATTGTATAATAAACTATTGAGCAAAGCAACTAAAGAAAAAAACACAGCAAAAATTACTGAATACCAAGACAAAATTTTGGAACTCTTAGATAAAAGAGTTGAACACTTTGGCGAAGAGGAATACGTCATTCAGCGAAAAGGCCTTCGCTACTACAACTATATGAAGGACAGAAAAGAGTTTAATGAAGCTGAAGCGCTGAAATTATACGAGAAAATCTACGAATTGAATAAAGACGAAACCGAAAATTCCAATATCACTATTATGATGGTATTGGCCGTAGGTTTGCGCGCCAAAGCATATGCAATAGAAGCAACCATTGACAACTACCGCTCTAAAGCGAAGGATGCAGAAGACGAAGGCAACCAGCCCTTGGCAGATGCCTACATGAAAAAAATTGATGAGTATAAAGAAAAAGACAAATACAAGGAATATCAAGAACTTTACGAACAATATAGTGAAGATTGGATTTTGACACTTTATGAAAATGTGTCAGGTACTATTGAGCACAACATTGAAAATGAAGAGCAAAAATCCAAAGCTAACTGGGAAAAAACGCAATCCCTTGTGAATAGCTTGATTTCCAAAGTGGTCAATATTGATTGTGACTTTGTAAGAGAAAAAATGGGTGAGGATTTGAAAAACAATCCGGATGATATCAACTTGGCCAAAAGAGCTTTGAAATTCATGCTTACCGGTAAGTGTACTGACGACCCCTTATTTCTGATTGCCGCTCAAAACATCTTTGAAACCGAGCCTAAAGGAGGATTAGCGTCTACAATTGCCAACAAGCATAAAGCTTCTGAAGACTATGACACCGCCATTGAATGGTTGGGTAAAGCGATTGAATTATACCAAGAAGAACCTGAAAAGCAAGCGGAAGTAAACTTGGATATCGCAAAGATCAAACAAGTACAAAGAAAATACGCTGAAGCCAGACAATATGCTTTAAAAGCCATTGAAATTGACCCGAATCAAGGCAAGGAAGCATATACCTTGATCGGTGATTTATATATGTCTAGCGGTTCGCATTGTAAAGGTGACAACCCGGTAAAATCCCGTGCTTGCTATATGAAAGCATATGACATGTATTCTCAAGCCGGCAACTCAAGCAAAATGTCCAGAGCACAAGCGCAATTCCCATCTATGGAGGAAATCTTTACTCATAATTATGAGGTGGGACAAAGCATCAATGTAGGCTGCTGGATCGGAGGCTCAACCACCGTACGTAAGCGCCCTTAAGCGATAAGATAAAAGTTAAAATTTTCAAAAAAGCGTTTAATTGATTCAAATTAAACGCTTTTTTGCTTTTTTTACAGTTGAATCAAAAAAAACAATCATCGTGAGTAGATTCCTTTATTTTGTTCTATTCGGCAGTTTATGTTTCAGTATTGGAGCCTGCAAAAAGACCAAATTTGCAGACCCACATAAACAAACGCAAGAAAATACTCCAATAAGTGTTTACTCCAACTCTACGATCTATTATAGTAAGGATGCTCTTCTCACGGCCAAAATTCAAGCAGAAACCCGGATGGACTATGAAAACAATGACCAAAAATTTCCGGATGGGATTTTTATCGAAATGTTTGATGAACAAGGCAAACTAAAAACGACTTTGAAGGCCGATTCGGCCATTCACAACTACAAAGAACAAAGGTATCAGGCCATTGGAAACGTGATTGTCAACAATGTACAAGAGCAAAATGAATTGAAAACAGTGGAGTTAAACTGGGACAAGAAAACCCGGAAGATTTATACCGATTCGGCTGTAGTAATTACTACTCCCCAAAATATACTCAAAGGAATAGGGTTAGTTTCCGACCAAGAATTTAAGCATCCTACCATATTGGAACCTACAGGTACAATCTCTCTAAGCGAAAATAACTAAACATGAAACTTCATAGTATACTTTTATCTGTGGCTGTGGCCTTTATCCTGATTGCGATTCATCAGTCCTTTTATTATGGAATCCAAAAGAGTTATTGGCTTTTTATGATTCCCGGATTTATCTGGCTATGGATACAATACCGGAAGCGGTCAAACTCCTAATATACCTCCCCTAAGGGGTATTTGATTTTTTTTACTTGAAAAGTTTCATTGATAATCTACTCAAAATTGGGAACTTAGTGTTATTTTTCATTATTTTATGATAAATTTGTCATAATTCAGCATTATTAACTATTTTTTGGTAACACTGCACTTTTATTAATAATATTTTTTTTGTATTCTTACTATAGTAAGGGTACTTAATACCCGTAGAAACTAAAAGATAGTTACAAACAACAAATACAAGTAGATTATCAGCTAACTATTCGTATTATGAAACTACTAACTTAATCATAGTATACAATGGAAACAATTAGTAAAAACAACGTATTGGACATTATTCAAAAGTTAAAGTCGGAGTTGGATACGTTCGAAGTTGACTACGTATCTTCGCTAAAGCCAGCGATTAATATTCCCGCATTCTTTATGGTTCAAGACACCAACGGAGAAATTTTGTACGGAGATTTTAAAGCATTAGAATCTTTGGGATACAAACTAGAGGACTTGGACAGACGAGGTGAAAAAATTTATCAAGAAAACCTCAACACGGACTTTCAAGAGAATATTGCTAAAAACTTCAAAGCTGTAGCCGGAGGAGAGTATGAAACCCGGTCTTATGTCGCTGAGATCCGCCATAGAAAAGGTGAATTCCACTTGTTCAACTTGGTGTCTACAGTACATAAAAAAGACAAAAAAGGCACGCCTAAACAAATTCTGACAATTGGTACCGATATCTCTGCCATCAAGGTGAATGATAACCAATTCAAGAGAAGTATGAACAAAGCCTTGTGGAGCTTGGTCACAAAACGTGAGCGTCAGATTGTACAATTGATTATGCAAGGGTTCAAAAACAATGATATTGCCAAAGAGCTCGGCATTACCGTCAGAACCGTAGAAACCCACCGTAAAAACTTAGCGAAAAAACTAAACGTGGGAAATACGGCTGCTTTAATCAAATTTGTCAATGACAACAGACTGCCTTTATAAGTAAAAAAAATTCAATAGCTCCTCAATACAATTATGTTACATTCTTTGAGGAGCTTTTTCCGCTTCTTTCCCACCCCTCTCTTTCTTTAAAACAACATTCCTTCAAATCCTGTAGAAATCGTATCTTTGCAGTTATGCAAGTTACAGAGATCAAACGGGATATCCGAAAGCTGACCCTCGCAGAGATAGAAGCTTTTATGCTAAGCATTGGTGAAAAAAAATTCCGGGCCAAACAAGTGTATGAATGGCTATGGCGTAAGTCGGCACGTTCTTTTGAAGAAATGACCAACCTTTCGCTTCAAACCCGGACCTTACTGTCCCAACAGTATGATATTTTTGCCCTCCGGTTGGACCAATCCCAATTAAGCTCTGACGGCACCATCAAGAATGCATTCAAGCTCTTTGACGATAATATCATTGAAGGAGTATTGATCCCTACTGACAGCCGAATCACGGCTTGCGTTTCCTCTCAAGTCGGTTGCTCTTTGTCCTGTAAATTTTGTGCTACGGGTTACCTGGACAGAAAAAGAAATTTAGAAGCTGGAGAGATTTACGACCAAGTGGTCGCCATCAACCGGCAAGCCGAAGAAAGTTATCAAAAGCCTTTGAGTAATATTGTATATATGGGTATGGGAGAACCTCTGCTCAATTACAAAAACGTACTTCAATCCATCCACTATATTACCTCACCGGAAGGCTTGGGCATGTCGCCAAAACGCATTACCGTTTCTACAGCAGGTATTGCCAAAATGATTCGGAAACTGGGAGATGAAGAAGTGAAATTTAACCTGGCGCTTTCTTTACATGCAGCCAATGATGTAAAAAGAGCTCAAATTATGCCCATCAATGAGACAAACTCCTTAGAGGCTTTGAGAGAAGCTCTGAAATACTTTTTCAGCAAAACGAAAACCCCCATTACTTACGAATACATTGTCTTCAATAACTTTAATGATTCTATTGAAGATGCAAAAGAGTTGTATCAATTTACCAAACACCTACCTTGTAAAGTCAATATCATTGAATATAACCCCATTGCAGAAGCGGCCTATCAAAATACCAAACAGGATAAGTTGGATCATTTTGCCCATTACTTACGTGGCCGTGGCGTCAATGTAAACATTCGAAGAAGCCGGGGGAAAGACATTGATGCCGCTTGTGGACAACTTGCCAATAAGCACCAAACAAAACAATAAATCAAACACCTGTCAATGCAGTGTATTGCATTGGGTTTGCATTATTCAAATAACAACCTGTACAATACACAAAAAAGCGTATTTCTCAAGAAAATAGTATGGTACCAAACAAGCCGATATAAAGAGTCATTAAACAAGTCAACCCATCACTATTTAGCTTAAAATCAAGCTTTTCTCAATAAAACATTACTTTTATTTCCTGTGAGTCAAGACTACTTAAATTGCTTTTTTGTTAAAAGATTAACCCTCTATAAAAAGGAAATATCAAAACACTACCAAAAAAAAATTCAATATCACAAATTGACCATCAATTTATTTTAATTTATTAACAATAAAATTGAGTAATTGCTAATAAAAAATAAGCATTTATCCTTATATTTCTCTTAAACTTATAAAAAATTACACAAGCAAGGTAAATTGTAGCTTTTAAAAGTAAGGGAGTAAATAACCCCCTAAATTTGGTTACAATTCAACACATCACAGTTCATTCGATTATGAATAACCGCACAATTTATCTTAGAACTAAAACAGGAATACTCTACTGTGTAATCAAAACTAACCTAGAGGCAAACACAGTAACCCTTGTATGGAATGGCTATCAAAGTGTTGAAAGCATTAAGAGTGGCTATGTGAAAGCCCTCCAACTGACAAGAGCTAAGGAAGGTCGTTTAAAGAAATGCCTTTCAGACCAAAGTAAAATGCTGGGATCTCCTAAAAATATAAATAATTGGTTGGAGCATGAATGGATGCCTAAAATGTTCAATGCAGGCATAAAACATATTGGATTTGTAGAAAATAATGAATTAACTTCTTCTCTCAATATGAAGGAAGTTACGATAAAAAATATTTTCAATGAGCCCGGTTATAGTCATCAACTGGATATACAAAAGTGGCTCTTGAATAAAAATTAGTTTTCTGTTTTTGTTGTTTGTTTGTAAGCCATGGTACAATATTTTATTGTACCATGCTTTTTTTTATCCAAACGGAAAATAACAGTACTTCCTATGACATACCGGACTATACTTTGATGATGGCTTTTTCGGAGATAGGCGGAAGAGATTTTAGTTTTAAAAACAAACGAGCCGTAACGACTACGTCATTCGAGCAGTATTCCGCTATTTTTTCCAAGTTTTTTTCATTATAGTACACATCCCTGACCTTACTTCCTTCCATATCTCCTTTACTGGATGAAATATCTAATATAGTCGCTAACAAATCCAAAGAAGTATAACTTTTCCTATCTCCAAACGTCCACATTTCCATTGTATCAATATGGGGTATCCCCCATGGTTTTTTACCTTGTATTTGCAAGGATTTCGGTAATGCGATTCCTTTTACAAAAAACCTTCTGCACAAATAGGGAAAATCGAACTCTTTCCCATTATGAGCAACCAATGTATAAGGCTTTTGCAAAAGGGAGTGAAATGCCTGTAATAGATCTTCTTCTTTTTGCTGTTTGAAAGTCTTCACTCTAAAACTTAACTCACTGGCTTCATCCAAACAGAAATACCCCACACCTATTGCAATAATTTTCCCAAACTCTGCATAAATCCCGGCTTTCTTTGAATACAAATCGGCAGCATCTGCTTCTTTATCAATGGAAAGGGCTTTTTTTTCCCATAATAATTGCATTTTCTCCGGTACTTGTTCCCACTCGGCCCATTCCGGTACGGTTTCGATATCTACAAACAACAAGTTTTGTAGTAGTTGAAAAGCTTTCATGATATTCTTACATTTAGCGTTAAACTTTCAGGTAGGTAATTTTAGGAGTAAAGGCATCCGAAACAATTTCAAAAAACAACACAGTTAACCAGTTTATTTTCAATGAAGTGGTTTACACTTATAGTTTTTGACCGAAAATGGAATCAAAATCGGCTCATCAAGGCACTTTTTGAAGAGAATAGCCAAAGCTATTGTTGAAAAAAGTAACACAGAGGAAGCGTGTTTGAAACATTTTTTAGCAAAAAGAAAAAGGTTAATTCCCTTCAATAAACTAAACAGACGTAACCCAAACAACCATTTAGTCTTTTTATTTAAAAAAGTACAGCTAAATTTCATCCTTTGGCCCAACAACGAATTTTGGACGTGCTCTGAGTCGAATGAATTATTATCAAAAGATTTCACATACCTTTGCCCTACGGATCATTACGTATGTAAATACCATCACTTAATAAGTTTGTAAAAATGACAATTTCCATCATTGTAGCCAAAGCACAAAACAATATTATCGGTAATAACAACCAACTTCTATGGCACCTACCCAATGATCTTAAATTTTTCAAAAAAACCACCAGTGGCCATGCTATCATAATGGGTAGAAAAACATTTGAATCCATAGGAAGGCCTTTACCGAACCGTACGAATATAATTATAACCCGGCAGACAAGCTATCAACCTGAGGGCTGTATCGTGAAGCATTCTTTAAAAGAGGCAATTGAATACGCCACAGAACAAGTACAAGAAGAAAACCTGTTCATTATTGGCGGAGGAACCATTTACAGAGAGGCACTTCCATTAGCTGACAAACTATACATTACGGAAGTCCATGAAACATTTGATGGGGATACGACTTTTCCGGCATTGGATACCCATGAGTGGCAAGAACTTAGCAGAGAGGATTACCCGGAAGATACTAAAAATCAGTATCCGCATTCTATCATCTCCTATCAAAGAAAAAAGGCTTAAGACGAGGTTTCGTTCTTAAGCCCAAATCTACCTGTAGATCAACCCAGGTAGGGTTTTAATGCTTTACTACGAGAAGTGTGTCTTAAGCGCCTTATGGCTTTTTCTTTGATTTGCCTTACACGCTCGCGGGTAAGGTTAAACTTTTCACCTATTTCTTCTAAAGTCATTGAATGTTCTCCGTTCAGGCCAAAGTAAAGTGAAATCACATCGGCCTCACGTTTGGTTAAAGTAGACAGCGCCCGGTAGACTTCCCTTCGAAGGGAATCATTTAATAATGCTGAGTCAGGCTTTTGATCGCTATTACTTTCCAGGACATCGTACAGGTTGTTTTCTTCCCCCTGTTGAAAAGGAGCATCCATCGAAACATGTTTTCCTGAGATCTTGATGGTATCCACTACTTCATTTGTAGTGACCTCCAAAACTTCAGCGAGTTCCTCCGGAGAGGGCTCCCGTTCATACTTTTGCTCTAACTCGGAAAAGGTTTTTGTGATTTTATTCAACGACCCGACACGGTTTAGAGGCAAACGCACAATACGAGACTGCTCCGCCAAGGCTTGCAAAATGGACTGTCGTATCCACCAGACAGCATAAGAGATAAATTTAAACCCTCTGGTTTCGTCAAACCGTTGTGCTGCTTTAATCAAGCCCAGGTTCCCCTCATTGATGAGATCGCCTAGGGATAGGCCTTGATTCTGGTATTGTTTAGCTACTGACACGACAAAACGCAAGTTCGCTTTGGTAAGTTTTTCAAGAGCCAGTTGATCACCTTCCCGGATACGTTTGGCAAGTTCTACCTCTTCATCAGGAGTGAGTAATTCAACTTTGCCAATCTCTTGCAAGTATTTATCCAGAGACTGACTTTCACGGTTAGTAATTTGTTTACTGATTTTTAGTTGTCTCATAAAAAGACGGCTTTAAAGATAATGAGGTAATAAATTCAAAAACTAAACGAACTTAAAATTTCATTAGTTCAGGACAATTATTAACAGATAATAATGAGAGATAGCAGAGTTAGTAGAACTGTAAATGCTGGTTCTGATTGTAGTAGTATATTCCCGGTACTAATCGCGTAATCCTTTTGAGGAGAAAGGCTGTAGCATTCTTAATACAGGGAACGAAAGGCTAGTAAGAGTAAAGTATACGTTATTGCAATAACAAAATCGTTTG
Organism: Rapidithrix thailandica; assembly: GCF_039710355.1. Classification (NCBI taxonomy): domain Bacteria; kingdom Pseudomonadati; phylum Bacteroidota; class Cytophagia; order Cytophagales; family Flammeovirgaceae; genus Rapidithrix; species Rapidithrix thailandica. Next base: position 645,242 of record NZ_JBDKWZ010000001.1, on the reverse strand, counting down.
GTAAAAACAAAAAATACCAATCCTAACATGTAGAATTGGTATTTAATTTATGGAATAAGTTCTTTAATCTTTCCAAGATACTTCATATTCATATCTTACTATACGTTTCTGTCAAGTATATAGTTTTTATTCCGGACTAACAAGCCCGGTACGAAGTTTCTTAGACTTAAAGATCGTTAATATCGCTTCTTTTTCTGCCCGTACCCCCGATCTCTCGACCCCTGAGGTTCTTGGTAGTTTTCAGGCTTTGGCAGCAATACTTTTCTGGACAAACGATACTTACCGGTTTTCTTATCGATATCCATCAGTTTTATTTTGATCTCCTCTCCGTTCTCCATCACATTATCCATACTCTCCAAGCGTTCCCAAGAGATCTCGGAAATATGAAGTAAACCTTCTTTCCCCGGTAAGAACTCTACGAAGGCCCCGAAGTTGGTCACTGACTTGACGATACCGTCATATACTTTACCGACTTCAGGTACTTCTACGATACGTTGTATACGCTTCACAGCCTTGTCCAAGGCCTCTTTATCCGAAGCATATACATTTACGATCCCCGATTTATCCACTTCCTCAATGGTAATGGTGGTTCCGGTCTCACGCTGGATATCCTGAACTACCTTACCTCCCGGTCCGATAATCGCACCAATCATGTCTTTCTCGATCTCGATACTTACCAAACGAGGAGCATGTGGTTTATAATCGGCACGTGGCTCGGTAAGGGTTTTACCCATTTCCTGTAAAATATGTAAACGGCCTTTGCGTGCTTGTTCCAAAGCTTCTTCCAATACTTCAAAAGACAAACCATCTATCTTGATATCCATCTGACAAGCAGTGATACCATTTTCCGTACCGGTTACTTTAAAGTCCATATCTCCTAAGTGATCCTCATCCCCTAAGATGTCCGAAAGGATCGCATATTTACCCGTCTCGGCATCCGAAATCATCCCCATAGCAATCCCTGACACAGGTGCTTTCAGTTTTACCCCTGCATCCATCAATGCCAACGTACCGGCACAAACAGTTGCCATAGAAGAAGAACCGTTTGACTCCAGAATATCAGAAACTACCCGGATGGTATACGGATTTTCCAAATCTTTTGGCACCATGCGGAACAAGGCCCTGTGCGCCAAGTTGCCATGACCAATTTCTCTTCGGCTAGGTCCACGGTTAGGTTTTACCTCTCCGGTAGAGAAGCCTGGGAAATTATAGTGTAAAATAAATTTGCTGGTACCTGAGTGCATTGCCCGGTCGATGATTTGCTCATCTAATTTGGTTCCTAAAGTAACCGAGGTAAGTGATTGAGTTTCACCTCTGGTAAAAATTGCTGAACCATGGGCTGAAGGTAAGTAATCCACTTCGGAGGCAATAGAGCGTACTTGGTCTAACTGGCGTCCGTCCAAACGAACTCTGTCATTCAGCACCAAATCCCTTGCTGCTTTCTTTTCCGCAGCATCCAAATAGCGCTTAATCAAAGTCAGGTTAATGGTTTCATCGTCCTCAGGCAATGTATCCAAATATCCTTCTTTTACTTCTTTAAAGGCCGCTTTTCTTTCCGATTTTACCGAAACCGAAGATTTGGCAACCTCATACAGTTTATCATATACAGCTTCAAAAACTTGTGCTTTAAGCTCTTCATCCTCTTCCGCACCTTCCCAAACTCTCTTCTCAGTAGCATTCGCCAACTCGGCAAATTCGATTTGAGCCTGGCACTGTACTTTGATGGCCTCATGGGCTACCTTCATACCTTCCAGCAAGTCCAATTCGCTTACTTCATCCATTTCCCCTTCCACCATCATGATATTTTCCATGGAAGCGGCTACAATGATATCCAATTCGATATTTTTATCATTGAAGGTAGTCAAATCGGGATTTACCCAATATTGTCCGTCCGTTTTAATTACTCGCACCTCCGAAATAGGTCCGTTAAACGGGATATCAGATACTGCGAAAGCCGTAGAAGCAGCCAAAGCGGCTAAGCTATCCGGCTGAGCTTCTTGATCCGCAGAAATCAAATAAATATTGACCTGGGTATCACAGTAATAATTGTCAGGGAACAGTGGACGGATGGCCCGGTCCACCAAACGAGAAACGAGTATCTCATGCTCGCTTAATCTTCCTTCTCGCTTAATAAAACCACCGGGGATCTTTCCCGCGGCAGAAAATTTCTCTTGATAATCTACAGATAAAGGTAAAAAATCAGCATCTTCTCGGGGTTCTGTATTCGACACCACTGTGGCCAGGAGCATCGTATTACCCATGCGAACTACCACTGAGCCATCGGCTTGCTTGGCCAATTTACCAGACTCCAGGGTGATGGTCCGGCCATCGGGTAGTTCAATTTCTTTGGTGATAAAATTAGGATATAATTCGTGATGCATTACGATAGACTTAAATAGTGAGTTTTATGAATGGTCTACTCTTCGCTATTCCTTAACAGCAAAGCTTGGGGGCTCTAAACGTCAGACAGTATTTTCAATACTAGGAGTGGTTCTTACTAACCTAACACAGTATATTTTTTTGAATGTTACCTTCAGAAAAATGGCACTTGGCCTGGGCTAAGTTCTGTTTTTCCGTTGAGTCTGAACCGAATCACTTCCCCTGGTTAAGGCTGAGACAGGCGGAAGCATTCCTGAATGTTTAAAAACCGAAAAAGGGAATTCATAAATGAATCCCCTAAAACTATGGATTTCTTTTAACAATTGTAGAAAGTATAACCGACAAAACCAAAATCTTGTCGAGAAACATGTCGAAGACTTTCCATTTACTTTCTAATACCTAATTCTTTAATGATCGCACGATATCTGGTAATATCATTCTTTTGCAAAAACTTCAACAATTTTCTTCTCTTACCTACCAACTTCATCAAACCTAACCGGGTAGAGCTGTCCTTCTTATTTTGCTTCAAGTGCTCTGTCAAATGTTGGATTCGGTGGGTAAACAAAGCAACCTGAGCTTCTGGTGAACCTGTATCAGTTGCTTCTTTTTTGAAACCATGAGCCTTGAAAATCTCTTCTTTCTTTTCTTTTGACAAATACATTTATCCTAATATTAATTTTCTATACTCCGTTAAGAATTCCCGCAAAATTACTAAGCTTTATTCTATTATCAAACAAGTATGCGGTTAATTTTTATTAAACTATCTCAGCGGCTTGTTTGACTGCTTTTCCTAATAAAGTCGCTGAGGTACAATCTTCTACCAGTACATTTACATATTGTCCTTTTTCGTACGATTCTTTCGGGAAAACCACTACTTTGTTCGCAGTATTTCTTCCTTGAAGATATTCGTCCGACCGCTTGGACAGCCCCTCTACCAAGACTCGGTGCACCTTCCCAACATCCCGCCGGTTCCGGGCCATGGAATGTTCATTTTGTTTGGCAATAATTTCTTGTAACCTTCGCTTTTTCACCTCCAAAGGAATATCGTCTTCAAACTTTTTCGCGGCCAATGTACCCGGACGCTCCGAATAGTAGAACATATAACTGAAGTCGTATTGCACATAGTCCATCAAACTGAGGGTCTCTTGATGTTCTTCATCCGTTTCGGTACAGAAGCCGGCAATCATATCGGAAGAAATACCACAGTCGTCCCCTAAAATCCGTCTGATGGCATCCACTCTATTCAGATACCAGTCCCTGCTATATGTACGGTTCATAATCTCCAACACACGCGTGTTTCCGCTTTGTACCGGCAGGTGAATGTACTTACAGATATTGTCGTACTTAGCCATGGTATGCAATACCTCATCGGTGATATCTTTGGGGTGGGATGTAGAAAACCTTACTCTGAGCAAGGGATCCACCTGGGCCACCATTTCCAAAAGATTCGCAAAGTTAACTACTTCAATAGTTTCACCTTTCTTTTCAGCCCTTTCGATTTGTGCTTTTCCTTTAAGAGAATCTTCAGAAGACCATTTGTATGAATCTACATTTTGTCCTAATAAAGTAACTTCCCGGTATCCTTTGGCTGCCAGTTGCCTGGCTTCCTCTACAATGGAATGCGGATCACGGCTTCGTTCTCTCCCCCGGGTAAAAGGGACCACGCAAAAAGAGCACATATTGTCACATCCCCGCATAATGGAAATAAATGCGGTTACGCCATTGCTGTTCAAGCGAACGGGATTGATATCGGCATAAGTCTCTTCTCTAGACAAAAAGACATTCACCGCTTTACGGCCATCATCCACGTTGGACACCAGTTCCGGCAAATCACGATAGGCGTCCGGACCTGCTACCAAATCCACAATCTTTTCTTCCTCCAGTAGTTGAGCCTTTAGCCGTTCGGCCATACAGCCCAGCACACCGATCACCAAGCCTGGCTTATCGGTTTTCACCGCATTGAATTGTTTCAAACGCTTACGTACGGTTTGCTCTGCTTTATCTCTGATAGAGCAGGTATTAAGAAAAATCAGATCGGCATCTTCAAACTTGGAAGTTGTGCCAAATCCTTGTTTTTCCATGATAGAGGCTACAATCTCGCTGTCCGAAAAATTCATCTGACAGCCATAGCTCTCAATATATAATTTGCGTTGGTCAGGCTTTGCCATGTCTTTAGAGACATTTACTACCTCACAAGCCTGCGTATCGCCTTCATTTAAAATACCAATATCCTTAATCAACTGATCCATTGCTTCTTACCATTATCGTATCAAAGCGCAAAATTACTAAATTTCTTCAGGCCGAGAAAAATTGAAGAAGGTTTGTTGAAATATTTGCTAAAAGTAAAGTCAGATACGCCTTTTCATTGGTAGAATACCGGCATTTGTTTAATGTAATATTTCCCCTATACTTGCATTTTGCCAGGTACTTGTCTCTTTTTTCAGATGAGTACGATAGCTAGTAAATATTCAGCGTTGAGGTTATCAACTTCCTAATCTGTCACACTTATCATCATTCAAAATGTTGGAATCATTAGACAAACTTGATAAAGAGATCTTTCTGTTTTTTAATTCTCTGCATGCCGATTGGCTCGACCCTATCATGTGGGCCATTACCGAATCCGGTACCTGGATTCCTTTTTATGTGCTGATCATTGCATTTTTAGTGTATAAATTCCGTTGGAATACCATTTTTATTTTAATGGCTATCGGCCTTACTATCACTCTGGCCGATCAATTTGCGTCCGGGTTCTGTAAGCCTTTTTTCGAGCGTCTCAGGCCTTCTCATAGCCCGGAACTGGAAGGATTAGTACACCTCATACAAGACAAAAACGGCAACTATTACAAGGGAGGCTCTTTCGGGTTTATCTCTTCGCACTCGGCCAATACTTTCGGACTTGCCTCTTTTTTATTCTGTTTGTTCAGGAAACGGGTCGCTTATATTAGCCTGATGTTTCTTTGGGCAGCCATTGTCTCTTATAGCCGGATTTACGTGGGCGTTCATTATCCGGGAGACCTCATGGTAGGCGCATTAACAGGAATACTTTGGGGCTTTCTCTCATTCAAACTATTAATGTTTCTCTGGAACAAGTTTGCTCCTCAAAAAAGCCTGTATTACCAAAAGTAAACCTATTGCTTTCTATAAGAATAAGAAAAGCCGTAAGCGAAGAGTTAATACTTCTGCTTACGGCTTTTCTTTTGTTCAATTATACATTTCTCAATCAGATACATACATGCATCACAAATGCTTTTCTACTGATTGGTTTTTGTCCTCGAAGTGGTTTAAACTTATAGTTTTTGGCCGATTTTGAAACATTTTTTAGGAAAAAGAAAAAGGTTAATTCACTTCCTCTATAAAAAATTCAGTTTTTCCATAAAACTACTTTTATATGAAGCTCCGATAGGGATTTCTTTTTGTGGCATCACTATCGTCATATCTTCAATTGTATCGATTTTATTGATATTGACAATATAAGAGCGGTGCACCCGGATGAAGTTTGTGGCGGCCAATCGCTTTTCCATTCCCTTCATGGTAGAGTGAACCACATACTTTTTCTGTAGCGTATTGATAATCACATAATCGGAAAGCGCTTCAATAAAAAAGATATCCTCCAAGGTAAGGCGGACAATTTTGTTGTCGGCTTTTACATAGATTTGATCCTCCGGGGCTTTTTCAGAGGTTTTCTGAAGATTTTGTTTCACTTTATCCAAAGCTTTCATAAAGCGAGGGTAACGCACCGGTTTCACCAGAAAGTCCACCACATTGTATTCAAAGGCCTCCAAGGCATATTCCTTTTGTGCGGTAATCAAGATGATTTGGGGCAAATCAGGAATAGATTGCACTAAATCCATCCCGGTCATTTCCGGCATTTCTATATCTAAAAAAGCCACGTCCACCTTATTATCTTTTAAAAAGTTAAAGGCCTCAATAGAATCTTCAAACTCCCCTACCAAGGTTAATTCAGGAGTATTCAACACATGCGTTTTTATGATTTGCCTAGCCACCGATTCATCATCTACTATTATGCAATCCATATGATAAGCATTTGGTTAATTGTTAATATATTGAAAAAATACTCTTTCCAAGCTAGATCGAGTACGAGAGAGTGTCCCCCTAAAAAATACATTTAGAATGTTGAGATTTGAAGATACAACCTCAAACTAAATATAAGTAATCTGCAGAATTCCTTTGCGAATGGTATGCCAAGCTATTACCTAAACTGGTATAGTTATTTTTTATATACAAAAAAACTTAACCTTGACTAGCAGACAAGTAATTGTTTTGAGCAAACAATTTTTGAATATACTTTCCTAAAATATCAAATTCCAAATTAACTTTCTGACCTTCCTGTAACGTCTTGAAATTGGTATGTTCGAAGGTATAAGGAATAATTGCCACGCTAAAACGCCCTTCTTGCGAATCTACCACCGTGAGGCTAATTCCGTTGACACAAATCGAACCCTTTTCTACGGTTATATTTTTTAAAGCAGGGTCATAAGAAATGGTAAACCGCCAACTGCCCTTCTCATCTTGTACTTCTTCACAAATCCCGACCTGGTCTACGTGCCCTTGTACTATATGTCCGTCAAACCGTCCGTTCATAGGCATACACCTTTCCAAATTAATTTCATCCCCAACCTTCCATTCACCCAAGCTGGCTTTCTCCAAGGTTTCATGAATGGCCGTAGTGGTATGGGTATTTCCATCCACGGAGGTTACCGTAAGACAAACACCATTGTGTGATACACTTTGATCTATTTTTAATTCAGAAGAAATATCGGACTGGATTCTTAAAATTGAATTTTGTTCTTCCTGTTCAATACTGAGGATCTTGCCAGTACATTCAATTATTCCGGTAAACATGATTTTATTTAGTTATACATTTGTGAAACGGTGTGTAGCAATTTCTGCTTGGACAACCTAAAATAACAAACTAATCCATGGTAAGATTGTTTGCTTGGCATTTTTTGACTTTTGTCATGCCTTCGACCGGGTATCCATTTATTGTACTAAATTACGCACTCTACACTTTTAAATCTTCCCAAACAGGGTATTTTTCTTCTTCTTAGAGGAAGCTCAATAAGAAAAATCCCATCTTATAAAAAAATCCGGCTTGACAGATAAACCTGCCAAGCCGGATACAGATCAATTATATCGTTTCATTTATTTTATAATAATTCCTCTGCTTTTTGCAATACGGCATCCAAACCATTGATGTCTTTCCCACCGGCGGTTGCGAAGAAGGGCTGTCCTCCTCCCCCACCTTTGATTTCCTTTGCCAGTGTTTTCACCATTTGTCCGGCATGATAGCCTCGCTCCTTCACCAACTCATCCGAAATCATGACTCCCACTTGAGGTTTTCCGTTGATATTCGCGGCCAAAACCAAGAACAAGTTATCGACTTTCGCCCGCAGGTCAAAAGCCAACTGACGCAAGCTATCATTTTTTGGAAGATCCACCCTTCCAGCTATAAAGGCAACTCCGTCAATCTCCTTCACTTTTTCAAGCAAGCCCGTCTTCAAGCTCTGCACCTCTTTATTTTGCAATAGCTCCAGCTCCTTTGACAGGTTATTTTTATCTTCGAGTAAATCCTGAATGGACTTTCTCAAGTCTTTAGGGCTTTTCAAAAGCTCCGTAATATCTTTCAATAAGCGCTCTTGTTCTCTAACGTACTCTTCGGCTTTGGTTGCCGTGATTGCCTCGATACGCCTTACTCCGGCGGCCACTGACGTTTCGGTTATGATTTTTAAAAACCCGATATGCCCGGTAGAAGGCACATGCGTACCTCCGCATAATTCTACAGAGTAATTTTTATCGAATGTAATCACCCGTACAAAGTCACCATACTTCTCTCCAAACAATGCCGTAGCTCCCATCTCCATTGCCTTTTCGATAGGCACATTGCGCTGCTCTTCCAGCCGGATATCGGCTCTTACTTTCTCATTGACAATCCGCTCTACCTGTTCAATTTCTTCTTCCGTCATTTTAGAAAAGTGGGAAAAATCAAAACGCAACAAATTGTCATTCACTAAAGAACCCTTTTGCGCCACATGCTCACCCAACACTTCTTTCAATGCTGCGTGCAACAAGTGTGTTGCCGAGTGATTATTCATCGTCAACTTACGCTTGGTTTCATCCACATAGCAAGTAAATAATTGAGCCGGGTTTTCGGGAAGCTTTTCCATTTGATGGAAGATCAAATCGTTTTCTTTCTGGGTATCCAGAATGTAAAAGCGCTTGCCTTCCAATTCCAGGTAGCCGCGGTCTCCGACTTGCCCACCACTTTCGGCATAAAAGGGTGTTTTTTCGAACACCACTTGATAAAAGCTCTTTTTCTTCTCTTTGATCTGACGATATCTCAGGATGCGCGTTTGGGCAGACAAATGGTCGTAGCCAATAAACTCTACTTCGTCTCCCTCATTTACCACAGTCCAATCACTTTTTTCCGAAGCAGCTGCATTTCTTGAGCGGTCTTTTTGCTCTTGCATAGCCGCTTCAAAGCCCTTTTCATCTACTTCGAAGCCATTTTCCCGGGCAATCAATGCCGTAAGGTCAAATGGAAAACCAAAAGTATCGTATAATTCGAAAGCCGTTTTGCCATCAATCAGTTTTTGAGATTGTGATTGATTAATAATGTCTTGGAGGATTTTCAATCCCTGTTCCAAGGTTCTCAAAAAGGCAGTTTCTTCTTCTTTAATTACTTTGGCAATAAAGTCCTCTTGTGATCTGATTTCGGGAAACACTTCTCCGAACTGTTCAGCCAATATTGGCAATAATCGATAGATAAAAGGATCTTTAAAACCTAAGAAAGTCATTGCATACCGCACGGCTCTCCGCAAGATTCTCCGGATAACATACCCGGCCTTGTTATTAGACGGCAGTTGTCCGTCAGCAATGGCAAAGGCAATCGCACGGATATGATCGGCTATCACCCGTATGGCTATGTCTATTTTTTCATCTTCTCCATAAGTCACTTGGGCCTCTTTGGCAATAAACCGGATTAAGGGTTGGAAAACGTCTGTGTCATAATTGGAAGTTTTTCCCTGTATAGCCATGGCCAAGCGCTCAAAACCCATCCCTGTATCCACATGCTTTTCAGGCAGCTCTTCCAAACTGCCATTTGCCTTGCGGTTAAACTGGATAAATACCAGGTTCCATATTTCTATGACCAAGGGATGGTCCTGGTTTACCAACTCCCCTCCTGGCTTTTGTGCGATTTCTTTCTCGGAACGGATATCAATATGAATTTCTGAACAAGGGCCACAGGGACCTGTGTCACCCATTTCCCAGAAGTTATCTTTTTTCGACTGGAACAAGATACGGTCTTCGGAAATATGTTTTTTCCAGATTTCAGCGGCTTCATTATCTGCTTCCAAGCCATCTTTTTTATCGCCTTCAAACACGGTTACATACAGCCTGTTTTTCGGCAGTTTGTACACCTCTGTCAACAATTCCCATGCCCAGGCAATGGCTTCTTCTTTGAAATAATCTCCAAAAGACCAGTTGCCCAACATCTCAAACATTGTATGATGGTAGGTATCCAAGCCTACTTCTTCCAAGTCATTATGCTTTCCGGATACACGAAGACACTTCTGTGTGTCGGTTACTCTACGGGCCTCCGGTGTGGCATTGCCTAGAAAGAAGTCTTTGAATTGATTCATCCCTGCATTGGTAAACATCAGGGTCGGATCGTTTTTTACCACCATAGGGGCAGAAGGGACAATGCTATGACCTTTCCCACGAAAAAACTCCAAAAACCGGTTTCTTATCTCCTTCGATTCCATTTGTTTAACTCATTAATATTTAATCCTTTACAAAATAATGCTCAGAAAAAAAACTGGCATTTTATTTTTGGACTCTTATCTTTGCGACTGTTTAAACTTACGAAAAAGCTTCAAACTCTTGCGAAGATATAAGGATTTACGACTAATTCCGTTGTAAATCTAGTAGAAATTTAATTTTAAGTAATGGCAAAGATCAAATACTATTACGACACAGAAACATGCCGGTACGAGCGAATTAAAACCTCCACAACGGATATCGTTATCAATGCACTAGGCTTAATGTTTTTGTGTATCACCTTTGGCTTTATTTTCTCACTTATTTACTCTGAGTATTTCCCCTCGTCCAAAGAAGTTCAGTTAATCAAAGAGAATGAAGATTTGCTCTACTCTTATGATTTACTCCAAAAAGAAATTGAAAATACCAATGACATGTTGGCTAACCTCCAAGACCGGGATGAAAACATTTACCGGGTGATCTTCGAAATGGATCCCATCCCCATGGAAATCCGGAATGCAGGTTCGGGAGGAAGTCAAAAATTCCAAGACTTGTTAGACAAAAAACTTAGCCGTGAAAAACTGATTCACGGAACGTTAAAAAAGGTCGACCAATTAAGACGGAAGATGTACATCCAGACTAAGTCGTATGACGATTTGGTTGAAATGGCCAAAAATAAGAACAAGCTACTTGCCGCCATGCCCGCCATTCAGCCGATTGCCAACAAAGATTTAAAAAGATTCGCCTCAGGCTTCGGTTACCGCCTCCACCCTATCTTAAAAGTTAAAAAAATGCATACGGGTTGTGATTTTTCCGCTCCCAAAGGCACACCCATATACGCCACAGGTGATGGGGTAGTCATCACGGTAGAATTCAATAGAGGTTACGGAAAACAAGTGGAAATCGACCATGGCTTCGGGTATATCACAAAATATGCTCATATGAATGAGTTCAATGTAAAAAAAGGGCAGAAAGTTAGCCGGGGACAAGTTATCGGAAAAGTCGGTAGTACAGGTTTGTCAGTGGCTCCTCACTTGCACTATGAAGTCATTCATAAAGGAAAAAAGAAAAACCCGGTACACTATTTTTACAATGATTTAAGCCCAGAGCAATTTGAAATTTTGGTGGAGATGGCCTCAAGGGAAAATTCGTCTTTGGGATATTAATGTATCATACACAAACTCATTACAAGAGGAGATACCTGCAGGTGTCTCCTCTATTTTTTTCAATAGATAAGCGCGCAATTTGTTATACTTGTATTCATTCAACTAACACACTGGAATTAAAATCTCACCTAATGGCAATCGAAAAGAAATACTACTCTATTGGAGAAGTGGCGGAGCAATTTGATGTTGCCCCTTCCTTGATCCGTTTTTGGGAAAGTCAATTTGACATGATCCGGCCCAAAAAAAATAAAAACGGAGTCCGGCAATACACCCGAGGAGATATCGAAAAACTTCAAACCATCTACCACCTCGTAAAGGAAAAGGGCTATACCCTTCAGGGTGCCAAAGAGCTCCTCCGTTCCAAACCTCAGGTAGAGAACAAAATAGAAATGATCAATTCCCTGAAAAAAGTCAAGGCCTTTTTGGAAGACTTGCAAAAAAGTTTGGATAAGGATTAAAATTCCAGTCCATTTTTCCTCCTTCTACAACAGATAATACAACTCACTTTTCAAACCTAAAAACTCAAAAAAACATCCGATTTACGAGATAAGTTTTTGTATCCCCTCTGTGCCAACCTTAAGAAGCAAGTAAAGCCTTAATCCAACCTCTTTCTGTCAATCTGATTCAAAGTGTAATTTCCCTGTATCAAAGCCATAAAAAATTAAAATTTGATACTTATGTTTGCGATCAATAGTCAATAAATTAACTTAAACATAAACAAGGCATAAAATGATTATTGGAGTACCAAAGGAAATTAAGACAAATGAAAACCGGGTGGCTCTCACCCCAGCCGGTGTCAAAGAATTTGTGAAGCGGGGACATACGGTGTATATGCAAGCAACTGCGGGGGAAGGAAGCGGTTTTACCGATGAAGAATACCAACAGGCCGGAGCCAGTGTATTGCCAACCATAGAAGATGTTTATGAGATCGCTGAAATGATCATGAAAGTGAAAGAGCCTATCGAGCCTGAGTACAAATTGATCAAGAAAGATCAGTTGGTATTCACTTACTTTCACTTTGCGTCTTATGAGCCTCTGACCAAAGCCATGATTGACAGCCAATCGGTTTGCTTGGCTTATGAAACCGTAGAAAAACCTGACCGCTCATTGCCATTGTTAGTCCCAATGTCTGAAGTAGCTGGTAGAATGTCGGTTCAACAAGGTGCAAAATACCTGGAAAAAACCATGAAAGGTAGAGGAATCTTGTTAGGAGGCGTTGCTGGCGTTGCTCCGGCAAAAGTACTGATTTTAGGAGGTGGAGTAGTGGGTACAGAAGCGGCAAAAATGGCTGCGGGTTTGGGAGCTGATGTCACTATATTGGATGTTAACTTAGCCAGAATGCGCTACCTGGAAGATATCATGCCGGCAAACGTAAACACCATCATGTCTAACGAATACAACATTCGTTCTTTGATCCAACAAGCAGACTTGATTGTGGGTGCTGTATTGATTCCTGGCGCAAAAGCCCCTCATTTGATTACAAGAGATATGCTGAAAGAAATGCGTCCGGGTACGGTATTGGTTGACGTTGCCGTAGACCAAGGCGGGTGTATCGAAACCTGTAAACCGACTACCCACGAAAACCCAACCTTCATTATTGACGATGTGGTTCATTACTGCGTGGCCAATATGCCAGGAGCCGTTCCTTACACCTCTACTCTGGCCTTGACCAACGCTACCTTACCATATGCCTTACAACTGGCTGAAAAAGGCTGGAAAAAAGCATGTAGGGAAAATGAAGAACTGAAAAAAGGACTGAATATCATCCAGGGAAAAGTAGTATACCAAGCAGTGGCCGAAGCCTTTGATTTGGAATATACTTCTTTGGAAGAAGTATTATAAAACATACCTTTTTCAAGTGAAAAAGCCCTTGCACTAGTGCAAGGGCTTTTCTTTTATATTTTACCTTTCAGAAACCCCACTACCTTTCAATAATTCTTCTTAGATGCCAAAAAGAAGTTAATAAGTGTTAGGCCCGGTTAAAATTATATGGAGGATAACTCTAAAATTATTAAACTTGATTTTTGTAACTTTAGGATAATACTATTCACCGGTAAGGAAAAAAGTCAGAGTAAAACATCAACGCGTACATACTGTGAGTTACTGATAGCCAAGTTGCTTCTTCATACAAAGCGCTGCTTTTGCCTTTCTTACCAGAAACAACTTAGCTCAGCCTTTTGACCTAAACTACTACTTTTAGAATTGTATAACTAATCCAGGATATACACAATGAAACTAACATTCAACTTCCATCTGACAGCAGGTAAATACTTGCTTGGTTGTCTATGCTTTTTCATCTCTTCTTTTGCATCGGCTCAGTTTTACAAATTTCACCAGTATTTGACCAGTGATGGCTTACCGCAATCCTTTGTTTATACCCTCATACAAGATGCACATGGCTTTATCTGGATTGGCACGGGAGATGGCTTGGCACGCTTCGATGGCATTTCCTTTCAACGGTTCTCCACACAAAATAAACTGGCTGAAAACTATGTCACCAGTTCCTACCTTTCCTCCGATAACACCTTATGGTTTGGCCATCATCAAGGAGGCCTCTCTCTTTCGAAAGATGGAAAAACGTTCCGTTCTATCAATACACAAGGGACAATTGCCAGCCCTATTACCCAAATTATTGAAGATACAAACCACGATATATGGGTCGTCACACTGAACAACGGAATCTTCCTGGTGGATAAAAGCCATGCCCGGCTAGGCAAAGTGCCTATAGAGAAAAGTAAATTCTTAACCTATTCCATTGCATTTTTGCCCGATCAAAGAGTCCTTCTCGGAACCGATCAGGGCCTCTTCTCTTATAAACTGGAGAGGGAAGAACTGAATGCCCCTTATCAATTTGAAAGTTTAAAAGGTCAAAAGATTACTTGTCTGACATCAACAGACAATCAAAAGGTATGGATCGGAACGGAAGAGCAAGGTATTTTTCAGTTATCTACAACACAAAAAAGTGCAAAACCGACTCTCCTAAGTAAGGATTTCAAACATATTCTGGACATACAAGTCATTGGGCAAGACCAACTCTGGGTCAGCGAATTGCGAAAAGGAGTCTCAAAATTAATACTGACAAAAAATGCCTCTCAAATACAGGAACAATTCTTATATCAACCTCAAAGTGGGCTCGCCACTCAAAACATCCGGAAAATTTTTGAAGACCGGGAAGGTAATATTTGGTTGGGTTCAACAGGTGACGGACTGTTCAAACTAGACATCAACTACTTCTTGTTTTACCAATTTCAACATTTAGGAAAGAGTAACCAGGTTTTTTCTGTAAACATTGACTCTTCCGGCAACAAATGGTTGGGAACTGAAAATGGCATTTTGAAAATACCGGGTGTTGAGCATGAAAAACAAAACAATATTGAAGTTATTTCTCAACAACCCAAAGAAGTCAGCAGTATCCTTCAAAGTAAAAACGGCACTCTATGGGTAGGTACAAAAAGCAATGGCTTGTTTCAGTTTAACCCCAGCAATAAAGTACTCCGGCAGGTCATGCACTCTTCCAATAACCCGGCAAACTTTATCACAGACCTTATCGAGTATGAAGGGCACATTTGGGCAGGCACCAAAGAAGGCATCTATATTCTCAACCCACAAGGTACAGTGTTGGATACCATCAACACACAAAAAGGACTGGTTCACAACCGGATCAACTGTCTTTATAAGTCTACAACAAACAATAAGGTATACGTAGGAACACAAGGAAATTTTCTCATCGCTATAGACCAAGAAAAACAGGTGGAACGGATTGCTATTCACAACTCCTCTCCTCTGCTCAACATCCGGTGCATCACCGAAGACCAACAAGGTAATCTTTGGCTGGGAACCGCCGGGAACGGGCTATTGAAATTTGTCAACGCTCACCCTACCATCTATACCAGTGAAAATGGCTTACTGTCGGACTATTGTTACAGTGTCATTACCGATACCAAAAACAACATCTGGGTTGGGCATCGCAATGGCCTCAGCAAACTAGTATATGGGGAAGATCATTTCAAAACCTATACGGAAAAGGAAGGTATCGAAAATGAATTTCATAATAATGCCGCCGTACAAGATACAAATGGCAACCTATGGTTTGGCTCCGACAAAGGGCTTGTCCGGTACAATATAGCAGACGATCAAATCAACACATTCCCGCCTCAAATCAACCTCCTTTCGATAAAAATCAATGACGAGCCCATTCCTCTTACCGAAAACCTTCAGTTGCCTTACGGCCAATACAAAATGGAATTTGAATTCAGAGGAGTGAGTTTGAAAGAATCGGGGAAAGTTACTTACACTTCTAAACTGGAAGGCTATGACCTTGACTGGACAGAGCCCAGTGCCTCTAACCAGATTACTTACCCCAGAGTAGAAGAGGGTGAGTTTACCCTTCAGGTAAAGGCATTCAATAGCGATGGCATTGCCAGTACATTGCCCTTAACCTTACATATCGAAGTAGCTCTTCCTATTTGGAAAAAACCCTGGTTTATTGGCATGGTGGTGCTCATCCTTGCCTTTTTGGTATATCTGTATATTCGTTACAGAGTCAGAAAACTAGAGCTGGAAAATGAAAAACTGGAAAAAGTTGTTAGCAAACGCACCCAACAATACATCGATGCAAAAGACCAACTCAAGGCTGCCAATGAAGAATTACAACGGATGAATATGGAGTTAGAAAAGCAAGTCTATGAAAGAACTAAAAAACTCCGCAAAGCCAACGAAGACCTGAAAGTAGCCAATGAAGAATTGGATTTGTTTGTATACCGGGCTTCTCATGATTTAAAAGGACCCTTGGCCAGACTAACAGGCTTAACAAATATCGCCAAACTGGACATTAAAGAAGATACGGCTCTTTCCTATCTGGATCAATTGGAAAGCACTGCTCACGACATGGACAGCACTTTGGATAAATTGCTAATGATCAATGTTATCAATCGCTCAGCCCTGGATGCTGTCCCTATTGATTTTCACAAACTTCTGGATGAAATACGCATCCCTATTGACTCTTTACTGTCGCCTAATAAGATCCAATTAAAGGTGGATATGGATGGAAGATTTAATATCCATTCGGATGAAAAGCTTATTAAAATGATTTTAAGCAACCTGATTGAAAATTCCATTACCTTCCGCTCCCAAAGCTATAAAGTAGAGCCCTATATCTTAGTGAATGCTAAAGACGAAGGGCCTTATATCCGGGTAAATGTGGCCGATAATGGTTCCGGTATCCCCAAAGAACACTTGCCCAAAATATTCAATATGTTTTTCAGAGGCTCAGAGCTGTCAAAAGGCAATGGCCTGGGGCTTTATGTCGTCAAAAAGGCGATTGATAAACTTGGAGGCACTGTCACGGTAAAAAGTGAAGTAAATAAGTTTACCATTTTTGAAATCAAACTTCCCAAAGCCAAGCCCAAAGCCAGACACGATCAGCCTTTTGAATAATACCCTTTCCGCAAATAGGGCAAAAAAATAACCCGGGATATTTCCCGGGCTTTTTCAAATCAATTACAAAAGCTTGCTTAAGTAAGCATTTTATTTTTTAAAGCCGTAATTTCTTGTTTTAATTCTTCTACCGTATTTAACTCGGTTTGTAAATCCCGCTTCAACTTAATTTGCTTTTCCCGGGCTTGCTTTTTATACTCTTCAAAATTCTCTACAATATCATCGTATTCTTTGCGCTTCTCCGTAGCTACCATATTGGCATCTCTGAAACGGTAAAAAATCACTCCAACGGCTGCAATCAGTACAATGATGACTACAAAATTCATAGTGATATACGAGCCTTTTGAAAAATCAATCCCGATGACTTTAATATGGTCACTGTAATAGTTGCTTTCCTCCAAGGCCTGATCTCTGGTTTTCAGATTGCCGTTCAACTGCTCAATATTGCTTTGTTGCGCTACAATTTTTTGATTAGCTTCGTCCAACTTACCTTTCAATTCATGGACGGAATCCGTCACTACATTCCAGAAAGATTCCAAGCGGTTTTTCTTGATGACTTTGTACGTCTCGTAGTTATTGGATTTGTCTTTCAAATACTTGAAATGATCATCCAAGCTTCCGAAAGCCGTAGGCTCTTCATCTTCTTGTTTTTTTTGCACCGTCCTCTTTTTCTTTGGTGTAGAGGTTTTCTTCTGTGTATCTACTTGGGTTTGTTGAGTAGTTGTCTCGGTCTTCTTATCTGACTCACTCGCGTCTTGACTGTAAGAGCTAAAACTTAACAATGAAAGACAAGTGATATAGACAATAAGCTTAACATTCTTCATAACTATTCCTCAAAAAAAATTAATAACCTCAGTTCTATAATTTAAGTTAGTAGTTGTACTTTGCAGGAAGGGGAAAAAAATTTGTAAAACTAATCGTCAATTTAACCCGAGCAAAGATAAAAAGCTAGATTAGCTCCACAAAAATCGCATATTTGCCATCTCTCAAACGAAGTTCATTGAGAGTTCAAAATATTAACTCTGACACAAAGTTTATACCTTTTTATCAAATAACCTAAAAGCGAGGAACGTTTTAATGTGTTTCATACAATTATTCCTTCACTTTTTCCATTTTCAAGACAAACTTTAAGTCTAATATACTGAGCACCTGCAAGAAACTGACTCAAGCGGGGCAAATTTTCATTGAGCCGGTAAAAACTCCCTTAATTTCCCGACTTGGCCTCTTGAAGCAAATGATTGTAATTTGTTGCTCTTTCCTCCATTTTTTTCATTTCTTCAGGAAAGAGATTGTGCAATAAGTCCACATATTTGGCAAAAGCTTTGTTTTTATGATCCCGGCTCAACCTTCGCAACGTTTCACCAGCCGAAACATCCGAATAGGCGAATACAATTTCATCCAGCACCCCTTGGGCACCTTTCAGGGCCATGTTTTTCTCTTGTTCCACCTTTGCCCGGGAATAGTCTATCATATAGACCTGTAGTTTCAATCCTTGAGCTTCACCATAACCCGACACTTGATCCAAGGCTAATTCCAAATACTCCAGCCCCTTTTCCCGCTTGGACTTGGATCCGTAGGATTCATAATCATTGATACAACTCAAGGCGGCATTCACCAAAGTCGTTTCTTTCAAACGATAATCTTTGGCATAGGTAGAGATCAACTTTTCCAAGTCTTTGTACTTCCGGCTGGCATAGTATACATAAGTCAACTCTTCTACAATTAAAGGAATCAACGTTTCGTACCGAATTTCTTCGGCTTTGCGCAACAACTCCTGTAGTCGATGCATCACATCTGTGGAGTTCGGGGCTTTGTTGACTTCATTACGCAGCTTCTCCAATTCTTGCTGGTAGATAAATTTCTTCGATTCCAGCGTAAAATTCATTACTTCGGTCAAACTGGCTTCCACATGGCTCAACTCCTTTTCCAAAGAGCCTTCCACATCTTTTATCTTTTGGTGAATATCCGAAACCAACTGATCTTTTAAATGACTCAATTCTTTCCGAACCACCTTTTCCACCCGGTCATTCATTAATTTGTCGCCGGCAAAGGCCAATATTCCCCCTATCAGCCCAAAAAAGGCAATCATTCCGGTACCCCAAAACAGAAACTCGGATTGCATTTGATTGGAAATTTTATACTCTAGCCGTTCGTCAAAATCATTATTGGGAATGCGGGTATAATGTTCTTCAGCCAGTTGTTTTTGCAACTGCCTCACTTGTTCATTTACGCTGTCCAGTTGGTATTGTAAGGAAGGAGTTTGCTGGGCATTTGCAGTATACCGGAAGCAGACAAACAAAAGGCTACAATAAAGGAACAAGAACTTCATGGCTTATTCAACATTGAGGGTTAGCGATCCGATCAAGTTAGGAAAATCCTTGCTATTAGTCAATTATTTTCAAGCCCCTTCGTAACCAAAGAATCTTTTTTAAATCCGCAGGGAGGCATTCTTTTTATAAAGCAAATCACTGTTAAGATTCATTAACAATCTATTTTCGTTAAAAACTTTTATTAACAAAACTCTCTGATTCTTTTTAATATCTTTGCTTTAGGATTTACTTCAGAATAAAATACCCATCTAATAAACTATCCAGACAACCAACCTTCCTTAGAGTTGAACCAACTCTAATTAGTACATTACGTATTACCAAATTATAAATAAACTACCATTTATAAATTTCTTGAATTGATAGTTAACAATGAAACCAGTTAGCAAATTGTTCCTCTTTGTTTATGCTGTAAGTTCACTTCATATAAGTGAGGGGTTGTCACAAACATTTCCTAATGAAATTCCTCATAAAGTATCTACTTATATCAAACTTTCAGTAGCAACTCCTGAAATCAATACTCAAAATAAGCCCTTTAGTGTTGAAGAGATTTTATATGCCGTATACCAAACCCAAGGCTTTCAATCCATTTGGTTAACCCGGCAAGGCGAACTCAATGGCCGGGCGAAAGAGCTTTTACAATATCTTCAGCAATGCCCATACCCTCAAAAAATCCTGACGGAGAGTTTTTATGGGAAGTTAGGGCAATTACAAACCTCGGGAGAAAACAATGTTCCGGCTTCCGTTTACGGAGAAGTAGAACTGGCTTTGTCCAAGGCCTTTATCCAACAGGCTCAATACAACCTGAAAGGATACGTCACGCCTGAATCAATGGAGAATTCCGAGTGGTACATTTCGGCCAGGTATGCGGAAATCGACCAACTCTTTATCAACCACTTAAAGGCAACGGCCCATTTCCAGGAAACACTGGACAGCCTGTTACCTCAACATCAGGTCTATCGACAGCTTTTAACCTATAAGCGCAACTATGAAGAAATTGCATTACATGGGGGCTGGCCTTCTGTGCCCGACAGTATTTTGAATATAGAAGTAGGAGATACCAGTTCGATTGTTCAGTCTTTGAAACAACGGCTTTCGGTCACCAATGATCTCCACGACCAACATTTACCCGGGGATATCTATGATTCCATTGTAGAAATTGCCGTAAAAAAATTCCAAAACCGACACGGTTTAAAGACTGACGGGGTGGTCGGTAAAAACACCTTATATAACCTTAATATTCCGGTGGAAGATCGCTTACGCCAAATAGAAATAAATTTGGACCGGTTCAAATGGCTTCCAAACCAACAACAAGTCAACTCCCAGTATATCTGGGTCAATATTCCCGAATACAATTTACGCTACTACAGGAATGACCAAGTAGTGAGACAACACAAGGTGGTAGTCGGAGCAAAAAAGCACCGTACTCCCATGCTGACACGTAACATTTCCAACCTGGTGTTTAACCCGTACTGGAATGTACCCTACTCCATCGCCAAAAATGAAATCAGTCCGCAAGCCCGTAAAGATGCGGAATACCTCAGCAAGAAGAACTATGAATTAGTAGGAGGCTGGGGCACAAATGATGAATTGGACTTAACCAGTGATATCGATTGGAATAACGGCATTGATTATACCAAAGTCAGAATCAGGCAAAAGCCGGGACCGGGCAATGCCCTGGGTATGGTAAAGTTCAATATGCCAAATCCCTGGAATATCTACTTGCACGATACCCCTTCAAAAAGCAAATTTTACTATGCACACCGGGCTTTTAGCCACGGCTGTATCCGGGTAGAAAACCCCATCGCCTTAGCCACTGATATTTTGGAAAATCAGGATGTCTTGGCAAAAGAGGAAATTAACAAACTTATCAAAAGCCATGAAACAAAAAGTATCCGGCTGAACCAACAAATTCCGGTATATTTAGTGTATATGACGGCTTGGGTAGATGAACAGGGCAATCTGATGTTGTACGAAGATATATATGGGAAAGACCACATGTACCATGAGGCATTAAATAAAGTGTAATCCATGCTCTCGTTTTTAATACACAAACCTCAATCTTCTTAACAAAGATTGGGGTTTTCTTTTTCCGGTGGACCTACTTTTTTAGTTTAAACTCAGTTATATATACAACACCCTACTGTCACTGGGTGCAAATGGCACAAAAGGTATATTAAGTGGTAAATTTTTTAGAATAAGAAGCTCAAACGATGTTAAAAGTAATTTATTTCTCATTTCTTATAAGAATGGCATAATATTTACTTTTTATATTATGAAGTCAGTGTTTATAACTAAAGACCAAACGCATTCAATGAATATGAAGTCCATCATACGATTTACCAGCTTTGTGGTGATAATGCTAGGGACTGTAACCTCTTATGCACAATTAAGCAATCCCAAACCAACCGACAACCAATACAATGCACAATCCGTGAGACCGGTAAGATCCCATGATATCATGTGGAAAAAATCTTTGTGGTTTCGAATTGACTTGCGAAGCAAAATCAATTCCGGGTTCTATGCCCAGAACAGGGAGATTACAAAAGTCATCATTGATGCAGTGAAGTCGGGTAAGTTGCAACCTTTTAAAAACGACTCGTTGAGTACGCGTATGAGCCAAGAGGAATTTATCCAAGGCTTACGAATTCCTCAAACAGAACGGGAAGAAATCATGTTTGAAGATAACTGGGAAAGTACTCAGGAAGAAAATGCCAACTGGGGAACCAATACCAATGAAACCGTAGAATTGGGCCCGGAAGAGTACTTAGCCAGGCAACTATATGTAATCGAGCTAAAAGAAGATTTGATCTTTGATAAAAGACGCTCCAGAATGATTCACGATCCCTTGGCGATCACGATACTAATTCCTTCGGAAGTAAACCCAACAGGCATCGATAAAGTTTTAGCCTCTTTTAGCTATAAAGAGCTCGTTGAAAATGTATTTAGAAACGATCCCAATGCGGTATGGTTCAATTCTCAAAACGCTGCGGCTCACATGAGTCTAGAGCATGCTTTTGACTTGAGGTTGTACGATGGTTTACTGGTAAAATATGAAAACCCTCGCGACAATCGAATTGTAGATATTTATGGAGAGGGGAAAAGAGGGTTGATTAAGTCTCAAGAAGCTTTGTACAAATTAATGGAATACGAAGCGACACTTTGGTCTTATTAATGATTATCTTGTTAATAGATGTAGGTAAAAGGGGGGCTGGAAATCAGCCCCCTTTTTTATTTGTTTTGTATTATCCAATCATCCCTTCAAAAATTGACCGCCAACCTTCTTGGCATTCCTCCCTCCTTCTAATTGTTTTTCACTAATTTTATACTTCGTTGCACCCGCTTAGCGAAAGTAGGGAAACAGATCAAGTTAATGGCTGAAAATGCTCTTTTTCATAGTTTTGGTAAACCTTGATTGCCAGGGAGGCCTTTCTGTCATTACCCTATTCGACAATACAACATTCCAACATACAAACCTATCAACCACATGGATTTACAACTTAAAGCAAAAACAGCACTGGTTACCGGCTCTACGGCAGGCATTGGCTATGCAACCGCCAAACAACTGGCCGCAGAGGGTGCCGAAGTCATTATCACTGGTCGTAGCCTTTCACGGGTAAACGAGGCGATGGAAAGGATAAAAAAGAAAATACCCGAAGCTCAATTGAAGGGATATGCCGTGGATTTTTCTCAAAAAGATTCTATTGCAAAATTACTGCAATCAGAACCCGAAGTAGATATCCTGATCAATAACGTTGGGATTTTCGAGCCTAAAGAGTTTGAAAGCATTTCCGATGAGGATTGGTCTTATTTTTTTGAAGTCAATGTACTGAGTGGTGTACGTTTATCCAGACATTACTTCCCTGTCATGCTGCAAAAAAACTGGGGACGGATCCTGTTTATTTCCAGCGAATCGGCTGTACAAATTCCTGAAGAAATGATTCACTACGGCACTACCAAAACAGCCCAACTGGCCGTAGCCCGTGGGTTAGCAGAATTATCCAAAGGCACACAAGTAACCGTAAACTCCGTATTGCCTGGCCCTACCAAATCCGAAGGCGTGGAGGGCTTTGTCAAAGATTTGGCTACTCAACAAAACAAAAGTGTGGAAACCATTGAACAGGAATTTTTCAAAGAGGCAAGACCTACCTCTCTTATCCAACGGTTTACCTCTACGGATGAGGTCGCTCATATGGTCACATATTTGGCCAGTCCATTGGCTTCTGCTACCAATGGAGCAGCCATACGTGCTGACGGGGGCGTGATCAAGACAATCCTGTAAATCACTCCACTGCTGAAAGAGTCTACCAATCAACCTGACTCTTTCAGCCACTTTTCTTCTTAGTATATTCCCGTCAAATAATGCTATTCTGAGAACCCTAAATCGAGACTTTTTGCCATCAAAGGGGGGGCTCCCCGCAACGAATTTCAGACACCTTCTTATGCTTATTCCTTTACAAAAGAAACTTTATGCTTTCTTAAAAGGGGCATGTACTTTTTACCTAAAAATTATCATTTGTTCATTTTCAAATGAGCTCAAGGAGTTTGTAAATTGCACCCGGATTCCACAATTTATGTAGAGTAATTTCTAAGAAAATGAACCATTAGTGCACTCTGTGCTTATAAAAAATGTCATAGAACAGAGTGACCTCAATCATTCATTGGCTTATTCACTTTAACTAACTTTGAAAAAAATAATAGGCAATTACACTCCTGATAGCCTTGTCCGTTACAGACTAACGAGACCTCATGAGCAAATTTAAACATCGTTTCAAGAAGACAATGAGCAGATTGCTCATAAAAGATACTTATCTGCAAAATAGAAATTACTACCCTAGTAGGTATTTCCATTATGAACGAATTGCAGAATCGTATAAAAACCCTAAAACATACATAGAATTATGTAAAAAAAGCACTCAAAAAAATAGTATACGGACTGACAAGATCATGTCGTCAGCCTCCCGTCCTCATTTTGGAAATACGGAACAGGAAGTCAAAAAAATCCTGGGTAAACCCATCATTAATTTCAAGCAAGGTTTACCACTCAAAACATCCATATTTTTTTATAAAATGCTAATTGGTGGCTTTAGGGTAAAGTGTGAATTCCACTTTTCCGAAGAGAAACTATTCCTTTATAAATACACTTTCCCTCATCTTCCGGTCCCAAACCAACAGGAAGTCCAAAGTATTTTACAAGAAAAATACTTGAACCAAGCCATTGATTTTAAAAGTCAGAAAATCATTGACTCACAAGGAAATGTTATTCTAGTAGAGGATAGTGTAGAATATGAAATTTATTATTTTGATTCTACCCACTCGCTTTTTCATAAAGCAGAAATCATTATTCAAAACGAAATCAACAAAAAAGAAGAGCAACAAAGAGTAAAAGTAAAAGAGCTATACGATAAACTTTAAAAATAGCACCCAACATTCCCCTTACTTATTTTGGACAATGATTCAGGAGTGAATTGCCCGAAACAAAAGAGAAACTGAAACCTTTCCCGAAAGCTTAGGAAGGCCTCTTATTGCACATCAAAAAAACTAAAAGAATTTCTCCTTTCTAAAAAGCTTGTGTAAATTATGTCTTAGAGCATGTCTAAATTGCATCCTTTGGAAACCCTGAGCAGCAGCCTTTCCAAGGAGAGACAAGAAAATTGTACAGCCTGAAGCAAACCACTTCTTTTGATATGCAAGTACATCAGGAAGATAAAATCCACGGAGCCCGACTCAATGGTTTTTTGAAGACATTTCAAAAGCATTTGGGCGAATTTGTCTATGGAGGAATTGATGGCAGTGTCACCACTTTTGCCGTAGTAGCAGGGACTGCCGGTGCAGAATTAGGCGCCACAGTCACCATTATTCTGGGTTTTGCCAATTTGATTGCAGATGGTTTTTCCATGTCTGTAGGCAGTTACCTTTCTACCAAATCAGAATTGGAAAATTACCGAAAACACAAACGCGTAGAATACTGGGAAGTCGAACACATGCCCGAAGAAGAAAAAGAGGAAATCCGGCAAATTTACCGGGAAAAAGGCTTTGAAGGAGAACTTTTGGAAGAAGTGGTACAAGTAATCACTTCGGATAAAGACCGCTGGGTAAATGTGATGATGAAGGATGAATTAGGCATGATTCCGGATCATAAATCTCCATTGGCCACCGCTACCACTACTTTCTTATCCTTTTTGGCCGTAGGTTTTATTCCGTTGTTGAGTTATGTTTTCAGTTACTTTACAGAAAAAGTATTGGCACATGCTTTTCTGATTTCTTGCCTGTTGACTTCCTTGGCATTTATATTTATAGGTTTTTTAAAATCCTATATTAATCAAACCAGCCGATGGAAGGGCATTTTTGAAACCCTCTTGTTAGGCGTTTCCGCAGCTGTTCTGGCATATTTCGTGGGAGATATTTTGGAACGTTGGATCAGCAAATAGGTTCAGCCATCAGGATAAATACTGATGGCTGAATCAAAGCATCCTTTCTACAAGACTGAGGATTGAATGGATTTCTTTTTCCCGTTGACCAAGACGACACAAGGTTTTCCATCAGTTGACTGAATGGCATAATCCGTAACTTTTCCATTCTTCCAAGTAATGTCCACTGTAAAGCCCCCTCTTGCTTTTAGGCCTTTCACACTTCCATCAGGCCACTGAGCAGGCAAAGCCGGCAGCAAATGCACAAAACCCTCGTGCGATTGCAATAGCATCTCGGCAATTCCGGCCGTTACGCCAAAATTCCCATCTATTTGAAAAGGAGGGTGTGCATCGAACAGGTTTTTAAAAATGGATTTTTGTAACAACAACTGAATATGCTCATGCGCCATGTTTCCGTCTTGTAAACGAGCAGAAAAGTTAATCAACCAAGCGCGACTCCAGCCCGTTCCGGCACCACCGTGGTCTAAGCGGTATTGCAACGTTTTCTTTACTGCTTCAAACAGTTCCGGAGTTCCTTCTTTGGTAATATCATCTCCCGGATGGAACGCATACAGGTGCGACATATGCCGGTGCCCCTTTTCCGGTTCTTCATACGGCTGGCTCCATTCCATCAAGCGGCCGTCCTGTCCCACTACGGTCCCGGAACGCAACTTGCCTCGTTTTTCCTTCAGTTCTTTTATAAATGCATCTTCAATTCCCAAAATTTCAGCCGCAGCTAAAGTGTTGTCAAACACCTCGGCAATGATTTGTTGGTCCATGGCTGCAGCGATACTGACTGCCGCTTGTTGCCCGTTGGGAGCAATGAATGAATTTTCCGGAGAGGTAGAAGGATAGGAAACCAATTCATCCCCGTTCGGAGCTTTTTGAAGCCAATCCATGTAAAATAAAGCTCCTTCTTTCAAGACCGGATACGCCCGGTTTTGTAAAAACTCTTTATCCTGAGTAAACTGATAATGCTCCCAAAGATGTTGCATCAACCAACCTCCTCCATGTTGCCAGCCTCCCCAATACGGTTGTGCCGCCCGCATATATGCGGTTGCCCACAGGTCAGTAGCATGGTGTACCATAAACCCACGGCAACCGTATTGCTCTTTGGCTACAAGCTTTCCATTCTCTACTAAACGGTCTATAAAATCAAATAAAGGCTCATGGCACTCACTCAAATTACTTACTTCGGCTGGCCAATAGTTCATCTGCAAATTGATGTTCAAATGATAATCTGCATTCCAGGGGGCTTTGATATGTTGATTCCAGATACCCTGCAAATTTGCCGGATTCGTTCCGGGCCGAGAGGAGCTGATCAGCAAATAACGACCGTATTGAAACAACAAACGCGCTAAATCAGGATCTTCGGCTCCGGCTTTTACCGAATCCACCCGTTGGTTGGTAGGCAAGTCGGCCAAAGTCCCTGTACCCAAGTCCAATTGCACTCGTTGAAACAATTCTTGATGGGATTTGATATGGCTGGCCAATAAACTCTGATAAGCTATTTTTTCCAACTGTACCATTTGTTCCTTCCCTTTTTCTTTATAATCCTCATGGTAAAAATCTGTATTAGCCACTAAAAGCAAGGTTACAGATTGAGTGTTACTCACTTTCAACTGATTATTTTCCGGGCTTATTTCACCTCCGTTATTGAGCACCTTCAAATAGGTGGTAAATTTTACCCCTTCCTGCAAAGGTGCTTCCTGAGAATCCACCATACCCTCTGATTGCATTGCTTGCCCGGACATCAATAAGGTATGCTTGTCCATACATTCGGTAGTGGCCGTTTCCCAATCCCCGTCTTTCGGGCGTTCCAGTCGGATATTAAAAGCCAAACCCTCCGGATGCTCGGTTTCCAACTTTATCACTAAAACATCATCCGGATGAGAGGCAAATACAGTTTGTGTGACGGGGTACCCCTCAAGTTGATAGGTAGTGGTCACTACAGCCTTGTCCAGATCCAATTCCCGTTGATAATTTGTAATAACACTATCGTGTGCAAAGTCCAAAAACAACTCGCCTAATGTTTGATGGGAACGGACCATGCTCTTTCTGGAAAAACGCTCCACCAACAATTTGTCCGCTTCTTGGAACTTCTCATCCTTTACAAGCTGTCTGATTTCTTTTAAATCTTCCGGTGAACCTTTGGTTTTCCCCCATTGCCCCGGCTTGCCAGGCCACATGGAGTCTTCGTTGAGTTGAATGCGTTCATGTTTCGGATTGCCAAACACCATTGCCCCCAAGCGGCCATTTCCTACGGGCAAAGCCTCCTCCCAAACATTTGCCGGCTCCTGATACCATAGCCGTAACGGAGACTGTTTTGTAGTTTGTTCTTTCTTGTTTTCACAGGAGGAAAGAAAAACTTGAATAATACCTAAAAAAGTAAATAAGTAAATGAATTTCATTCTCAGTATTATATTTTGAGTGAATCAAAAAGGTGAAATGTGTTTTATGCACTAAAATGATGGTTTATTCTCAGTATTTAAGCATAGGACTCCAGAAGAAAAACCACATTTTAACTTGTAATAAAGTTAAGGATGATTTTGGAAAATGACTGATAAGAGTGTAATGCAAACGTTTTCATTCTACTTGAAATTTGTACTTATTGAAGGTAAATCACCATATTTGAAAGAGGCTTAGCTTTGTAAAAATCCCGCAAACCCTGCTTATCCTTTTGGATACTGCTTTACCTTTGTAAGGTATTTCAATAACTAATGACAAAGTGAGTAAAGAACCTACAGCCCTATTGCCGGATATAGAAGATGTGATCAAGGCACAAATGCGGATCAAAGGGGTAGTAACCCGCACCGCCTTAATGCCCAATTTGAACCTTAGTGATACCTACCAGGCCAATATTTCCCTGAAACGGGAAGATTTACAAATTGTCCGTTCGTATAAAATTCGCGGAGCCTTTAACAAAATCGCATCTCTTAGCAAAGAAGAACAGAAAAAAGGCATTGTATGTGCAAGTGCGGGCAATCATGCCCAAGGAGTTGCTTATGCTTGTAACAAACTGGGGATCAAAGGAGTGATTTTTATGCCCAGCCCTACCCCCAGCCAAAAGGTGAAACAAGTACGTATGTTTGGCAAAGACCAGATTGAAATCGTACTCATTGGCGACACCTTTGATGACTCTTTTAAAGAAGCAATGGCTTACTGCCAGAAGCATCAGAGCATATTTATTCATCCCTTTGATGATGAAAAAGTAATTGAAGGTCAGGCTACAGTGGGTATGGAAATTCTGGAAGATACCAACCAAACCATTGATTACTTATTTGCCCCCATCGGAGGAGGGGGACTGGTGTCAGGAGTCGGAAGTTATTTTAAACAAATCAGCCCCTCTACCAAAATTATCGGTGTGGAGCCGGAAGGAGCGCCTGCCATGAAAACCTCCTTGGAAAAAGGCGAAGTGGTCACCTTGGAATCCATCGATAAATTCGTGGACGGAGCTGCTGTACAACGGGTAGGGGAAAAGACATTTCATATTAGTCAACAGGTGGTGGATGACATCGTGTTGGTACCTGAGGGAAAGGTATGTTCTACCATTTTGAAACTGTATAATGAAGAAGCCATCGTAGTGGAGCCGGCCGGAGCCTTGTCGATTTCTGCCTTGGATTTTTACAAACCGCAAATCAAAGGCAAAAACGTGGTCTGTATCGTTAGCGGAAGCAATAACGACATTACCCGTATGGAAGAGATCAAAGAGCGTTCCTTGCTTTACGAAGGTTTGAAGCACTACTTTATCATCCGTTTCCCACAACGGGCCGGAGCCTTGCGCGAGTTTGTCACGGAAGTACTGGGCCCCAAAGATGATATCGTACATTTTGAATATACGAAAAAAATCAATCGTGAAAAGGGACCTGCCATCATTGGTATTGAAGTGCAACAAGCGGATGATTTTGCCGACCTCATTCAGCGAATGACCGAACGTAATATCAACTACGAATTGCTTAACGACCGCTTCGACTTGTTTAACTTTTTGATTTAAATATAAGGCAAATAAGGAAAAGAGATTGGGAAATATTCTTCTTCTCTTTTCCTGCTTTTGACAAATGTTTACCCTACCTTCCAGCCGTTTTCTACGTCTTTACCCGGTTGTAGTAAAATGACCTCTTTACCCTTACCCAATACTCCTAACACCAAACATTCGGACATAAAGTTAGCGATTTGTTTCGGAGGAAAATTCACCACCGCAATCACTTGTTTGCCTACCAATTCCTCTTTTTGATAAAGTGAAGTAATTTGAGCACTGGTCTTTTTCATTCCCACTTCTTCACCAAAATCAATAAAAAGCTTATAGGCCGGATTCCGGGCTTCGGGAAAGTCTTGCACCTCTACGATGGTCCCTGCTCGCATATCTACTTTGGCAAAATCTGTCCAGGTAATAGGTTCTTTCATAATGAATAATAGTTTACAGATTACTTGATTCCATAAAATTATACACTAAAATCTGTAAGGCATAAAAAGAGGTCTTAGTGAAAGACCTCTTACTACTGATATACTTTATGAATTTACACTTCTACTTCAGTCAAATCCTTCGCTAAAGGAAAGTCTATGGGCACTTGAGAAAAATTATGAATATAATTAGCAAAAGTTTTATCAACGACCAATGCCGTCAAATCTATCAAAGCGGCTTCGTCATACCCTAAAGCGAAAAACTCTTTCAACAAACTGTCAGAAGGCCGGCCTTTGGCAGTGACGAGTTCTGCTGCCAATGCGGTTAACACGCTCCATTTTTTATCCGGATGACTCAGGGCCCGTAATTGGATTGTTTCTTCTTCCGAAAACCCATTGGCTTTTCCCAATACCGTATGCACTGACTGGCAGTATTTGCACCCGTTTGCTTCCGATACTGCCAAGAATATCGCCTCTCTTTCTTTGGCATTAAAGGCCCCTTTGGTCAATTCGTTCTGGAAAGTGAGATAAGCACCCAAAGTATTGGCTGACTTCCCGGTGAATGCATATAAATTCGGCACAAACCCTAACTTCGATTGTAACTGGTCAAAAATGCCTTGTGCTTCCGGTTGTACTTCTTCTTTGCTCGGAACTTTAAATGTTGACATGGTATTCTTAATTTTTTGGTTAAACATTTTCAATTGATACTTCAAAGTTCCGTTGAAAAAGGCCGCTCGTAAATAGCCAAACTTCCCAAAGACTTGTCTATTTTTCCTTTTCTGCTACTTGCAAGCGATTGACTTTAAATGCTGAGGGCGAATACCCCATGTGTTTTTTAAAAAACCTGCTGAAGTGAGCTGCGCTTTCATATCCCAAATCATATGCGATTTCTTTAACCGGTTTCTCTGTAACGGATAACATGCGTTTGGCTTCCAAGAGCACACGCTCCTGAATGCGTTCGGAAGGGGCTTTTTCACCCAGCTTATTAAATACATTGGATAAGGTTTTGGGTGAATAATGCATCATCTCGGCATAGTCCGCTACTTGACGGTACTTTCGAAAATGCTTGTCAACTAAGGCGGAAAATTGACGGATTATATCCACCTCCATGTATTCAACTGCTGTTTGATGGGTCATTTGTTGTTTGGCAATACGGGTACATTTGATGATAAAGCGCTTCAAAAGCAAACGCAGCATTTCTGTTTGCACATTATCCTGGTACTGAAACTCATCCACAATTACTTGCAAAAGGGAGTGAAAAGAAAGTGAATCGGCCGGACTCAATGTAAGTATGGGATTCATCAAAATCCCGTTAAACAACAAGCCGTTACACGAGACTTCCCGCTCATGCAATTCTATACAATAAAACTCTTTGTTAAACTGCACCACAACCGGTTGAGCACTTTGTGTCTCAAACGCCACACACTGCCCGGGTGACAAACAGACCAGCGCATGTGCTGGCAATATAAAATGCTGACCGTCTACTGAGTAGCGTACCTCTCCGCCCCTGTTCCAAAAAATTGTGTAACAGTCCAGTTGCTGAATATTCGAGTCGTCCCAAGAATTTTTCAGGAAAAATTGTCCTCCTAAAACAGACTCATTCAAATGAAAATTCATTCGTAGTGTAAGTTTAAACTATAACTGCTTTTGTTTTTCAATGAATTAAATACAACATTAATTCTGTGTCTTCCCTACTGAAAGCACCATCTCCATACTACAAGTTCCTGGGCAATCATTTTTTAATGGCATATGTCAGAGAGCGGACAATGCAACATAAAGTAAATCAATCTTTTCGACGACTTTTTCTTAATTTATTTGCATAATACATAAAATTGCTTATGCAATACTGTTTCATTAATAGAAAATTATTTATACTTTTGTAGCCATTCAACACAGAATATTCACTGTACGTATGAATTCAAAATTTTCCATTATAGCAACCCTACTTGCCTCTGTTTTTGCCCACTCCTTATGCTGTGTGGTTCCCTTATTGGCGATGCTGGCAGGAATTTCAGGGATGGCAGCTTCCTTCGACTGGTTAACCCATATGCAGCCTTATTTACTTATGGCAAATTTTGCATTTTTGGGAGTAGCCTTTTACAAAGTTTACGGCCAGCCTTCCAAAGAGCACGATTGTACTTGTGACGAAGACCATCAGAAAAAGAACCAAAGAAACAAACAAGTTTTATGGGTGGCCGCTATTTTTTCTTTGGTGATGTTGGTAGTGACCTTGGTACATTTTTCAATTCATCAACACTAGTCACGACCCCATTCAACTCGTTTTTCAAAGTACTTACTTCGATAAAGTAAAAAAGGGACTTCCTGCTCAGGAAGTCCCTTTTTCACACACCGGCAAACCGGTGATTACTGAACGTATTGTTTTATCGTTTTCGCCAAATTCACAGCCAATTTTTTACCCATCTCATTCACCCGCTCTCCATCAGACAAAGGGTTTTGTTCTTGCTGTTTTACCAAGCGGTTCGAATTATAACTCAAAGCTCTGGCATCCCCGTAGAATGACCCCCAAGTACATTCGAAATCGTAGCGTTCTGAAAAAGAGTCACTCTTTACCAATTTGGCCGTTTGCACATCAATTACTTTATAAGCCCCTTCCATCCGGGCACCGGCTTCCTTTTTATACATTGTCACCGTAGCTTTCACTTTGCGATCGGCATACACGGCTTCTTCTTTTCCTTTATCGTTCTTTTTGGTACCTACCTTTACCTTAATGGTCTTTTCTTCCGGATAATTCTTTTTGTTGACTTTTTCCCTGTCCGAAATGATTTGTGTAATCCTACCGGTCATGATCTGATGCACTCCCAATACTTTACCTAACTCTACCAATGTATTGTCATCCAAGATCCCCGAAACACCCAACTTCTGTTCTTGAAGCACCAATTCTAATTGTTCACGGTCAATGATTTCCAAAAACTCCATAGCCGACTTGTCTTTGAACAATGTGGAAATGGTTTTATCCGTAATCATTTCTCCTACGGCTCCATACCGGCTTGTACCGCTTTTGTTATCAAAAGGAATGATTGCCAAACGTAACGTTCCGGCTTTTCGGGCAGTTTCATACTTATCAGCTGAATCTTTGTAGTCAGGTACATAGCTCATTGCTTTTTTAAAGGTTTTGGCAGCCGTTTTACTATTTTCCAAACCACCCAACTCCATCAAGCGCAAAGCTTCTTGGTAATGATACTCAGCGGCATCTTCAATACCACTGTTAAGTTTACTTTTTGCCTCAGCTAACTTTTCGTAAAAATCTTCATACTCAAAACTAATAGGTTTGCTTCTCTTTACTATAAATGCCTCCGGCGGTAAATTTTGGATATCTTTTGCTACATTGATCAACTTCTCGTATCTCACCACAATTTCCTTCCGCATATCAACCGTCTTGTCATCCTGAAAATCTTTGGAAGAGGCCTTTAGCCGGGCAATCTGGTCTTTATAATCCGTAACAAACCGGGGAAAAGATAGCTGTAGTAACTCTTGCGCTTTTTTATTTTTATCCGGCTTCTTGTACAATGAATTAATTGCACTGGTGACGGCATGGTCGAACTGTCGGCTTTCAAAATACTTTTCTCCGTCAACCCGCAGCTTTCTTGCTGACTGGGCACATGATGTAGAGGAATTGAGTAAAAATAGTAAAAATACTGTTTGAAATAACAGGTTGTATTGTACACCTTTCATAATACCAAAGGGTTTGCTTTTAAGTTTATATTTTGAAAAAATGAAATTCTTTAATTACTACGAATAAAAATACGGATTCATGCCTCAGGCCTCACTTAAGTTTCCTTCTTAAAACTGCCTGTTTCATCAAGAATACCCCATATTTAGTAGAACCTTCAATAGAAGATTTTGATTGTACACAGGAGCTGGAGTAAGTAAAAAAACGGTTTATTTCCCATATTTAGAACAGTGCGGTTGCCATCAAGTTAAAGCGCTTTTTCAAGGCAATGGCAGAGCAAACTTATAAATTAATTTAAAGCGGCCCAACAACTTTTACAGAGTATATTTTACCTACTTCTATTTTGCTCCGAAACCGGCTTTGCACTTTTCAGTTATGTCCTACAGTGGTAATCGTCAAACGTTTTTCGGCAGTTTTTACTTTCTTTACTTTTACAAAACCACGGGTGTTTTCCAACAGTGATTCCAAATCATTCTGAATAAACACATACCCGTATTCTTCTTCTACCTCCAAGGGTTTAAATTTGCGTGTTTGCGCGTTCACTTGTAAGGTTTCCACTCCAAAAGGAGCTGCACACTCAAACTCATGAGGCAAGGTATATGTGGTATTGGTATGGGCATCTGCTATATAGTAGTTGTCCAATAACAAAACCCTTGAACCGTCCGCCAGATGATAAATGACCCGCAAGTAGCAACTCTCATTGGTGTTGACGGATATTTTCAACAATTCCCCTTCGGAAAACACCAACCCATCCTTGCCTTTGTTCGTCCACATGTCTATATAAAAATCCTGATGCTTAGTAGCTTCCTCCACAAACGTTTTTTCCTCCTGCTGAGCTTGTTGAAAATTTTCCGGTACATAATCCACTTGATTTTGTGTAAGCCATTG
Source organism: Rapidithrix thailandica (assembly GCF_039710355.1). Classification (NCBI taxonomy): domain Bacteria; kingdom Pseudomonadati; phylum Bacteroidota; class Cytophagia; order Cytophagales; family Flammeovirgaceae; genus Rapidithrix; species Rapidithrix thailandica. The sequence continues at coordinate 610,765 of NZ_JBDKWZ010000001.1, read as the reverse complement.
AAGCGGCAAGTATCCCTCCATACTCGCAATGGCTTTGCCGTTTCGGGCATTGCGCAATATCGCGACAATTTTCAGGCGGTTGGCTTCTTTCCAATAGGTACCCGTAATCAAGTGCAAGGGCTTAAAGTTTTCCGAATATTCTGTGGGTTTCACGATTTCAAATTCCCCTTCCTGAATCAACTTCTGCTCAAGGGCCAGAGATAAGCGCTGGGAAAACTCACTGCCCACTTGGGTATTCTCATACGTAAAATTGTACAATTGTGTGCTGGCTACCGGACGGCCGATTTGCGCTTTAAACCCCGCAGAGATATAAAAGGCTACCTCATTGAGTGTCAGTTTTTCATAAGAAGTCAATTGAGTCAAATATTGGTTTACCTGTGTTTGATACAGATGATATTTTTCAATAGACGCTTTGATCTCTTCCTGAGAAGTTTGCCCCATGGCAATAATGATGGTTTGTGCTTCTTCGATTTCCCTGAAAAGAGTTTGGGAGCCAAAACAGGTTTTAATGGCCATTTCCTGATTTTCTTCGGTAAAATAGCGGCCTATTTCTTTCAAAGAGCTTTCCAAGGTGTGTAGATTTTTGAGAAGCGTCTGCCGGTAGTTTTCCGTTACCTCAGAACGTCTTGCATAAGCAATGGCAAAGGCTTCTTGTTTTTTGGCATCGTAATAGGTTTCCGTCTTCAGTCCCGAAATATTTAAGTTCGAATAAGAAACACTGCTTTGTTTAAAATACTCCAAGGTTTTGGAATCCAGGTTTTCAATATTCATGGTAGAAATACTTTTGACGGTCACTTGAACAGATTCAACCAGCTGCTTTTTAGCCATTTCCAACAAAGCCTCCATAGCATCCTCTTTGCGGGCTGCCGATACCTGAGCTTGGGAACTGAAGCCTACCAAATAACGGCTTTCGGGCAGTTTTGCTTTTCTACGAGCATAATCGGTCCAGAAAGGCTCTTGGGCAAACAAACTAAGCGATGTCAGTACTAGTACAAATGTTGACAGTAGCTTGGGCACATGCATGGTTTTTAAGGGGATTAGGTTCTGCTTCAATTTTAAAATACTTATCCAAACGAAAATTACTCAATTAAGTTACCTGACAATTTTTGCCTTTTAAGTATCGTATTCTACCGAATATCCCTTTCTGTTTTGTTAATTGCAAAGGAGTATTAAATTTTACTATCTACGGATCAATACACTAATGCCTGTCCTGGAAAGTAAGCGGAACACAGAAAGAACTGTTGAAAACAAGCAAAATAATGAGAGAATCCTACACCACACCCCCATCCTGAACGGAAACGTAATATATTTGCCCTAGGGAATTCTAATATCAACTTAAATAAACAACGTTTCTACTATTTATACACAGTAAGGAACTCATAGAACCAAACACATTTATGGCGCAATTCTTTAAATATGTATTCGCAAGTATCGTGGGCCTCATGATCACCTTTGTCGTGCTGTTTTTTGCCCTATTGGGTCTGGTCATGGTAGCCGAAAGCTCCAAAGATGAGGTAAAGGTAAAGGCCAACTCCGTTTTAAAAATCAATTTTAATCATTCCGTAAAAGAACTTACGCAAAAAGATCCCTTTCAAGAGTTAGGTCTTCCGATCAACAGGGAAAACCCTATGGAATTGAAAGAAGTAAAAGAACTTCTTGCCAATGCCAAAGAGGACGATCGTATCAAGGGAATTTATCTGGATTTAAACTATACTAATACAGGTTATGCCATTCTGGAAGAAATCCGGAACGCCTTGTTGGACTTCAAAGAATCCGGAAAGTTTATTTACACCTATAGCAAGTTTATGTCAGAAGATGCTTATTACCTGGCTTCTGTGTCTGATCAAACCTTTTTGCACCCGCGCGGACTCTTGGAATTTAATGGTTTTACTTCTCAACAAGTCTTCTTTAAAAAGCTCTTTGAAAACCTGGGGATTGAACCGCAAATCTTCCGGGTAGGCGAATACAAAAGTGCCGTAGAGCCTTTTATCCAACAAGAAATGAGCGAAGCAAGCCGCAAACAGACGCAAAGCTACCTGGAATCCATGTACCGGCATTATTTGGATAAAATCACTGAGGCCACACAGTTACCCTCAGATCGTTTACGTAGCATTTCCGACAGCATGTTGGTGAGAAATGCAGGCGATGCCCTTCGCTTCCAATTATTACAAGACACCTTGTATTACGATCAGTTTGAACAAGCCTTAAAAGACAAACTGGCCCTGGAGGAAGACGACAAGATCAATTTCATTTCCTATAATAAGTATAGCCAGGCCCAGCGGGTCATTACCCCTCATTTTTCAGATAACAAAGTGGCTGTCGTCACCGGTGAAGGCGAAATCGTAGGAGGAAACGGTTCTTTTGGAAAGATCGGAGGAGAGAAGCTTGCCGGCATTTTGCGGAAATTGCGGAATGATGATAAAATCAAGGCTGTTGTATTGCGGATTAATTCCCCCGGAGGGAGTGCCTTGGCTTCAGATGTAATGTGGCGGGAAGTAGAGTTGCTAAAAAAGGAAAAACCTGTGATAGCTTCGATGTCTAATGTGGCTGCTTCAGGAGGCTATTATATGGCCATGGCCTGTGATACCATTGTGGCCCATCCCAACACGATTACCGGCTCTATTGGGATTTTTGCCATGCTGTTTCAGACAAATAAGTTTTTCGAAAATAAAATCGGAATCACCTTTGACGGGGTCAACACTGGTCTTCTCTCCGACATCGGAAACCCCAACAAAGAATTCAGCCAACTGGAAAAAGACATTATCCAATCCATCGTGGACGAAGGATATGAAGACTTCACTTCCAAAGCCGCCCAAGGAAGACATATGAGCCTGGACAGTCTCAAAAAGCTAGCTGCCGGACGGGTATGGACCGGTGAGCAAGCAAAAACCAATGGCTTGGTCGATGTATTGGGGGGGCTGGAAGAGGCCGTTGCAATTGCCGCTCAAAAGGCTGGTGTCAAAGAGGATTACCAGGTGACGTATTACCCTAGAAAAAAGAGCTTCCTGGAATCCCTGTTAGATGATTCGGCTACACAACTACGACAGTATTTTTTAAAACAAGAGTTGGGCGAGTTTTATCCAGTGTATCAAACCATTGACGGCCTGAAATACAAGCAAGGTGTACAAGCACGGCTTCCTTTTGACATTGATATTAAGTAATCCAAAGTTGTGTATATTGTGAATGCGAAAAGACTATTGGTCCCTCAACCCACAATTTAAGTAAAAAAAGAGCCTTCCGGGTCTTCATCACTTGGAAGGCTCTTTTTTTATCGGGCCATTACTTCGTCCACAAATATCCAGGATGGCATTCCTGCTCCATGATGCCAATGGGGAGCCGTATCCATATTATCCGCAACCACTTTAAGATACCGCACCTTTACAGGAGAAACCTCAAGGGTAAAATATTGAATATCATTAATTTTACTTTTCGCACTCAGTGGCTCCGGGTTAGAAACCGTGCCTAAGGACTGGTAATGATTTCCATCCAAGGAATAGGAATAGGTAACACGCTGAGGCAAAAAGACAATATGATTGACCACTTGCAAAAATGCGGAGGATACCTCACGCACTTCTGTTTCTTCACCCAAATCAATGACCGCTTCCAGGTCATTCCCTTCAAAGCCCAGCCAATTGGCATAAAAGTTCGCACCGCCCAAAGCTCCGTCCGTCAAGGTTTGTGGATCTTCATTGGCATATTTTTTAGGCTTTTGCAGCAATTTTACGGGCTTTCCACGGAGCAAATTCGGCTGTTGTGCTCTTTTCAGGGTACGGTCATAAAATTCCAGATATTCCTGAACAGTATACCCCATTTCATTCATTAATACGATGTCCTGCTCCTGACAAGTCTTTCGGAAACGCTCCAAGCGCTCTCGCAAACGCAGAGGTTCACTCCACTCCCCATTTTCATTTTGCTCAGTCAGGGAAAATGATTTTGATAGGTTCTTTCGGGAAGCTTCCAGAATGGCATAATCCACGCTCAAGCGTGCTGCTTTTACTCGTTGTAATACCTCCGGTTGGTTTATCACTGCCTCTTCAGCCGTATCAAACCATTGATCGTATTGCAAAAGCAAATCCGCATTCAGGTAGGCATCAAACGCCTGAGACGGATCTCCGTACAAAAACAGAAAAAAGTCGGGATGCTCTTTTAAGCTTGTATGTACTTGGTCGATATATTTTTTTACATAAGGCCCTGCTTCTTCATAATAGCCATTCAGAAAATCATTCACAAGCGCTTCTTGGTCGAGATCGGGATTCCAAAGCAACTTGGCTGTCAGGTAAGAGCGGAGCTCAAACAATTCGCTGGGGTGATGGCTATGTTGTTCAAAAACCCATTTCGCCTGATTATCTCGGAATAATTGCACATTGGGTTGAAGTGTATGAAGATTGGGAAAGGGAGCCAGAAAGTTGGTAAATTGTGTGGTATAATCCCAAATCCGTACCTTATCGGTAATTTTTCCCCAAGCGATCAGATCTTCGGTAAAATCCTGACATTTCTCCGAAATCGGGCCGCTGCGGTCGCACTCAATGGAACAGAGGGTAATCAACACATTTTCTCTGGGCTTAAGTTGTCGAGGAGCTTTACGGGTATACTGATAAGCCAGAGTAGAAATCATCTTATTGGGAAAGGATGCGGCAATCTTGTTCACAAACTCTATCATCGATCCTGAGGGTGAACCTTCCCGTAAGTCTACCGCCTGGCAGTGTTCGCATTGACAATACTGTTGATTGTCATCCTGGCTTACGGAAATCACCTGAGCATCCGGATGACGACCCAAATAAGCTGCCACCGAATCTTTTACAATCTGAAACACATCTTCATTACTCAAGCAAAGTTGGGTAGGGATTCTTTTGCCATTCCGTAAAGCATAGTATTCGGGGTGGTCTTTGTAAAACACCGCTGAGGGCATAAAGCGATGAAATGTATGTACTCCGGCTCCAGGCACATAAAAGGGAAAAGCCTCATAGGTAACTTTCCGTTTATCGGCAAACGAATGGTCTTGATAATAAAGCCGGGAATGCACCGTACGGGTAGTAATCTCCGGAATATAGCGGTAATCCAAGCCTTTTTTCAGGGTAAGAACAGGCTGGTTGGGCACGAGTTCTGCTTCGGGTGTATAAAACCTACAACCCGTATATTCCTCCAAAAAAGTATACACGGCATACAGGGTACTTTGCGGGCTGCCTCCTTGAATCCACACCCGGTCGCCCTCCGTTTTGATACGGATCTCCGCCTCCGAAGCCGGTTCGGGCAAAAGCCCTATGGAGATAAGTTTACGAGTGGAATCCTGTGTATTTTCTACTTCGACAGGCATTTCTACTTCTGTGATTTGTCGTAAGTAATTTTGTAATTCTTGGGCCGCTTTGGCTACTTTTTCATCGGCATTAGCCTCATGGCTGATCCGGTAGTCCGAGGCCTTATTTCGCGCTAGGGTCAGGTCTGTGTTTTGCTGACAGGCAATGAACATGCTCAACAAGCCCAGACACAAAAATTGTAAGAGTTTCATAGATTTTGTAAGAAATTTATTGAGGGGGAATTTATTTAATGATTGATGTCCGTCCGGATTTTAATTACGGCTTCTCTTCAAACCATTTAGCATACATCACATAATTATTGGCTGTACGCTCAAATACCCTGTGTAAGCGATCGTCCAAAGGCTTAATTTTTTTAGCCGGTACTCCTGCATACAAATACCCTGATTCCAACACACTATTTTCCAAGACAATAGCCCCGGCAGCAATAAAGACTTCGGGTTCTACCACGGCATGATCCATCACAATGGCACCCATTCCCACCAGTACATTATCATGAATGGTGCAACCGTGTACCAAAGCATTGTGCCCTATAGAAACATTATTTTCGATCACAGTAGGAGCCGTCTGGTAAGTACAGTGAATCACGGCTCCATCCTGGATATTTACTTTATCACCGATGGTGATAGAATTGACATCTCCTCGCACAACGGCATTGAACCATACACTACAGTCCTTTCCCATTTTTACATCTCCGACCAAAGTAGCATTTTCCGCAAAAAAACAATTATCTCCCCAGGTGGGAGTAAAACCTCTGACAGTTTTGATTAAAGCCATGGCTATTTTTATTTTAAAGATTGAAGGGTTGAGAGATAATAGGCACCCGGCAAAGGGTGGAAGGTAAATTTAAGGATGATTATGGAATTATGAATAAATTCATTCAGCCGAATCCGAATTACAAAATTTTAGCCTTTATGAAAGGAAAGATGCCTGTCAGAAGACAAAGTGCTCCGTTTCTACTCCTTCTTACACCAGGGCTCCCCGATAAGGGGCAAGAGATTTCCATTTCGACATATAAAAGTACATTTATCGTCAGAATTTATTTACTTTTGCTGCTTTAAATATTGCTTTGGATGAGCTTTGCGAGCATGCGTATTCATACCCTCATCCGAAAAATTATAAATTACTTTAACCCTATTACAAAATGGCTCGAGTACTCACAGGAATTCAAAGTACAGGAAGGCCCCATTTGGGGAATTTGCTGGGGGCGATTATTCCGGCTATTGAAATGTCGAAAGATGCCCAAAACGAATCTTTCTTCTTTATTGCCGATTTACACTCGCTCACTACCATCAAAGATGCGGAAACCCGTGTACACAATATCTATTCGATTGCGGCTTCCTGGCTGGCTTTTGGGTTTGATCCCGGCAAAAATGTGTTCTATCGCCAGTCACGCATCCCTGAAGTCTGTGAGTTGACTTGGTACTTGAACTGCTATACACCTTACCCGATGCTGGCGAATGCCCACTCCTTTAAAGACAAATCCGATCGATTGTCGGATGTCAATGCCGGTTTGTTTACCTATCCGGTATTAATGGCTGCGGACATTCTCTTGTACGATGCCGAATTTGTACCCGTGGGAAAAGACCAAAGACAACACTTGGAGATCACCCGGGATATTGCCAATACATTCAACCGCCAATACGAAGAGATATTCGTAGTTCCGGAGGCAAGCATCAACGAAAGCGTGATGACGGTGCCGGGTACGGACGGAGAAAAGATGAGCAAGTCGTATAACAATATCGTGGATATTTTCCTGCCTAAAAAGCAATTGAAAAAACAAGTGATGAGTATTGTTACGGACAGTACACCTCTGGAAGAACCTAAAAACCCGGACATTTGTAATGTGTACAAGCTCTATACACTCTTGGCCACGGAGGAGCAAATTGCCGAAATGAGGGCCAACTACCAAGGAGGCAACTATGGTTATGGCCATGCCAAAAATGCACTTTTGGAACTGATTCTGACCAAATTCGAAAAAGAAAGGGAACAGTTCAATTACTATATGGACAACCTGGATGTTCTGGAAGAAATCTTGCAAGCAGGCGAAGGAAAAGCCCGAGCCGTAGCCCAGGGAGTATTGGAAAAAGTCAGGGAACAGTTAGGTTATCAATCATAAGGACGAACCTTAAAACGTATACAAAATCACTGAGCCGGGTAGATAATTCCCGGCTTTTTTCCATTATTTCCCCAGTCAAAAACGTACCGGGGAAAAACGGATTTTTTGACTCTGCGATTGCGCATTTTTGCAATCGACTTTTTAAGGAGCGAAAGCGGGCCATTTTCCCATGGAAATGGTGCATTTTTGCCAAAAAATTTTATTTTTACACAATTGACATAAAAGTCTTAAAATTCGATCACGATCACTAAAGAACGTCATTTAACATCCGGTTTTATTCGATGCTTAAATACTTTCTTCACTTATCATTAACTAAAAGCCAAACGCAGTAATAAATTTATGAAGTTCTTAGTATCTACCTCTACATTGCTCAAGCAACTCACAGCCATCAGCGGAGTGATTCCTTCGAATCCTGTGGTACCGATCTTGGAGAACTTTCTTTTTGAGATCAATGGAGGGGTTCTGAGCATTACAGCTTCTGATTTACAAACTTCCATCATTACGAAAGTCACTGTGGAAGCCGAAGAGAATGGAAGTATTGCCATTCCTGCCCGCATGTTGATCGATACTTTAAAAAACCTGCCGGAACAACCTGTCACGTTTACCATCGATTTTGATACGTACAGCATCGAAATCAGCTCTGACAACGGACGGTATAAACTGGCCGGGGAAAATGCCGCTGACTTTCCTAAAATACCGGAACTCAGCCGGGTGGATACCATTGAAATTCCCTCTGACGTATTGGCCACAGCTATTGGCTATACCCTGTTTGCCACCAGCAATGACGATATGAAACCCGCCATGAACGGGGTGTTTATCAATGTGACCGGTGACCACGCAAACTTTGTTTCTTCTGATAGCCACCGACTGATCCGCTATCGCAGAGAGGATTTGAAATCGGAATACGATGCCTCTTTGATCATTCACAAAAAGGCGCTTTCGCTGTTGAAAAATTCTTTGCCAAGTGAGCGGGAAATTGTATCATTGGAATTCAATTCGGCCAATGCCATCTTTACCTTTAGCAATATCAAATTGATCTGCCGCCTGATCGATGAGCGCTTCCCGGATTATGAAAATGTAATCCCGGTTGATAATAATAACTTGGTGACGATTGACAGAGCAGAACTGCTGAGCTGTTTGAAACGCATCAGCATTTACGCGAATAAGTCCACCAACCAAGTGCGCTTTAAAATTATGGGCAGCGAATTGAAGGTGTCAGCCGAAGACCTGGATTTCTCCAATGAGGCCTCCGAACGCTTATTCTGTGAACACGAGGGCGATGACTTGGAAATCGGTTTTAATGCGAAATTTTTAATTGAGATTCTCAATAACCTGCATTCGGAAAAGATTATTTTCAAATTGTCAGAACCGGGACGTGCGGGCTTAGTCGTACCTACCGAAACAGAAGATGATGAAGATGTACTGATGCTGGTCATGCCAATTATGCTACACAATTACGCATAGTTTAACAGGCATTAACCAAACAGATATTAATAGTAGAAATTGAAAAGCCAGTATGGTAGTTGAAAGATTAAACTTCTTTTACTACTAACTGGCTTTTCTTATGAAACATCTGTTACTCATTTTACTACTGTTTAGCACTTCCTGCATGGCCTTTCCTACTCATGACGGGAAAAAAGACAACCCCAAAATCAAATTCCGGATCAAACCCCAAAAATACAAGCCCCGGATGTACAAAAAATACAGTCCCAAAATAATTCGATATCAACATCCTTGGCTTAGTAACTTCTCTATTATGATGGGTGCTGGCCTGTCTGCCTACAACGGTGATTTGAGCACGTTTAAAAGCCTCCGTTTACAAAGGTACTTTTTCAACCCACATGCCAGCTTGGCGGTCCAATACCGCTGGACACAGCATCTTAGCTTTCGGATGGAACTCAGCGCCTTCCAATTGTACACAGATAGCCCTTATCCCCAATTAGCCAAAAGTGTAACGACCCGGGGAATAGACGCCTATGTGGGTGTGGTACAAGACCTCTTTCCCAAACAAAATATCGATCATGGTAAAATCCGTATCAACCCCTATCTGTTTGCCGGAATAGGCGTCAGCAAATTCTCTCCGAAAAGTGTTGATAAAAGTAGTAACGGCTCGCAAGGTCAAACACATGGCTCCGCGACTTATTCAACCACTGCCGCAATACTTCCGGTGGGCTTGGGTTTGTCTTATCATTTTACCGAATCGGTATCGATCCACGGAGAAGCCAGTATGCGCTTTACTTCCAGTGATTATATTGATGGAGTATCAGGAGAACAAAAAACTAATAATTTCAATGACCAATACTATCTCTATTCCTTAAAAGTCAACTTCCAACTCCAAGGGATACAACCCCGTTGGAAACTCAGAAAAAGAAAGCGATAAAAAAGAGATATACAAGCGATTATTGATTAACAACCATCCCTTCCATACCTCTTTGTGATTCTTTTCACCGGCTACATTAAGCAAGCAGGCTTTCTATATCATCTTTGGTTAAGTTTTTCACAAAGCTTTCTTCCGTAGTAATCAAATCATTCGCCAGCTTCATTTTACTTTCTTGCAAAGCCAAAATCTTCTCCTCCACAGAATTTTTTGTAATAAACTTATAGGTAAACACGGTCTTTTTCTGACCGATACGGTGCGCCCGGTCTACCGCCTGGTTTTCGATGGCCGGATTCCACCAAGGGTCCAAAATAAATACATAGTCCGCAGCGGTAAGGTTTAATCCCAATCCCCCGGCTTTCAATGAAATCAAAAATACCGGCATATCCGGATTGTTCTGGAATTGATCTACCTGCTCTTTCCGGTTTTTGGTAGAACCATCCAAATAGCAATACGGCACGTTTTCTTCTTCCAAATGCTCCCGGATAATTTGCAAATGCTTTACAAACTGACTGAATATCAAAATCTTATGATCCTTTCCAATGGCATTATCCAATGCATGTAGAATATCGTTCAACTTACCGGAATCGGCCTCATAATCCTGGTTCACCATTTTAGGATGATTGGCCAGTTGCCGCAGCAAGGTAAGCCCTTGCAAAAGCATAAACTGAGAGCCGGAAACCCCCTTATCTTCGATTTGTTGCAAAATCTTATTCCGATAGTATGACTTGGTCTCTTCGTACAGCTTTTCTTGCTTTTCCGACATATTGCAAAACTGTACTTTCTCAATTTTCTCCGGCAGCTCGGTTGCTACTTGGGATTTATGCCTGCGAAGAATAAACGGCTTAATAATGGTATGCAGCTTTTTGGTCCGCTCCTCGTTTTTGAGCCGTTCGATGGGCTGCTGATAGTGTCGCTTGAAAAAGCCTTGTGTACCAAGCAGCCCCGGGTTGACAAAATGCATTTGCGACCAGAGGTCCATAGTGGTATTTTCGATGGGCGTACCCGTCAAGATCAAACGCTTTTTCGATTTTAACTTGAGTACCGAACGAGCAATATTGGACTCCGGATTTTTGATCACCTGCGATTCATCAAGGATTACATAATTAAAGTAATACTGTTCCAACAACTCCACATCAATCCGGGTAATACCATATGAAGTCAGAACCAAGTCGTAATTATCAAAATTTTCTACGTTCTTTTCCCGATTGGTACCAATGTAACTGAACACCTTCAATTCCGGGGTGAATTTTTTTGCTTCCATTTCCCAATTGTACAACAGGGAAGTAGGCATGATCAACAATGAAGCTTGTTTGACACTTTCCTTGGCTTTTTCTTTTTGCAACAAAGCCAAGGTTTGTACGGTCTTCCCCAAACCCATATCATCGGCAAGACAACCGCCAAAGTTATAATCATTCAGAAAACACAACCAATTATACCCCGCTTTCTGATAAGGACGCAACTGCCCTTGAAAGCCATTGGGCATGGAATATTCATTAATTTGCTCGAAGATTTTGAGTTGTTCCAGTTTGCGGTCTATGGTTACCTTGGCCAGGTTCCCGGTTTTCAACTCCTCCACCAAAGAGAGGTGATATTTCTTCAGACGGGATGAGTCTTTGGCATCTTCTATAAAATGGAAGAGGTCCGCATATTTACTAAACCAAGACTCAGGAATGACAGCCACTTCTCCGTTAGGCAACATGAATTCTTTTTTGCCGGAGAGGATCAACTTTCGCAACTTCACAAACGGAATTTCAAACTCTCCGAACCGTACAATAGCATGCACATCAAACCAGTCCTTATTTTCTTTGATCTCCAGATTGATTTCCGAGTTACCGATAAAATAGACTTTGTCTGTAGAATTCTGTTGAATTTCTATTTGTTGTTCTTTCAACAGCTCCGCATTCTGGGTAATGATTTCAAAAGCTTTGGACTTTTCGATAAAAATCTTGCCCTTCTGTAAATTCAAGCCAAAGGTTTTGAACAAAGCCCGCTTTTCGCTTTCGTACTTTTGGTTCCGTTTGATTTTATAAAATATATAATCATTGCCTTCCCGGATCAGTTTCACACTGTTTTTTTCATTCCCCTGCCCATTCAACATAAAATCTTTATAGGCAAACTGTAAGCTCAGGATGATTTTTTCACCGTCCGCCTCTTTCTGTCCGTTGCCATTTCCATTCAAAGGCAAGCTTTGTTGTTTGCCCACTTCCGTCAGGGAAAGTACCGTACTCGGCTGACAATCTACATTGAGGATTTCAAAGCCCTTGGCATGCACATCGTAAGATTGTACAACATTGACAATGAATTTTTTATAATACGTTTCTTCCAGCTTTTTAGGAATGACGATAAACCGCTTGTTCAAGAACGGTTTCAACTTACTGCCATCCACATTTTCGGCAAAGGAGTAAATATGGTTTTCCACCATCAGCCAGGCAGGCTTGTTGCAAATCACAATTCCGCCTTTGTACTGAAATTCAAGCTTTTTTCCCGCAAATTTAATAGTAGGAAAATAATGAGTATTCTCCTCATTGCGCATGAAATGGAACAACACGGTCGCTTTACCTTCTTGTATATGCAATTGTTTGTAAGTAGGTTCTCCGTCATTGCCCATTTCAAACAGGTATTTGCCCGGCAAGAGCTTTAAGATCTTCGACCGTTGCTCTTCCATGTATTCGGCAATGGCTGCTTGAAGGGTTTTATCTCCTTTTTCTTCGTGATATACATTCAGAAAAAAATCGTTTTTCTTAATTACTTTTTTTGTGCTGAAAAACTTCTTGATAATACTCTCGGGTTGCATGGCATCCATCAATTTGATCAATTGATAATCTATCTCATCCAACCCATTCGCAAATTCCTTAGCATTATGCGAAGAGATATTCTGATGTTGCAAGGTTAATCTGTTCAGGTCGTCCAGTTGCACAACAAAGGACTCAAACAAATAACCCAAAAACTGATGCTCAAATAAGGAGTAAACAATTTGAAATGGCCTGTCCGTTGAAACTTCCATTATTGAGTTTAGTAATCGGTTCTACAAGTATTCCAGATGGCAAATTCTATTACGAATGCTCTGTTTTGATGAACTTAAAAGGGCATTGCTTTTTCATTAAAGCCTTGAACAAGTGAGGGCTATGGAAGCCCATTGCTTCGCTCTTGCTCTTTCCCGAAGTGCATCGTAATCTTGCCTGGTATTAAACTTTTAAAAATAGTCCACAAAGATGAGTTTATGAAATGTTTTTCCTACAAAAAACAAAGACAGCTTCACTGGCTATACCGAATCATCTATTCCCTCTTTGGGCAAGCAATAAAAGGATGGGGCCTCTAAAGAAAAGTTCAAAATATGATTGATTTTTATAGGAAAAATTCAAATTTCACGGGAGGCAGGTATAAACCGGGCCATGGGGATCAGCGCACTGAAAATCAAAAGGTAGTAGTAGGGAATGGCGTACGAAGAATAAGGACCAAGGTCAAAGACCAGCACATAAAACAAGCACAAGCCTGCCAACCCTACCGAGAATACAATATTGCGAAACGCTTGTAAACGGTAGATAATCAACTGATAGCACAAAGCCACCAAGGCAACGGGAATCAACAACCACTGATGCTTGGGTATATACAATACCCTGTTTTCATTGAGCTTGGTAAACTCGGTAGACAAAGCTAAAAAATGCTGAAAAAATCGAGGATATCCCCCATAGGCATAAAATACCCAAATACTATACAAAGCCCCGATAATGCCCGACCAGATAGCAAAACAGGTCCAATACCGCCTTCCTAAACTCAAAAAGAATAGGGCAATAAAGGGCAAAATAAACCCGGCTCTTGGCGATGTAAGCAATGCTATGGCCACCCATATTCCTGAAAATATGGCCGGTCGGAGAAACGCAACCGGGCCCTTTTGCAATATGACAGCCTTTTTGTAGCCTTTGAAAAAAAAATACAAAGCGCATAGCATGAAAAAAGCGGCCGTCAGATCATTACGTCCTTCATGCATAGCCAAAGAAAAAAAAGGATCGTGTGCCAAGACAAAGGCCAGCCCAAGTGAAGCATAGAGAGAAGTATGAAACAATCTATAAAAAAGAGTAAGCACTGCCACAAGCAGTAACCCCGAGAAAAAAACGACTAATCGATAGGAAAAAATTTCAAAGCCTAATAAACGTGTACTCAGGGTAGTCAGTACAAAAAACACCGGCCCGTAGGTAGGCTCTGTGGGTTTCTCCAAATTATCGGCAGCGATGGACCGCCTGAATTCCCCCGTCTCTGAAAACTCTTTGGTCAGGGAGCTCATATAAGTTTCGTCAAACCAAGGCATGGAATGCAAATCCAACGTATACAGATGTACGAACAGGTAAATAAAAAAATAAGCTCCCAGGCTCATTTTAATCCATTGTTTCCTATATTTTAGCTGAAAAATTTCCATACGGACAAAGATAAGCACCGGGGTTCCACTCCTGGTGTATTTTTCATAGAATTCAAGCGGCCACCGGCTCAGACAGGCTTGCTCAACCGGGCTGATTTTGAGAACAAATAAGCATTTCCGAATGGGAAATATGGTTTTCAGGTTCGCCCCTAGCTGTCGATTGGCAACAAAACATTTATTTTTTTGAATTACTTCGATACAAAAATAGAATTTCTGAAAGGAGTTGGCCCACAACGTTCGGATTTGCTTAATAAAGAACTGGATATTTTTACTTTCGGTGATTTGTTACAACACTACCCTTTCCGGCACGAAGACCGCTCCAAGATTTACCAAATCCGGGAAATCCACGGAGACATGCCTTTTGTACAGCTCAAAGGCAGTATTACGAATATAGAAACCCTGGGAGAAGGCAGGAAGAAACGCTTGGTAGCGCGCTTTACCGATGGCAGCGGAGCCATTGAATTAATTTGGTTTCAGGGAGTAAACTGGGTGGTCAAAAAACTCAAACCGGGTGTACAGTATTTGGTTTTCGGAAAGCCCACGTTCTTTAATTCCCGTATCAATATCACCCACCCGGAGTATGAAGTATTGACGGAGGCCAACGAACAAAACCGGGGACTTCAACCAGTCTATTCCACCACGGAAAAGCTCAAGAAAAAATTCCTGGATTCTAAAGCGATTGCCAAACTTCAAATCAATCTGCTCAAGGAAGTCCATGACAAAATCCACGAGACCTTGCCCTCCTACCTGTTGGAACAATATAAATTTGTATCTAAAAGAGAAGCGGTGATCGGGGCTCATTTTCCCAAAAACACTCAAATTTTGCAAAAAGCCATTGCCCGGTTAAAATTTGAAGAGCTCTTCTATGTACAACTGAAATTATTACAACAAAAAAACAACCGGACGGTCCGCTACCGGGGACAGGTATTGAGCCGCGTGCCCACCCTTAATGAGTTCTATAAAAAGCATTTACCCTTTGACCTGACAGATGCCCAAAAGCGCGTCATCCGCGAAATCTACCAGGATTTGAAGTCAGGCCATCAAATGAACCGCTTATTGCAAGGAGATGTGGGAAGCGGTAAAACCATTGTGGCTTTTATCTGTATGCTGATTGCGCTGGACAACGAAGCACAAGCCTGTATGATGGCTCCCACGGAAATCTTGGCCGACCAGCATTATCAAGGTTTAAAGGAGTTTGCCGATTTGCTGGGAATCAGCATCGCCAAACTCACGGGCTCTACTAAAAGCAGCGAACGGAAGAAAATCTTTGCCGGGTTGCTCAGTGGGGAGTTAAAAATTATAGTGGGAACACATGCCTTAATCGAAGATACGGTAGATTTCCAAAACCTTGGTTTGTGTGTAATCGATGAACAGCACCGCTTTGGCGTGGCCCAAAGGGCTAAATTGTGGAAAAAGAAAAGCAAGGCCTCTCCACATATTTTGGTGATGACGGCCACACCCATCCCCCGGACTTTGGCAATGACCTTGTACGGAGACCTGGATGTTTCTATCATTGATCAATTGCCCGCCGGAAGAAAGCCCATTCAAACGATGCACTGGTATGATTCCCAGCGGTTGAAGTTGTGGGGGTTTATCAAAGAGCAAATTCAACTGGGCCGCCAGGTATATATCGTCTATCCCTTGATTGAGGAATCGGAAACACTGGATTATAAAAACTTGATGGATGGCTATGAAAGCGTGGACCGGGCCTTTCCGGAGATCCCCAAAAGTGTCGTTCATGGTAAGATGAAACCCCAGGACAAGGATTTTGAGATGCAACGCTTTGTAAAAGGGGAAACCAAAATTATGGTGGCCACCACAGTGATTGAAGTAGGGGTCAATGTTCCGAATGCCTCTGTGATGGTCATTGAAAATGCCGAAAAATTTGGCTTGGCTCAATTGCATCAACTACGCGGCCGGGTGGGAAGGGGAGCCGAACAGTCCTACTGTATCCTGATGACCAAGTACAAGCTTAGTAAAGATGGGCGGGTGCGACTGGAAACGATGGTCAAAACTAATAATGGTTTTGAAATTGCCGATGTGGATTTGAAATTACGTGGCCCGGGAGATTTATCCGGAACCCAGCAAAGCGGGGTACTGGATTTAAAATTTGCCGACTTGGCCAAAGACAACCAAATCATCAAAGAAGCCAGAGAGGCGGCCCAATCCGTAATCAAAAAAGACCCTGACTTGCAACAAAATGAGCATAGGGTGATTACCAAACAGCTCTCTCAATTGATGAAAAAAGGAGCGGCACATTGGGGCCGTATTTCATAAAAAACTGAACAAGTACATAAAAAAAGACGGCTCTGGAGCCGTCTTTTTTTATTTCATGAAAAGAGACTAGAAAGATTAGTCTTCTTTTTTCTCTTCTTCTTTGTTTTCCTCGGCAGGAGCTTCCTCAGCGGATGCTTCCTCAGTTGCCGGAGCTTCTTCGGTAGCAGCCTCTTCCGCTTTCGCTTCTTCTTCAGCAGGAGCAGCCTCTTCTTTAGGAGCCTCTTCTTTCACTACGATGGGTTGGATACCTTTGTGCTCGGTTTTATCCACCATTCCAGTAAGTACCTCACCTGCGTCAAGTGCTGTTTGCTCATCTACAATGTCGATCAGGTTGGTGAAGTCTTTGGATTTTTTCCACTCCTCGAAACGCTTGTCAGCTACTTCTTGAGTGATGGCTCCTTTGTTCACCCCTACTTGCAAGTGCTTTTTCAACATGATACCCATTCTTGAAAGCAAAGAACGTGTGGTATCTGTAGGTTGTGCACCTACCATCAACCAGTGTAAAGCTCTCCCGGTGTCCAACCTTACATATGCAGGGTGAACGTTAGGGTTAAAATTACCGATTTTCTCTATGAATCTACCATCACGTGGCGAACGAGAGTCTGCAATCACGATATCATACATTACTCTCTTTTTTCTACCTCTTCGGGCTAATCTGATTTTTACTGGCATTGTTCTAAAACAGTTTAAAAATAAATTAGAGAATGGAACACGTCCATCTTTTAAGCCTGCAAATTTATAAAAATTCTTTCAAAGAATAACAGCTACCAAGGGATCTTTCCCATACATTTTTGACAAACCCAAATGAGCCGTATACAAAAGCTACAAGCAAGGGGTATTTCCTCCGTCTACCGGCAAATTTACCCCATTGACAAATGCAGCAGCCGGACTGGCCAAAAACGCTACGGCATTGGCTACTTCACTGGCTTCCGCAAAACGTTGGGCCGGAATAGCCTCCTGCATGGAACGCGCCAGTTCTTCTACGGTAACCCCGGCTTTTTGAGCATTATTTGCAATAAGTGAATCCAGTCGTTGCGTTTTTGTCAAGCCGGGCAACACATTATTCACCGTAATGCCAAAAGGAGCCAATTCTCTTGCCAAAGTTTTGGCCCAACTGGCTACTGCTCCCCGGATCGTATTGGAAACACCCAGATTGGGAATAGGAACTTTTACCGAAGTAGAAATAATATTGATAATCCGGCCATACCGGACTTTTTTCATCAAAGGCGCCAAGGCTTGTACCAAATGTTGATTACAAACCAAATGAGCCGAAAAAGCCTGGGTAAATGCATCTACCGGAGCGTCTATTGCCTGACCGGGGGCCGGCCCACCGGTATTGTTAACTAAAATATGCACTTGCGCTTTTGCCGAAGCATAGCGAGCGATACTTGCCGCCAATTGTGCAGGTTGTTGGAAATCGGCTACCAAGTAGTCATGTACTTGTTCTTGTGTAGTATCCAACTCTGACAATACCTGTTGAAGCTTTTCTTCATTTCTGGCTACCAGAGTCACCGAAGCCCCCAAACTTGCCAGTTCCAAAGCTACCGCCTTGCCAATCCCTTGCGTAGACCCGCAGACCACTGCCTGTTTCTTTTTTAAATTTAAATCCATTGGATTTCAAGGTAATATTTCGTAAAAGACCCTTTCTCTATAGTTAATTTCCTCCTGCCCGGACTTTGGCAACCGCTTCTTCGGTAACAGCCGGGGCATCATTGCCAAAACTTTGCCGAACATAGGACAACACATTGGCAATTTCCGCATCACTCAAATAGCTTACCGGGGGCATATTTCCTTCGTATTTTACACCATTTACCGTAATTTCCCCATCCAGGCCATTGAGCATAATATTGATCAAACGCTCTTCATCCCCTGCTACCCAGTCTGATTTTTCCAAGGGAGGGTACATGTTCGGAATACCGGTTCCGTCTTTTTGATGGCAAACCATACAAACTCTGGAGTAAACGCCTTTACCGGGGTGTATCGCCGGCTTTGCCGCTGTTTCGGTTTTAGGAGTGGTGGTGGCAACTTCCTGTGCTTTTTGATCGTTTGTTTCTTCTTTTGAACCGCAGGCTATGGTCAAGCCCAGCAGTAAAGCATAGCTGAAATACGTTAATTTTTTCATTTTTCAATAATTAGTCATCGTGTTTTTAATTGGCTTAAAATTAGAAGAAAATATTGACTTGTAAGGTACGATTCCGAAGATGTTCGGGAAAATCAACTTTGTAAGCCTTCTGCGAGAATTCTTCTTTGGAAAAACAGTCCCATTGTACTTACACCTCAAAACACCGGGTACATTTACGCACTCAACTCAAAGGATCTGGGAGGGGCTTACTTTCTAAAAAAGTTATCAACACACTTATCAACAATGTTGATAACTTAAAAACAAAGAGGTGATTGGATGCTACATCAACAAAAAACCGCCTTCACCCTATGGAAATAAGGTCAAGACGGGTTCCTTTTCTGTAAAAAGTGTTCTTTTTATTTTTGAGTATCAAAGAAAATAGATTTCAATTCCGTAGCATCTTCGGGTTTCATCCGTTTTCCCAACACCAAGCGTAATTGTCTTCTTCGCAAAGCCCCTTCATACAATTCGATTTCATCTTTGGTTTCGGGTACTAATTCCGGCACACCAATCGGATTACCAGATTGATCCACCGCTACAAAGGTAAAGAAAGCCTCATTGGTTTGGCTGGTAGTGGCAGAAGGCACATTTTCGGAAGAAACTCTAATATGTACTTCCATAGAGGAGTTAAAAGCCCTTGTTACCTTCGCTTCCAGGTAAACCACATCTCCTAATGCGATGGGATGTTGGAAAGAAACATTGTCGACCGATGCGGTCACCACAATGCGGTTCGAATGCTTTTGGGCCGAAATAGCAGCCACCACATCCATCAAATGCATCAATCGTCCGCCCATCAGGTTGTTTAATGGATTGGTATCGTTAGGCAACACCATCTCGGTGGTGGTTACCAGTGACTCATGCGCAAATTTTTGCTTTTTCACGATTAAAAGTTTTTGGTGATTTTTTCAATTGCAAAAGTAACAAACCCTTATTGAGATCCGGCTCAATAAGGGTCTGATAATTTGGAAATCGGTTGTTCATCCTATTGTTACATAGAGGATGCCAACTGCATCAGTTGTGCACAAACCAAGGCCCCGTAGGTGCCCAATGCATATCCCAACACGGCCATCAGCGCCCCTACCGGTGCCAAAGAAGAACTAAATGCAGAAGCGACAATCGGAGCGGAAGCCGCCCCACCGACATTGGCCTGGCTTCCCACAGCCACAAAGAAAAACGGGGCTTTGATAAGCTTGGCCATAAGGATCAAAACCAACGCATGGATCGACATCCAAATCAAGCCTATGGCAAACAAACCGAGGTTGTCTAACACTTCTTTTAAGTTCATTTTCATGCCAATGGAAGCGACCAGTACATAAATAAAGACGCTACCGATTTTGGATGCCCCGACTCCTTCTAATTTGCGAAAGCGGGTAAAAGACAATATGAATCCCAACGTAGTCGCAATGACTACCAGCCAGAAAAAGCCAGAGGTCAAAGAATTAAGACGCAGCTGTTCCAAGGTATCTGTGAATTGCTTCATATAAGGTGTGATCAAATCAGAACCCATATGAGCCAAAGCGGTAGCCCCAAAGCCCACAGCTAAAATCATAATGTAGTCCGTCACATTCGGGATCTTGGCAATGCTTGCCTGGTAATTTTCCACCCGGTGTTTCAGTTCATCAATGGCCGAAGCATCCGCTTTTAACCAGCGGTCTATTTTCTTGGTAATGTTCGCTCCATACAGCAAAAAACCCATCCAGATATTAGCGACTACCACATCCACCACCAGCATAGAGGCAAACAAACTGTCACTTACTTTAAAAATTTCTTTCATAGCGGTTTGGTTTGCTCCTCCCCCAATCCAGCTACCGGCAATCGTGGCCAGCCCTCTCCAAACCTCTTCCGTACTGGAGAGGTTCAATAATCCCGGGGCAATCAAAGAGATGATTAAAATAGCAATCGGCCCTCCTACTACGATTCCCATCGTAGCGGTTAAAAACATGATAATGGCTTTAGGCCCTAATTTTATAATTCCTTTAATATCGATGCTCAAACATAAAAGCACCAAACTGGCAGGCAGTAAATAACGGGAAGAGACAAAATACAAGTTCGATTCTTCTCCGGAAACCAAGCCTAAAGGCCAGTTGAGAAAGGCGGGAATAAAATAACAGAGTAATAAAGAGGGGATGTAAGTATAAAACTTCTTCCAAAAAGGGTTGGAGCTTCCTGCTGTGATAAATATTAGCGCAAGTACAATAGTTAGTAGCCCCAAAACGATGGCATCGTTGGTAAATAGTGGTTCCATTTAAATTATGGTTGAAAATTGATGTTTAATTCGGAGGGGTTTACCTGGTTGTTAGGCATCTGCGACCTGTAATGGATATGCGGTGGCATCAGTAAACTAATTCCCAACTCCCTCTCTTGACTCTTTGTTTAAGGATTTCTCCTGTAAAAAAACAAACCAAAACGCAAATAACCATAGCTTTTCAGAGAAGATCCTTGTTTGTGAATATTTTGTTGATATTATAAAGGTACAAGCCTATATTGTTCACAAGCAAAAAGCAGCTCCGGAGAGAAGCTGCCCCTGTTTTCTCTCATATTTGTTAAGATTGCACTATAGAAAGATTATTACCTTACTGGAAAAATGCTGGAAGATACATACAAACACAAAGGAATGCGCAATGCCCTGGTTGACTCTTTACAAAAAAAGGGAATAAGAGATGAACGAGTACTGGCTGCCATGCGTAAAGTTCCCCGACATTTTTTTATGGACAGTGCTTTTGTAGAACATGCTTATCAAGACAAAGCCTTTGCCATTGGCGAAGGTCAAACGATTTCACAACCTTATACGGTAGCTTTCCAATCCTCACTTTTAGAACTAGAGGAAGGTGATAAGGTACTGGAAATAGGCACGGGATCCGGCTACCAGGCAAGCATTTTATTAGAATTGGACACGGAACTAGTGACCATTGAGTACAATCGCAAACTGCATTTAAAAGCTACCAAACTCTTAACGAAGTTGGGTTACCGGGCCACTTTTTTATATGGAGATGGCAGCAAAGGGGCTCCAAACTTTGCACCGTATGATAAAATTATTGTAACCGCCGGGGCCCCTTCCGTACCCGAAGCCTTGCTCGCTCAACTAAAAATAGGGGGAATTTTGGTCATACCCGTAGGCAACCTGACCAGCCAACATATGCTGAAAATCGTGAAGGAAGGTGAGCGAAAAATCCGGAAAATCGACTGTGGTAACTTTGCCTTTGTTCAACTGCGGGGAGACTACGGGTGGGGGCAATAAAACATATTTTCTTCCAAACAAAAACGGCCCTTGTAACAGGCTCGATTTTAAGCCTAAAGGAACATTCGTCCCGAATGTTCCGTAAAAAATACCAAGACACCAGTTGTCATTGATAACGCGAATCATTATTCAATACTTTTCGCCGGGTTGTTAATCAACCCGGCATTTCCCCTTAAAAACCATGAACCTGGAAAAACAAATTAACGAATTCTGGCACGAAGTACGGATGGCTTTATCCAGCCTTCTGGACCGCACCCACAAACTCATCGACTCCGGCAAAGCCCAACTGGAAATCAACCAATTGAAATGGAAAGTCAACACCCACTACCGGGATATTGGCAGTCTTATTTACCATGAAAATCAAAACGGGGAAACGATAGATAGTCAGCACCCGGAAATTCAAGAAAAAATCCGGGAGATTGATGAGTTTAAAGAACAAATTCAAAAATTAAAACAAGAGAGCAAAAGCTGAGTAGAATCTTTTCTATTCAGCTTTTTTCTTTTTGGCCAATTGTTGTCTGTATTCTTCCTGATGAAATAAGGTAAGCCCTGCAATGGGTGATTCCAGAATATTTTTCAAAGGAATTTGTAATTCATTGGCCACTTTACGAAGAACATTGGCGTAATAAAACCCCACCGAACCCACACAATGCACCGGATAACGCTGATAGTCCGGATATTTACAAACGGTTTTCCGAAAGAAAGTCTGAAAACCTTCATATACTAATTTGTAAATAAAAGGATGGTTCATATGATGGAAAACGAAACGGGAAAAAGAAGCCAGATATCGATTAGGATGTGGTTTGGAATATACGTTTTCTAAAATATCGGCTCTCCGTTGGTCATATTTCTTTTCGAACTTCCGAACCAACTCTTCGGGAAGTTCCTGGTTTAAATAAGCCTGAATCAACATTTTCCCCATATAACCGGCACTTCCCTCATCGCCAAACCAAATGCCGTTGCTGGGTGAGGTCTGTACTATTTTTCCCTCTTTGTATAAACAGGAATTTGAACCCGTGCCCAGGATGCACACAATGCCTTCCTCATGGTTACAAGCCGCTCTGGCGGCAGCCAACATATCATCATAAACCTCAATGGACGCCTCCGAAAACACGTGAGAAAGCCCTGTCCGGATAGTAGCCTTGGCTTGCCCGGTACTACAACCGGCCCCGTAAAAATAGATTTTCCGAATGGGAAGCTCGATTTTGGGCAATAGGTTTTCGATAAGGTATGCTCCTATTTCATCAGCACTGATAAAGAAGGGATTCAACCCGGTGGTACTTACTTGAGTGATCGCATCATTTTCATGGATGATCCGCCAATCCGTTTTTGTGGAGCCGCTGTCTGCAATTAAAATCATAAAAAAAGTGTGTGTTTTTCCGGCAAATTAAAGAAGGAGATACTTGGCAGACAACCCCTTTCCGTGAATCCTTCACAAAACGGCACCGATTTGCGTTTTTTTGCTTGTATGGGTCGAACAGTGTTAGCACCTCTCTTTAACTGTAACACGTACCCATTCCACTATGTTTGTTCAATGCTATTGTTTTTCTTGGATGAGAATCAAGGTAAAATAGAACCGGCCGTCAAAGGAGTTGACAGCCGCCAATCCGGCATGGCTATAGCGAGAATTATCCAGGTGGGATTTGCTGGTGGAATCATTTACCCAGGTATCGTATGCTTGGAAGGCGGGATTGTCTACAGCATTAAACGCCACCAGTTCACTGGCAATGCCTACCGAGATAAACTTTTTGATTTGCTCTAACCTGAAATTATATCCGGAATGCCCGAACGGGCTGTTGTGATCAGCCATGTTTTGAGAATGTATACGGGCCTGTTCGTATACAACCAGGCTATGTTTTAAAAGAGGTAAACTTTTCGCCTTCCGGTATTGGTTGATCAGGTTTAAGGTTTCAACGTCCAAAGCACTTCTTCCATCCGGGTCAGGGTCACTATCCGAAAGGCAGCCTGTTAGCATCAACAAAAAGACAAAAGGGATAAAAACAAGTAATTTATATCTATTCATGAGCAATCTTTTGCAGAGTCAATTACGCGGATTTCACAAAAAAATCCAAATACAATTCTCAAAAACAAAAGGGAGCCAAGGCGACACGAACAGCCCTCACTCCCTTCTTTTTTCTTCCAAACAAGCAAATACTTATTTTTTCACAGGAAAACGCATACGATAATCATGTTTCACTTTTCCTTTACTGATGTTTGCCAACTTGCCTTTTAGCAATCTTTTTTTCAAACCGCTTAAATAATCCGTGAACAAGATGCCTTCGATATGATCGTATTCGTGTTGTACTACCCGGGCTTTTAAGCCGTCCAGCTCTTCTTCATGTTCGTTCCACTCCTCGTCAAAATACCGGATCAACACTTTGGCATTCCGGAAAACTTCTTCCCGAATCCCCGGGATACTCAAGCATCCTTCTTCAAACCCCCACTCTTCTCCATGTTCTTCTACAATTTCCGGGTTGATAAAGACTTTCTTAAAATCCATCATGTCGTCTTCTTCAAAACCGGAGCCATCCACAACAAACATCCGGATGCTTTTCCCGATTTGGGGAGCTGCCAACCCTACCCCATTGGCATTGTACATGGTTTCAAACATATCTTCGGCCAGCTTCTTTACATCAATATCTCCCTTAGGGTCAATATCTTCAGCCATTTTTTTAAGAACCGGATCTCCGTAAGCTACTATTGGATATATCATTGACTTAATACTGTAAAATTTACAAGTTAATACTTCAGAAAGATTTTTTGTTTCTTGCTACTGTCCTCAACGTTGTCTTTTAGAGCTGTTGGTCCAAAAAAGATTGTAATATGATAGTGGCACTGATTTTATCCACATTGCCTTTCACCCGTCTGTCTTTTTTCTTCATTCCTCCCCGAAGCATAGCATCCTGAGCCATTTTAGAGGTGAAGCGTTCATCTACCAGGTGCACCGGTTTTTCAGGAAATAGTTTTTTTAATCTCTTATGAAAACCTTTTACATGAGGAGTGGAATCCGTATCACTCCCATCCAAGTTAACCGGCATGCCCAGCACAATAGCTTCTACCTCCTCCCTTCCGAAATAGTCTTTCAAATACTCCGTGACTTCCTGAGTAGGAACCGTTTCCAGCACACTCGCGATGATCTTCAACGGATCTGTCACCGCCATCCCCACACGCTTTAACCCGTAGTCAATTGCAATTATTCTTCCCATAGTTTATATTCAAGCTACAAAATTATAAAATTTTCAGCTTTAGTCGCTTAGCCTAAAGAGATTCGTGCAAAAAAGCTTTGCCAACCCCTTGATACCCATTCCTTTTTTTGAGTTCTTGGAAATTAGTTTCCTTGTAATTTTTCCGCTACGTTTTGGATATTCTTCTTACTGTTTCCAATAAAAATCTCTCCCTCAATCAAAAATACCGGACGCTTTAAGAAAGTGTACTCTTCTAAAATAAGGCGCTTGTAATCTTCCTCTGTCAAGGTTTGATCCTTCAACCCCATGGCTTTATACTTTCTGGCCACCCGGCTAAACAAGCACTCATAAGTTCCTGCTAACGTTGCCATTTCGTCCAGTTGGCTTTCAGTGATCGCTTCCGTTTTGATATCTTGTTTTTCAAATTCCTCTCCGATTCCCAATTCTTTCATGATCCGTTTACAAGTATCACAAGTAGAAAGGTAATAGATCTTTTTCATGTTTGTCTGTGTGGTTTTAACTATTGAAAATCCGTTTAAAAAACAACCCCCACAGCCTTAAAAGCGATGGAGGTTGAGAGTATCTCTTTGGTACTTCCTATACCTATTCTTCTTCCATAAACGGATAGCGGAAATCGGTAGGCGATACAAATGTTTCTTTAATGGTTCTTTGACTCACCCAACGCAACAAGTTCAATTGAGAGCCTGCTTTGTCATTGGTTCCCGAGCCCCTTGCTCCACCAAACGGCTGTTGACCAACTACGGCTCCGGTAGGCTTGTCGTTGATGTAGAAGTTACCGGCAGACTGTTGTAATTTCTGAGACGCTAACTCAATGGCATAACGATCTTGAGAGAAAATGGCCCCGGTCAATGCATATGGAGAGGTAGAGTCCACCAAATACAAGGCTTCTTCGAAGAGGTCTTCATTGTATACGAAAATAGAAACAACCGGACCGAAGATTTCTTCGCACATCGTGGTGTATTGGTTGTCTTCTACTTTCAGGATCGTAGGCTCTACAAAATACCCTTTAGACTTGTCATGATTACCTCCGGCAATTACTTCTACCAAAGGTGACTCTTTTGCATCGTCAATATACTTGGTAATCTTGTTAAAGGCTTTCTCATCAATCACCGCAGACATAAAGTTACGGAAGTCTTCAGGAGAACCCATTTTGATGTTGGCCACATCTTCTTTCAGGTATCCTTCTACTTCTTCCCACAGGTTGCTTGGGATATACACCCGGGAAGCAGCAGAACATTTTTGTCCTTGGAATTCAAAAGCACCACGAATAATAGCAGTCGCCAATGCTTTCGCATCCGCTGATTTATGAGCGATGATAAAGTCTTTTCCTCCGGTTTCTCCGACAATTCTCGGATAACTTTTGTACTTAGTGATATTTTCGCCTATGGTTTTCCATAAGGTTTGGAAAGTAGCAGTACTTCCGGTAAAGTGCAATCCGGCAAACTCAGGATGGTTAAAGATCACTTCTCCGGCAGCAGGCCCGTCCACATATACCAAGTTGATCACACCGTCCGGCACACCGGCTTCACGGAATACTTCCATCAATACTTGAGCAGAGTAAATTTGCGTTTCGGCAGGTTTCCAAACCACCGTATTTCCCATCAAAGCCGGAGCTGTTGGTAAGTTCCCTGCAATGGCCGTAAAGTTAAACGGAGTCAAGGCAAAGATAAAACCTTCCAAAGGACGGTGCTCTACCCGGTTCCATACCTGATCCGAAGAATTAGGCTGTTGTTGATAGATTTCCGTCATGTATTGGACGTTGAAGCGCAAGAAATCCACAATCTCACAAGCCGAATCGATTTCTGCCTGGAAGATGGTTTTTGCTTGTCCTAACATGGTGGCGGCATTCATTTTTGCACGGTACGGTCCGGCAATCAAATCCGCAGCTTTCAAAAAGATACTTGCCCGGTGTTCCCATGAAAGGTCGTTCCAAGCAGCTTTGGCACCTAATGCAGCATTGATCGCTTGCTCTACATGCGAAGCATCTCCTTCGTGATAATATCCTAACACATGTTGGTGGTCATATGGAGGAGTCATAGGCTTCTTATTTCCCGTTCTCACCTCTTCACCACCAATGTACATTGGCGCATCTATTTCAGTGGCTCTTAATTTAGCCAACATCTCTTTCACGGCTTTTTTCTCTGGTGATCCGGGCTTATACGACAGTATCGGTTCGTTTTTCGCTTCCGGTACATTAAAGAATCCTTTCAGCATGATAATTATTTTATTTTGTTGATAAAGTCTTTGGGCAAAGCTACAATATGATTAGCAAATCTTCGAGGAATCTTGCAATTGATTCGTTTTTAAGGCTTAAGATGCTTTTTTAAAATGCTTGCAAATGGCCAAGTACTTGATTTAACTACATATTTTCTTCCTGTTTTGAACACTGCTCCCCCTCCTCTGCTTGCATGATTTCTCTGGGATTATTCAGAAATTATTTACAGTCATAGTAGGTCGAATTTGCGAATAATTCAGAAATTAGGTCTTCAATTACTTACAATCATGGCAGAATACCAATATTATGACCGGGACTTGAGCTGGCTCTCGTTTAATGAGCGAGTTTTACAGGAAGCCGCCAGTCCTTCCGTCCCTCTTTTTGAACGCTTGAAATTTTTGGCAATATACTCTTCTAACCTGGATGAGTTTTTTCGTGTCAGAGTGGCAGCAATCAACAGTTTTGCCCGTTTAGACAAAAAGAAAATCAACAAGTCGCTGGGCATACAACCCAAAACTTTATTGCATGAAATCAACCAAAGTGTAGCCAATCAATTGGAGCAATTCGGACAAGTATATCAACAAACGATTCTACCCGAATTAAGAAAAAATCATATATACATCATTTCTCCCAAAGAACTGAATGTCCATCAACAAAAAAGTGTGGAACACTACTTTCGCTGTAAAGTATTGGCCTACCTGCAACCCATCCTGTTTGAAGAAGAAGATGAAATTCCGTTTTTGGACAATGGGGCCTTGTACTTTATCCTGCAACTTAAACATACCAATGACAAAAAACAGCCGGAATGGTATTATGCCCTGTTGAATATTCCTTCTAATGAGTTATCCCGCTTTTTCCAGCTGCCCAGTGAAAATGACAATACATATTTTGTATTGATTGACGATGTAATCCGTCACAGTTTGCCCATTATTTTTCCGGGCTATGCTATTCAATCTTGCCACAGTATCAAAATTAACCGGGATGCAGATCTCTTGATTGAAGATGAGTTTTCGGGGGATTTGGTGGAAAAAATCCGGAAAAATCTTAACAAGCGAAGTGTAGGATTGCCCAGCCGTTTTCTTTTTGATCAGAATATCCCCGCTTCTTTATTACAATTTTTGATTCACAAATTACAGTTGGAAGAAGATGAGGTGATCAACGGAGGGAAGTATCATAATTTCAATGACTTTTTTAAACTTCCCAACCCCATAGCCCCCCAACTGGAAAACCCTCCTTGGCCCGCTTTGGAACATCCTGCCCTAGGACCGTATAACCAATTGTTTGATGCCATTGACGAACAAGATTTTCTGCTTCATTTTCCCTATCAATCTTACGATTATGTACTGCGCTTTTTCAACGAAGCGGCCATAGATCCCTTTGTACAGGAAATCATGGTAACGGTATACCGGATTGCAGCTAATTCCTTTATTGCCAATGCCTTGATCAGTGCCGCTAAAAACGGAAAAAAAGTAACGGTATTTGTAGAGGTAAAAGCCCGCTTTGACGAAGCCAACAATTTAAAGTGGGCGGAAGAAATGGAAAAACAAGGAGTAAAAATCATCTACAGTATTCCGGGCCTGAAAGTACATGCGAAAGTAGCCTTGATTACCCGTCATAAAGGTTCTCAAAAGAAAAGTTATGCTTTTTTGGGCACGGGCAATTTCAATGAAATCACCGCCCAAATCTACGCAGACCATGGCTTAATGACCTCTAACCAGCACCTGACTCAGGAACTGCGACAAGTATTCCGCTTCTTGCACTCACCCAAAGAAAAACCGGTATTTCAATACCTCATGGTGGCGCAAATTAATATGCTAGAAGGCTACCTGGCATTGATTGACCGGGAAATTGCCAATGCTAAAGCCGGAAAAAAAGCCGGGATCATTCTCAAACTCAACGGCCTGGAAGACAAAGTAATGATCGACAAACTTTATGAGGCCAACAATGCCGGAGTCAAGATTGATTTGATTATCCGGGGGATTTGTTGTTTGGTACCGGGAATAGAAGGGCAAAGCGAGCGCATTACCGTAACCCGGATTGTAGACCGTTATTTGGAACATGCGCGGGTGTTGCTATTTTACAACAAAGGGCAATGGGATACTTATTTGTCCTCAGCCGATTGGATGCACCGGAATTTATTTAAGCGCATCGAAGTGGGATTTCCTATTTTCAATACAGAACTTAAAAAAGAGCTGCAAACAATTATCGATTACCAGCTCAGTGATAACACCAAAAGCCGGGTTATGGATTCGGCGTTGAACAACTGCCCCAAAGCCAAAAAAGGTGAGGAAATCCGGGCGCAATGGGCCACCTATCAACTGTTGAAAAGCAAACTAGAAAGCTGTTCGGTTTAAGATTGTCAGCCCTTCCGTTTTTTGACAAGAAAAAAGACACCTGTCGGGGTGTCTTTTTTAATTCCTTCAACAACGAACCCGTTTACCGCTCGTTCATGCTGACATAATTTCTCAGGTTATGTCCGGTATAAATCTGACGCGGACGTCCGATCGGTTGGTTTTCTTCTCTCATTTCTTTCCATTGAGCAATCCACCCTGGTAATCTACCCAAAGCAAACATAACTGTAAACATATCTGTAGGGATACCAATTGCTCTATAAATGATTCCGGAATAGAAATCAACATTCGGGTACAAGCTTCTTTTTACAAAGTACTCATCGTTCAAAGCTACTTCTTCCAGCTTTTTAGCGATTTCCAATGTAGAATCGTGTACACCCAGTTTTTCCAATACATTGTCACAAGCCGCCTTGATGATTCTTGCACGAGGGTCGAAGTTTTTATATACTCGGTGTCCAAATCCCATCAAACGGAACGGATCGTCTTTATCTTTGGCTTTGGCGATAAATTTATCCACATTGCCACCATCCGCTTTGATTTGCTCGAGCATTTCAATTACGGCCTGGTTAGCTCCACCGTGCAATCGTCCCCAAAGAGCATTGATCCCAGCAGCGACAGACACATACAGACTTGCTTGTGAAGAACCTACGATACGGACAGTAGAAGCAGAGCAGTTTTGCTCATGATCCGCATGTAAGATCAACAATTTATCCAAAGCATCCACAATCACCGGATCGGGCTCGTATTGCATGGTTCTCATGCCAAACATCATCCATAAGAAGTTGGCCACATAGCTCTTGCTATTGTCCGGATAGTTCGCCGGGTGCCCCATTTCATTTTTGTACGACCATGCAGCGATGGTAGGGATTTTCGCCATCAAGCGGGTGATTGTAAGGTTCACACCATCCGGCGAGCGATTAGGGTCTAAAGACTCGGGGTAAAATGCGGTAAGCGAACTCACTAAAGAAGAAAGCACTCCCATAGGGTGGGCGCTGGTAGGAAATCCGTCAAAGATTTTACGCATATCTTCGTGTAGCAAGGTATGCATGGTGATTTCATGTCCCCATTTATCAAACTGGTCTTTGGTTGGTAGCTCACCATGGATCAAAAGGTAAGCGACTTCCAGGAAGGTAGACTTTTCAGCCAATTCTTCGATGGAATATCCCCGGTACCTCAAAATGCCTTTCTCTCCATCCAAAAAGGTGACTTCACTGGTAGTTGCGCCTGTGTTTTTGTAGCCTACATCTAAAGTAATTAGTCCTGACTGAGCTCTCAATTTAGAAATGTCAACGGCTTTTTCTTTTTCGCTTCCTTCTATGACTGGTAGTTCATATACCTTACCATCATAATGTAACTCTGCTTTACTGCTCATGAATTTATCTGATTTTTATTGTAGGTTAAACAATAACCGAAAAGTTTACGGCTAGAATTCATTCAGAGATAACACCCTAAATGAAGTATATATAATTCAAAAACTTTTCTTCTTTCTTTTAGTGTAACAGAAAAACATCTCTCATCAATTCCTGTGGCTTATGATCTTCTTAAGTCCACCCCTGCTATTTCAGCAAAAAATATAAAAATAAAACTTGCTGACCAAATTGATTTTCTCTTACAATGATAGTGACTTTGGGCCTTCGGATGCCCTCTGGATTTGCTTGTGAGTATTAGATAATCCACACATAAGGCCTACGGAAGATAGGCGCTGTTTCTATTTTTCACAAATCCACTTTCAAAATTGAAAGGTACAGTACAAGATACACTTCAGCAATACTACGTTTAGCCGTAAAGATAGAAATTCGAGGGTGGATTTTGAATATTTTTTTTGAAAATGATTGAAACAATTCGGGCTGCTGCTTAAGAAAAAAAGCTCTTTGCTGCATCCCCCTTCAAACACTTTCGATTGCGTTGTAGTTGTATACAAAATTTAAAGAGTAACAGAGGCTTCTCCCAAACAGATACCGGAGGTTTTCTATAGAACAAGCATCCGGAAACAAGTGGGTCTAACAGCGGTTTTTATGGGAAAAATGAGAAGTTTTTGGAGTGTTTAAAAACAATTCGGCTTCCAAATAATTTTTTTTAGAAACTTTTTCTATCATTTTTGTAATCCATAGATAAGATCCTACTTGAGGTTTTTTCCTTTTGATCCGGCTTTTTACTTTTGGTCAGAAGTGATTCCTCAGGTACTCAGATTGATTCAGTGAAATAAACCTATTCAATGTTCTCAGATTTTTGAACGAGGTAATTTTCCGGCTGAGAACAGTATTTATTTAACAAACAAAATTTTTCCGATGTCGAAGAATTTGGTTATCGTAGAGTCCCCGGCTAAAGCAAAAACCATTGAGAAATACTTGGGTAAGGATTACATGGTCAAATCCAGTTATGGACATGTTCGTGACCTGCCCAAAGGTGATATGGCCATTGATATTGACAATGGGTTTGAGCCGAAGTATGAGGTTACCAGCGATAAAAAGCAGGTTGTTTCGGAGTTAAAAAAACTGGCAAAGGGCGCCGAAACAGTATGGTTAGCAACGGATGATGACCGTGAAGGGGAAGCCATTTCATGGCACTTGAAAGAAGCTTTAAAACTCAATGAGGCGAATACTCGCAGGATTGTTTTTCATGAAATCACCAAAAATGCCATCGTTAATGCCATCCAATCTCCAAGGGGAATTGACCTGGACTTGGTAAAAGCCCAGCAAGCCCGCCGGGTATTGGACCGCTTGGTAGGATTCGAGATTTCGCCTGTGCTCTGGCGGAAGATTAAAGGCGGTTTGTCTGCTGGAAGGGTACAATCGGTAGCTGTGAGACTGGTCGTAGAAAGAGAACGGGATATCGATAAATTTGAGCCCAAATCTTCTTATAAAGTATCCGCCGAATTTGATTTGGGCAATGGCAAAGTACTGGTAGCAGAACTACCTAAACGACTGGCAACCCGCGAAGAAACCCTGGCCTTTTTGGAACAGTGCAAAGGGGCTCAATTCAAAATTGAAAACCTGGAAGTCAAACCCGGAAAGAAATCTCCGGCGGCACCTTTTACCACTTCAACGCTCCAGCAAGAGGCCAGCCGTAAATTAGGCTTCTCGGTTTCTCAAACCATGACGCTGGCACAGAAGCTTTACGAATCAGGGATGATTACCTATATGCGTACGGATTCTGTGAATTTGTCCGAAGAAGCGATCAAAGCCGTAGCGATCCAGATCAAAAATGCCTACGGAGACAAATACGTACAAACCCGTCAGTATAAGACAAAATCCAAATCCGCCCAGGAGGCCCACGAAGCCATCCGGCCAACGGATTTTTCCCGGCATGATATCAACGGAGCCCGCAATGAACAACGTTTGTATGAGCTGATTTGGAAACGGGCAGTGGCTTCACAAATGGCGGATGCCAAATTGGAGAAAACCACGGCTACGATTAACATCTCTACCAATGAAGCAAAACTTGTAGCAACCGGAGAGGTCATCAAATTTGACGGATTTCTCAAGTTGTATATCGAGTCTACTGACGATGATCAGGAAGAAGAACAAAAGAAAATGCTTCCTCCGTTGAACATTGGCCAGGAATTGTCACTCGACCATATGAAAGCAACGGAGCGCTTTACCCGTCCGGCAGCCCGCTTTACGGAGGCCAGCCTGGTAAAACAACTGGAAGAAATGGGCATTGGTAGACCTTCTACCTACGCTCCCACCATTTCTACCATCCAAAAGCGTGGCTACGCCATCAAAGAATCCAAAGAAGGTAAGCCCCGCAACTATCAGGAGATGATCTTGACTGATAATGAAATCAAAGAAAGTCAAAAAACCGAGATTACCGGAAGGGAGAAAAACAAGCTGTTTCCTACCAATATCGGTATGGTGGTCAATGATTTTCTCAACAAATATTTTCCCAATATTGTAGATTATTCCTTTACGGCAAAGGTGGAGGAACAATTTGACCAAATTGCACAGGGAGAGACGATCTGGAATGAGATGCTGAAAGGCTTTTACAAAGGCTTTCACGAAACAGTAGAGCAAACCAAATCCAATGCCAACAAGGAAGCTACCCAACGGGTACTAGGCACCGATCCGAAAAGTGGTAAACCGATCAGTGTCAAACTGGGAAAATTCGGCCCGTATGCGCAAATCGGAACGATGGAAGACGAGGAAAAGCCTCAATATGCCTCTTTGCGAAAAGACCAATATATCGAAAGCATTACATTGGAAGAAGCGTTGGAGTTATTTAAACTTCCTCGCGAAATCGGTAGCTTTGAAGATAAACCCGTATTGGCCGCCATCGGCAAGTTCGGCCCTTATATTCGTCATGACAATAAATTTGTCTCTCTGGGCAAAGAGCATGACCCTCATACCGTAGAACTGGACGTGGCCATCGAATTGATCAAGGCCAAACGGGAAGCGGATGCCAAGAAAACCATCAAAGTATTTGATGAAAACCCGGACGTAAAAATTCTGAACGGACGCTGGGGACCTTATATCTCTTACCAAAAGAAAAATTATAAAATTCCGAAAGATACCGAGGCGGCCTCACTCAGTTTGGAGGATTGTATGAAAATCATCGAAACTCCTCCGGCTAAAAAAGCCAAGAAGAAAACCACTACTTCCAAGGCCAAAAGCACCAAAAGCGAATAAAGATCCAAGCCCGCCCAAAGTCAATTAGGCGGGCTTTTTTTGAGCTATTTCCCCTGTGCAAATTTATATGACTTGAGTCATATCAGCCCCATAAGATCAATCACCACTCTTTCCTAATGGCAATCATCAAATTCCCTCCTAGCTCAGGGTATCTTTACCACATCCAACTAGCACCACAACTTCTAGCTGGAATAATCCTTAAAATCCTACAATCATGGTACAGGTATTACAAACATTGGGCATAGGAGGTATCACCGTATTATTCATTGGCGCTACCATCGGAATCACCCTCCTTTTCCGGTTCATAACAGACAAAAACGGTAAAGATATTCTTCGTACAAAAGAGCATGTCGAAACGTCTGTTTTATCCAAAAAGTACAAAGAAGTAGACACCTATCGATACCGGGGCATCATCCGGAATCTCAGTTTGGCATTGAGCTTGGCTGTCATCCTGGCCGTATTTGAATTTCCGACTTTAGACAAAGGTGATTTGGTGGATTTGGGTACGATTGAAACCGAGTACGAAGAGATTCAGGAAATTCCTCCTACCATACACAAACCCCCTCCACCTCCCAAAATCCAGCAGCCCAATATTGTTGCGGTGGCTGATGAGGAGGAAATCGAACAGGAAATTGAAATTGATCTGGACATAGAAATTGATGAGGAAACCGTCATTGAAGAAGTCACCGTAAGTAATGCTCCCGAAGTAACGATGGAGGAAGAGCCTGAAGCGGAAGAAATCTTCCATGTGGTAGAAGAGCCCGCAGCTCCCATTGGAGGATATCGAGTCTTTTATGAGTTTGTCAGAGATCATATGAAGTACCCTCCGGAAGCCAGAAGGCTCAATGTGCAAGGCAAAGTGTTTGTGCAGTTCATCGTGGATACCGATGGCAAATTAACAGAAGCCAAACCCATCCGGGGCATCGGAGCCGGCTGTGACAAAGAGGCTGTCAGAGTTATCTCTAAAGCGCCCAAATGGAAGCCCGGTAAACAGCGAGGCAGAACCGTAAAACAATACATGGTCATCCCCATCTCTTTTGTACTAGAATAAGAGCCTGTTTAAATTTCATCTTTCGGGTTAAAAACTCCCATTTCAAAAACCTCAGTGTAGTATTTTGAGAACCCTAAACTGAGAATTTTTACCGCCAAAGGGGCATCGTTTTAAGCATACTCTAAGTCATATTCCATTGTCACAACAGTACATCTATTAATAAAAGTTAAATCTCAGATTTGTATCATGGATTCGGAAAGCCTAGCCCTTATTGGACTAGGTTTTTTTATGTATTTCCCTCCAAAAAAAATCTACGTTTCAACTCCTAAGTTCCTCCCTTCTATTTACTCTATACCCCCCTCTCATAATAGATATTTTAACAGTAAAGTGGTTTAAACGTATAGTTTTTGACCGAACATGAAATGCTCAATACTGTCAATTTAAATTCGGGAGGATCATACGTTACAATTTTTTTATAAAATTTAAATGCAACAGTATGGCATTCAAATTTCATTTTCTATTTTTGCAACATAGTTGTATTTAAAATACTATTTCACTTAATACTATGAAAAAATTCGCTCTGTTCTTAAGTATTTGGCCTATTTTATTATTGACCAATTGCGACAATGATGACGATGACGCTATAAAAGATGTAGAGGCGCCAGTTGTCAAAAGTATAACTCTCAATGCGGAAAGCGAAAAAGCCGTAGCACAAGCAGGGAATTCGCTTAAAATCGCATTTGAGCTTAGCGACAATCAAGCCCTGGGAGAAATACGCATGGATATCCATAGTAACTTCGATGGCCATGCACATGGCGGGCGTTTGGCTGCGGACCCATTCACTTGGGAAAAAATTATAAACTTGGGTGAACAGAAGGCTTTTAAAGATGAAATCACTGTAGATATTCCTGCGGAAGCAATTGCCGGTCCCTATCATTTTGAAGCGGTGGTACTTGACAAAGCTGGTAATGAAGCCGAAACTTATATTGCAGACTTGACCCTCACCAAAGAAGGGCAACCGGTTATTACAGTAGATTCTCACAATCTGGAAGAAGAAATTGTGGCAACTCCCGGCACGAATCTGGACTTACAGGGGAAAATAACCGATGATGTAGACCTTGCGGAAATCAGCATTGAGATTGCCGAAGAACATGATCACGATCATGATCACGGAGAAAGTGAGCACCATGAAAACGAAGAACCTGTATACAGCATCGACATCGATTTGGAAGGGGATAATGACACTCTTTTTAAATTAGAACACAGTATTCCTTTGCCTGCGGATTTAGCTGCCGGACATTATGAACTTATGATCAAGGCAATGGATAGTGATGGAAATATTACACAAATTGTGGGGGTTTTGCATGTAGATTAAATAAATAACGACTAAGTCAGCACCCATAATTGAGTGAGCTTCATCATGGCTTATTCAAGGAGCTAAACCTGATGGAACAGGGAGGAATTCCCCCTTGTTTTCCCATCAGGTTTAGACATTTTATTTAAGAAGCAATTAACTCTTTCCAAACCATTCAACTTCATCGCAAGGCAAACTACTTCTTAAAGTGAAACACAGTATTCTATTTTTTTTCGGAGTTCTTATAACAACTATTGCCACGGCCCAACAGCGTTTTACACTTACCGGCATCATTACAGATACAGAAGGCGAACCGTTGATTGGTGCGACCGTTTTTATCCATGAAACCAAAAAAGGTACCGCCACGGATATTCATGGGCAATTTACCATTACAGACCTAAAACCAGGTTCCTACCATTTGCACTTTTCCTATGTAGGCTATCATGCTCTGACCCAAACGGCTATTATTAAAGATCGAAACAGCCAACTCCGAATCCAATTGGAAGAGTCGGTCAACGAACTGCATGAAATCGTAATTGAGAGCAACCCCTTAAAGCTCAGTCAAAGGGAAAATTCTGTCCTCATAGAATCGGTAGACGAAAATTTCATCAAAAAAAATACGGGTACCACTTTGATGCACTCTTTGGCGCAATTGCCCGGAGTTAATTATATCAATATGGGAGTAGGAGTCTCCAAACCGGTAATCCGGGGGTTAAGCCACAACCGGGTAGTGGTCGCAGATAACGGCATTAAACAAGAAGGCCAACAATGGGGCAGTGATCACGGCTTGGAAATCGACCAGTTCAATGTAGAGCAAATGGATATTTTGAAAGGACCGGCTTCTTTGGCTTATGGCTCCGATGGACTGGGGGGGGTTATTATTATCAAACATCCTAACAGTTTGCCTAAAGGCAAGCATCAGGCAAAAGTACAATTGTTGGCGAAGACCAACAATGACACCTATGGTTTGACAGCACAGGCCAAAGGCAATCACAAAGGCTTATCCTACCGGCTTCGTCTGACGGGTTTGGATTACGGAGATTACAAGGTACCCGCACAAACGTTTGAGTACAATCGCTTTATATTACCCATTGAGCATCAACGCTTGAAAAATACGGCCGGAAACGAACGGCACCTTTCGGCTACGGTCGGTATCAATCGCAACTGGGGGTACTCCCATCTTACGGTATCCAACTTCCATCAAAATACGGGAATCTTCAGTGGGGCAGTGGGGATCCCCCGGGCGTATCAATTGGATCACGATGGAGACTTCAAAAATATAGATTTACCCGCACAGGAAATCAACCATTTCAAAGTGATCTCCAATAGTAATATCATGATCGGAAAAAACTGGTTGGAAGTGGATTTGGGGTATCAAAACAATTTGCGACAGGAGCGTTCTTATCCTCATGCACACGGCCGTCCGGTAGACAGTACCAATGTGGATGCCTTGGAATTGACCTTACAAACTTTTACAGCCAATGCCCGGTACTTTGTCAATCAGCATGAGGAATTCGAAACGATTTTTGGTTTTCAAACAGCCTATCAACAAAACCGTACCGGAGGGTTTGAATTTTTGATTCCTGCCTACCACAAATATGAAGCAGGACTCTTTTCGATCTTTAAATATCACGCCAGCGATCGTTGGGTATTCAATGGAGGGCTGCGACTCGATATGGCGCATATAGATGCCGAAGAAACGACCTACCCCTTTTGGTATCGCAGTGAATACATTGCCGATGTGCAACGCAATCCTGCTGTAAAACGCGATTTTTTTAATTATTCTGCCGGAATCGGCCTGGCGTTTATTCCCGACCCCTATTGGAGCTATAAACTTAATCTGGGAAAAACGTTTCGTATTCCCAGCCCTCCGGAGTTGACGGCCAACGGGATACACCACGGTACTTTCCGGTTTGAAAAGGGCAATGCAGACTTAAAAGCAGAAGAAGGCTACCAACTGGATGCAGGGATCTTTTACGAGCGAAGCCAGTGGATGATATCCACTTCTTTGTTTGCGAATTATTTTCAAAACTATATTTACCTGAGTCCCAATGGCCGCTTTCCCAGAGAAGAGATAGACGGAGAACTGTACCCCTACCCCGAATCGGGTCAAGAATATGCCTATAAACAAGCTCCGGCAATGCACTGGGGAGGCGAGGTGAATGTACAGTACAAGCCTACTTCAAGGCTCAAATTATATGCAAGCGGTGAATATGTGTGGATTCAAAACACAAAAACCCAACTCCCACTCCCATTTACCCCACCGTATTCTATCAAGCTG
The DNA here is from genome assembly GCF_039710355.1 of Rapidithrix thailandica. NCBI lineage: Bacteria > Pseudomonadati > Bacteroidota > Cytophagia > Cytophagales > Flammeovirgaceae > Rapidithrix > Rapidithrix thailandica. The sequence continues at coordinate 571,880 of NZ_JBDKWZ010000001.1, read as the reverse complement.
GATGCAGAGTACCATCTCCCGATCCAAACCGCTATACTGTCCGGTGCTTTTCTCAAAACGAATTACAGTATATACGGTTCTCAAAACCGGGTAGACCAAAACGAGCCCACTACAAAGGGCTATGAACTGCTCAATGCCTCCATGGGCTTGGAGTTCGGGAGAAAAGGCTTTATGGAATTACTTTTTCAGGCGCAGAATATCACAGACCGACTGTATTTAAATCACTTAAGTAAGTACAGAATTCTAAACTTGCCTGAACCCGGGAGAAATTTTGTAATTACAGCAATTTTCAAATTGACAGGATCATCCCATCAAAAAGAAGGGTAGCCGTTGCTAATTTCTTGCATTCAACACCAGGAATACACTTGAGAGTATAAAGTGAATTTTTCCTGGTGTTCGTATTTCACAAGAAAGGATACAAGCAGTTGCTATTACAACTAAAAGATACAGAGCTTCCATTTCTTATACTATTCAACTTATCACAAAAAAAATGCGCTGACTTATTGAAAAGTCAACGCATTTAAAGCTTGTTTGACAGTTATATCATTCGGCATCAATAATTGCTTCTGCCAGGATCACAATTTTGTTATCCAGCATTTCGAGAATGCCACTGTCTATATTCAGATACTGAACGTCACTTTTGGTAGTAATCCGAATTTGTCCCTCTGTAAGTGTACTGATGACCGGAGCGTGATTATTTAACACCTCGAACGAGCCATTAGAACCAGGCACTTTCACCGCCTTCACTTCGCCTTCAAAGGCTTTTTTATCCGGGGTAACAACTTCTAAATACATGCAATATTAAGTTTGAGGATTTTGAACGCTTGATTACTTGGCTTCAGCCAAAATTTTCTCACCTTTTTCTACTGCACTTTCAATGGTTCCTACCAAGTTGAAAGCCGCTTCCGGTAAGTGATCCAATTCCCCATCCATGATCATATTAAATCCTTTGATAGTTTCTTGGATATCCACAAACACACCTTTCAAACCTGTAAATTGCTCAGCAACGTGGAATGGCTGTGACAAGAATCTTTGTACACGTCTTGCTCTGTGTACCACTAATTTATCCTCATCGGAAAGTTCTTCCATACCCAAGATGGCAATGATATCTTGGAGCTCGCGGTAGCGTTGTAAAGTTTCTTTTACTCTTTGAGCGGTATTGTAGTGTTCGTCACCCAATACGTCCGCATTCATAATACGCGAGGTAGAATCCAGAGGATCTACAGCTGGGTAGATACCAAGCTCAGCAATCTTTCTAGACAATACCGTGGTAGCATCCAAGTGAGAGAAAGTAGTTGCAGGAGCCGGGTCAGTCAAGTCATCCGCAGGAACGTAAACCGCCTGTACGGAAGTAATTGAACCTCTTTTAGTCGAGGTAATCCGCTCTTGCATCGCCCCCATTTCCGTAGCCAAGGTTGGTTGGTAACCTACCGCTGAAGGCATACGACCCAAAAGTGCCGATACCTCAGAACCCGCCTGTGTAAAACGGAAGATATTATCAATAAAGAAAAGAATATCTCTTCCCTGACCTTCGCCATCACCATCCCGGAAGTACTCCGCCATGGTCAATCCAGACAAGGCTACCCGGGCACGTGCTCCAGGAGGCTCATTCATCTGACCGAATACGAAGGTCGCTTTAGAATCTTTTAATTTTTCAACATCCACTTTAGAGAGGTCCCAGCCACCTTCTTCCAGAGACTCTACAAACTCATCTCCGTAGTTAATAATACCGGCCTCGATCATTTCCCGCATCAGGTCATTTCCTTCACGAGTACGCTCTCCTACTCCGGCAAATACAGAAAGACCGGAATATTTCTTTGCAATGTTGTTGATCAGCTCTTGGATCAATACCGTTTTACCAACACCGGCACCACCGAACAAACCGATCTTTCCCCCTTTCACGTACGGTTCGATCAAGTCAATTACTTTAATCCCTGTGTACAGTACTTCCGAAGAGGTGGATAATTCCTCAAATTTCGGTGCAGATCTGTGGATAGGCATTTTTGCCTTACTGGTTGGCTGTGATAACCCGTCAATCGCTTCTCCAACCACATTGAACAAGCGGCCTTTGATTTCTTCTCCGATAGGCATTGCAATTGCATCCCCGGTATCCACTACCTCCATTCCTCTACACAACCCTTCAGTACCTTCCATTGCTACAGTACGTACAATGTCCTCTCCTAAGTGCTGTTGTACTTCCAACACTACTTTTTGACCGCTCTGTTTTTTTACAACCAAGGCGTTGTAAATAGTTGGCAATTTAGAATTTTCAGCCTCAAAGCTTACGTCCACAACCGGACCGATAACCTGAGTTATTTTTCCAATATTTGACATTTAATATCTGGATTAAACTATATGAACCTTAGATATACTTGATTTTCAATACAAAATCATAACGCGGCACAAAATTAGGGCAAAGATCGTATTATTCCAAGATTGCTTGAAATTAAAGTTACATCCAAAGACCGGTTCCTTAAAATAGGCCTCTACCGGCCTTTAAACCCTATTTTTCTTTCTTTGCAAGAACGCCCTTCCTTTCTAATTTCTCCTTTTTTGCGCTCCCTTACCGAATCCTTTCACAGATGAAATAGTCAATTATCCTTACCGTTGTATTATTAGCTAGAAATGACCAAAACTTGCTAGTATTTTTTATTATATAAAACAGTCTTTATCATTATGGACAAAGCCTTAACCAAATACTTTTTCATGTTACTGTTGATGCAACTCCCTTTATTTGCATCGGCACAGAACTGGAGCAGCCTGTACGAAAGTGGGAAAAAGTATTATAAAGAAAAGAAGCTCACCACTGCGATTCCGATCTTAATCCAGGCACGTCAACAGGCTCAAAGCGAATACGGGCAAAACTCTTTTAACTACAAAGCAACCCTAAAGCTTTTGGCGCAAGTGTATTTTGATCACCGTCAATTTGCAAATAGTAGTAATTACTACTTGGAGTTGGTGCGCATCATGGAAAAAAACAGAGAAAACACGTCCAAAGAGTATGCGGATAACCTGGAAGCACTGGCCCAAACTTATACGGAAGGAAAGCGGTATTCAAAAGCCGTGGAGTTTTATGAAAAAGCCGTAGAGGTACGCAAAAAAGTTCAAGGAAAAGACACTGAAGACTATACACATACTCTTCACCATCTTGCATCTTTATACTTAAAAGGAAGAAAGTACGATGCGGCCAAACAGTATTACACAGAGCTCTTGCCGATTGCAGAAAAAACCTTAAAAAAATATCCTGCGGCCTTGGCCGATATGGCAAAAGAAAAAGGGGATTTGCACTTTGCCTTAAAAGAGTATAAAACAGCGATCGCATTGTACGAAAAGAACCTTTCGTATTTACAACATAGTAGTGCCCCTCCCACTCAAAATTTAGAAGCTCAACAAAAAATCGCCCAGTCGTATTATATCTTAGAGGACAAGGAAGCCTGTGTAAAAGAGTACCTTTCTTATATGCAATTGGTAAAAGAAGCCTTCCAGGATGATACCTCCCGCTTTGAAAGGGAAGCAAAAAGCACTATTGAGAAGTTAGAGGAATTTCAGGCACTTGCTGCAATCATCAAGATTTACGAGGCACAAGAAGAAATCTTCATCAAAAAATACGGTGCGGAAGATAAAAAGATCGCTCAAACAAAACTGGCCATTGCCCAGGTTCAAAAGCAAAACAACAACTACGAGTCAGCTCAACAATATATCCAAAATGCACTTGCTATTTATCAAAAAAGCAGTGGGGAAAAGAGTGTAGATTTTTTTGAGACTAAAGATGAGTTGGGAAGACTTCTCGCCAGCCAGGCCAAAGATCAGGAAGCAGAAGAGATTTATCTGGAAACGCTTGCAGCCCGAAAAGAAAATTTAGGAGAAAGTAATTTTTCCTATACTAAAGCACTGGATAGCTTGGCACACTTCTATATCTCTCAGAAAAAATATGTGGAAGCAGACACATTATTGAACCAATTGCTTAGAATAAGAGAGAAAAAACCGGGCAAACGACATGCTTCTTATGCCTCTGCTCTGGGAAGCATGGCCTACTTATATCAGGAACAGGAAAAGTATGAAAAAGCGGAATCGCTTTTAAAAGAGGAAAGTAAAATTTTTAGCGCGTATTACGGAAGCCAAAGCAAAGAAAAAACCCAAAGTGTGATCAAATTGGGGGATTTGTACAAAAAACAAAACAAGTTTACTGAGGCAATCAATGTTTACCGCCAGGCTTTACCTCTGATAGCCGCCTCTTACGGCAAACGCAGTTTGATTTATCAAGGGGTGCTACAAAGGATTGCTGAAATTAATGAAGAAACGAAAGAGAATCATTAAAAAAAATTGAAATAAAAAGGCTAAAAAAAAGTCCGGTCGAAATCGACCGGACTTTTTTTTAGCTGTTTGAATGATCATGCTTTAAAGCATGAAATTGAAGTATACACGAGCTTTTGTCAATTAGCATTAAAACCATAAAAAGGAACTGCTAAACAAAAAATATAAGGATTGTTCATAGCTGGTTTGTTGATTAATTACAACATCTTGAAAAAGTAACCCACCTATTGAAAAAAAAATTATTTATAGTTTTACCCTTTCGTTTCTTTTGATGTTTTTCTACCGGAAGGATTCATAACCTGAATATGCTCTATGTATTAAATTCTCCGGAAAGTATTCTATCTGAAAACTTTTGCTAACCGGCTTAATTCTTTCAATGGAAATTCGATATATTGTATTACTTAGCACCCTATTTTAAAGGTATATGAAAATATTAAATGCCCAACAGATAAAAGAACTGGATGCCTTTACGATCCGGCATGAGCCGATCGCATCAATTGATTTAATGGAGCGGGCATCCGGCCAGTTTGCCGATTGGTTTATACAAAAATTCCCCAACAATACCCCTGTCCTTATTTTTTGTGGGGTTGGTAATAATGGAGGCGATGGACTTGCTGTGGCACGTATGTTATGCCAAGCGCAATTCAATGTGGAGGTAATGGTGGTTCGTTTTTCAGAAAAAACCAGTGAGGATTTTCAAGTCAACGAGCAAAGACTTAACAAACTCATTACTATACAAAATATACACTCGGAAGAGGATATTCCATTGATAGAAGAAGGGGTCGTTATTATTGATGCGATCTTTGGAAGTGGCTTGTCCCGGCCCATTGATGGCTTTACAGCCCAACTTGTCAGACAAATCAATCATAGTCAAGCCACCGTGATTTCGATTGATACCCCTTCCGGGTTATACTGCAGTAGTAATAACAGTGATACACATATTATAGAAGCGGATTATACCGTATCTTTCCAACTGCCCAAACTTTCCTTCTTGCTCCCCCAAAACCAGCGGTTTACCGGCACTTGGGAACTTGTAGAAATCGGCCTGGATCCGGAATTCATTGAGCAATGCGAAACCTCTTATCACTTTATCACATCAGAAGATGCAAGCCATCTCTTAAAAAAACGGAAAAAATTCTCACATAAAGGACACTATGGGCATGCCTTGTTGTTGGCGGGAAGCTTTGGGAAAATGGGAGCTGCGCTACTATCAGCCAAGGCGACTCTCCGAACAGGAGTAGGCCTTCTCACCTGCCACCTGCCTCTATGTGGCTATTCCATCATGCAAACCGCTCTTCCGGAAGCCATGTGTTCCATAGATCACCATGAACATTATATTACGGAAGTCCCTTCCCTGGCCAAAATAAATGCTATTGGCATCGGTCCAGGCCTCAATCAACATGTTTCTACTATTCATGTTTTGGAAAAGCTGATCCAAGAAGCCAAACAACCGCTGGTGTTTGATGCCGATGCTTTAAACATATTGGCCGAGCATAAATACCTCTTGAAACAAGTGCCGGAAAATTCTATCTTAACTCCACATCCAAAAGAATTTGAGCGACTTGCCGGAGAGACAATCAATGACTACGACCGGTTAAAACTCTTGCAAGAGTTTGTGATCGAATGCAACGTTATCGTGGTACTGAAGGGAGCACATACAGCCATTGCTTTGCCTAACGGTTCTATCTACTTCAACTCTACAGGCAACCCCGGAATGGCTACGGCAGGTAGCGGGGATGTACTCACAGGTATTATTTTATCTTTATTGGCTCAAAATTATACTCCTGACCATGCAGCTATTCTGGGAGTTTACCTCCATGGTTTGGCAGGAGACCTTGCCAGAGAAACCGAAGGGGAAGAGGCCTTGATTGCTTCCGATATAGTGGAATACTTGGGAGAAGCATTTGCCGTATTAAGAAATGTCCAAAATGAAGAATAATCGTTTGTTGCTCTCTCAAAAAAGCCCTTGGTGTTAACTCATCAAGGGCTTTTTTGAGAGAGCAAAATTTATTCGGATTTCAGTTCGACTAATTTGAAGCCCTGTCCATGCACATTGATGATCTGTAAATTCTCATCACTTTTTAAAAACTTACGAAGCTTGGTAATGTAAACATCCATACTTCGGGAGTTAAAATAATTATCGTCCAACCAAATCTTTTTCAAGGCTTCCGAGCGGTCAAGCATTTGATTTTTATTTATACAAAGCAAACGCAACAAACCCGATTCTTTGGAAGTGAGCTTTTGTTCTTTGCCATCATCAAAAATCAACTTTTGTGAATCCGAATCAAACGTAAAGCGTCCTATTTGAAACTTGTTTTGTTCTTCCTGTGGTAAGTTAGAAGAAGTTCTGCGAAGAATCGCCTCCATTCGCAGTAAAAGCTCTTCCATACTGAATGGCTTAGTAATATAATCGTCAGCACCTGCCTTAAAACCTTGAATGGTATCTTCTTTTAAAGATTTAGCCGTAAGAAAGATAATCGGTACCACTTTGTTCTTTTTCCTGATTTCTTCAGCCAAAGTAAGGCCATCCATTTTAGGCATCATCACATCCAATATACATAAATCGTATGCCTCTTTTTGAAAGGCATCCAACCCCTCTTTGCCATCTCTACATAAGTCGGTTGTATAATTTTTCACTTCCAAATACTCTTTTAGTACCTGCCCCAGGTTAGGGTCATCTTCCACTAGTAATATCTTAATTTTGTTCATGGCGATAAGGTAAATAGATGGTAAACGTACTTCCTTGGTTTAATTCACTTTTTACGGAGATGGTACCGCGATGGGCCTCTACCATTTTGCGCACATAACTCAAGCCGAGCCCGAAGCCCTTCACATTATGCACATTGCCGGTAGGAACCCGGTAAAATTTATCAAAAACTTTATTAATATTTTCATTTGAGATTCCCTGACCTTGATCGGTCACTTCTAATACAATCCCCCCGTTCATAGAAGAAGTCGCAATTTGGATATTTGGTTGCTCGGGGGAATATTTATTTGCATTGTCCAACAAGTTATAAATAATGTTCGACAGGTGCACCTCATCGGCTTCTATCATGGTATTTTCGGCCTTCAATGAAGTCCCTATCGTGCCTTCTCTGTTTTCAATTTGGATTTTAATGTTGGTAATTGCCTTGCATATGACTTCATGCAGGTCAATTTTTGTGATTTTTAATTTAAAATCACCTTTATCCAAACGGGCTATTTGCAAGACCCGCTCCACTTGTTCTGCCAACCGGTTATTTTCATCTTTAATAACACTCAAATAGCGAGTCCCCAAACTGGGAATTTTTCGGATGTCCGGATCCATCAAAGCTTCACAAGCTAAGGACACCGTAGAAATAGGTGTTTTGAGCTCATGCGTCATATTACTGATAAAGTCGTTCGTAATTTCCGAAAGCTTCTTTTGCTTGAGAATGGTTTGAATGGCTATGCTAAAACAAACAGAGATGATGATTAAAAAGAAGATGGAAGAAGACAGAACCAACCAATTCTGCCGGATCAGGTAAGCTTCTTGATTCGGGAAGTTAACATATAAAATATTGTGGCCGCCAAACAAATCCGAAGGGAATAACTTGGTTTGAAATTCGGAAGTTAGAATATTTCTTTCACTTTCGGGATTGCTGCATATCACCATTTTTTTACTTGATACTTTCGGATTCAACACCCCAAAGTTATAGTCCGTATGCAGTCCACGGTTTTGCATCTCCGTATGCAAAAGGGAGTCCAACAAGCCCTCGCTCACCCGGTCTTCAATTTTAACCTTTTTGTCCATCAACAAGAGCTCATCCATGATAAAACTCACCATATTGGACCGTTGAGCCAATTTGGAACTAATGGAAGAACTTAAACGCTGCCAAATCAAGGAGTCGCCAATAGGTTCTATATCCGGAATACTTTGGAACATCTGTTGTTCCAGTTTTCCAAAGTCGGCAATTTTATTTTTCCGGGCAATCCCCGACTTACTGATCACCGCTTTTTCTTCCACTTCATACGCATAGCCTTCCTCCCGTAATTTATCCGAACCTACCCACTGTTTTATTTTAATCGTCTGTTGTTCATTCCAACGGGCTACCCCGGAAGAATCATAATCGACAAAGAAGAAATCGTCTGTCACTTTCACACTGTTTTCCACTTGCTTTTTGATGATGTACAAGGCCTCATGTTGCTCTAGTTTGTTCACAACGGTATTCAAAAGGCTATGTACTTCCTGGCGAAAGCGTTCTTTTTGTACAGACATAGCCATATTTACCCAATAAAATTGCAAGCCAACTAAGCCAAGCAACGCGATACTCATCAACACAATGATATATTTGAGCCGAGTTTTATTAATAGGCTGCATACCTTCTTTCAAACGTTATCATGAAAACTGGCAAATTTCTTTTTCCTCAAAAATACAAGCTATTCAAGCAAAAAATAAATATGTAAGGATTTAAGTGAATTCAAGCCGGGAAAATCACCTTTAGTTCTTTGTTAAAAAATCAATTCGGAGTATTACTGCAAGGGGTAATTTTTGGAAGGGAAATTGTATTAAATCAGAGAGAAACATCTGGTCATTTTTTAATATACTCGATTAAATCACTTTCGATATCCCAGTCTTTGGCTAATTTCAACATAGCAGTGGCTTCCATTTCGCTAATATAGCCTTTGCGGTTATTGGCATACCATACCTTACTCAAGAACTCTAGCCGCTTTTTTTTATCAATATGCTCCATACTGGAATTCAAATAGGCACGAGCTCTTTCAAAGGCATTAAAATAATCTTCGTTGATAAACTGGTTGGCCCATTCCAATTCTTCCAAAGCATTCAGCTGACTGGCTGTTTCATTTAACATCTGTTGCTCATCTTCGTCCAAGCCATGGTAGTGAAAAATCACCGATTTCAGGAGCAAGAAGGCTTTTTTTTCCTCACTGGTCATAGAGTTTACAAATAGATAAAGAACTTGTACTGTAAGTTGTAAGATTATTCAATTCAGGAACAAAAAATCTGCTCTCTACTCTCTCAACAATTCTTTAGATAAAACCATACAATAACAGGCATGAAGCCTAATCACTTCATGCCTGTTATTTACTTGATAGAACTTACACTTTATTTTTAAAGTAATCCAACGTTCTCTTTAAACCTTCCGCACGGTCTATTTTAGGTTCCCAACCCAAAATTTCCTTTGCTTTGGTAATATCCGGACAACGAACTTTCGGATCGTCTTTAGGCAGTTCTTTATACACTATTTTGCTAGAAGTTCCTGTAAGCCGGATCACTTCTTCCGCAAATTCTTTAATTGTAATTTCACTAGGGTTTCCAATATTCACCGGTAAATGATAATCGCTCATCAACAAACGGTAAATACCTTCTACCAAGTCATCCACAAAACAGAAAGAGCGGGTTTGATCTCCATTGCCAAACACCGTGATGTCCTCACCCCGTAAAGCTTGGCCCATAAATGCCGGCAATGCACGTCCGTCATTCAGCCGCATCCTGGGTCCATAAGTATTAAAAATCCTAACCATACGGGTTTCCAGCCCATGATAGGTATGATAAGCCATGGTAATGGCTTCCTGAAAGCGCTTGGCCTCGTCATATACCCCCCTCGGACCTACGGAATTGACATTCCCCCAGTACTCTTCATTTTGCGGATGAACAGTAGGATCTCCGTAAATTTCAGACGTAGAAGCCACGATGATTCGCGCATTTTTGGCTTTCGCAAGCCCCAAGCAATTATGAGTTCCTAAAGAGCCTACTTTCAACGTTTGAATAGGCATCTTTAAATAATCGATTGGACTGGCGGGCGAGGCAAAATGCACGATATAATCCAACTCTCCCGGAACGTGAATGAACTTACTCACATCATGGTGGTAATATTCAAACTCCTTCAGAGGAAAAAGGTGTTCGATATTGGCAAGGTCGCCAGTGATCAAATTATCCATTCCAATCACATGAAACCCTTCTTTGATAAAGCGGTCTGCCAAATGAGAGCCGAGAAAACCCGCTACACCGGTAATTAATACTCTCTTCATTATTCTGCTGGGGTTAGTTGTTTCTGTTCAACAGTGTTTCTTCCGATACTGTTATAGTAAAACCCGAACTGCTTCATTTGCTCCAGTTTATAAAGGTTTCTACCATCAAAGATGACTTTTTCCTTCATCAGCTCGGCCATGAAATCAAAATCCGGGGTTCTGAACACGCTCCACTCCGTAACGATAGCCAAAGCATCAGCATCTTTCAATGCATCGTAACGATGTTTGATAAACTCAACTTTATCGCCAAAGATGGCCTTCATATTCTCCATGGCTTCAGGGTCAAACGCAACCACTTTGGCGCCCGCTTCCAGTAATTCATTGATAATGAAAATGGCGGGAGCTTCCCGGATATCATCCGTATTGGGCTTAAAGGCCAAACCCCAAATTGCGATACGCTTGCCTTTCAAATCGTTATTGAAATGGCTTTTGATTTTATGAGCCAGCACATATTTTTGAGCATTGTTCACTTCCATGACCGACTTCAGAATCTGAAAGTTATAATCATTCTCACCTGCCGTTTTTCCTAAAGCTTGTACATCTTTTGGGAAACAGCTTCCACCATATCCTACTCCCGGAAACAAAAAGCGTTTCCCGATACGTCTGTCGCTTCCCATACCAATTCGTACCATGTCCACATCCGCACCAACTTTTTCACACAAATTGGCAATTTCGTTCATAAAGGTAATACGGGTTGCCAAATAAGAATTGGCTGCGTACTTTGTCATTTCGGCAGACCGTTCGTCCATAAAGTAAATGGGATTTCCTTGACGGACAAAAGGCTCGTACAATTCATGCATCAAGGACTTCGCGCGCTCGGAAGAAGTTCCGATCACGACCCTGTCCGGCTTCAAAAAGTCTTCCACAGCCACTCCCTCTCTTAAAAATTCAGGATTAGATACCACATCAAAATCCACTTTGGCATGTTTTTCAACAGCCGCAGTTACTTTCTCTGAAGTTCCTACTGGCACAGTACTTTTATCAACAATTACTTTATAATCCGTGATGATTTTGCCCAGTTCTTCTGCTACTCCAAGTACATAGGACAAGTCAGCAGACCCGTCTTCTCCCGGAGGAGTTGGCAAAGCTAAAAAGATAATTTGTGCTCTATTTACCGCATCCAGTAAATCCGTGGTAAACTCGAGCCGTCCATCTTCGGTGTTGCGTTTGAAAATAACTTCCAGACCTGGTTCGTAGATAGGTAATTCACCATTTCTGAGTCTCTCAACTTTTTGCACGTTGTTATCAACACATATTACATGGTTACCTGTTTCAGCAAAACAAGTTCCTGAAACCAATCCAACGTAACCAGTGCCTACTACAGCAATTTTCATCTTTATTAATATTTTAGTTTAATAAATGTTTAACTAAAAGGGACTTACGCAAATATGTTAATTAATTCGACACAGCGTAAACTCCTTTAAGGTTTATTAATAAATCAACCCAGCCCATCTTCGTTATAAATACTTAGTCAAATACCACTCAACCGTTTTCCGGATTCCTGTTTCAAAGTTTTCTTGCGCTTTCCAAGCCAATTCGCCTTCTATTTTACTTGCATCGATTGCATAGCGTCTGTCATGGCCTGCCCGGTCTTTCACGAAAGTAATCAATTCTTCGTAAGACTCTTGGGAGGATCGGGGGTTTAATTCGTCCAGAATTTGACAAATCACCTGGGCCACTTCAATATTCTTGCGCTCATTTCTACCTCCGATATTGTACGTTTCCCCAGCCTGTCCATTACAGTAGGCCAAGTCAATCCCCTGACAATGATCAAGCACATACAACCAATCTCTTATATTCTTACCATCTCCGTAAATCGGTATGGATTCTCCATTCAGGCATTTCCGGATAATGGTTGGGATTAACTTTTCATCGTGTTGTTTCGGGCCGTAGTTATTAGAGCAGTTGGTAGTCACCACATTCATTCCATAGGTATGAAAGTAACTGCGGACAATCATATCGCTCGAAGCTTTGGAAGCACTGTAAGGACTATTCGGGGCATAGGGAGTCGTTTCTTCAAACAATCCGGTTTCTCCTAATGTACCATACACTTCATCGGTAGATACGTGCAAAAAGCGGCAGTCTTTATAAGCAGGTTTGTATTCAAAAGGCCCTTCCATCCAATAATTCCGGGCGGCATCCAACAAGGTAAAAGTACCGTTAATATTGGTTTGTATAAACTCTGCAGGGCCGGTAATCGAATTATCTACATGTGATTCGGCAGCCAAATGCAATACTCCTTGTATATTGTATTCCCGGAAGAGGTATTCCACCAGTTCCCGGTTACAGATATCTCCCTGTATAAATTTATACCGATCGGAGCCTTCCACTTCCGACAGGTTTTGTAAATCGCCTGCATATGTCAACTTATCCAAGTTGATCAGAAAATACTCCGGATGTTTTTTAAAAAAATACGGAACTAAGTTCGATCCGATAAACCCGGCTCCTCCGGTAATTAAAATACTTTTCAAATCCGTCACGATTTTAATAGTTGATTAATACATTCATTTAAGGCTTCCCGCCAATGACGAATGGATATCCGGAAAGTTTCTTTTACTTTCGTTTTGTCCATTACCGAATAGTTAGGCCGAGTGGCAGGAGTAGGGTACTGTAGTGTATTGATAGGCAATAACTGTACTTTCGTACCGCTATATTCAAAAATCGCATGAGCAAAGTCGTACCAACTGGCCACTCCCTCATTGCTAAAATGATAAACTCCCCCTGGCACTCCCTCCTCCTTTGAAATATCCAGTGCCCTATCCAGCAACAAAGCTAAATCTTTGGCGTAGGTAGGCGTTCCGATTTGGTCGGCAATCACCCCTAACTGTTCTTTTTCTTTTCCCAAGCGAAGCATGGTTTTTACAAAATTACTTCCCTGAGTAGAATAGAGCCAGGAAGTTCTAAAAATCCAGGCACCCGGATGGGTTGCCATTACGGCTTGTTCCCCTTCCCGTTTACTTTTTCCATATACACTCAAAGGGGCGGTAGCATCCTCCTCCTGATAGGGTACTGAGGTTTTCCCATCAAAGACAAAATCAGTAGAAATATGTATCAACTGACAATCGTACTCTTTACATATTCCCGCCAATGCTTCTGGGGCTTTTGCATTCACCAGAAAGGCCTTTTCAACATCTTCTTCCGCCTTGTCCACTGCGGTATAAGCAGCAGCATTGATGCAACAGTCAAATGTATATTTTTCAAAAAAGCTGTTGATCGCCCGCACGTCGGTAATATCCAGATCAGTATGGTCGGTAAAGACCAACACTCTTCCTTCTTTTTGACAATGGCGCTTGATTTCCTCTCCTAGCTGCCCGTGAGCTCCGGTAACTAATATGTTTTTAACAGGTTTCAAGGCTGATTTCTTCAAATTTCGGAAGTTCTAAATCCTTATCGGAAACAATCAGATCTTTTTCCGGAACTTTCCAGTCCAGTGCCAATTGCTCATCGTTATAAATAATGCCGGACTCGGATGCCGGGTGATAAAAAGTATCACATTTATACACAAATTCCGCGGAGTCACTCAGCACGACAAAACCGTGTGCAAAGCCCTTGGGAACAAAAAGTTGCTTGCGGTTTTCAGCAGACAATTCTACGGAAAAGCTTTTGCCATAAGTTGGAGATTCCTTCCGTATATCCACCACAATATCCAGCACTTTTCCGGAAATGGTTCGCACAAGCTTTGCCTGCATATGTTCCCCTTTTTGAAAATGCAAACCGCGAAGCACTCCGTAAGTGGAATAAGAATGATTATCCTGTACAAAATCACATTCAATTCCGGTATATTCCTGGAATACCCGCTCATTAAAACTTTCAAAAAACAGACCCCGGTTATCTTCGAAAACACGGGGTTCTATAATATACAGTCCTTGTAATTCTGTTTCAATGAACTTCATTTATCTTTTGATTAAATCCATTAGATACTTACCATAACCGCTTTTTAACAAAGGATCGGCCAAGCGTGTCAATTGTTCTGCATCAATAAAGCCCATTTTGAAAGCGACTTCTTCAATACAGCCGATACGCAAACCTTGCCGCTCTTCGATCACCTGTACAAACTGACCTGCTTGCATCAAACTGGGAAATGTCCCCGTATCCAACCAAGCCATGCCACGGTTAAAAATATTCACCTTTAATTTTCCTTGTTCAAGGTACACTTTATTCACATCGGTAATTTCATATTCTCCCCGTGCCGAAGGTTGTATCTCACTGGCAATGTTCACGACATTATTGTCATAAAAATACAGGCCTGTTACTGCAAAATTTGATTTGGGATGTGCCGGTTTTTCTTCGATGGACAATGCCCGGTGATTCTCATCAAATTCAACGACTCCGTAGCGCTCCGGATCGGAAACGTGATAGGCAAACACGGTACCACCCTCAGGGTTGGTGCTTTTTTGCAATAATTCACTTAACCCGTTTCCATAAAAAATATTATCACCTAATACCAAAGCCACGCTGTCATTGCCCACAAACTCTTTCCCCAGCACAAAGGCTTGTGCCAAACCGTTAGGCGCAGCCTGAACCGTATACGTAAAGTTACAACCCAAATGAGAGCCGTCTCCTAACAAGCGGCTAAACAAATGCTCGTCTTGAGGGGTGGTAATGATCAGAATATCTTTAATCCCCGCCAGCATTAATACGGACAAAGGGTAATAGATCATGGGTTTGTCATAAACAGGCAACAACTGTTTGCTCATCGCCAAGGTAAGCGGATGAAGACGAGTACCAGAGCCTCCGGCTAAAATAATTCCTTTCATAGTCATTATAAGAATTGATTAATATCTCCTTTTCCTTCGCGGGTGATTTCAAATTCGTCTGTGAAACAATCAATAATCGTGGAACCGATATTTCCCCCAAACCCACCATCTATCACGATATCTACATGTTTTTGGTATTTTTCAAAAATCAGTTCGGGGTCTGTGGAATACTCCAAAATTTCATCTTCATCTTTGATTGAAGCAGAGATCACCGGATTCCCCAATTCCTTAACTATTTCCCGGGGGATAAGGTTTTCAGGCACCCTGATTCCCACTTGCTTTTTCTTAGCCTCCAATATTTTAGGTACCTTATTACTGGATGGCAATATAAATGTAAAAGGCCCGGGAAGGGCTTTTTTCATCAGTTTAAAAGCCGGGTCACTGACTTTCGCATAAGTACTGATATTGCTCAGGTCATGACAAATAAACGAAAGGTTCAGCTTATTGGGCTTCAGGCCGCGTAAGTGGCAAAGGCGCTGAATCGCTTTTTGATGGAAGAGGTTACACCCCAGGCCATATACAGTATCTGTCGGATAAATCACCAGTCCCCCACTCTGCAACACTTCTGCCACCTTCCGGATTTTAGCGATTTGCGGGTTATCTGGGTTGATCTTTAATAGCTCGGCCATAATACTAAAAGCAGGGTTAATCTACTTTGAAAGCAAAAAATTATCATTTACATTTACAGCCCCAAAATTGGATAATAAATCCCAGGCAGAAAAATTTTACATTATAATTTGCCTATTTGTAATATTTATTAACATTTAGAGCACACTCTCCGGATCTTCATTTAAAGGTACAAATTCACAATTTTTCTTACCTCTGCTTCGGTTCCCTTAAAAGCAGCCGTTTTTTATTTGATTTCCAACCTGAATTTAGTAAATTCTCTTTACAATAAGAGCTTTAACCTTTTATTGACAAGTTCGTAATACACAGAAAGTTACTTATCCAGCATACTGCGTTTTCCGGCAAGTTCAAGAATAGTAATTTTCTTATAATTATTAACAAGTATTTAATAATATACCCGAAAGTTTTTCTTTCATCATCCCATTTTGGCACGGTTTATTATTAAATTATTTATATTTACTACAAGCTTATAAACAATTAAACCACCAACAACCAATGAAATTCGTAACCTTTAAAACTAAGGGCGGCTTGCCGTCTTTGCTACAAAAAATTCTGATTGTAGCCATGACCGCGTTTCTTTACCTTGATACACAGGCCCAGGATACTTGGGTCAATGATAACTTCAAGGTTACTCTTCAAGAAGGCACATTGAGTATCGCTGCGGATGACAAAAAGCTTTTAGAAGTTACAGGAATCACCATTGACGTTTCTTCCCTGGAGTCAATGGAGTTTGAAAGCATGAGTTCCAGCCAACTTACGTTAAAAGTAGGCCTGGACGGGGTGAGTACCGGTACACAAAATGTAGCGGAGCTAAAAATCACCAAAGTTAAAAATGGCATCCGGCTTTCTTCCAACCCGGAATGGGCAAAAAACTTTTCCGTAAAAGTCCAAGGAGAGAAAGACCACTTTTACACGGCAAATGCCATTGACTTACCTGATGAAAATGCTTTCTACATCAGTAGCTCGGGGTATGGCTATTTATTCAAAAGCAAACCCAATTTCTCAGGCTTCACCAATACGCCTTTGGAATTATCGCTTAATTCCAAAGAATTGGATTGGTACATCTTTTACGGACCTGATATGAGTAAGATTCACGAAGGGTACTACTCCGTTGTCAACAAGTTGTAAGTTAGCCGCAATGATGTAAAAACCCCTCCTGAAGAAGCTCTCCAGGAGGGGTTTTCTTTTCTCATATAAGATTAACCGTCATTGCACTGCCTCATATTTTGAAAGCATGTACAAAGTGGGGGCAATCATTAAATAATCAACATCGCGTCCCCGTAATCTAAGAAGCGGTACTCCTCTTTACGGGCTGTTTCATAAGCTTCCATCACCAAATCATATCCTCCGAAAGCACAACCCATCATCAATAAGGTAGACATTGGTTTGTGAAAATTAGTGATTAAAGCCCGGCAAATTTTAAAATCATATGGAGGAAAGATAAACTTGTCAGTCCACCCTTTGTTTGCTTTTAACCTGCCTGAGGCGGAAACGGAAGCCTCCAAGGCCCGCATGGCCGTGGTCCCGACTGCGCACACCCGGCTCTTTTGGTCCAATGCTTCGTTGACAATAGTCACCGTTTCTTCCGGAACATTAAAGTTTTCCGAATCCATCTTGTGCTTGGTCAAATCTTCCACATCTACTTCTCTAAAAGTACCCAAGCCAACATGCAAAGTGATCGGACTCATTTGCACACCTTTGATTTCCAATCGTTTGGTAATTTGAGGCGTAAAGTGCAAGCCTGCCGTAGGTGCTGCTACAGCTCCTTTATGCCTTGCAAAGATTGTTTGGAAGCGCTCTCGATCTTCGGGTTCCGCCCCACGATTCAAGTCTTTGGGCAAAGGTGTTTCTCCAAGCTCCTCAATCGTTTTGTAAAACTCTTCATCAGTACCTTCGAACAAAAAGCGGACGGTTCTTCCTCGTGAAGTGGTATTGTCAATCACTTCCGCTACTAGCTCCCCTTCACCGAAATACAATTTGTTTCCTACCCGGATTTTACGGGCCGGATCCACCAGTACATCCCATAAATGAGACTCTTTGTTCAGCTCTCGCAACAAAAACACCTCAATCTTAGCCCCGGTTTTTTCTTTATTGCCATAAAGCCGGGCCGGAAATACCATTGTATCGTTCACCACAAATACATCCCCATCATCGAAATAGTTAACTATATCTTTGAATACTTTATGTTCGATTTTTCCAGTGTCTTTATGCACCACCATCAACCTGGACTCATCCCGGTTCTCAGTAGGATACTTGGCAATGAGATTTTCAGGTAAATCAAACTTAAATGCTGATAACTTCATTTAGCTGCAACTATATGGGTTTAAGAAGTAAAATTTTAAATGCCGGATTCAGCGTGGCTCCAGGTAAGGGTTAGTACTGCCTTAGAATAGGCTGCTTGCTATTCATCCTTCTCTAGAGAGAATTTCTGACCCTTTAAACCTAACTAATATTCTTCATTGTAAAAACTACAGATAAATTAATAAAATACCACTTATCCAAAAATAGGCACGCAAAGTTAATAATTTGTTGTTAAACATTTTAATACTCCTTTGATTTACTGGTACTAAGCAAGATAGTTATTTGACCCTATTTACCAAACACTATGATACTTTTCTTCAAACTATTCAAAGAAAGCTTCCGTTTTGCCGGGCAAGCCTTGCGTGGAAACCTGCTGAGGACCACCCTTTCTCTTCTGGGAGTGACCGTTGGGATTTTTTCCATCGTAGCGGTATTGACAGTAGTGGACGCCTTGGACAGCAGTTTGAAAAAAAGTTTCTCCTTTCTGGGAGACCGGGTTATTTATGTAGAAAAATGGCCCTGGCAATTCGGAGGCGGAGAATACCCTTGGTGGAAATATATCAAACGCCCTCAACCCGATTTGGAAGACTATTTGTTTTTGGAAGCCAATTTGACTCAGGTAGAAGCCATATCTTTGTTTGATGTAAAAGGGGGAGCTACATTAAAATATAAAAACAACAGTATGACATCGGTGGCCATCATGGGGGCTACCCACACACAAACCCAGGTGTCGGAAATGAAGATTGAAAGAGGGCGGTTCTTCAGCAAACAAGAGGCCGATCATGCAAAAAATGTGGTGGTCATTGGTAGCACGGTGGCAGAGGAATTGTTCGGAAGAGCGGAACCCATGGGCAAGCAAATCAAGATCAAAGGCATTCGCTTCAATGTGGTAGGAATTTTGGAAAAACAGGGAGAAAACCTACTGCCCACTCCCAACTTTGATGAGATGTGTATGATTCCCTATTACAGTATGGCCAAAATGTACGCATCAAGAAACCGGGGACTTAGTCCGATCATTTCCCTGAAAGGTAAAAGTACGGACCCCTCGCTCCGAGAATTGGAAGCCGAGGCCAGAGGCTTGTTACGGGCCCATCGCAGATTGAAACCCAAAGAGGAAGATAACTTCGCCCTCAACCGGACAGAAGCGTTCGCCGACTTTATGCAATCCCTTATTGGCGTATTAAAGTTTGCCAGTTGGTGTATCGGTAGTTTTGCTCTATTGGTAGGAGGGTTCGGCATTGCCAATATCATGTTTGTATCCGTAAAAGAGCGGACCAACTTGATCGGCATTCAGAAATCATTAGGGGCAAAAAATTACTTTATCTTGCTTCAATTTCTCTTTGAAGCCATTTTTCTCAGTGTGTTCGGAGGGATGTTCGGCTTATTACTGGTTTCCCTGTTAAGCCTGTTTTCCACCGAGACATTTATCATTACCCTATCCATTGAAAATATTTTTTTAGGCTTAACAGTAGCCTCTGTGATAGGTATCCTTTCGGGTATTATCCCTGCAATGATGGCTTCGCGGATGGACCCGGTGATTGCCATTCGCTCAACCTAACAGAACAACCGGCAACCCTTGAAAGAAAAAAGCAGTAGAAAGAAACAAAGCTGTGTAAAGTAGAGTTTAACCAACTGAAATATCCGTTTTAGAGGCTTCTAAAAAAGAGATATTCCTCTACCTTTGCCTTACTAAGTAGAACGATTCAATCATGATGTTAAAAATATCCTGGTGGCTGACCTTTTTTATTCTTTCAACCCAAGCTCTCCTAGGCCAAGTTTTCCATTCGGCAGACACTGCTTTTTTACAAGCCAGTGAAAAAAATCAAGCGGTTTTATTGGTATTTTCGGGTTCGGACTGGTGCGCCCCCTGTATTCGTTTCGATAAAACAATACTGCAAAACGAGGCATTTCAACACTTTTCTCAATCGACTCTGACGATTTTAAAAGCCGACTTTCCCCAACGTAAAAAGCTTTCCAAGCATATCCGGGAACAAAACGACCAATTAGCCGAAACATACAACCCTCAAGGGTATTTCCCTCATATATTGTTACTGAACTCCAACCGTACGGTGATCCAAACCCTCTCCTTTCAAAATCAAACTCCTAGGGAATTTATCGAACAACTGCAAGCACTGTTGGGTAAAGCCCCTTTGCCCAGGAAAGAATACCGGTATTCAACGCAATTGATGGGCAGTGCTTTTGAATTTGCTGTAGTAGCACCGTCACACCATGCGGCCAAAGCTCAGCATTTATTAAAGCAAGGCGAAGCGGAGGTCAAACGGATTGAAGCCCTTATCTCTTCTTGGAAAGACGATTCTCAGACGGCAAGTATTAATCACGCATCAGGAGTAAAAGCCGTAAAAGTGGATGATGAGCTATTTCAACTGATCAAACGGAGTGCGGAAATCTCTCAATTAACCCAAGGGGCTTTTGATATTACTTTTGCCGCTTTGGACCCGTATTACCATTTTGACGGCACTCAAAATCGCTTACCCGATCCCAAAGTGATAAATAAGACACTTCCACTCATAGGCTACCGACAAATACAACTCACCCCCCCTGATCAGATTTATTTACCCACTAAAGGCATGAAAATAGGCTTTGGAGCCATTGGCAAAGGCTATGCTGCTGACAAGGTAAAAAAACTATTACAAAACCAAGGGGTAAAAAGCGGCTTGATCAATGCAGGGGGAGACTTGGTAGCCTGGGGCAAAAAAGCAGACGGCAGCCCTTGGAAAATAGGCATTGCAGATCCTTTTAACAAAAAAGATATCCTCATGTGGCTGGAAGTACAAGACCAAGCCATTGTCACCTCCGGCAATTACGAAAAATTCATTCAGGTAGGGCAAGAGCGATATGCGCATATTATTGACCCTCGCTCAGGCCAACCGGCCCAGGGGGTGGTCAGTGTAACAGTAGTCCAAAAAAGTGCGGAATTGGCTGATGCCTTGGCCTCTGCGGTATTCGTACTAGGAGTAGAAGTTGGCTTGGACTTAATCAACCAATTGCCTGATACGGAATGTATCATTGTGGATAGTCAAAAGAACATTCACTACTCTCAACATATTAAATATCAACAAACAGACGGGGCCTTAACGGAAAGACAGTAATTTCCCGGTCATATTCTATTTTTTTACCTATGAAAAAGCTTATTCCCCTTCTCGCCATCCTATTATTTTTATTCAGTTGCAAGCCCGTCAAGCCTTACCAAAGAGCCTACCTGAATGATCATGAAATGCAATTAGGTACTAAACCTTTGGAATCATTTGAAGATAATTTTCAATCCTACAGGGAAGGAGCCTCCGGTGGAATGGGAAAAAAATCGGGTGGTGGCTGTGGTTGTAATTAATTAACAAGAAATGACAGAGACGCATCTACACCAATACACTTACACAGTAGTCGCACATCATTCCTAAAAATTGACAAACAACATTCTTCCGACTTATGAAAATTATATTCACCCTGTTCACTAGCTTTTTTATCCTTCACTTCGCCTTTAGCCAAGCGCCACAAAGCAGTTCTTCCCATTACCAGAAAAAGAAAGTTTCAACCACATCCGTACAACTTTTATATTCTCATTACGCCCAAGGCGGAAAACATTCTGCCGTGACCGGAGGAAAAGGCACCGAGGAGTTGACAGCCAACATGCCGGAGATGATCATCGCCCATACAATCGACAGTACGCATACCATTCACGTTAACCTGGGAGTTGATGTCATCAGCTCGGCATCCACCGATAAAATCGACTTTGATGTGTCTTCGGCATCCAGTAAAGATGCACGGACTCATTTTTCCGTAGGTTACGGAAGGAAAATGAAACAAAGCGGTTGGGAATGGGGAAGCACTCTATCTTTTTCGATTGAATCGGATTACTTCTCACGGGGAGCAGATATTTGGCTTAGCCATCAAAACCCGGCACAAACCCGGAAATGGTCCTTAGGTTTACAAGGATATTTTGACGATCTGCGTTGGGGCAGGTTAAATCCTAATCACTTCTTACAGGCAAAAAAGCTAATTTACCCGGAAGAACTTCGAAACAAAGAGTGGTTTGATGAGTACAAACGCAACTCTCTTCGCTGGTCTATGAGCCTATACCAAGTCATCAACACGAAAATGACGCTGGGCATATTCCCCAACCTGGTTTACCAAAAGGGATTATTAGCAACTCCCTTTCACAGGGTTTATTTTGTAGAATCAGAACAAGCAAAAGTGGAAAACCTCCCTCAAGAACGGGTCAAAATTCCTTTGGGAATTCAATTTAATTACTTTTTGGGGAGCCAGTGGATTTTGCGGACTTATTACCGGTACTACTGGGATAATTTTGGGATACGGGCGCACACCATCAACCTGGAAGTTCCATTTAAAATCAACCATTTATTTTCCGTATACCCGATCCTTAGGTATTACCATCAAACACAAGCCGACTATTTCCGGCCTTATAAAGAACATCTGGAAAAAAGCCTGTTCTATACTTCCGATTATGACCTCTCCGGATTTTATAGTTATAAACTGGGTGCGGGAGTTCGTTTTGCCCCCTTTAAAAAACTGGGAAAGAAGGAAAAATACTTCAAAGAAACCACCCTTCGGTACGCCTATTACTCCAGAAGTGATGGCCTAGATGCCCATATTTTCAGTGTATTGTTCGATTTTGAAATACACCGGGAAAAGCTCAAAAGGCAAAAAAAGTAACGGCCCACACCCAATGTCTCTCAATGAAATTTCACTAAATAGGATATACAAATGAAGAAGAGTAACTGGTCTCCTGAAATTTACCGGAAAGCCTGGCACTTCGCCAGCCTAGCCCATCAAGGACAAAACTATGGAGGCTCCCAAAAGGACCAATACCTCGATTACCTGACCCATATTGGCAATGTGGCAATGGAGGTTATCAATGCCCTGGCGCAGTCCGGTGGACTGAATGGAAATCTCGCTATTCAGTGTGCTTTATTGCACGATATATTGGAAGACACCCATCATACGTTTGACGAATTACAACAACACTTTGGCGAAGAAGTGGCTCATGGGGTACAGGCCTTAACCAAAAACAAAAACCTGCCTTCCAAAGAAGCCCAAATGGCTGACAGCCTGGAAAGGATTCGACAACAGCCTAAGGAAATATGGATGGTAAAAATGGCTGACCGGGTTACCAACCTGTATCAACCTCCCTTTTATTGGAATACGGAGAAAAAAATCGCTTACCGGGAAGAAGCTCAAGTCATTTATCAAACTCTTTCCCAAGCCAATGAAGTTTTGGCAAAACGGCTTACGAGGAAAATTGAGGAGTATCAGCAGTTTTTCAACAACTAAATGGCAGTGACTTAGCCTTCAGTCATTTCTTCCAATAGCCTTGAAAAGCCCATACCCCTCTGGAGTTTAAATAATCCAGGTTTCGCTCATTTTGATAAGCTTCCCTTTCAAACACTATATGATGATAGGCTTCCCAATGGGATTTATACTTGAGCAAGTTAATGGAATAATGTATGAGGTATAAAATGTAGAAAGGCAGCACCAACAACTCAAGCTGTTGGCGTAAATGGATCTTTTCGTGATTGATCAGTACATCATCTTCCTTAAATGACTTTTCCGCTACCAATACAAAAGGGAACAAAGCCATCGCTCGAATAAAGGGATTAATATATTTCAGCCAAGAGGCAGTAACCACAATCATTGTAAAATTTTTTCGGATAAACTCCAGGATTAACCGATTGATTTACCCAGAGTTGGAATAACTACACGGAGCAATTGTATACACCATAGAAGAAAAATAGCGTCAGTGGTGCACTGACGCTATCGGGATATGATGAGTTGTTTCTTTATGAATTCGTTCCTTGAGAACCCGAGTCTTCTTTAGGAGCATTTAACCCCATTTTGGCTTTCAGTGCCAACAGTGAATCGGAAGAGGAGGAAGAAGAGGAACCCGAACCTAATAAGGCTTGGTCGATTTCTTCGTCCACACTTTTTGCTGTATTAGCAAGATCTCCATAGGATTCGGCCAGCGCCTCCTGTTGGTCCACTTTTTCTTTCATACGCTCCAACATAGTGATGGTCCCTCCCGAATCAATATTAGCCAGCTGTTTGTTCAATTTTGTAGTCGCTTGAGACACTTTAGAGCGAGCTTTCAAGGTTTTCAGCTCATTTTCCCAAGTGCTGATCTGGTTTTTCAAACGATGTACATTCTGCTCCATTTTTGCCACGGAAGCTTCGTGAGTTTGTAGCATTTTCTGACTGTTGGCCGCTTGCTGCAAAGCCTGTTCTTTTTTAGTCAGTGCCTGGCTTGCCAAACGGTCCGCCTCTTCAGGAGCTACCTGTCCGTCCTGAGCCCGTTTTAAGAGCATCATGGCTTTATTTTCATAATCTGAGGCAAGGGCTTTTTGTTGTTCAGCTTCTTTCCGGGTACGGATTTCAATGGCTTTTACTTCGGCCAGTCCCTTCAGACTCTTATCTAAATCCGACTTCAAATCGCGGATCCCCTGCTCTGTCATTTTCACAGGATCTTCAATTTTATCGATGGCAGAGTGCACTTCCGCTGAACCTATATTAAAAAGTCGCTTAAAAAAAGACATAGCTTATTGTTTAGTTTTTTGAAAACTCAATTAATTCATTGTAATACTCGCTCAATAGCAATGCTAAGGAATTGAGAGAACCTTCCAGCTCGTTCAAATCCAGATTTTCTAATTGCAAAGTATCTCTAAACAGGACCTTTCTCCCACTTTCATCCATCACAAAAGCCCCATGTACTATTTCCCTGTTTTTGACCAACAACTGTTTGTAAACGTCCAAAGAATCATTTTTCAAATCAAACAAGTGTTGCTCGATCACCAAAATAGGATCTTCGCAATCGATTACCAAGTTTTTGATTCCATGATCTTCTTTGTCCACTACGACTAACTGTTCATCTTCATCTTCATGAACAATGTCATAGTCCAGTTCACGTAAATAATCTTTTACTTTTTCAAAATGGTTCATAAAATTAACTATTATGCTTGTTGTACAAAGGTCAAATCGTGTTCAATCTGTTAATGAACAATTTTTCCTAATCATTTTGATTGCTTTCACTCAAAAAATCAAAAGCGATGATTCTGCTTTTACTATAAATTTACTGGAATAAACATTGAAAAACAATGCTATCCCATCGCTCCCTTATCTTATGCGAGGCTATAAAAAACATCTTTCTCAAAATCGTGTAAAAGCAACAATCCTTTTTCCGTCAAATCGATCAAAATGCGTTTTGCCCGCCTTTCCGAGACATTGATCATCGAGGAGTATTGTTTTACGGTGATCCGTTCATGTCTCTTCAAAAAATCCAACAAATTCTTCTCCTTGGAAGTCAAATCGGTTTTCTTGATGGGTTCGATAACATTTTTACGTAAATTATCCTCCACAAGTTTACTTGCCATCACACTTTTATCATTCATCCGCACATAAACCGTCCAAGTGTCATCCAATCCCAAGCAAGTATGTGGCTTTACCTCACTTTCGGCGATCTCTACAATCAGGATGACTTTTCCTTTTTCTTCTATCTGATCAAAAGAAAGGGTTACCGGAGGGCGACAGTAAAAGCGAGCCGCCTCATTGATCAAATATTTTTCCTCTTCCGGGTCCACACCCATCAGTTCCCGGGCATCCGTCACTCCTACCAAAATTCTCCCCCCTCTAGTATTAGCAAAAGACACGATCGTTTTTGCTATTTTATAAACACTGGATATTTGTTGTTTAAAATCCAAGGTGCCGGATTCTCCTTTGCGGATCAAGCTTTTGAGTTCTTTTAGTTCCACAGATAACTGGTTGAGGTTTGATGTAAGTTAAAAGATATCGATCAATTATCCCAATCTGTACACCAAGAGAAAAATAAAAAGGAAGGCTATCAGTAGCCTTCCTTTTAGAGAATATGAACTCTCAAATAATGCCTTATTTTTTATCTGTCGGCTTTTTTGATGACATTGCTTTCCCAATAATTGCATATAATGCTTTTGCCTTCTCTTCAGAATTCACTTCTACTTCAATTGAGTACTTATTTTTTTTCATATGTGATTTCTTAGTTTACAATTAAAATCAATATTATCCTTAGTTTTAAAAGTATACGGCTAAAATAGTTAGATTCGGATGTGAATCTGCCTGCCCTGGAAAGTTCCTACTTGTAATATTTACGAAAAAAACAATGGTTTATTTCGAATACAAAAGCACAATACCTCTCTGATAGTATCTTTTGAGTAAGATGAAATGAAATGATAGAATGTAATAATATAGATCAATTACACATTCCATGATAGAAAAAAGACAAGAACACAGATTCCTGAAATGGATTAAATTTTGTGTTGGTAAAGTTAGAATATGTTTAAATTTCACTCTTTGATCCAAAAACTCTCATTTCAGGAAGCTCATTTCAGTATTTTGAGTGTCGAACTACAAAACTACTATGCTGAGAACCCTAAACTGAGAATTATTACCACCAAAGGGGTGGTTCCCCACAAAGAATTCTAAACATGCTCTTATCGCTTTTTGATACTCAAAGGCCTTGTTTTAGGAAAGTATTTGTTAAGTATTATTTGTTTTTTTAAATGGAATGAATACTTACAATACTTTAAATTTACAGGCAGTTCTAAATCAATCAAGATTCAAAATGTTTTCCTTAAACAATAGAATCAAGAAGTTACACCAACAAAGATGCAAATAAATACGTAATTATTCTACATTATCTCCAAATAAATGAATAGTTATTATGATATATTAGGAATTCGCACAGATGCAACACAAGCTGAAATAAAGTCGGCTTATAAAAAACTAGCTCTCCAATACCACCCGGACCGCAACCCCCATAACCCCCGAGCAGAAGAACTGTTTAAAATCATCAATAATGCCTATCAGGTACTCTCGGATGAACATAAAAAAGCGCAATACGACTTATTATTAAGCTATTATACTTTTCAAACTTCTACTACCTATAGCCAAAACCACCAATATCATAGTGCTTATCAAGCTGAAAAAACCGCGCCTAAAAAAAACACCGGACGCTCTACGATTTTTCAGAGCTACTCCAAAGAAGACCGGATCAGAGATGAGAAAATAGCACTTTATTGGATTTCTGCCTTCATGGGGGTCATGGTGTTAGTCATTGTCATTTTTGGCTTTGTAAATTCCTATATCAACCAGCAACATGAAAAAGAAATGCAAAAAGCCCGGATGGCTTTATATGGCAAAGCCTTGGAATACTACCGGAATCAACAATACCGGCTCACACTCAATGAACTGGACTCATTGGTTTCGCTTCGGCCGGAAGATCTTGAAGCGCAACTCTTTAAAGACAGAGTCCTGAGTAAGGTGAAAGATCAACTTGAAATTGACTTTGAAAACCAGGCTTATCAAAAAGCACTGAAGAACCTGCAAATCATTCAGGATTTTGAATACAACCTTCCCATCCGGTATTATTATAAGCTTTCTATTTGTTATCAACAGTTGAATATGTATGACGAAGCCATTGAGGTACTCAGCACAATTATCAATACCAATCCGTATGATTTAAAAGCCCGGATGGAGATTGCTAATATTTATATCGACAATTATCAAAATTATAGGGCAGCGTTAAAACATTTGGACGAAGCACGGGATGTAATTATTGACGAATATAAAAGTACCTATGGGGAAGCCTATTCAATGTTAGTGCATCCCTCCTCTACGCCGAGCATTCACTATGAAATTTTTTATACCAGGGCCAAACTTTATTTCGAAACAGAACAATACCAAAACGCAATGAAAGACTGTAGCTGGGCAGTATTTCTTCGTCCGGACAAGGCCATTACCTACTACTTGCGCGGCAACTGTAAAGAACGGCTTCACCAATACGGGGCAGCCTGTAAAGATTGGCTACTTGCCATACAGAAGGGTTCGAAGCCGGCCCGTAAAAAATATTTTCAGAACTGCAGCTCTTAAAACTCCGGCTGGATTTACGACAACCAAAGCATTGCACACCATGCCCACTATCTTATAGCTATACTTCAAGCATACCTAAAATTCATTACGGGAGATCCCCTTTCAATAGGCCGTAAAAAATTCTCAGGTCAGGGTTCTCAGAATAGCATTATTAAACGAAATAATACTGCACGGAGGTTCTTGAAATGAGAGTTTCAGACCCAATAGATGAAATTTAAACATGCTCTTATAACTATAGAAAAGACGTATTCTGAGATAACTTTTTATTTTTGTTTGGAAAATAAAACTTATTGAGTTATTCATCGGACTATGGGTGAAAAAGAGAGGAGATTTCCTGAAAATGCTCATCCACGATGCTAGTACCAAAAAATTTATACATTTATAACGTTATACAACCAAAGGATATAAGCCTCATTCGTTTTTTCATTCAAGCAGGGATTTTTTTTGAGACTTACATATAGCCATTTTTTTCGCCTCATTGTTCTGTTTTTTTGCTTTAGCTTTAGCACCCGGTTAGCCCATGCACAAACGGCCAGTCGATGCAAGTGGGTGCCCTTCAGCATGGAAGCAATACAAGTGGACACACTTTCCCTTCACGCCTCATCCATTCAGATAACCGATATACAGCCTAACACCGCTCAACAACATTGGCTTTCCACTCAATACGACCTCAATACCAACCAACTCAGATTTCGTTTGGATTCCAACCAACTTCAAATACCTCCACAAATTGATTCCGTCCGGATCTGCTACCAAGTATTCCCGGTCAATTTTGCGGAAATGACTTATCACCGGTCACTGGAAGCCTACGATACGGGCTACTACGGCATCCCGGAGGAAGAAACCTTGCCAAAGGAGCAAGCTCCCTTAGAGAAAGAAGAAATCTTCAGTAGTAATCAATTATATAAAACCGGGAGTATCAGTAGAGGCATTTCGGTGGGAAACAGCCAGGACGTTGTAGTCAACTCGGCTCTTAATTTGCAACTGGAAGGCCAACTTACTGAAGACATCCATTTAACGGCTGTGATCAACGATCAAAATGTTCCTTTCCAACCGGAAGGTAACACATTACATCTACAAGAACTGGACAAAGTATTTGTCCAACTCAAACACAAACATGCCGAGCTTTCAGCTGGGGATATCGTATTAAAAAGCGACTCTTCGTATTTTCTGAAATATCTCAAAAACATCCAAGGAGGTCAGGCAAAAGTGTATTTGGGACAAGGGGGTGACTTTGAATCTACCAGTAGTGCGGCCGTTTCCGTAGCCAAAGGGCAATTTCATATTGATAATATCAGTCCCTTGGAAGGAGTATCAGGTCCCTACAGGTTACAAGGTCCTAATCACGAAAGTTTCCTGGTAGTCATTGCCAACTCGGAAAAAGTATACTTAGACGGAAGACAACTCACCAGGGGCTATCAAAATGACTATACCATTGACTATAATACGGCTGAAATTACATTTACCAATCAAATCCTCATCACTAAGTTTTCACGGATCAAAGTGGAATTCGAATACGCTGTGCAGCAATACAGTCGTAGCATTTTCCAGGCAAGCCATCAACAACGGTTAAAAAACATCAATACGTACGTGCACTTTTACCAAGAAAAAGACAACCCTAACAGTTCCTTATTATTCTCTTTAAGCGAGGCGGACAAACAATTGCTCAGCGACCTGGGCGACAATACAACCCAGGCTTTTTCTCCTGCTGTGGATACCTTAGAAGAGTTTGATGTCAATCAAATTCTATACACACAAAAAGAAACTCTGGTGGATGGGGAAAAGCGCTTTTATTTTGAATGGGCTCCGAAAGAATCGGCAGCTCCTTATTACCGGGTGGCTTTTTCGGAAGTAGGGACGAACCAAGGCAATTATCGCCTTGAGCAAAATACTGCGAATGGTCGTGTTTACCGTTGGCACCCTCCGGTGGATGGTATCCCCCAAGGCAATTACGCTCCGGTGCGTTTGTTGGTGCCTCCTACTAAAAAACAAATGGTGACTACAGGAGTAAATATCCGGCTGAACAAACATCACCGGGTATTTGTAGAAGGCGCATTTTCCGAATTTGATAAAAATTTATTCTCTTCATTGGACCGGGAAGATGACCGTGGGATGGCTATAAAGGGAGGATATTATGCGCAAAACCTTCCGCTTTCGTCTGGCAATACTTACCGATTGGACTACGGGGTTGATTGGGAGTTTAACCAGGAAAGCTTCACACCTATCGATCGCTTTCGCTCTATAGAATATGACCGGAACTGGGCCATACAGCAAGACAGTACCGGGGAAGACCAGATTTTAAATGCACATATCGGTCTCAAAAAAGATTCGAAAAACGCTGTCAAATACCGTTTTTCGATACGTGACAAACAAAATGTAGTCTCGGGAACCCAACACTGGGCCGAACTCAAAAAAAGCCTTGGAAAGTTTTACTTACAATCACAGGCTTTTTTACTCAAAAGTGAACACCCTCAAGTCAACTCTGATTGGCAGCGTTTGCAAATGCAATTGGCTTATCAAGGCAACAAATTCCAACCGGGGTATCAATACCAGCTGGATAAAAACAGCACACGGACAATTGCCAATGACTCTATTGTCAATTCTTTGATGAATTACGAAGCCCACGAATGGTTTATTCAAAATGGAGACAGTACTCAAAATCGCTACCGGATTGCTTATACACTCCGGGACGATTACCAACCGCTGGAAGGACAACTCTCTCATAGCAGCCACTCACAAACGGTTCAGGCAAACTACGCCATTCAGCAAACACACCAACAATTGAATTTTGTATTTACTTACCGGTTATTAGAAAACCTTTCTGTGGCCAAACAACCCGATGAAGAAACGGTAATGGGGAGATTGGACTGGAATACCTCTTGGCTCGACAAGCATATCCGCTCGGAACTCAGTTATGCTTCGACTTCCGGACGAGAACTTAAACGGGAATATATTTTTGTAAAAGTAGAGCCAGGTAAAGGAACACATACCTGGCGAGACGACAATAACGATGGTATCCAGGACTTGAATGAATTTTACCCGGCTGTTCTTCCCGATGAAATGAACTATGCTAAATTTTTCTTGCCTTCCACGGAATACATCAATGCTTTTGCTCTTAATTTTCAATATAAACTCTACTGGGAAATGCCGAGAGGCTGGAAAAACCAAAGGGGGTTCAAACGTTTCTTGCAGCGCTTTTCCATGCGTTCGTCCGTAGCTGTCAACAAAAAGGTAACCAGCGAATCCATCTGGACCAGAATACTTCCCTGGGACACCGGCATCAGCAAGGAAGAATTACTGGCCGATCAAAGTGTGTTACGAAACACTTTGTTTTTTAACCGGAAAAGTCCAAAATTCGGAATGGAATTAAGAACCTTATTGGCCAGAAACAAACAATTATTATCCAATGGCTTTGAAAACCGGAGCAACCGCGAATGGTTGCTGAACAGCCGTTGGAACCTGACTTCCGTATTATTTTCAGGTTGGGAATTGGCCGAAGGGAGTGTGGAGAACACCTCTAATTTTTTGACGGAGCGAAATTACCAGATCCAACACTACCGGCTTGCTTCCGAATGGGCCTGGCAACCCAATGCTTACTTTCGTTTTTCTACTACTTTGGAAGTAAAACAAAAAGAAGATCAGTCGGAAACGGAAGTCCCTCCAGAAGATGCCCTCATCAAACAAATGAAGTTTTCTTTAAAATGGTCAAAAGCTGTAAAACGCACCATCAATGCCCAATTTAATTTGATCCATATTGATTACGAGGGCGTGGTCAACTCTCCGGTAGGCTACGAGATACTGGAAGCTTTACAACCTGGCACCAACTTTACCTGGAACCTCAATTGGATACAACGCCTTACCAACGGACTACAACTCAAAGTCATCTACCATGGTCGGAAACCTCCCCAACAGGACAGCATCCACTTGGGTAGGATGCAGGTAACGGCCCTATTCTAGTTCCCAATCCCTTTGTATTCTTTCCCTTTTGTGTTTACTATTGCTTTTATGACTGGCAAAAGGCAGTAAGGAAGGTATTAAGCACAGAATCATTCGATCCGGATATCATCATGGCTAAAGAATACGGACATTCACATTCTACAACATTGGACGCAAAACTCAGAAATTCTTTTCGTAGAGAACTGGCCAGTTATTACCAACAAATCCACGCTTCCTTTACACAAAAACTCCAAACTACACCCGATACGTCTGTACAAGCATTGCTAAAAAATGCATTTGGAAGTACTGATATCGAATTAGTCGCTGCTGCCTTTACTCAACATGTATTATTGCGACCTGTGATTGCTAAAGTCACCGGACAGACTACATTTATTCAGGAGAATTTTCTTGCGACACAAATCGAAGAAAAACTTCCCCTGTTAACCAACTCTTCCACCAGTCAACTGCTGGAGGATTATGCCAACACCCTGAAGAGCCAAAAAGCATTATTCTCAAAAGAAAATTCAACGCTTTTACTTGAATACTGCCAATATATCAATCAATTATCTCCTACACCTTTAACTGATTTGGCTTTCGATGAACCTGAAAACCAAGCTCTCCTTCATTTTTTAAGAGATACAGCCGATCGTCTGTATAAAAAACATTTGCAAAAGTCTCCTCTCCGGCTCCGCTCCCGGATACAAAGCTCCTGGCTTTCCTTGGATATACCTTTTGCTTTATCCCATGTATCTCCGGCTTTTGAGCAAGTGGTCACCGGAAAAACCAATTTGACAGGTTACTACTTCAGTGAAGTAACTCTCAATTATTTACCAAGCAGTGTTTCTACTACAGTTACAAAGACTACCTTGCCATCCGAAGCGACTAGTCGTTGGGAAAGCTTGAAAAATGCAAAACAAACCAAGATTTTTGAGCTTTCACAAAATCAAAATACAGAAGAAGCCAAACATCTTTCTCAACATTCATTTGAATGGGTACAAATTTTAAGAGGCAAACAAACACAAGTAAACAAGCTCTCTTCCGGATTGCAGCAGGAAATCCTCAAAAAATATAAACTCAACTCACGGCTTTCCCGCTCTGTCTGGTCTTTTTGGGCTGATTTTTACCTTGCCGAGCTCCATGTATCCCCACAAGGGTTTATTACAATCCTGACAGAAGAACCACTTTGGGAAGGAGCCAAGTTCGCTGCTTTTCGCAACTATTGCAATCAACACTATTCCGATATTTACGGAATGTCCATTTCAGGGAGCACTCCCACACTTCATTTACTTTACCTTTGGAACCGGCAACCGGAATCATCCGCCAGAATATCGTTGGCCAAAACCTCTTGGCAACTTTTAAAAAGCAAACCACTATTGAACGAGCTTGATTTTCAAAAAGTAAACCCGCAAACACCAACAAGCCCCTGGAAGAAAAGCACCTCGGAAAACCGTTCGTTGAAGCAGTATTTTTATGAGCAAATACCCGGTGTATCTCTTTCACATCATGAAATTTTACTTGCTGATTCAGAAGCACAACTTATCCGTCAAGTGAAAGCCTTTCACAAAACATATTCAGCGCTGTTGAAAGTCGCAAAATCAACGATACAACCGGTAAGGCCCCCCAGTGACTTTCCTTGGAATACTACTATCAAACAATACATCAAGGAAGGGAAAAAACTTACTTTCAACGCAAAATACATCCGTAAAATCCAATTAAAGCCTTTTACATCCGCTTATGTGTATGCCAGTCCTATGTTTTTTAACATTCCCTCGGAGGAAGGCACCACAAAGGGGTTTATTTTATCAATCAACGCTCAAGGCAAATGGCTGGCATTTGCTCAGCAAGGCCTGTATGATATAAAATATTTACCTTCAGGCAAGTTTTACCCACTCTACAGAAATAACTCCGAAGAAATCAATATTACAGATTCACTGCTAAAACAGTTTATCGACCATTATCAAAATGTACTTGAACAAGAACAGTCAACACATACCGATGCGGGAAGCCTGAATCAACAAATAGCGGCCAATAATCAGGAAATGATCAAATTTACCCGCAGTTTGCCTGTACTCTATAAATTCAACCAAAGGATACATGACCAACTTCATACGGTTTCGCCAGGAGCTCAACAACTGTTAGCCATAGATGAATGCCTTGATAAACTTGAGAAAAAAGTGCAGATGCTGAGAAAAGACGCCAAAGACCGTAAAAATGCGTTGGACAAGCTATTTGGGAGAAGTCAAGAATTAAGGAGTTATTTAAAAGATGCTATTGAAGAAGAAAAAAACATCCGGACAAAAATAGAGGCGATTACAAAAGAGACGGTTTATTACTACCTCTTTGCCATTGCGCAAGTTTCCGGGCAAACCGATTCAATCCCTTTTCATAACTCATTTTGGGAAATCACCCGGCTTGGCCGGCAACTTTTCGAATTGCATTTAACCAATGATATTCCTGAAAATGCTGAGGTAGAGTTACACTGGCATAAAAAAAAGCTCCAAACACTTTCTTCTCCATTAAAGGTAAACAAGCGCAAAGGGGAAATTTATACCAAACAGCAATTGCTAGTGAGCAATATCCCTCCTATTGCCTGGAAGTACAAAGTAGGAAGTAAATCAGTTCTTGAGAAGATTTTACATTCAATAGAAACCCGATATTCGGAAAAGCCAACAGTACCCGTTCAGGACGAAGTAAGCAAAGCAATATACTTTGCTATCAAAAGTGGTTTACTGTTGGAAGAATTACATGCGTTGACCCAAGCTGAATAGGAACAAGTGGTAACAAGGACTTTATCACAGGGGAAAACCTGCTTTTCTAGCTCCAACAAAGCAAAAACAAATTGTATATTTAAGGAATAGACTGGCCAATGAAAATTGCAAGAGATAAAAACAAGGGATAATCAGTCAAAAAACCCTTTAACATCTCCTTAACAAAAAGAAAAATCAAAGCAATGTACTTTTGAAAAGTTTTGCCTTTCTTACCCTTGTAACCAATTTCTGTACTGTTATTGGCAAATGCATTTGGCCACATAAATGAAACATTTATAAACATTAAAAATTTGAAAACTCATGAATTTAAAGAATTCTCTTACCTTATTTGCTTTCCTTATTGCTTTAGTAATCGGCACTCAAACACAGGCACAATCAGAAATGCCTCAACCCAGCCCGGCTGCTTCGGTATCACAAGTAGTGGGTTTTACTAAAATCAGTATCGACTACTCTTCTCCGGGAGTAAAAGGAAGAAAAATATTTGGTGAACTCCTGCCTTATGGAACTACCTGGAGAGCAGGAGCCAATGCGCCTACCAAGATTACTTTCAGCACTGGTGTAAAGATTGGAGGAAAAGATGTGAGGCCTGGCAGCTACAGTCTAATGGTAAAACCCATGAAAAACGGGGACTGGGTTGTTTACTTACACGAAGAAGGAAAATCCGTCTACAATTACATGAAAGACAACAAAATAGACGAGACCAAATTAGCTTCTGAAGCGGTAGTAAGTGTTAAAGTAAAACCTCAAATGAGTGATTACGCGATGGAACGTCTGGCATATATGATTTCGGCCGGCGATAACAAAACGGCTACCGTAATGCTCGGTTGGGACAAAGTATGGCTGTCTATGGAAGTAGATACCAAAGCCGATCAAAACATGAAACGCATTGAAGCGGCTTTTCAGCAACCTGAAAATTAATTTAAAAAATAAAAAGGCCTGTTTTCAACTTTATTTAAAACAGGCCTTTTTTGTCATTTGCTCATATTACATTCTTTGACAACTTTCAGTTGGGGAAATCAACTGTCCTCCCCAAGTTTTGACGTACGGTTGCGATGATCTGCTCAATACAGTCATTGGTTACAAGGGTAATACTTATAACTTTTACCCCCTCACTTTTGCAGAATTAAAAGTTCGCAATACAAATTTTCGAATGAACGGGCAGTACTATTTTTCATTTCAGATCAATTTTCACTCTAATGCTTAGCACCAGCAAGATGCGTTTTTTTTGTATAGGTTTCTTACTTTTTTTGACTCAGAGCCTTTACGCACAACCCGGACCCAGGCTTTTAAAAAACTCGGCCGAAATTAAACTTGCACTCAAAAAACTACAAACCTTGGGCAGTGTATTGTACATAGCTGCCCATCCTGACGATGAAAACACCCGCCTGATTGCGTATTTAGCCAATGAAAAAGGCTTTGAAACCCGTTATTTATCCCTTACCCGGGGAGACGGGGGGCAAAACCTGATCGGGAAAGAAGTAAGAGAAGAACTTGGCATTATCCGCACACAAGAGCTCCTGGCTGCCCGGAGAAAAGACGGGGGTCAACAAGCCTTTTCCAGAGCAAATGATTTCGGATACTCCAAACACCCCAATGAAACCCTGAATATTTGGGACAAACAAAAAGTGCTGGCAGATATTGTTTGGGCCATTCGTCAATACCGGCCCGATGTCATCATTACCCGCTTTTCTCCTAACAGTGCCGGAAAAACTCATGGCCACCATACCACCTCAGCCATTTTGGCCCTCGAAGCATTTCATGCAGCGGGAAACAAACTCAACTTTCCCGAACAGTTGGAATATGTAGAACCCTGGCAACCCAAGCGTATCTTCTGGAACGCTTCCTGGTGGAGCTTTCAACGGGATGCCAGTTTGAAAAAAGACAACTTTCTCAAGTTGGATGTAGGACAATTCAACCCGCTTTTAGGTAAATCTTATGGCGAAATGGCCGCCATCAGTCGCACCATGCATAAAAGTCAAGGCTTTGGCTCAGGCATGGCCAGAGGGCAAGAAATGGAATATTTCCAACATTTGGCAGGTACTTCTGTCATGAAAGACCTCTTTGAAGGTATCGACTTTTCCTGGGAAAGAATTCCCGAAGGCAAAGCCGTTGGCGACAAATTACAAACGGCTTTTGAGCAATTTGATGTGGAACAACCTCATCGAATCTTACCTCTATTAGCCAAGGCTTATCAATTGTTGGAAAAATATCCAAAAGCACAAAACTTTTGGGTGAAAACAAAAAAACAAGAGCTGGAAGACGTAATGTTGGCTTGTGCCGGAATTTGGTGTGAGGCCAATGCTCCGGTCTACAGCATTAGCCCGGGCGACAGTCTTAAACTGGAAGCCGAACTGGTAAAACAACTAGGCGATACTCCGGTAAAGCTGCTGAAAGTGCAATTGGGCAAAAAAGAAATACGTATTGATTCCACGCTAACTACCAACCGGGAATACAAATTTCCCCTTGCCATCAAGACTTCCGGGCACACAGCAATTACCCAACCTTATTGGCTACAAGAAGCTTCTTCGAATGGTATGTTT
Organism: Rapidithrix thailandica; assembly: GCF_039710355.1. NCBI lineage: Bacteria > Pseudomonadati > Bacteroidota > Cytophagia > Cytophagales > Flammeovirgaceae > Rapidithrix > Rapidithrix thailandica. Next base: position 534,698 of record NZ_JBDKWZ010000001.1, on the reverse strand, counting down.
AAAGTGGCCGATCCACGTATGGTCGGTTTACCGGAAAACCCTGTTCCTTTCCCAGTGACTTTTACCTTTCAAATCCAAGGGGCTACCTTTCAAAAAACAGCTCCTGTAAATTACAAATGGGTAGACCCTGTAGACGGAGAGCGATTGCGTCCTCTGGAAATCCGTCCATCCGTTACAGTCAACTTGCCCCAACCCGTTTATCTTTTCAGTGCGGAGAAAAGTAAAAAGATAAAACTGTTAGTTAAAGCGCATACGGCTCAAGTTCAAGGCAACTTGTCCCTTTCCGTTCCACCCGGATGGAAAGCCCAACCTGCAACCATCGCCTTTGATTTGAAGGAAAAATTTGAAGAAAAAACCGTAGAGGTGGAATTATTCCCACCGGCTACTCAGTCGGAAGGTACACTTTCCATTTCCATTCACACAGGAAAAGAACATTATTCATACAGTTTAAAAAGCATTGAATATGCTCATATCCCCGTGCAAACGCTGTTTCCTCCGGCAGAAGCCAAACTGGTGCGTATCAATTTGCAAAGCCGAGGGAAACGCATAGGGTATATTCCCGGGGCAGGCGATGCCATCCCCGAAGCTCTGCGGGAAATCGGTTATCAGGTGGATGCCCTCACCAATGGCGATATTACCTTGGAAAATCTAAAGAAATACGGGACGGTCATTACCGGTGTAAGGGCTTACAATACCAACTCCCGTATGAAATTTATTCAGGAAACGTTGATGAATTACGTACATCAAGGGGGGAATTTAATTGTACAATATAACACTTCTCACCGTCTGGTTACGGATGAATTAGGTCCCTATCCGCTAAAGCTTTCCCGTGACCGGGTAACCGTAGAAGAAAGTCCGGTAAAAATTTTGACACCGGAACACGAAATTTTAAATAGTCCCAATAAAATTACGGCAAAGGATTTTGAAGGATGGGTACAAGAACGGGGTTTGTATTTTCCCAACAAATGGGACGAGCACTATATCCCGATTCTCTCTTCCCATGACCCGGGAGAAAGCCCCAAACCGGGAGGTTTGTTAGTGACTCATTACGGCAAAGGGTCCTATATTTATACAGGATATTCTTGGTTCAGGCAATTGCCGGCAGGAGTGCCCGGTGCCTTTCGATTATTTGTCAATTTGATTTCCTACCGGAACCCACAAGCAAATTAAATTGAAATAGGGCTGCTCTATTGATTATGGATTGAATAGAAAAGCCCTATTTTTTGAAGGAATGGGATTTCGGATCATATCAAAACGACCAAAGGGATAACAATCACAAGTAATCCGAGAGCCCCCCATCCCAAGCGTTTTACAAACTTTTTTTCCTGTGCCGGGCTAAAAGCAGGCTCAATAGGATAGTACTCACTGGAAGGGGTTGGTCTATGGTAAGTTCCGGGTAGGTCTGCTCCTAGAAATTTCATAACGATATGCTTTAACCAAGAATGAATTCTCAAACATAAATTCAATTTAAAGAATTGCTTTTAGCTCAATCGTTAACAAAAATCAGCAGATGTTAATAATTCCAGATAACTGCAAATATTATCTAATCACAACCTATGAATAAGCAACTTAATAATGAGGAAGAGAGGGAGTTGAGGGAATTTGGTTTACCCTCCTTTATGCGATCCTGGAAAAAACTGTATGGTTTTGTATTGGGTGAGTTAGCATTATTGATTCTACTATTTTACTTATTTACCGTTATTTTCCAATGAGCACACTAGACTGGACCGTATTGTTAGGCACTTTGGGTTGTATCGTGATCTATGGTGTATGGAAAACCCGGGGAAGCAAAAATATTCAGGAGTACCTCCTGGGCGACAAGAGTATGAGTTGGGGGACCATCGGACTCTCCGTGATGGCAACACAAGCCAGTGCCATTACTTTTCTTTCCACGCCCGGCCAAGCATATGAAAGCGGGATGGCTTTTGTTCAAAATTACTTTGGCTTGCCCATAGCCTTGGTCATTATTTCGGCCGTTTTTATTCCCTTGTATTACCGGCTTAAGGTATATACCGCCTACGAGTTTTTAGAAAAACGCTTCGATCTGAGGACCCGCCTGTTAGGAGCTTTCTTGTTTTTGCTGCAAAGGGGATTGGCTGCGGGGATTACCATCTACGCACCGGCCATTATCCTTTCTTCCATCTTACATTGGAATCTCGATTATACCATCTTATTTGTCGGGATTTTGGTAATTATTTATACGGTATCCGGAGGGACCAAAGCCGTCAGCCTCACCCAAAAATACCAGATGGGGGTAATCATGTTGGGAATGTTTACTGCTTTCTTCCTCATCATACAACGGTTTCCCGAATATATTGGCTTTATGGAGGCTGTGAAGATTTCGGGTAAAATGGGCAAACTGGAAGTCGTTGACCTTTCCTTTGACTATACCAAACGCTATACCCTATGGTCAGGGCTAACAGGAGGTTTGTTTCTTGCCCTCTCTTACTTTGGTACGGATCAATCGCAGGTACAACGTTACATATCCGGAAAGAACATCACCGCCAGCCGGCTGGGACTCATGTTCAATGCGATGCTGAAGATTCCCATGCAATTTTTCATCTTGCTGGTAGGTGTGATGGTCTTTATTTTTTACCAATTCGAAAAACCTCCTGTTTTTTTTAAAGAACAAGGAGTAACCTTGCTTCAAAATTCCGAGTATGCAGAACAGTTTTCAAAACTGGATGCGGCTTATTCCGAGAATTTTCAAAATAAAAAAGAGCAGTTGGAGAATTTTGCATACGCGATGAACAACGGCTCGGAGGAGGAAATCCAAAGAGCCGAACAACATGTAAAAGCGATCCAGCAAGAGGGGGATTCCATACGTAGTGAGGTAAAGGCATTGTTAAAAACCCGGGACATCGAGTATGAAACGAAAGATTCGGATTATGTCTTTTTGACCTTTATTATGAAATACATGCCCGAAGGCATCATCGGGCTACTGCTGGCCGTCATTTTTTCGGCAGCCATGTCTTCCACATCCGGGGAATTAAATGCCTTGGGTTCCACCACCACCGTGGACTTTTACAAACGGATCGTCCGGCAAAACGGCAGCGAGCAGCATTATTTGGTCATGTCAAAAATGCTCACGGCTTTTTGGGGCGTTATGGCCATTGTATTTGCCTTTTTGGCCAAACTGGCCGAAAACCTGATTGAAATGGTCAATATTCTGGGTTCTGTGTTCTATGGCACCATTCTAGGCATTTTCCTGATCGCTTTTTTCATGCGGTTTATTCGTGGAAATGCTGTTTTTATCAGTGCCATTCTGGCCCAAATGATGGTCTTTATCTTGTTTGCCACTACTGATATCGGCTACTTATGGTACAATGCTATTGGCTGTGGAGCTGTGATGATATTTAGCCTCATTTTACAGCCCTTTCTAAGGAAATAAGATGTGATTTTATAAAAGATAAAAATTTGTAGAAGAGAGTGTTTGCCACAATGGGCCAACACTCTCTTTATTTTTAATTTTGCTGGGTATTCAGATTACTATTGATAATCTGAGAAGTTTGTAAAAGCCGTTCGATAATAATCTCTCTCAACTCTCCTGAAAAGCGCATTTCGGGCAAATACACGCCCAAACTGGCAATGACCTTTTCATTTTTCCAGATTGGCACGGATACACCCGTCACATGAGATGCTGAGGTTTGAAAGGCCATCCCTTCCCTTTTTATTTTATCGAGTTGAGCAAAAAAGTCTTGGGTATCTTCCACTTCCGGCCAAATCTCCCGCTTGGGCAATCCGTACTTTTCCACAAAAAATTGCCTTTCCTGATCGTTCAAATAAGCAATCAACAAGCGCCCGGTCGAAGTCATATACACATTCCGCTCCACCAGGTTCATTACTTGTAACTCATGATTGGCTTTTACTTCGTGGATGATTACCCGGAGGTTGTCTTTCAGAATCGCCAGTATCGCCCCCTCATTGATAGAATGGGTCAATTCTTCGATAGGAATTTTGGCAGCGCTCAGTAATTCATTCCGGTAGGAATAATTGCCGGTAAGGTAATAGGCCATCGGTCCCAAGCGATAGCCTTTTTTTCTGCCAATTTGTTCTACATAGTTACGGTTCACCAAGGTCTTCAGAATATTGGCACAAGTTCCATGGTTCAGACTTAAATAATTGGCAATTACACTTAATGAAGGTTCTTGATTGTTATTGCGAGCAATATATTCCAAAATATCCATTGCCCTGTTCACTACCTGAATCATCCCTTATCAGCTTGATACTTTAATTTTTCGTTTTACAATAGACATTCTCGCAATCCCAATGGTACAGGCAAACCGGCGCCTTAGGAGACAGCCCAGCCCACTTGCTTTTCAAATAAATCATATGATCACGATAATGTTGAAAGTTAAAGTCTCTCCCGGTATTTGTTTTGGAAGACTTTTATTGACTTACTGCTTTCCGGATAAATTCTCCGGGCAATCAGTAGTACAAAAAAATGACTTTTTAACAGAAATGAAAGGCATTGTATAGAAATTATGCATACGGGTAATGAAACGGATCGCAAACATCCCTAGCTTTCAGGTGCAGTAGGGTTTTGGCTGTCTTTGAGCTTTTTAATTTCATCCGCCAGGTAATTAATCTGATTTTGCAATTCCTTTTCTTTTAAGGAGGGGTTATCTAAGGCGATGGTGCTACCTTCCAAAGCAATCACTTCCAGGTTTTCCAAACGTTTTTTCAAGTCCTTATTTTCTTCCAGTAAATTCTCTAACAGTTGTTTGTCCTTTGTACTTAGTCCTTCCTTTTGCACTTGTAGCTTTTTCATCTTCACTACGGTGTCGCTTAAGATGGCTATTATGGGAATTAGTACAATGAAAAAAAATATATAACTCATAGTCAGTACAGGATAGAAAACGAATATACTGAAGCGAATTAAACTTTTTCTTTTTCCTGAAAAATGTTTCAAAAACGCCTCCTCTGTGTTACTTTTTGCAACAATAGCTTTGGCTATTCTCTTCAAAAAGTGCCTTGATGAGCCGATTTTGATTCCATCTTCGGTCAAAAACGATACGTGTAAACCACTTCACTGTCAAAACAACTATTTTAAGAAACTCCTTCCACTACGCTGCTGCTTACTTGGTTTTATTTGGCAGTACTTCATCAAACTCGTACACAGAAAGTTGAACGCCCGTCCAGGCTTTTACATTTTTCCCCCGTACTTCTATACGCAAATGTTGTTTTCTGGACTCGTCAAAATATTCCCAGAGGGTCACTTTTTGGGCTTTTTTATTTTTACTTAAGTTAAAATACCAACCTTCCATTCGGGTATCCCGGTAAAAAAGCCGGTCTTTCACAGTCAAAATATTATCGGGCATTATTCCTTTTAATAATTTTTGTTCCAACCCGTTTTGGATGGCGTGAATACTTAAGGGGTCCATCCGTTGAATCACCGTAAAATTATATTCCTTACACAAATGCAGAATCAGTGTTTCGGTTTCGTGCACCAATGTCACCACCTTTTCCGATGCCGTCTCATTCCAGTCATACTGTTCGTGTTGGGCGACCTGCCAGGTTTTCAAATCGTAATCGACTAAATAACCGGTTTCCAGATTTTCTACGGATAAATTGGCCGGATCATAAGAAAAATCCATTTCTTTCGGCTCCCGAACCGTAAAGCCATACCTTGTATAAGGGTTGTTTGAGGAAGGGGTAAAGCGACTACCGGGTTTCGCAGCAGACATGGTTGCCAATTGGAATATTCTTTGGGAAGTCTCCGGAATGGTCCGGTTTTTCAAATACCACAAATACACCAACAGGCCCACACCTACCCAAAACCATCCGGCAAAAAAAGCCCAGGCGGATAATACGATCGCAATATTCCGCCTTTTGCGATGTGTATTTACGGCTTGTGTATACAGGAAATAAAACGATTGCCGTTGTTTGGGCGTTAAGTCCTGTATTTGTTGGTGCATGGCAATTGGCAGCCCTCTTTCACTAAACACAGGCCATCCGATGCGCTCAAAACTCCGTTTGACACGACCAAAAAACGTTGTAATTTTATCGAAGATATGGGATTGGGACACAGGCATTTTAGATCTGTTGTACTACTTTATTGAGTAGTTGAAATACATAAGAAAGGTAAGAAAAAATCTTTTTTCTCCCTTATTAATTTCAACGGCATTTCATATTAGGGGGTTATAGGGTTATTTTGAATGGTAAGTGGCAAAGCTTAATGGTAAGAGCAGGAAGATAAGTGGAAAACATAAATACCTCAGGGGGAACACCGAAGTATATAGAACCCTCCTTGCTTCCCTCCCGGAAATGCAGCTTTTATATTTCTTCGCCAGTTATGCATTCATGCATAGAAAGCCTCCTCCCAAACCTAAATATCAAAATTGTAAAAAAAGTTTTCATTTCGCTTAAACCCCTGCTTTTCATATAAGCGCTGAGCATTTTCATTCGTGCATTCGGTTTCCAACATCAGGCCTTTTGCTCCTGTTTCCCGGGCCAACTCTTTGGCAGCACCCAGTAATGCAACTCCTACCCCTTGTTCTCGATACTCCGTTTTTACGTACAAATCATTTAATAACCACAATTTCTTCATCGAAACCGAGGAAAACACCGGATACAATTGTATAAACCCCATCCCTTCTTGATAGCCGTTTTCACTAATATCGTAAGCAATAAATATTTCAGATTGTAATTGAGTAATCCGCTCTTTCAAAAATACCTTGGCTCCATCCAAGTCTGACACTTGCCGGTAAAACTGACGGTAATTATCAAATAACCTAGTCAAATGGTCCAAATCATCGGTAGTTGCTCTGATAATTTTCATAAAAATGTCAATTTATAGTCAAAAAATAAAAAATTGAATCCTAAGCATTCAAGCCCCTCTAAGAAGTGTTCATTGTATCAAGCCTCACTTCTGTAATATAACTTTTCTCGTTTTTTGCTTCTGTCAAGTACAAGACTTTTATCCCAAGTTACTTTTTGCTTAGTCTCCAACTTACAAAGTAGCCAAATATCCCTTTAAATACCGATTAAAAATCCGATGTTTACAGAAACTTAACAAAACAGGATACTCTCTCTGCATTTTGCAGTACCGGTTTATTCCCATCAGTCCATTGGAATACTTGTAGTACCGTAAAGCAGCCCAATTAACTTCCATTGCGAAATCCCCGGTTATACAAGACAGCCCCCTACCCTTTCCTTTTAAAATGTAGAACGAAGCGTCAGTATGCTCCCCGTTATTTCTATCTTTGCTCTTTACTTATTTGATATTTTTTGTACATTTAAGAAGTTAGCAATTACTTAAAACTCGCACGTTTACCATATTATGCATTTAAAATTAAGAAACCCACTGGCTATCTTTGATCTGGAAACCACCGGAATCAATATCATCCGCGACCGGATTATCGAAATTTCTATCGTCAAAGTGATGCCAGACGGCTCCAAAGAAATCCGTACAAAGCGGGTGAATCCTACCATTCCTATCCCTGCCGAGAGCAGCATGATTCATGGAATTTACGATGAAGATATCAAAGACGCTCCCACCTTCAAAGAAATTGCCAAAGAGACGGCCCGGTTTTTAGAAGGGGCCGACTTAGCGGGTTTCAATGTATTGAAGTTTGACTTGCCAGTGTTGGTGGAAGAACTCCTGCGCGCAGGGGTAGAGTTTGATGTGAGTAACCGCAAGATTGTAGATGCCCAAAAAATCTTTCATATGATGGAGCCCCGTACTTTGGGAGCTGCCTATCAATTCTACTGTAACAAAGAATTGACCGATGCACACTCCGCCGAAGCCGATACCTTGGCAACCTTTGAAGTATTGGACGCACAAGTGAAAAAATACGAAGGCAGAGAAATCAAAGATAAAAGCGGGAAGTTGTATACCCCGGTGAAAAATGATGTGGAGGCGCTCCATGAAATCACCTCATCCCGGATGATTGACTTTGCCGGAAGAATGGTGTATAACCTTCAGGGGGTACCGGTTTTCAACTTTGGAAAACACCGCAACCGTCCTGTGCTGGAGGTCCTCAAACAAGAGCCCAGCTATTATGATTGGATGATGAAAGGAGAATTTCCATTAAATACAAAGAATAAATTGACGGAAATCAAATTGAGTGAATTTAACTCAAGATAATCCGGTCAGCACCCTTCCGGCGAATTGCCGGAAGGGTGTGTTTTTTCTTAGAAAGGATAACCGATTGCCAGATTAAACAGCAGATTCTTCTGTCGCCATTCTTTTTTCAGGGGGTTTACTTCTCCTCCTACCCAACGCTCTCCCTCTGGTAAATACGGAATCATCAAGGGAAAGGCCCAATCCAAGCGCAGTACGAAAAACTCCACGTCCAAGCGCAAACCAAAACCCGCTCCTACTGCCAGTTCTTTGTAAAACCGGTCCATGGAAAACACCCCTTCTCCTTTCCTCAGTTCGTCTTTTCGTACCAACCAGACATTGCCCGCATCGACAAACAAAGCTCCCTTTAAATAGGAGAATACGGGAAAGCGCCACTCGGTATTGAGTTCCAAACGAATATCCCCCGTTTGGTCCAAAAACACTTGGTTTTCTTGTAAGTTTTGCGCCAAGAAAGAACCGGGGCCTACTTGTCGAGCCACAAAAGCCCGGATACTGTTCGCCCCCCCTACAAAATACTGTTTGGCATAAGGTATCAGCTCCGAATTGCCATAAGGATAGCCCACACCTACAAACAAGCGATTGACCCAAAGGCTATTTTTGGAAAGCCGTTTATAAAACCGGAACTCATTACTCACTTTGGCATATTGCACATAAGGCACACCCAGGGCATTTCTGGGACCTCCTTCCGAAGCAGTACGGCCTCCGAAAATTTTATCTCCCAAATACATCAGGTTTCCCGCCATTTCAATATCCACATTCCAATAGAAATAGGTCAAATCCTTGGGGGTAAAAGGCGTATTATAGGTAAACACAAATCGATTGCCCAAAATCATTTGATTTCCGACTTGGTCCTCCAATTGCTTATTCACTTGTAATAATGAATCCAGCCCTTCGTGTGCTTCCAACAAGCGGATATAATTTACGGCTACCGGGTCAAAGGAAAAGCTATTTCGCTCCGTTGTCCACCAGCGGTACCCAAAGCTTACATCAAAAGAAGCTGTTTTAAAATACCGGGGCCGGTTGAGTAAAGTTACCCCCGCCTTCAGCCTGGACTGCGCCAAATATCTGCGGGAGCGTTGTTCTCCCAAGACCAGCGGCAAAAAAGCCTTCGGGAAACGGATTTCACCTTCCAGGCCCAATTCATAAGAGGTTTGGTTATTCTGCTCTTGTCCCCACTGGGTCTCAAAGCCGGAACGCAAACGAAGCGACAAGTTTTCCATTCCACTAAACAAATTCCGGTTGCTTTGGGTAATGGAGACAAAAGGTCCGGTATAATTATTTGATTTGGTGACATAATTAAACTCCATTTGCAAAGAGCGCTTAGGGTTCAGTAGGAGTTCAATATGCATATCCAACTGTGCACCGGAACCGGTTTCTTCAAACGAGACATTCACAAATTTATAAATATCCAAAGCATTGAGCCGCTTGAGGGTTCTTTGAAAGGCCAGTCCGCTGTATGTTTCCCCGGGCGATAACAGAATATTATGAATCAAGGCTTTGGGCTTTACTTTTCTCCGTCCTTCAAAAAAGTAATATTGGTCAATTTTCAGAGTATCTTGCCCTTCCGGGAGCGAGTTGCGATTTTGATCCAGGTACACATAGATGTTGCGAATAGTGTAAGGATGTTTGGCTTTTTCGGGAATTTCCTCTTTGAGATCAAGGTACACATGCATGCGTTTATCTCCCACGGTGCTGTCTACTTTAAACAATAAATACTCCTGATGAAAAAAATAGTACCCTTGTTCCTTCAAAGCGGCCTCTATCCGGGCCCGTTCGTATTTCAAACCCGTCAAGTTGTACATACTACCCGGTTCTAAACTACTTTCTTTTTTCTGCTCTTGAATGGCCTGAATGAGAGGGGTATCTCCTTCCGGAAAATAAATCGAATCAAGGTAATAGGGGTTCTGCAATTCCGCCCAATAACGGACACCCATCGTTTTAGGGTGTTGTAAAAGCTCATAGTCCACTTTTGCAGCAAAGTAACCGTTATTAGCCAGACGATTTTCCAACAGCAAACTGGCCCTTTCCGGGTCGGCTTCCGTGGAAAGTACCGGAGGTGATCCTAATTTGTTTTTCATCCAGTACTTAAACCCCTTCTCTTTTTTGGGTGTACCTGCAATACGATAGAGCCATAACTTAGGACGAGAAACAAGTAGCTTTTCATTGGGGACCGGCTTTTCGATCACCTCTTCCAACTCCGCTTCCACTTTGCCTTTTAAGCTTTTTTTCCCTTTTCCTTTGTAGTGAATTTCGGCTCCCGAATACAGTTTTTCTCCTTTGTTCAGGGTCTTGAGACCGGTACAGCCGGATAATAAAAGTAAAGTTATTCCAATAAAATACAACGGCTTTTGCATCACAAGCCGGCTATTGCTCTTTTGACATGTTGTCTTCATCTTTGTACAAAGCTTACAGAGTCCCCCTCTGTGTATTTAAGATCTTATCACGAAGTAATTTTCCCACAAATGCTCTTCCCTTAATTCCCCTCTACCTTTTTGTTTTTCTTCCTACTGGTTTCTTTTTTCTCTTCTTTTTCATCAATGCCGTTTGCCTTCTCTTGCTTTTTCTTCTTTCGGAATAAATCTTTCCAACGGTTATAATCCTTGGTAAACAACAGAGAAACGCCATTCACGATCACCTGCCCGTCTACAATGACATCGTATTGGTTATTCCGGAACACCTTCAAACGGTAGCGACCGTCTTTGGTAAGTTTGTATTCAATGACAATGTTTTCGGCAAAGCCAGTGTTGCTATCGGTTTTATTCCCTGACAACTCTACGTTTCCTCCCACATTCACTTCCAGACGATCATTTAAAAACTGTTTTTTTAATTGCACTCCCAGTTCGGTAACTTCCTGTTTACCCGATTCGGTATTTTGTTCATAAGATTGTAAATCGAAATTCAAGTCTACTCCCGTAATCAATTTATCGGAGAGGTTATTCAATTGATCGGTCAAAATACCACTCACACTGTTCCGGGTGGTGGAAGCCATCATATCATTCATTCCTCCCCCTGAACTTGAGGCGGTCGAAATAAACGAATCAAATAATAACAGGGCGAATACCTGTTTGTTCAACTCGCTCTCATCCTCATTCAAGGACCTCAACGCTGTACTCACTCTTCCGTCAGAATTTTTATCACTGATTTGAATATCGAAACTAATGTCCGGTTCCAACAGTTCTTCGTCCAGATTCAAGTTTACATCAAACCAATATTTTTTCCGGTAAGCTTCCCGTTCGCTATCCGAAATGCGGTTCATAATCCCGTAAGGAGCAGTCCGGGTTTCGTAACTGGCCGTGATATCCATGGTAGCATTCATGGGGTCACCGTTCCAAATAATCGAGCTTCCCTGACGGATCGTAAAATTCTTTTTGATCAGATCATAAAAAGTAAACTGGTACTCTCCGTTTTCAATTTGGTAAACACCGGTCAGCTTCATATCCCCCAGGGGATCCATTTTAAAGTTCAGGGTTCCACCTCCCGTCATATTCAAATGGTCTCCGGCTTTAGGGTCCACAATAATGTTCAGCCCAGTTGCCTGATCGATTTCTATGGTGGTATTCAGGTCAATTCCTATCCCGGAAATCAGAGAACTTAAGGAGTCCTCCTCTACAGGCACCAATTCTTTCTCTGCATTTTTCTCTACAAACTGCACGACCCCCGCCCCATGTACTGCTTCCAACTCTTCTTCCGGAAGCACATAGGTCAGTTGCGAACCCTCGTTCAAACGAATCGACATATCGATAATGGGATTTTCAGCCGTCCCGCGGATTTTTCCATCACTTGTCAACAGTATGGTTCCATAATACAGGTCATTGTCCTCCTGAGTGGTATTTAGTACCAGAAAATCATCCGTATGGACATCCAAACCCAGTAAAAGGTTGAAGCCTTCATCCAAAGTGATATTCCCATCCACACGGGCTTGCTTTTCCCGTTTATCGATCAAAGTAAACTGATCAAACAGCATTTTGCGATCCTGGTAACGTAACTTTTGTTGGTCCACCGTGAAGTAGGTGTTGAGCATTTTAAAGTTGAAGCCCGTTTTTACAAAAGTAAATTCACCATCTCCTCTCTGAGGAAGGGGGAGCTCGCCTTTCAAATTCAAATGCCCTTGTACACTTCCCGAAAGGTCCCCCAAGGTTTCTTCCAGAATACCACTCAGTGATTGGAGATCCAAATGGTGAATTGTCAAAGCCAAATCCAAAGGATCTTTTTCCTTGTTGTTCAATTGCCCCTTCGCCTGTATATCATTTTTCGCACTTTTCAATTGTGTATCAAAGATAATATGTTCCGGGTTTGGCATTTCTGCTTGTAAAGCCAAATTGCCCAGGGTATCGCCCAAAACGGCTAGTTGATGGATATTCAAATCTCCTTCCAGGCCGAAAAATTCCGGTAAAATGGCAAATGATACCTTCCCTTCCAATATTCCGCCAATCAAGTCTTCAGAATTGAGTATCCTTTTTACCAATGACAAATCAAATTGTTGAAATCCGACAGTCAGCCAACTGGCCTCTTCCCCTTGCTGTGATTCGATCAGTATCCGTTGTTGTTGATGGGTCAGGGAAAAGTTATGTACACGAAGGCTACCTTTAGAAAAATGTAAAGCGTTGTCAACGGGCACCATCCAAGGAACATAGTCAATCAAAAAACCATTAGGGTCCAAATGCACGGAATAACTACTGTCTTGAATGGACAAAGCTCCTTGCACTCCGAAACGGGATGTCCCAACAGAATCAGCAATGTATAATGCCAAGCTCATTGAGTCTCTTTTAAGCAAACCGTTTGCCTGAGTATGATGCAATTTAAAACTCGTTCCCTGTAGACTTGAAAAGCCCAGTAAATACTCCAGCCCTTTGTTGGTTACCTGTACTAAGGATTTCAGGGAATCCAATTTTAAATCTCCGTATTGGACATTGGGCAATGACAAGTCCAGATCAAAGCTATTTTTTTCGGTATTTAAAAAGGCATATAAGTTTAAGGGAGCCATGCTATCCAATTCGTGAGCAAAAGGCTTGATCACTTTTACCGGATCAGATACTGCCAGTTTCATTTCCAGTTGGTGAGCATGTTGGTTACTGTCTTCCTGGATCAAATACCCTGTAATATGGCTTTTAATCACTTTGGGCATTTCGGAAAAGGCAAAATTCCCTTCTATTCTCCCATCAAACGCCTCTGATCCCAAGGCAACAGCTGTATTGGAAGGGGAGTTATCTACTTCCAAACGGATGATGGACAAGTCCAATGGATCTTGGTCATAGAATAAATGAAAATCATTTAACTGTACAAAACCTTTCATCACATCCATCGAATTGCCTTCCAATTCAGCTTGTAACCGCGTGTGCATACGAAGTTCCTCTTCCGACCAATTCAGTTCTGTGATATTTGCTTTTTCAATCTCCGCTGTCAATGAGATCACCGGAATGGTATCTTTTATTTCTACACGCGATTGTACTTTAGCCGTCAGGTCTTCTTCCCCAACTTCTATCGCTGCAATTAGTGTGGAATCACCGTATTCACCGGAAAGGGTAAGGGTAGAATAATCATAACGATTAAGCTGTAATAAAGGCAAGTTTCCTTCCCAAAATACCTTTCTGGAGTCTTCCAACACATTGTACCCCCAGGCTGTCAAGTCAACGCTCATCTTGCCTAAAAGGCTGTCTTGCCGGAGTACCTTTCCTATCTGAAAATCAGATAAGGCAATCTGTGTATCAAAGCGTTCGCTTTTATCTTCAGGCTTTATTTGTAGTTCGATGGAAGCTTGTCCCATATCCGATGCATAAGCCAGGCTTCCCTTCATATTTCCAAGAGTCCCTTTTAACTTACCTTTCAGATGGTTAGACTTGGGAAAAAGAACCGGACTTTCTGCCACCAGACTGTTGAGAAACGAGCGAGTGGCAGTCAAGGAATCCAATACCAAATCCATTTCCATAGCGTCTACACTTAACACCTCTTTCATCTTCCCGTGAAGGGCTAAGGAAAAGCTATCCAACCCGTGAGCATTCAAAGAATTGATTTGCAGATTTTTGATTCCTCCTTTTACCTCCCCGGAGAAATGTACGGTGCCAGTGGGAGAAATGCCGAACCCTAAACTGTCCCACTGGTTTCCCATCAAATACCGGATATCGGAAATGCCAATATACGAAGGAGGGATGGAGCAATCCATTACAAGCCCTTCCAATGAATCCGCAAGGGCAGCCAAAGAAGGAAAATTCAACGCAGTGGAAGTTTGCAAGAGAGTATGTGGCGTTTTCAACAGAAACTTATGAACATGTGCTTGTTTCCGGTTTAAAAAAAGGTCTCCTTTCAATGCATTGACAGACAGCCCTCCTTGCTCTTGAAAACTCAAACCCGCCAAAATGGCCGATACGGTATCCTGATGCACATAGATGTCTTCCAGTTGGGTTGCCATATCAGTCAAGTATATATGCCCTGGGTCAAAACCCTGGCCCTTTTGCGGAGCGTCAAGTTGCTTCAGGTTCACCTCATTTCCCGAAAGTGAAATGGTTTGTGCGTGTAGCTTCCATTCCAGGTTCAAACCTTCAAATGGCTCTGCCACGGTGTCTTTACTTGCTACAGACCCCATTTCAAAACGGGAATTGCTCAGCTCTAATTCATCAATGATTACTTCCCGGGCAGGTAAATTCAACCGTTCCAACGTCCCGGAAAATTCTCCAATCTTCACCTGCATCGTATTTTTTCCTGGGCCTGACATTTCAAAAGAAGAGTTTCGTAATGTCAACCGGTGTACATCGATGTCTATCATACCCGATGCTTCGGTAGAGGTATCCTGCACCTCCGTTTCTACCGCCTTCACTACTTCGCTAAAAGCCAGAGAAGCATTGGTATTTTCCAAAATGATGTCTTTTAAGGCAATCCGGTTAGCATTCAGATCAAACTCATCTATATCTAAAACCAACGTACCCAATTGCGTTGAAAAGTCTGTTCCGCTAACAGGGTCTTCAAAGACAAAGCGAATATTTTCCAGGGTTCCGTTAGTAAGCACAAATTGCCAGGGAGAGGGTTCTTTCGCTTCCGGTTTGGCCGTTTTTACCGAATCCGAAAAGGCATCGATAATAAACTGAAAGTTAAATGTAGAATCTTGCACATTCCGTTTCAGTTTTCCGGTAAGATTTTGCAGTTGTACATTTCCCAAAGAAATGCGCTGCCTTGTCAAGTCCCATAAATACGGGTCGCAAGAAATATTCCCGGCATATAATAAAGTGTCCTTGGACAGGTCTCTGACCAAGAGTTCCTTGATGGCGATAGAAGAAGGGAGATCGATTTGCAAGCGGCCAATCTTGACTTCTGTTTGGAGTTGTTCTTCAAGAATTTGCTCCGCTTTCTCCAAGACCAAAGACTGAACTATGGGAACTTGTAAGAGAAGGTAGATCGCGAGTAATAGTATATGCGGAACCAATAAAACCCACAAGACTATTTTGAGCAGCCTTTTCCCTATCTTGTTATGGTGAGTTGTTTGTTTGATAGCTATTGTTTGTTTATTGTGATCATGAATTTTGCTTGAAAGGCTCAAATCAATGGGTCAACATTCGTCTTAACAATGTCGGAACTGGAAATCAGCAAATTAAAATTTATACCATTGAATTGTTGCCAGGGAACACCCTGTGTTTTTCTGACTACTCAACCATTCTCATTGACAAAATTCGTGAATAAGTCTGTTTTTTAAAATGTAATTAAAACAAAGTTTTATTGAATAAAAATGCCACTTTTATTATCATTGGAGAATGAGTATTGGGAAAAGCAGCGATTCCCTTTCGTTTTCATACATTCTTTGTTGAGTCGAAAAGGAGTCCATACAAGGCCAAGTACTCACTCTTTTTGTGTTAGCACAAATTGACCATTCAAAGTTCAAGAAAGCAAAACTTATTTCTTAAGGTTATTGAACAATGATTTGATATGGCTACTCGCCAAAGAGGCATAGCAGATTTTTAAAATGTGTAATATAAAATAACAAATATGGAGCATTTTTTAGGTATTGATATCGGTGGTACAAATGTAAAATGTGGCTTGGTGAGCAGTGAGGGAGAACTATTAGAGAAAACCAAATACGCCACTACAGAACTCCAGAAGGAAAACAGTACCATGGAGAGCCTGGTGAAAGTAATTGGTTGGGAGTTAGAAAAACACTCCAATGTAAAAAAGGTGGGTATCGGTATCCCTGGTACCTTATCCAAAGACCGCAACTCCACCATTGATTTGCCCAATATACCTGATCTGGCCCATACCAATGTGATGGGTACTCTGAAGGCAGCTTACCCGGATATTATCTTTCATATGGAAAATGATGCAAATGCGGCTGCTTTGGGTGAATTCTACTTTTCCAAAGCAACAATGCCGGATGATTTTATATTTATCACGTTGGGTACCGGGGTAGGAGGCGCTTGCATCATGGACCGGAAGATCTTTAAAGGCGGTAATGGTAACGGTCTGGAAATCGGACATATCATAGCCGGCAATGGCAAAACCATCGAAAACAATATCGGAAAGAAAGGAATCCTGGGCATGGCCCTGACCACATTGGAAGGTTATAAAGGCAAATCGGTTTTGTCTGACATGGGAAGCCTCAATGCCAAAAAAGTAATCAAAGCCGCACAAGAAGAAGACAAACTTGCCATGGAAATTTTTCACGAGGTAGGTAAGTACCTGGGTGAAGCCATTGTATCTGCGGTGAGGCTTTTTGATATTCACACCATCATTATTGGTGGAGGCGTATCCAAAACCTTTCACCTGGTAGAAAAAAGCATGTATAAAAAAATCTACGATTTCTTATCTCCTTATTACACGGACGATTTGCGTATCCGGCTTGCTTCCCTTCGCAACGAAGCGGGCATCATCGGAGCTGCTTCCTTGTGTTTTATCGAAGACTAAAAGCCAGCCGTACATTTCCCGGATAAGGCTACGCTCGAGTAATATAGTTCATTTGCCCCACTTGAGTAAAAAAAGACTCAAGTGGGGCATTCTGTTTTCAGCAGATTTTTTTCATTTTTACAGACGTTAAAACTTCGTTGGTAAGGTTACTTTTTGCTGACGATCTATTAATAAATAGTACCTCTAAAAAATCCGCAAAAATTCCGAAACTTTCTACTTGAAATCCCGTGCTAGTGTATAAGACTACCTTTAAAAGTCAATGATTAAAGAATTATGTATGTAATGCCTTTACTCCTTCCGAATAATTCCGCGATAAGCCGTAAGTATTGTCAAACCCCAAAATCAATGTAATGAAGTCTTTTTCCTATTTCCTAATTCAATTTACCGGGTTAAGTCTCTTATTCATTTGTTTTAGTTGTGGCAGCTCAAAAAAAGTCGCACAAGCCCCTTCCCCGAAAATTCAGCGCATTGCAGGCTCTGAAAGGCTGGTTGACCGGCAATATCAAGTCAATATGGTACGCCCCCCTTCGGTGCAAAACCAAGATTTTCGCGCCAGGGTAACCGTCAGTAATACGTATGAATACCAAACCCAACATATTAATTACAAACCCAGAGGGACATTTAATGCCGGGAAATTCATCTTTAAGGTGGGGGTACCGGCTGCCATAGGCACCTTAATCGTGGCAAAAGGAATTGAAGCCAGCAATTTTGCAGAAGACGATATCAGTTGGGGACATTTTGCAGGCGGGTTACTTTTTACTTCCATGTCTTTGACTTCTTTATTCAAAGGGAAATATATTGACTGGGATTACCGGGAATATACCGTACCCGGTCCCCCTCAAACCGAACAAAAAAGTCCTGTTCCACTCAAGGATAGTCAATTAAGTGTATCAACCAACCGGATTAGCCGGAATTTCCTCACCAATGCGTTTGGAGAAACAACTGTTCATCTTCAAGATTTTCAATTTCCCCAACTCAGTTACCACCGGGATTTCGACTTTCATTTTGCACACCAAGGAAAAAATGCCGGGTCGGTTACGCTCAATAGCAACACCTGGATGAAATCCATTGCCCGGGTGGGTCTGAGTTCGGTAAAATTACATAGTTCCCCTTTTGAGCATTCTCCGGTAATGGGCCTGGCCAATTACGGGATGCAAGGAGAAATCATCGGGAAGAACACTCAAGACACTTGGCTGGAAGTTACCTTCAGGCAAAAGAAAGGTTGGCTACCGGCCTCCTCCGTTCAAGTCTTTTATGCTACGGCCTCCTCCATTGATCAATTGAGACCCGACCCTATCGCACATACCCCTTCCATCCCGGAAACGGAAACTGATACAAATACATTTTCGGACGTAGATATCGATATTCCGGAAACCGGATTGGTAAACCCCGATGCCATAGCGGTGATCATTGGGAATAAAAACTACGTAGCCAGAGATGTACCCAATGTAGACTTTGCCCAACAAGATGCCCGCATTGTCAAAAACTATTTGATTAAAACTTTTGGCTTTCAAGAGGAAAACATTCTCTATTACGAAGATGCCACTCAGGGAAATTTTAACAGTGTATTTGGTACCTCGTTGAATCACAAAGGGCGCATTTACGATTTGATCAAGCCGGGGGTTTCCGATGTATTTGTATACTACAGTGGGCACGGAGCTCCGGATATTCAAAGCCAGGAGGGGTATTTTGTCCCGGTAGATTGTGAGCCATCCACGGTAACTCTCAATGGATATCCAGTCAATGTTTTTTATCAAAATTTATCCCGTTTACCGTATAAATCGCTCACGGTAGTAATTGATGCCTGTTTTAGCGGAGGCTCGAACAAAGGCATGTTAATCCGCAACGCGTCCCCCATTTTTATCAATGTCAAAAACAAAATTCTTCAAGATCCCAATGCGATTATTCTTACCTCTACGGGAGGTGACCAAGTATCCTCCTGGTACCCTGAAAAAAAACACTCTTTGTTCACTTATTATTTCCTGAAAGCTATTCGCGGCTCTGCAGACTTCGATTCGGACAAAAGTATTACTTTACAAGAATTGAGTCAGTATATCGAAAGCAAAGTCCCCTCTATGAGCCGTAAGCTATACCGGAGAGATCAACAACCGGAAATGTATGGCCGTTTGGATAAGGTGCTGATCGAATTGGAATAAACGTTTATTGTAATGCTTTGACTGGGAAAAGCAGGTGAGGATACCGAAAACACTCACTTGTTTTTGTAAGTTTTTTCATTTGATAATATACACCAGGTAAAGCATATAGACTTCACAACTGTTTAACAAAGCCGGTACTGACTCGGTGACAACAATATTCCCCCATAGGTGTTCGGCTTATAAAATCCGATGATTTTGCTGTTTTACAGGGTAACTGTCATCAGTTAACAGTTTATGTTGAAACCCTGAAAATAAGTTTTTTTACACGCATAAAAATTCTCCGTTAAAATCAGTTTATTCAGTTGCTAATCCCAACCGAACTATTTAACTTAACTTAATAGAACCAGAGCATTTTTAAACTTAAAAACGAAGAAACATATGGCACTTAGATTAGGTGACACCGCTCCTAATTTCACTGCAAAAACCAGTGAAGGAGAAGTAGATTTTTATGAATACTTAGGCGATAGCTGGGGTTTGTTGTTTTCTCACCCGGCAGATTATACTCCTGTATGTACCACAGAACTTGGGCAAACTGCAAAGCTTAAAAGCGAATTTGAAAAAAGGAATGTGAAAGTACTGGCCTTGAGTGTAGACGATCTGGACTCGCATACCGGTTGGATCAAAGACATTAATGAAACTCAAAATACCCAGGTAAACTTTCCATTGATTGCCGATGAAGACCGGAAAGTTTCCACCTTATACGATATGATACATCCGAATGCATCCGATAACATGACAGTGAGATCTGTATTCATTATCGGCCCGGATAAAAAAATCAAATTGACGATTACTTATCCGGCTTCTACCGGACGTAATTTCAATGAGATTCTTCGCGTCATTGATTCTTTACAGTTGACTGCCGATTATAGTGTGGCCACTCCGGTAGACTGGAAAGAAGGAGAAGATGTAGTGGTGGCCCCTGCCATTCCTACCGAAGAAATCCCGGAGAGGTTTCCAAAAGGTTTTAAAGAGATTAAGCCTTACTTACGGATGACCCCACAACCGAATAAATAAAATAGTGCCCATTTAATAGTTAACAACCCTCCGCGATCTTATCTGTTGGAGGGTTGTTGAGCTTTCTGCGGTTTCCACTTTATTTTCCAGTGTACCAAAAGGCACGGACCCAATAATGATGACGAAGCATTTCCATATATTCCTCCGGCAAATCAGGCATATCGGCTACTGCAGTATTTCGTTCTGCTTGTTGGGCATTGCGGATACCCGAAATGACCGTGCTTACCGCCGGAGGCTTCATGGCAAACTTTAATGCTGCTTGCGGCATGGTAAAGCCACTAGTTTGAAGGTCACTCTTAATTTTTTCTACCCGGCGGACTGCCCTTTCCAGCCGGTCGCCCTCAAAATACTTACTTCTGAAGTCCTCCTTGGGAAATTGATGATCAGGGGTATACTTTCCGGTAAGGATTCCTTCGTCAAAAGCCATCCGGACTATGACTCCAACTTCTTGTTCCAATGCCGTAGGAAGAAACTCGGCTACCGGTTCCTGTTCAAAGATATTATAAATGACCTGTACGGTATCCAACCATCCGCCTTTCATTAATCCTATCAAGGCGTTTTGGTCGTGCTCCGGTGTAGAAACACCTATATATCGTATTTTTCCTTCTTTCTTAAACTTTTGCAATACTTCCAATGCACTGGGGTACTTGTTCCAGGCACGGGTCCATGTATGCAATTGTAAAATATCGATACATTCGGTATTTAAGTTTTTCAAACAAGTTTCCAAAGATTCCCGCAAGTATTCTTCAGGGTACCGCTCTTCAATTTTGCAATAAGGTGTAGGAGGCCACGCACCCACTTTGGGAGGAATCTTGGTAGCTACATATACTTCCTCACTTCGATCACTCAGCACTTTGCCGATAATTTTTTCGCTTTTTCCGTTCCCATATGCCAAAGCCGTATCGATGAAGTTCACTCCCAGATCTAAAGCTTTATGCAATGCGGCAATCGAATCTTTTTCACTTTGCTCTCCCCAAGAAGCTCCAATGGACCAGGCACCAAAACTGATTTCTGAAATTTTTAAACCCGTTTTTCCTAAACCTCTATACTTCATAAAGCTAATTTTTTTTTATGTAAAAGAAATAGGTGTTTTCATATCTTACCTTAAGATACTACCTTCTACTCAAAGAAGCATAACACTGTACAATTCCCATAAGCAGCATTTGTGCTGCAAAGTCCGTTAGCACCCTAAGCAAAATGTTTTTATAAAACTTAAGATTCCCTTCAATGTAATATATCTGTAAAAAGGGAAGCAGTTCGTATTTTCCAAATAGGTATAATCCACTATCATAAATTGCACTAAGTCATTACAAGCCCTATCATGAGCAAGCAGATAAAGTAAGAAATTAGGATTTCTTTGAGTTTCTTCCTGTAAATTTCGCCTAGCTCAAAATTTGTTTCACAGAATAATCCAAGTAAGGCTTTTCCTCAGATCATGCTTCACGACAATTATTCCTGACATATTCCCATATAGCTTTCTCAGCTTTTTCGCATTTGGCTTATAGCGCACAAGCGTATAGTTTTCTTCCGTTCGTTCTCCCTACAAACTTACCCTTTACCCCTAATACCATATTAACATGAAAGACACTACCACTTCAAGGAAGTTATGGTTTTGTGTATACATTGTCTCCTTTGGGCTTGCAATGCTACAAGGCTGTAATTTTGACAAAGAAGACTTTAATTTTGATCAAGCGAAATTTGAAGAAATTTCACCTACCCTGGCTCTTCCTTTATTCAGTTCTCAATTAAATTATTCCCATTTAATTAACTCCGTTGATCAAGATTTTCTAGACAGCGAAAAGGATGGGCTATTAAGCTTTATGTACACGGATACCTTAATGGGGCCTTCTCTGAATTCTTTTACTCAATTAAGCAACATCCGCCATGAGTTCTCATTGGAATTCACGGAAATTCCGTTGCCTCTTTCCATTTCAAAAAAATACGCCAAACTGGCTGATTTTGCAGCGAATACCGGTTTGAAAGATAATGTCAAACCTTTTCCGCCTTTCAAAATCGACAATATTGAGCCTTTCCAATTTCCCGAAATCGAAAACCTAAACTACGCCCGTTTTCAACAGGGAAAAATCTCTTTAGAAGTCATCAATATGTTTGATGCTATGGTGAACCTAAGTTTTGAAGTGCGCAATGCAGAAGGTGTATTGATAGGAACCCCTATAAATTTATCGAATTTGGAAGACAATGGCGGAAAGGAGACCGTGAACCTTGACTTGGCCGGCATGACCATTACGAAAGAGATGCAAGTGATCATCACGGAGTTAAGCAGTCCGGGTAATCCTCATGGACGCTTGGAATACATTGACGGGATTTTCTTCAAGGCTTCCTACCTGGATTTAGCCGTAGAAGAGGTAGAATTGATTTTAGAAGAACCTTTGGAAGTCCATTCGGAAGAAATATTGCCCTTAGCCGTTTCTTTTGAAATATATGAGGCTTTTTTAGAAAAGGGTACGCTTAACTTACAAGTTGAATCAGACCTTACCAATGCTGTTACGCTTGACGTCTCTTTTCCCGGGATTCATCTGGAGGGAACCCCCTTACAATTTTCTTCCCAACTAAGTAAAAGTCAGGAAATATCCATTGATAAAGCCTCTCTGGACCTGACACAAACAAATACCGGGTATAATGAGCTTCTTGTTCAAACGACTACAAGTCTACCGGTAACCGGGCAAACCATCCGGCTAACGAACCATGAAAAAATCCAATGTCAGATAACGCTTAAAGAACTTAACATTTCGTCTGTAAAAGGGTATTTTGGACAGTTCAATGGAAATCTCCCGAATAAAACAGTGGACATCGGTATTTTTCAAAATACACTTACTAATGGCCAGTTCAATTTAAAAGACTTCTCCATTGATTTTGCGATTTACAACCAATACGGGTTTCCTATTGATCTTACTTTGGATCAATTGGAATTAGAAAGGGAAGAAGACCGGTCCAAATTGCCGTTACAAGTAAATGAAAGTACTATCCATGTACCTGCCGCAAGCAATTACCTAAGTACTGAAGTTGTGGAGGACATTCACATCACCAATACATCCGAAATTCTTCCATTTAAACCGACAAAGCTAAATTATGGAGGCACCATGCATATCAACCCTCATGGGAAATCCGTAAACTTTTTGACTGATACCTCCAATGTTTATATTACTGCCACTACCAAAGTGCCTTTATACGGAAGCTTAACAAGTATCCAGTTTCAGGATACGGTGGAAATTGGCTTAGAAATAAATACCAGTGATTTAGGGGTGGGAAATGCCAGTCTTAAAACCAAGGTAGAAAATGAGTTTCCTTTAGCCATGAAGGTTCAATTTTATTTTGTCGATAGTGAAAACCAAGTGACCGATTCTCTTTACCGTGAAGGAGCTCAACTATTGGTAGAATCAGCAAAAACCGATGTAAACGGGGTTACCATAGAAAACTTTGTAAAAGCGGATGAAACGGACCTGGAAGAAGAGCAACTCTTACATTTATTGAATGCTCAGAAGATAGTGATCGCAGCCGAGTTGGCCAGTGAAGGCGGAGGAGCTAAAGATGTCAAAATCTTGGATCATTACGAATTAAAAGTCAAAATGGGCATCCTTTCTAACCTCAAAATCACTATCAATCATGATGAATAAAATTACGCTTTCCAGCCAGCCACTATGGGTTCGAATTTCAGCTCTTGTAAAACAGTTGATAATACCATATCAAGTTGTGTTCACGAGTTTATACATCTTTATCTTCAGTCAACTTTGTTTGCAAACGGCCACGGCACAAGAGGAAAAGACATTTTACTTTATGCATTCTGTTCCTCAGAGCACTTCTTACAACCCTGCAAAAAAAATGGATTTTGAGTTTGCTATCGCCTTACCGATCGTATCATCCTTGTATGTAGCGGGCAGCCAGGGCGCCACTTATAAAGATGTGGTTAAGTTGGACGATAATAATGATAAAATTATTTCTATTTCCGGGCTCGTCAATGCTCTCCAAAAAAACAATTTGGTGCGCAGTAGCTTTTCAATGGATATCTTCGGTGTACACTTTAGTGATGATAAAGTCAATTTTAATCTTTCGGTCAAAGAACGGGGAGAATCCTATGCAAGCATTCCCAAAGAACTACTCGGGGTATTATTGAAAGGAAACGGGCATGCAGATTATTTGAATCAACGTATTCCTATCGAACCCAACATGAACTTGATCCACTGGAGGGAATTTGGAATCGGAGGAGCCTATACTTTCAGCGAGAAACTCACCATTGGCCTGAATGCAAAAGCCGTATTCGGCATGGGGAATATCCGCCCGGACCTCCGTTTCAGCCTCTTGACAGAAGATTCTGACAATTACCCGGTTACCCTTACTTCCGGGGGAAGGGTACAGTCCGCAGGAATTTTCAACGTCCTTGACAAAAAAATGACCCAAGATGCATATGTCTTGAATAATTACAAAAACCCTGGATTTGCGATAGATTTTGGAATGGCTTACCAACTTAGCAAGCGGGTAAAACTAGAAGCCAGTGTGTTAAACTTAGGTAAAATTACCTGGAAAACAAATTTAAGGGAATACCGGCTGAGCCATCAAGACGGCAGTGATCAATCCTATACTTTTGAAGGAATGGATTTAGCCAAACTGGTCACAGAAGACCCCGAATCAGAGGCCTTTGAAGAGGTATTGGATAGCTTGGAGCAAGTCGTAACGTTTACCAATATTGAAGAAGATGGAAAATCACCGGAAGCCTACACTACCACATTGCCGATCCGGAGCCATTTAAGCCTTCAATATGAAATTGCCCGTAACTTCACCACCGGCTTGCTAATTTCAGGCGTCATTCATGATCAAATATTTCAACCCAGCTTGGGGCTTAGTCTTCAAAAGAACTTTGGAAGTTGGATCACCCTCTCGGCAAGTTATTCGGCCTCTCCTCACTCTTTTCAAAACCTTGGAGCTGGCCTTGTCCTGAATTTAGGTTCTTTACAAGTCTATGCAGTAAGCGACCAGTTGATCAGCACTGCATTAAATTATCAAAAGACACATACGATCACTGCCAGAGCGGGAGTAAATTTCGTATTCGGTCATAAACAAACCCTTAGAAAAGAAGAGGCCTTGTTGGAAGATGATTTTTAAGAAGGATGATAGAAAATGAAAATTCATGGAAAGGGAGCTTTAAAAGCTCCCTTTTTTCATTGAAACCAGTAGTAATTGTTTGAAAGAAATGCTCGTTTTCACTCAACTTTTTCTTACTGAGAAATGTAATAATGAGGAACAGAGCACGAAATTTTAATAGTCAAAATTGAAAAAATAATGACAATAAGTACAAGAAAACAATTGGCTCTTTACGTCTTATTATTGCAAATGTTTGGAATTTCCGCGCTTGCGCAAACAGAAAAAACACTCTTTCATATGCATGGAATTCCTCAAAGCACAGGGTATAACCCTGCTAAACAATTAGATCACAAGGTATCCCTCAGTCTTCCGGGTATATCTTCTGTCTATGCGTCCATCTACCAGGGAGGCTCTTACAATAAGGTTGTAGAAAAAAATCGGGATAATGAGAATATTGCCTCCATTCCTGGTAT
The DNA here is from genome assembly GCF_039710355.1 of Rapidithrix thailandica. Taxonomy (NCBI): domain Bacteria; kingdom Pseudomonadati; phylum Bacteroidota; class Cytophagia; order Cytophagales; family Flammeovirgaceae; genus Rapidithrix; species Rapidithrix thailandica. Next base: position 508,989 of record NZ_JBDKWZ010000001.1, on the reverse strand, counting down.
TATCAAGGCTTTTAAGAAAAACCCTCAAGTTACCAGTAGTTCCAGTGTTGACATTTTGGGAGTGTATATCAATACGAAAAAAGTAAATTTCAATGTATTTGTCAGAGAACGTGTAGAAACATTTGCCAAGTCCCCTCAAGCTATTTTAGAGGTTATTCAAAAAGGGAATACCCATGTGGATTATTTAGGTAAAACCATTTCTATTGAACCTAAGATGGGATTTATTCACTGGCGGGAGTTTGCTGTGGGAGGGGCCTATTCCCTCAGCGAAAAATTAACCCTTGGTGCCAATGTCAAAGTTCTTTTTGGGATTGGGCATATCCGCACTAATCTTCATAGCAGTATTTATACGGAAAACACTGATAATTACCCGGTTACCTTTACTTCCGGAGGTATAGCACAAACGTCCGGCATTATTAATTTGATAGATGATGATATAGATGCCGAGGATTATTTTGCAAACTTTGGGAACCCCGGATTTGCCATTGATTTGGGAGCAACGTATCAACTTACGGACAAAATACAACTCGAGGCAAGTATTTTGGATATTGGGAGAATCCAATGGAAGTCAAACTTACAAGAATTCCGGCTGGGTGACATCAATGGCAATGACCGCACTCTAACCTTTGATGCACTGAATTTAGCTACTCTGGTCAATGAAGAGCAAGATTCGGAGGCTTTTGAAGCGCTTGCCGATAGTTTAGAGAAAGTATACACTTTTATCCAAAAAAAAGATGACGGAGAAGAACCCTCTTCTTACTCTACAGGACTCCCGGTGCGTACTCACCTTGCCATGAGTTATGAACTGACCAAAGGCTTTACAACTGGGGCAATATTTTCTGCTATTTACTATAAAGGTGTTTTTCAGCCGGGGTTCGGTATAAATATCAGAAAAGACATAAGCCGATGGGTTGGGCTGGCCGCCAGTTATTCTATATACCCTCACTCTTATACAAACATGGGTTTGGGAGTCAACTTCAACTTGGGACCTGTGCAACTTTATGCGGTGAGTGACCAAATGATTAGCGGTGCATTCGGCTACAGAGACAGCAGGTCTTTAAGTGCACGTGTAGGCCTGAATTTAGTATTCGGACATAAAATGGCTATAGAAAAAAGAAAGGAGAGGAATTCATTGAACGGAAATTAATTATAGAAGTGGTTTAAACTTATAGTTTTTGATCGAAAATAGAATCAAAACAGGCTCATCAAGACACTTTTTGAAGAGAATAGCCAAAGCTATTGTTGAAAAAAGTAACACGGAGGAGGCGTTTTTGAAACATTTTTTAGGAAAAATAAAAAGGTTAATTCACTTCATAAACATAAAAAGGGGGCTAAAAAAGCCCCCCCTTCCTCTTATACCAACAACCGTTGGTCTATCAATTTTTCAATATGATCTTTTACTTCAGGAATTTTTACTTCCTCTAATAAATCCGCTGCAAATGCATGCATCAACAACGCTTTAGCTTTGTCCTCTCCGATACCTCTGGATCTCAAATAAAACAGGGGTTCCTCATCCATCGCACCTGTAGTGGCTCCGTGCGAACATTTCACATCATCAGCCCAAATTTCCAACTGTGGTTTTGTATCCACAGAAGCTTTAGGAGAAAGCAAAATATTTTTATTGGATTGAAAGGCATTGGTTTTCTGAGCATATTGCCGCACATATACTTTCCCGTTAAACACCCCTTTGGCTTCATCGTCCAATATACCTTTGTACAACTCATTGCTGAACGAATGCGGTTGTTTATGATCCACACTGGTATGATTGTCCACATGATCTTGGCGATGCATCATATAAAGCCCAAACAAATGCGACTCACAATTCTCCCCATCCAACACCAAGTTCACATTGTTCCGGGTCAAGCCCCCGGCCAGTGTAAAGGTCAGGTTGTTATAGTAACTATCCCGGTGTTGCAAGACTTGTGTCGTTCCTATATGAAATACTGTCGGTTGTTCATTCTGTAATTTGTAATGGTTTACCCGGGCATTAGATTCTACCACAATTTCAGAAACCAGATTGCTAAAGCTTTTTTCAGCTCCTACACTCACAAAATTCTCGATCAAATTGATTTGGGCACTTTCTTCTACCACAATCAAATTTCGAGGTTGTGAAAAAACGGCTTTTTCTTGCACATTGTTGATGTACAACAAGACCACGGGCTTTTCAACAACTTTTCCTTTAGGAACATGAATGAATACTCCTTCAGCTGCAAAGGCAGTATTAAGCGCTGTAAACGGCTCACTTTCCACTTTTGCATATTTTGAAAAATGTTGTTCAATCAACTCCCCGTCGGCCTCGGCAATTGAAGTTACTTCAAACGCGGTATCCACTACTTTGGAAAGGTTTACACTGAACTTACCATTGACAAACACCAGTAAATTCGCCTCTTCCAAGCCAAAATACCAATCTGGATTCAACTCTGTGGATTGCGATTCTTCCACTCCTTCCCAAGCAAAAGGAATACTCAGTAATTTTCGTAAGTTCGTATACTTCCACTCCTCATGCTTAATCGTTGGGAAAGTCGTCTCTTTGAAAGCAGTAAGTGCTTGTGCACGCAATGCTTTTAAAGGAGAGCTTCCGGCCCCGTTCAAGTTTTCTTCAAACTTGGCAAAGGTTTCTGTAATATTATCTTTTAAGTCGACTAACGTCAATTCTGCGTCCATGATAAAAGAAATTCCGATTTTGATGCTACCAATCCGGTCAAAAGGAGATTTCAAGCTCATCGTTTCCGGTTGGTATAAAAAATTTGGTTTTCTACGGTGCCATTCCTCCGTTTTCTTTTCGGATGGATAGGCATTCACCCGGTAGATTATAACACGGCTCCCTCTATTTCTTTCTTAATCCAGTCATAGCCTTTCTCCTCCAACTCATAAGCCAACTCTTTCGTACCGGATTTTACAATCTTTCCTTTGTACAATACGTGCACAAAGTCAGGTACAATATAGTTCAACAGGCGTTGGTAGTGGGTAACCACAATAAAACCATTGTGATCATTTTTCAAAGTATTTACCCCATTGGCTACTACTTTAAGCGCATCTATATCCAAACCGGAATCCGTTTCATCCAAAATAGATAAGGTTGGCTCTAACATCGCCATTTGGAATATTTCATTTCGTTTCTTTTCTCCACCGGAAAAACCTTCGTTCAACGATCGAGTCATTAAAGATTGATCAATATTGACCACTTTCATTTTTTCTTTCATCAACTTCAGGAAGGCCACCGCATCCAAAGGCTCTTGTCCACGGCTTTTGCGCACTTCGTTGACAGCCGTCTTCAAAAAGTTAGTATTACTTACTCCAGGAATTTCGACCGGATACTGGAATGCTAAAAACAAGCCTGCTTGTGCTCTTTCTTCAGGCCCCATCTCCAACAAATCTTGCCCGGCAAATGTAACTTTACCCTCCAGCACTTCATACTCTTCCCGGCCTGCCAATACAGAAGCCAAAGTACTCTTTCCGGAGCCGTTGGGTCCCATAATCGCATGTATTTCTCCAGGGTTTATTTCTAAAGATATTCCATTCAAAATCTTCTTTCCCTCTATCGAAGCGTGTAAATTCTCAATTTTCAGCATTGTAAAAAGATTTCTGTTTAAAATCAGCCAGCTAAACTTGTATATTTATTTTATAAATTTTCCCTAAAATTGCTTGGCAAAGCCACAGGGGCTTCAAAATTAGTTATTTTATTTAAAATTATTCTAAACTATTGAGTTAAAATGCGATAAGTGATCAGGATCCTCTACAAAAAACGCCGGATCACGCTCCGGTTTAGCACAGCCCCCATGTTGTTAACCGGAGATAACCCATACTCATATCCCTTTTTCGCTTACTTATCAAATTTTATCCTTTTTAAATCAGATTTTAAACATTACACCGTAATAAAAGCGTAAGATTATACTAAATGGTAAAGTAAAAAAAGTAAACAATGAAGTGTTTTGCTTTTTAATTAGTCATATTAATCAATTAGTGCTACATGAAATGGAAAATACTTATTCTAGGACTTCTTTGTTTAGGAGGCACTGTACAAGCACAAGAGCAACCATTGACACTGGATTGGTGGAACGGTTTGACTAAAGAATGGAAAGAATGCTTTCTCAATGAAACGGGGCTGGAAGAACCCCTCACCCAGGCAGGGCTGGATACAATATACGCCTTGGAAAAAATCACTTGTACGGGAATAGATGACTTTGGTGACGAACGGAATATCAATTCTCTTGAACCAATTCAATCATTGATCCATCTGAAAGAAGTAGATTGTTCCTATGCTTTTATAAATGACCTTAGTCCCCTTTCTTCTTTAAAAAACCTAACCAAGTTAAACTGTGCATACACATATGTGGAAGACCTGGCTCCGCTCAATGAACTGGTAGGGCTGAAAGAATTAATTTGTGCCGGCACCCGGATTACCTCTTTGGCTTCCATCCATGATTTGGCCAACCTTGAGAAGGTGGACTTATTTGAGGTTCGGTTAAAAGACTGGTCCGAACTCAGTGCCTTTACTTCTCTCAAGAAAGCTTCACTGGATAATACCAATATTCAATCATTAGAACCTTTGGCTAAACTGATAAAACTGGAGTCTCTTCAACTATCCGAAACGGATGTGGAAGACCTTGAACCCCTGAAAAAATTAAAGCTCCTCAAGCACCTGCAGATCCGGAAAACAAAGGTCATTGACCTCCACCCGCTAAAAGAGCTGGAAGCCCTGGAAACTCTTAACCTGAATGAAACAGAAATTTCTTCTCTTGACGCTGTCAAAGAATTGAAATCCTTGGAAAGGCTTTTCTTCTCCCATACGAAAGTGAAAGATATCGGAGCTCTCACCAAACTAAAAATGTTAAAAGAACTTACTTTTTCCCAAACGCAAATTGACAGTTTAAGTCCTTTGACTGAATTGCCGAATCTTTCGATTCTAATTTTTGTAGAAACCCCAATCAGCAGCCTGTCTCCTATTCAAAATGCCAAAGCATTGACTGTGTTGTACTGTAGAGATAGCAAAATACCGGATGAAGAAATTGAAGCTTTCCAAGATAAATACCCTAATGTGGAAACCGATTATTTTTAATAAAAAACAACACTCCATTTTATCCGCAAAGAAAAAAGGTATAGCAAAACGCTATACCTTTTTTCTAAGTTATAACTCTGATAAATCTATTTTACATTTATATTAAATTTCCAAGGCAAACGATTCCAGATAAATTTCATCAAAACTCTCATCCGCATGAATAGATAAGGATAATTTCCTGGTTTTCAAATTAAAATCTCCAGCCCCTCCATGCTCCTTTTTAGTACCTGTTACTACAATATCTTTGTAATCTTGTTTCGGAACATTGAATATTATTTTTTCAGGATCACCACTTAAATTCACCAACAGGGTGTGGCCTTTACTCGTAAAACGTATTTCATCGTTATCAACTTTTTCAATGGATACGGATACGGTTTGCGGAGTACCTCCGGTGGCCATCCACACCCCTTCAAACGTTCCTGTAATGTTCACAGTCAAGTCCTTTTGGGAGCTTTCAGCAGAAGGATTACAAGCTGCAATGGCAAGTAAAAACAAAAAAAGCATCAACAAATGTAAAAGTATTCTCAGACTCATGGCCGTATTGATTTAAAATCAAAAAAATAACATTTCTAAGTTAATCATTTCTGAGATCATCAAAAATAAGGGGATATTTTCAGGAGGTAATTTTTGAAGAGCAATCAAAAAAAATCCCATGAGGAATGATAAAAGACAGGCACTACGGTCTTCGACTCACAATCCTGATATTGATTTGTACTTTTCCAATATCTTCTAAACCTTCAGTGCTCATCGTTTAACTATTCTCTTGTGAAATTGTACCTTTCATAGAACGAAAATGCATTCAACGGGCATCCGGTAAAATTTCATTTGCCGGGCAAGGCACTTCCTTCCCATCCGGGGAACACACAGGCAACTGATTGTGAGATAAATACAAGAATACTCTATTTATTTATCTCCAAAACGCTCAATATTTTGATAGAAGTAAGGTATTCTGATTTTTTGCAAAAAAGTCCGTTCAGAAAAGCCTTTTAAATCTTTGAATACGCTTTGGGCTCCACCAAAATCACTTGTTCTTTGTCGACAATCACTGCTCCCGGAGGAAGGTGTTTCGGCTTGCGCACAAATTTTTTCGGGGTATAAATCACCGGACACAAAGAGTCATTTTTTCTTTGGGAGTAATATGCGGCTATTGCGGCTGCCTTCTCAATTACCGTATCCGGTATCTTTTTTCCTGCCTGGTATTTGATGACAACGTGCGAACCGGATACATCCCTGGCATGTAACCACAAATCTTCTTTATACGCGTACTTCTGAGTCAATAAATCGTTATTAGAGGCATTTTTACCGATCCAAATGTCAAAACCCTCTATTTCAAACCTTCTGAAAGGAAACTGGTTTTCCTGTGTTCTACTAGTCTCCAAATGATGATGCTTCAAATACTTTCTTAACTCTTTGACATTTTCAATGCCTCGAATCTCCTCTAAATGTTCCTGAAGGGCTTCTGATTCCGAATACTTCCGGTCTATGTTTTCCTGAAGTTTTTGTAATTCTATTTTTTGGTTTTTAGCCTTACGGTACAGTATTTCGGCATTTTTTTGCGGAGAGAGTTTTTCTTTCAATTTGATTTTTATCATTTCATTCCGGTAAAAATCCAACAACTCCACCTCTTGGCTTCGCGGAGGAATTTGATGAATATTGGCCATCAGGATATTCGCCAATTCCTCATAGCGGGAATTGTCTCTCAAATCGCCATATTTCGCCTCATTTTTGGCAATATAGCTTTCCGCATTGCTGAGTTTTTTTTCTAATATTTTTATGATTTGATCTTTCTCCCTGCCTAGAAAAAAGCTCTTGGAAAAATGATAATAATACTCATTACTGGCCTGAATAGGGTCTGTACTCTTCGCCAAGACTTCCCCTTGCTCAAACAAAAGTAATTGTATCTTCTCCTCAATATTGCACACATAAAAAGAAGGCGTCTCTAATTCCGACAACACGTGTTGCAAGAGCTCCCATTGTTGGGCAGGAGTTGATAGATCCTTCCAACCTTGTGCTTCCAAGTATTTTTTTACTACCCTGCCAAAAGTTGGGAAAGTCGCTTTTAAGCCCTGATGTTCAAAAGTTTCAAATGTTTGGTCTAAAGGCCTGTCCAACTGCCGGATGTCTATTTCAAAATCATCCTGATATTTATTTTGAAAAACCTCTTGTACTGTTCCATCGGAGATCCACAAAATATTGGACCGGTTGCCAAATAACTTGAACAACAACATCTCCTCCCCTAGCTCAATTCCAAAACACCTTTCGTTCGCAAACTGCCGGACTCCGGTAACCTGTTTCCCCAACACATCACTAAACAAATCCACACTGTTTTTCTTTGAGCGTTTAAAGTCTTTGGGAAAAGAGAGCACATTTAGATTGGGGACTAAAGATGCTTTTATCCAAAACTCGCTTTCCGGGTTGCAAAAACCCAGAACCAGTTCATCTTTATTTTGGCTAAAACATGTGGCCAACTCCAAACCGGTCAACGGTTTTGCCAAAGCCGTACTCAAATGTTTGAGAAAATAATAATTATTATGCATGAATCTCGATCTTTACCCAATGACGTAATCAGAGCACCACAATGCCCCAAAGCTACAAAGGAAACTTTAGCGGCCTATTAAAACAAATGGTGACCAATAATAAGGGTGTGCGAAGTTGCCCTTTTCTATCATCTTCAGTTTGGCATCTCTCAAAGCACGGGTGATGTGCATTTCCTGTGCAGAGGAAAAGTCTTCAAACTCATTTTGCAATACCTCATCGTATAAATCTACCATTAGTTCCGTAGTAGATTTATCGGATACTTGCCATAGTGACACCAGAATATTCTTAGTGCCGGCATAGAGCAAAGCCCTGGTCAATCCTATAATTCCTTCACCTTTGGAATATTTTCCCAAACCCGTTTCACAGGCGGATAAGACCACCAATTGAGCATTTAGCTGTAAGTTATACAATTCTCCCGAATACAAAACGCCATCGTCTTTATCGTCAGTTTCTTGAGCAAATAAAATCCCGGAAAGCTCCGGTTCTTCCTCATTTACAAAGCCGTGCGTGGCAATATGTAAAAATTTGTAATCCCCCAACCGCCCTTCTTTTAAGTAACCTTCCCGGGCATCATCATAGGTATAGAGTTGGGTAATTTTATCGTTTTTCCGGAAAATCCGGGCTATTTTCTTTATCTCCACCTCAGTACCCGGAATCGGAACGATGTTTCCCCTTTCGTCCAGTAGTCCTCTGGTTTTTGTAGAATCCAAGGTATTAATCTGAGACAATAAGCTCCGGGTCGTATGACTCGCAGAAGTGGATTTCTTTTCGGAAAAAACCGGAGCATACCCTACGAAATCAAAACTGGCAAGGGGCAAATACCGGCTTACGGTTTCTTCAAACAAGGTGGCCGAGTAGGCATAGCTCATTCCCCACTTTTTGATGAGATAAGGCAACTCACTCAAAGCTTCCGGATCTCCATCGCCATGGGTCAACAAGGCTTCAAAAGGAACCTGACTAAGAGGACCATCAGGAATTATTACGACTTCTTTCACTTGAGCAGGTAATTCGCGCGGGAACAAAGTTTCATACAACTCAGAAGCGAACAAAACATAGAGATCGTCAATTTTATACAGAATGCTATTGCGCAACCCGGTAATTTGACGGGAAAAGTCTTTTTCCAAGGAGACTTTATCCATAAAAAAATCATCCTTTAACACCGTAAAGACGTACAACGCATCATCTGTTAAAAAATATTCGATCAAAGCCATTTCGGGATGAAGGACTTTTTGAATCTCCGGGAGTTGTGCTGTTTCGTTCTTTATTTTCAATTCATGGTATTTGGGGTATTTGTATTCAAACAGGCGCGTAAGCTCTTCAAACGCCAGCTTTTTCTTAAAAAGTTCTTCCTGTAGGGTCTCATACGAAGCTGTACTTGTTTCTTCAACCAACTGTTTGTTCAAAGCTGCCAATTCTGCTCTCAACTTTCGTTCATTCCGCAAAAGCGAATCCGGTATACCGGCAAACGTTTTTGCTTCCGAATCAACAATTGACTCCAACAGTACACCCGATTTACTCTTTTCGGAAAAGTAAAAGCCCAAGTAAGGATTTTCCATGACATAGGCCAAGCTGATACCGGCTTGATAGACTTCCGTAGCGGTCTGTGCCAACATCAATTTATCTGATTGAGATACAAACGACTGTTGGATATGATCAATCAATGTATCACAGAGCTGATACACTTCCAAAGCCGCATGCAAGTCTTGTTTGCTTCGGGACTCTTGAAAACGCTGCTCCAATAAGTCGGCCTTTTTCCGTAAAGATTGTAACAACAAACGCTGATCGTAATACCGTTTTAACCCCGGATTGGCATACATATTTGTATTGTCAAATCCCTCCACATTCGCCATAATTGCCTGTTGAAAATTGTTCAGTGCCCGGCCGGATTGCCCTCGTTCCAAATACATTTCAGCCAAATCAAAATAGGTTATGGCCACCGTTGCATGCTTGAGCCCGTACAACGACCTGTAAATTCCCAAGGCTTTTTGATAATTATCTACAGACTTCCGGTAATTTTTAATGCTCCGGTACGCTTTTCCCAACTGGCTGTAGGCCATCGCTACTTTTTGATGACGGGTACCGTAAAGCTTTTGCAATATGTCAAATGCTTGTTGGTAGTAGTTCAGCGCAGTATCGAAACTTTGTCGATAGTGATAAGCATCTCCTAATTTTATATAGGTTTCCCCCAACATTTCACTATAGCCATGATTTTTGAGCAATAACTGATAACTTTTTTGATAATATTCAATGGCTTTGTCCCATTTTGAAAATGCCCGGTAAACATCTCCTAATTTGTTGTAGGACTCTACTAATGAAGGGCTTTCTTTACCATACAAATTTATATGTATCGATAGCCCCTGTTGAATATAATCCAGCGCCTGATTCAGAGAGCCCAATTGCAAATACAACGTACCTATTTGGTTGAGAAATGCTACGGTCAGGCCCTGCCGGTCTCCCCGTACATTGCGTTGAATCAACAAAGCACTTTTATAGGCATCGATGGCATCCTCGTATTGGAGAGAAGCACCGTACGTCTTGCCCAACTCTTGATAAATCTCCACCAAACTAATATGTTCGGCTCCATATCGATGTTGATAAATACCCAGTGCTTTTTGTAAGTACTGCTCTGAAAATCCATAGCTCTTTAGCCGGAAGTAAAGCTTTCCCATTTGCAAATACACAAAAGCCATTTCAGGACTTTCACCCTTCCCAGCTTTTTTGTATGCTTCAATGGACTTTTGAAAATAACTTAAAGAGGCAATCCCGGAGCGGATTTTTTCTTCGTAATATTCACTTACTTCTTCAAAAGAAGCTTCGGTCGACAAAGGTTGGTCACTGGATACGGCTACCCGAATAGCAATCGCCTTTTGATGATATTCCACTGCCATATCATAATTGCCCTGGTTGAGGTATTGATTACCCGCTTTAAAGTATTGATCTGCAGCAGTACTCAGTTCCTGGCTTTTTGTTCGAAGGTTCAATGCATAGTGTTGGGCCTCTGTGCTATCCCCTTTACTGGCCATGATATCTTTGAGGATATACAAGCACTGAAAATACTTTTCCCACTGTTTGTGTTGTTCATATACCGGGTAGATTTCTCGGAGTTTGCCAACTGCCTGATCGTATTGTAATTCCAGGATCAACGAATCGACTGTAAGATACGTTTTATCAGCGTCTTGCAATGACTGTGGGGACTGTGCAAAGGCAACAGATATAACAAAGTGAAAAACACTCAAACAAACTAAAACGCGCATGGGATAAAGCTGTTTTGTCAAGTACGTTTACTATTCTAATTTCCTATCAAATTATTGACATACAAGAGGATGCCACTCAAAATTCGTACGAGCCATACCACGACCATCCAATCTCTGACTGTATGCCTGTAAAAGCTCTTTGCCTCCGGATTTGTTTTTCATCCAATCGTAAAAATTCTTATAGTAACAAAGCCAAGCCGATTAGATTATTTTGATGTGAATATAAAAAACCGAATATGTATAGGGTCTTCTTCAGTCTGAGGTAAAGGCCTTGAAAAAAAGGGCATAGGTTTTACCACTACTAACTTAGTCAACAATATGCTGTATACATGAAGTCATTTACGCCGGCAATGTGGTATTTTACAGCAAAATTTGTCAAATATTCAGAGGTGCTACAATGAAGCCCTCCTCTTTGTAGCCGGATTTTCCCTGTTGACAACTTGGGGAGGGATATGCTTTTTTGGAGCGATAAGTGCTGCCTTGTCCCAGTAAACACAATCCAAGGAAACGACCGTATAAAAAAATACCTCTCAAAATCTCCTTAGTTTCAAAGGGGGAAGAATGGCCTTTTTCCTTCATTAAGACCGGAAAAAGGAATTTTCCACCTCGATTTTTACAAGTAACAAAATGCCTGCTTTTCAAAAAAAATATTCTTTCTCACCTGGGTTGTTTTTTATAATCAAGAATTCTATCTAATTTTGTCCGGCAAATAATGTGAACTAATTTATTTGCCATGTCATCAGATCATCCTAAAGTTTTGAAAGAAGCGCTAACCTATGACGATGTGCTTCTGGTGCCGAGCTATTCTGAGGTATTACCACGTGAGACGGACACTTCCACTTATTTGACCAAAAACATCAAGTTGAATATTCCTATCCTGGCGGCTGCTATGGATACCGTAACGGAATATGAGCTGGCCATTGCGATCGCTTTGGAGGGGGGCTTAGGTTTTATTCATAAAAACATGAGCATCCTGCAACAAGCGGAGCAAGTCCGTAAAGTGAAACGGTCACAAAGTGGAATGATCTTAGACCCGGTGACACTCAAACCCGGTGTGTCACTAGCGGAGGCAAATCACTTAATGCGGGAATTTAAGATTGGAGGGATTCCTGTTATAGACAATGACGGAAAACTCATTGGAATCCTCACCAACCGAGACCTGCGTTTTCAAAAGGATTTAAGCATTCCGGTCAAGGAAATTATGACCAAAGAAAACCTGATTACAGCCAAGGAAGGTATTGGTTTGGAAAACGCCGAAGAGATTTTACAGGAACACAAAATTGAGAAACTACCCATTGTAGATGAAAATTACAAATTGGTAGGGCTTATCACATACAAAGATATCCTGAAAAACAAAGACCGCCCGAATGCTTGTAAAGATGAGTTCGGAAGACTTCGTGTAGGTGCTGCAGTGGGAGTCACTCCTGACATAATGGAGCGAATTCACGAATTGAAAAAAGCGGGGGTAGACGTTGTGAGTATCGATACGGCTCATGGCCAACACAAAGATGTCATCAATACTGTAAAGAAGGTGAAAGCCCAATACCCTGATTTGGATGTAATTGCCGGAAACATTGCTACGGCAGCCGGTGCAAGAGCCTTGGCTGATGCAGGAGCAGACGGAGTAAAAGTAGGTGTAGGCCCCGGAAGTATTTGTACCACGCGTGTTATTGCCGGTGTGGGTGTTCCTCAACTGTTTGCAGTCATGGAAGCCGCCAAAGGTCTGGAAGGAACAGGCGTTCCGTTCATCGCAGACGGTGGTATCCGTTTTTCCGGAGACTTGGTTAAAGCCATTGCCGGAGGAGCTGATTGCGTCATGGTGGGTTCATTACTTGCCGGAACCGAGGAGGCACCAGGAGAAATGATTCTCTTCGAAGGAAGAAAATTCAAATCATACAGAGGGATGGGTTCGTTGGAAGCGATGGATAAAGGTTCTAAAGACCGCTATTTCCAAGATGCCGAAGATGATATCAAAAAATTAGTGCCGGAAGGAATCAGCGGCAGAGTCCCTTACAAAGGGCTGGTTTCTGAAGTACTTTATCAACTTGTAGGAGGCTTAAGAGCCGGAATGGGATATTGTGGGGCAAAAGACATCAAGGCTCTACAACAATCTCAATTCGTTCAAATCACCTCTGCAGGGGTGAGAGAAAGCCACCCGCACGATATCACCATCACCCGGGAAGCTCCTAACTACAGTAGATAATTCAAATATTTGTACTCAAAAGAAAGGCCTCTGAGAACTCAGAGGCCTTTCTTTTTGGGGATATGAACTTTATAACATCTCATTGATTTTCCGGATCAAATCTTCTGCTTTGTATGGCTTCTGCATAAAGGCAGTCACTCCATACTTTGCCGCTTTCTGCTTGACTTCTTCATTGATGGTAGAGGAAACCAAAATGACCGGTACGTCTTTAAATTGGGCCATTTTCCGGACTTTTTTTATAAAACTAATGCCGTCCATATAAGGCATATGGTAATCGGTAACGATCAAATCCACCTTATGTTCAGCTCTTAATTGACTTAAGGCCTCTCCTCCATCCGTTCCTTGGATGGTATGAAAACCGGCCTTTTCCAGCGCTTGAGAAGCGATTTGCCGCTTTGCTGAAAAATCATCTACCAACAAGATGCTCTTGGCATGTGTATCAGTGCTGGTTGGCGTATACACGGTCCTGATAGTTGTCATTGGAAATTAGGTTTGGGTTAAAGAGATACTTTTTATAGTTAAATGATAATTAAGTATGTAAAATTGCTTCAAAGTCAGCTTTTAGTCACTCTTTAAAAAAGTGAATAGTCTTTAAAACTACTCAAGGCATAAAAAAGTTCTGAGTTTTTTCACCTTGAAAAGAGAAAGGGCAGTAACTTTCAAAGAAAGCAACTCACCCTCAATATGTTGATAATAATTGTTTAGACTTGGGATTCCTGCACTAATTCCATGTCAAACAATTCGACCAAATGTCCTTTTAAAATTTCCTGCACTTCCTCAATGGCAACTTCTGTTCCCAATTCTCGGGCCATAGAGGTTACACTTTTGTCAGAAATACCACAAGGTACAATATTATTAAAATAAGATAAATCTACATTAACATTCAACGCAAAACCATGCATCGTAACCCACCGGCTGGCCTTTACCCCCAAGGCACAAATCTTCCGGGGGTTCTGTTGTTTTTCATAATCTAACCACACTCCGGTCAAGCCCTCAATTCTTCCGGCTTCTATTCCATACTGTTTTAAGGTCAGAATCACGGCTTCTTCCATTAAGCGAAGGTATTTATGGATATCCGTAAAAAAATTGTCCAAATCCAGAATCGGATAGCCTACTATCTGTCCGGGTCCGTGGTACGTAATGTCCCCTCCCCGGTTGATTTTGTAAAACTGTACATGCTTGGCATGTAAGCCCTCTTCATTGAGCAAAAGGTTATCTTCTTTGCCACTCTTTCCAAGGGTATACACATGCGGGTGCTCACAAAAAAGAAGGTAGTTTTGAGTGGGTGTAAATGGCAAACCAGCCTCTCCGTTTTTGCGGTTTTGCAATTTCTGTTGCACCGTCTGTTGAAACAAGTTCGTCTGGTAGTCCCAGGCTTCTTGATAGTCAATAAGGCCTAAATGCCGAAAAACAGTTTGTTTATTTGGTTGTTGGTACATCAAAATGTCTAATAAATCTTAAACCCAATTGTCTTCTGACTGCGAAGCAATTCCTCCCGGTTATTATCAAATTCCTTAATGTCTTCGTAGGTTACTTCCTGAAGCATTTGTTCACTCCGTTCTTCAGGTTTTAACGATGCCATCCTCAGGTGTTGGTTTTTCACCGTTTTGCTGACAATTTTACGCATTGCCCGGCCATTGCCAAAGAATTTATCCCGGTGCATAAACAAGAATTTCAGGTAATCTTGCAAATGCTTTTCCGCCTTTGTATCCAATACCAGCTCTTCTTCCGATAGCATATATGTGCAAATATCGTATAATTCTTTTTCTGTAAAGTCTTCAAAGAATAATTCTTTATCAAATCGCGATTTAAAGCCGGGATTCATTTCCAGAAACTTCTCCATGGGTTCGGTATAGCCCGCTACCACCACAATAAACTCCCCTCTTTTATCCTCCATTTCTTTGAGCAATACTTCTATGGCCTCTTTGCCATAATCATGTCCGCCATGAGAGGAAAACAGGGAATAGGCCTCATCGATAAACAATACCCCTCCATGGGCCCTATCAATAAGTTCTTTGGTTTTAATGGCGGTCTGTCCGACAAAACCGGCTACCAGCTCTTGCCTAGAGCATTCAACCAAGTGCCCCCGTTCCAAAATCCCTAAGGCTTTATAAATTTTGGCCAATACCCGGGCTACGGTGGTTTTTCCCGTACCGGGGTTGCCCTTAAATACAGTGTGCAGAGAGAACTTATTCAATACATCCTTTCCGGTTTCCAGATAGAATTTCACCAACTTCACCAGCTCGTGAATCTCATTTTTCACACTACGCAAGCCCACCAAGGTATTCAATTCGCTCAAGGCTTCCGTCAACGAGGCCTCATCAATGCCGATTTTAGGTGTTCCTTGTTTTTTCTCTTTAAAAACCTTTTGCAGGTCCTGTAACTCTATCGTCTGAAGCATTTCATTGGTCACTTCGCTAAGGTGTCGATCGCGCATTACACGCAATCCCATAGACATTTTGGCTTCGTCTACAATGGAGGCGACCAAGCGGGCATTTCCAAAACTCCGGTCCCGGTTCCGGTAAAAATCCGTCAACTTCTTATCCAGGAACTTCCGGGCCTTGGGAGTCAACACCACTTCTCTTTTCTTTACGATCAGATCTGCAATACTAATCAGCTCCTGTGGCAGGTAATCAGGAAAGTCATAGAACATATTGAAGCGAGACTTCAAACCGGGGTTCGAGTTAAGGAACACATCCATCTCTTTGGGATATCCCGCTACAAAAATAGCGATATCTCCCTCCCCATCGGACATTTCTTTTACCAATACCTCCACCACTTCATGACCATAATCTTTGTCATCTTCTTCATTGCGCACCAAAGCATAAGCTTCATCGATAAACAATACTCCCCCCCGGGCACTCTCAATCACATCCTTTACCTTCGGAGCTGTTTGCCCGATGTACTGCCCAATCAATTCGGCACGCCCCACTTCCGTAATATTGCCCCGGCTGAGAAAACCCATTTTATGATAAATTTTCCCCAGTAGTTTGGCAATGGTTGTTTTTCCGGTCCCCGGATTTCCGGTGAAAACAGAATGCAGGTTGATCCTTTCGTTTTCGTCAAAACCCTTTTCTTTGCGCAATTTCAAAAACTCCAGGTATTCCAGGTAATCGTTGATTTTATTTTTAATGTCCTTTAGCCCTACCAACTCTTTTAGCTGGTCCATGATACTCTCCAGGCTTTCCACTTCCTGGATTTCTTCCGGCTCCGGAGCGGTTTTCAAGCTGGTTTCTTCACCTGTCAGAATTTGTACGGCTCCGGGTACGTTTTCCGTTCCGCACTCAAATGGCACCACGGCAATCAGGCGGTCCATAAAAATGACCTCCAGGGTGTATTTATCTTCATACCATGTCCCTTTCGAGTCGGACCCCCAGCCGGTAATAATTGTAATCGTATCTTCTTCGGATTTGATTTGTTTGAGTTCGGCCGTAGTACCTTTCAGCAGCCCCGCTTCGTTGTAAAAGTTAAAGATCAATTCACAAAACCAAGGCCGGTCCTGAAGGTTGTCCAGGATAAATTCCGCCCAAATGTAGCGAGTGTCCGAGGCATTGAACTTTTTCAAAAAGGTGCGGTCTTCCGGCCTTACTCCTTCATTAGAACCCTCATACAATTTGATGGTATCAATGTCAAAATAGGGATTAAAATTTTGGGAAACAGGCCCTCCGTCTTCCACATAAAAGCGGGTGGAGCCGACAAACTCCTCATCGATATACGCTTCCCATAAATAATCGCCCCGTTTCCAGAAATAGCCTGGTTCTTCATGCCCCCAGCCTTCGCGGATATAAATAATATTATGGTCGACCGAAACCTTTTGATGAATATCCAAGTCGCAAAGTTCTTCTTTTCCGGTTTCCACAAAACGAAAACATTTCAGGCGTATATCAGCATCCCATTCTTCGTCATCAAACAGTTTATTGTAAAAGGATAATTCTGCATACAGATAAGTGGCCTCACTATTTTCAAATACCTTCCGGTACTTTTTTTTGCCTTCGGCCAGCCATTCTGTAGACGCATATACTTTCAGGTCTCTGAATTTATATTTCCGCCCGTTATTTTTTTTATTCCTGAAAATCATCTAATTACTACGGTTAAATTTCTCCGCTGGTGGAATGGTCTTGTACATCACTAAGAGCATCTTTAATGTTTTACGATAAGGATGGCAATTGAGATGGATGCCATTCCCTTATAAGGCAAAAGGCTAAGTGTTAAATATGCTTTAAAGAACTGGAGGATTATATTGTTTTATACCGTAATTTTTAAGATTGGTGTCTATTTTATCAAAATATTGTTGGTTGCCCAGCCCAAACGCAATTTCTCTTAGTTTTGTCAGTCAAAGCCCCTTCAAAAATCTACTCCCTTTATTCAGTTTTGTAGATGCTACAGGGAATGTACCTTCTCTACACAACAAGATTCTAAGCCAAAATAGATATATGTATGATTATTTTAAAAATTAATTTGCAAATATTTAACAAACTCTTTCTCTAAAATAATAAAAAAAGTCGGCACAACAGCCGACCCTGTCTATACGATTCTACAAAATGCCTGTCACTCATTCACAAACCAGCCCTGTGGATTGCCTCCTTTATTTCCAGTTTTCTTTTTGTTGCACAAACTCCGGGGAACCTTTATAACTTACATTGTCTGCATAACTCGAAGAAATATTCAACACCTCTTGGGCGTAAACTTTTGATTTTCCCATTCCCATATTTTGCACATTGACCACCTCAGCCGGGTAATCAAATGCATCTACTTGAGACGCCCCGTCTACTTCGAGATTAAACACTTCCCCTCTTCCTTTTAATTTCATTTCCGAAGCCCCTGACAGCTTCAGGTTGAGCAATTCGTTGAACATTTCGGCCTCGCAATTGATGGCACCTTCCATATTCATATGCAACACCTCAGGATGAAACTCATGGAATTTGACATACATCCGCCCCGATAAGTCAATCGCAACAATTTCAGGACTTTGGATAAGTAACTCAATTTTATCATTGGAACCAGACGATTGATTTTCAATCAATAAGCGTTTGTTTTCGATCTTCAATTCAAAGTGTTGTAAGTCTTCTTCCCTCCCTTTTACCTGTATTTTAGCCGGGCCTTCCCGAAAGGTTACATCGTACATTCCGGATATGGTTACAAAAGAAAACTCCTCCGGTGAAAATACGCGTTCTCCTTCTTTGGCTTCAGCTGCAATTCCATGCTGGTCCGGACAACTCAGGCACCGTAAGCCCTCTTGATTGAAGGTCCAGAAGTTGCCTTCCAATTGCCCCACACGATAGCCATTAGGATACAAAGTGGCATTCAAAATATTGCCCAATGCCGGGTCCATTTCAAAATCCATATGGTAAGGCAAATATAAATTGATATCTAATGACTGAACACGAAAAGGCTGGTTTTCCGGTAAAGTGAATTTAGAATCAAAGGATAAAAGATTGCCCTCCTGCTTGGTTTGATAACGCACAGCCCTGGCATTGTCCAAAGCCTCCTGGCGGCTCTTTCCTTTGGCAGAGGTTCGTTGTATCATTTCTATGGTTTCTT
Organism: Rapidithrix thailandica; assembly: GCF_039710355.1. Taxonomy (NCBI): domain Bacteria; kingdom Pseudomonadati; phylum Bacteroidota; class Cytophagia; order Cytophagales; family Flammeovirgaceae; genus Rapidithrix; species Rapidithrix thailandica. The sequence continues at coordinate 490,394 of NZ_JBDKWZ010000001.1, read as the reverse complement.
TATCATGCCCTCGGATGGTCAAGTTTACTTCCCTCACTTCACTGGTTCCGATATCATTCAATGCAATCCGCAGCATTTCTCCTTTTGCCGGAAGCGCAAAGTATTGAACTTCTTTCACCACACCTTCGGATTTAAACTCCATCGCCACAGCCGGAACGGTAATCACCGTGCCAATAATACCCAGCACCCATACCGACAACAGCCCCCAAGTCATCAGTTTAGAAATCATGATCCGTCTGCTAATTAAAGAAAAACCGATAATTCCTAAAAAAATCAAGGGAATCAAACTGGTCACGTATACGGAAACCGCGGCATTGACAGGAATAATATCTCTGATGGCTGTTAATACTTCGAGGTCAAAGGCATCGATTTCATACAAGACATACTGTTGAAGTTGCATGATAACATCCCAATTGTGCAAGAGGCCTAAAATCAAAAACAATAATATCGACAATACCAATACGCCAAAGATCGACTCCAAAGCAAGTACCACCCCTAGTACGACTAAAAACAATTTGAACAGCAACTGGGCAACAGGCTTTAAATTTTCACTTAAAAAAGTAAGAACGGCTGCGATACACCGGAAAGGAAACAATAAAACCCTGGCAAACCAGCTTTCTTCCCCTTCCTCATCCAGTTGAAAACTGTCTTTGATTTTTTTCTCAATGTTTTCCAAGGTGATGGGTTCTCCCTCCATTTGCATCCGTTCGGTAATGGATTTGGCCTCCGGGGTGGTAAACCAAATGATCAAGTAAATAATCAATCCTACAGCGCCTAAAAACATCCCGGCAACAAACAAAACCCGTACTATGGTAGCATCGATGCCAAAGTAGGCTGCCAATCCGCTGGACACCCCACCGATCACCTGGTCTTCCGGGTCCCGGAACAAGCGCTTCACCTTGGTATCTTCTTCCAAGGCATCGGAAGCAGGGACAAAAAACCAAATCCCGCAATACAAAACCATGCTCATGATAAACAAGCTGTCCGCATTATTGAACACATCCATGATCAACAATAAAAGGGGCAAAATAAACAAAAGCCGGATCCAAATCGGGTCGATACGTAAATAATGTGCAACCCCTGAAGCCACTCCACCTACCAGCTTTCGTTTCTGGTCGCGGTACAATTTTCTTTTGCTGCCGGCTTCTCCCGCAGCTTCCTGTTCATACTGTTCCTGCCCGGTATATTCTTGATAAAACACCGTTTCCTCTTGTTTTTCGGCTTCTTTCGCAGGCTCATAGGGACTTTCATAAATGGCTTCGGCCGCCTCAAAATCAGAAATTTGCCCCATATTCGCAATCAACTCATTTACATCCTGCAGGGTGATTACCTGCCGGTGTTCATCCAGCTTGGCTAAAAAAATCTCGGCAATCCGGCTTTCAATGTCCGACACGATTTCCTGATGGTCTTCATAAGACGAAAAGTAAGCACTGATGGCCTGTAAGTATTCCTTTAGGGTTTCATACCCTTCCTCCTCAATATGGAAGATGATACCGCTGATATTGATGGATATATTTTTTTTCATGATTCGTCCGGCTTTTCAAAATTAGAAATGATATGATTGGTCGAAAAAGTCAACTGCTCCCAGGTCATTTGTAAGCCTTCCAAAAAAGCTTTTCCTTGAGAAGTCAGTTGATAGTACTTCCGGGGAGGACCGGCATTGGACTCCACCCAACGGTATTCAACTAATCCGGCTCTGTGTAAGCGGGTAAGCAAAGGGTACATTGTTCCTTCTACTACCATCATTTTCGCCTCTTTCAATTCTTGAATAATGTCCGAAGCATACACTTCGCCTTTTGAGATAATGGTGAGGATACAATATTCTAAAATTCCTTTACGCATTTGTACTTGTGTATTGGCTAGTTTCATCGTTCAGGTTTCAATAAGCCTAAGATTTACCTTCCAAAAAGTAGCTCGCTTCCTTATCCGACTCACTTATGGCCACTTTTTCATTCGCTAGTATCAAATTTACAAACTCAATGCTAAGAACTTGGCAATGCATAGTACCCTCTTAAACAAGCCATATATACCATTAATAATCAATTACTTACAAAAGATACTTTTTTATTTATCATCAAAAATTGCTCATAGCTCAATTGTTCACTTCCGAAAATTTTGTCCAAATACGAACACCCTATCCGCAAATTTAACACTCATTGTACCGGCTGTATAAACATAAAAAAAGCCCTTCTAAAGTAGAAAAGCTTTTAACGGCCATTATTAACAATCAATCATTTTTTTCTGTTTGCTTCGAAAAAGAGGGTTACATTTACTTCGTCTCCTACTACAGTAGTGGCCGCCCAGCTTCCTGTACCCACCCCGAATTCCGTTCGGTCAATGGTAAATTCGGCTCGTAAACTGGTTAGTTCATATCCTTCTTTCATGGGATTGTCCATGGTTCCCAATACTTGGAAAGGCACTGCTACTTCTTGGATCACATCTCTGATTTTGAGATTTCCATGAACTACATACACATCCCGGCCTTTCTTTCTGAACTTTGTAGACTCAAAATGCATGTCAGGAAATTTCTCTGCATGGAAGAAATCTACGGACTTCAAGTGATTGTCCCGTTTGGTTTGTTGAGTATTAATACTGGCCACCTTTACGGTAAACTCCGCTTTGCTTTCCTCCAAGTGCTCGGGAGAAAACATCAACATACTTTCAAATTCGTCAAAGCGACCTTGTACCGGGGTAAAAAAGTGGGTGATCGTAAATGAAATGGAGCTATGGGCCGGATCTACTTCCCATTCGGGCGCATCCAAGGATTTTATGGGATCTGTGGATAGTTGAAAGGCCATTAAGAATCCGGAGGCCATCAAAATCAGGGCTGTGGATAGCTTTGCTTTCATGATACGTGATTGTTTGAATGAAAATTCCAGTTTATTGAAAATGAAGACTACAAGTCCTTTTCAAGGATTCACATTCAAAGAGTTGTAACATTAGCTTTTGATTTCTTCAAACAAGTTTAAATCTTTTTCTTCACAAACTCGGTCACCCATCTGACAACTCCTTGAAATTTGTATATACAACAATCAAGATCCGTTAAAGAGTGCCCGGTTCAAAGGAAAATTTGGACATAACAATGATGGTGAAAGAAATGGAAAATACCTGCGTCCTCCAATAGCAGAGTATACGGGAAATCAATTGGGTAAAAGCCGGATTTCCCCCGTTTACACCGGAAGATGCTTTTCGGTCTACTCCTTCCGTTCGAATACTATTTTGCCATCTACTATTGTATACGCCACTTTAGTATTCAATATATCCTCTTCCGGTACTTTCATAATATCTTGAGAAAGAATGGTAAAATCAGCCACCTTGCCCACTTCCACCGAGCCTTTCCAAGTTTCCTGAAAGGCACCGTAAGCGGCCTCTAAGGTATACGTTTTCAACGCTTGTTCCCGGGTCATTTTCTGCCCGGGTTCGTAACCTCCCTCCGGTTCTCCTTTCAGCGTTTTGCGCGTCACTGCCGCATAAAAACAGGCCATTGGATTCACAGGTTCTACCGGAGCATCCGTCCCGTTGATCACCTTTGCTCCGGATTGCAATAACTTTTGCCATACATAAGCCCCTTCTTCAATCCGTTGTGTTCCCAAACGATCGATGGCCCAAGGCCGGTCGGAACTCATATGAATGGCTTGCACGGAAGGTATCACACCCAACTCGGCAAACCGGGGAATATCTTCTATACTAATATGCTGGGCATGCTCTATACGGAAACGGTGATCCTCGGATGCATCGGCAGATTGCCGAAAGGCCTCTTCATATAAATTAAGCACTTCCCGGTTGGCCCGGTCACCAATTGCATGAGTACATACCTGAAAGCCATTTGCAAACCCTTTTTTGGCGATATTTCCAATCTCTTCCATAGGAGTGACGGCATGACCGGAATGTTCATGCCGGTCGTCATAAGGTTCCAATAACCAAGCACCTCGTGAGCCCAAAGCCCCATCGGCAAACAACTTGATCGAACGGATATCCAAAAAACCTTGCCCCAGGTTCAATTCCGGTCCTGATTGAAAATATTGCTTCAACAATTCCTCATTACTACCATCCAACATGACATACAAACGCATGTCTAACTGTCCTTCGGCCGCTTGTTTTTTATACAATTCTATAACCTCAGGCCCCACTCCGGCATCGTGTAAAGAAGTGATTCCGTTGGCAAGGCACTCCTCAATGGCCAATTGCAAAACTTTTTGATAGTATTCCGCAGAACTAGTGGGAATATGAGAAGCAATGGCCTCCATGGCTGTTTCATTAAAAATTCCGGTAGGCTTCCCTTTTCCATCCCGGATGATTTCTCCCCGTTCGCCTTCCAAGGCATCTATTTCCTGGGCTGTTAACTGAATCAGCCCCGCTTCTTCCATCGCTTTCTGATTAGCTAACCCGGCATGTCCGCTGGCATGACGTAAAAACACAGGATTGTCCGGTGAGGCGGCACTTAAAAGCTCATGCACCGGAAAACCTTTGACCGAGGGTTCTGGCATTTGCATCCATTTATCTTGATGCCAACCTCTTCCCAGCACCCACTCTCCCGGTTTCAGTGATCCGGCTTTCTTCTTTACCATTTCTACCAATTCTTCGTAGCTCTTCACTTGGCTCAAGTCCAACTGAATCCGGTTTTCACCGATTCCCATTAAGTGCGCATGCGCATCAATCAAACCTGGCAGTAAGGTTTTCCCTTGTAAATCCAACACTTGTGTGCTGTCGCCAATAAACGCTTGTACCTCCTCATTGCTTCCCACAAATACGATTTTTCCATCTTCCACTGCTACGGCTTCCGCCTGAGGTTGCTCCTCATCCAAAGTATAGACAATGCCGTTATAAATGACCATATCGTAAAAAGTTTGCTTAGGTTCACAGGAAAATAGTGCACTCAAAAGCAGAAGTATCGGGATAATCTGTTTCATCATTTTTGGAGTGTTGTTTTTGTAGGATAAAGTTTTCTCAAAATTAACCCTTTCAACAGGTAATTCAAGTTGAAATAAAGGTTTTTACAAGAGAGTAACCTGTACGAAAAGCGCTACTCTCAGGATAAGAATTTTGGGACTGCCCGAAGCTTTTCCCAAAAGTTGTCAATCTAATTTCTTAATAAATCTCAATAACATGGTTCATACTTTGGCTTCAGGTGTCATAGGGACAGTTTTGGCATAATAAAAGAATACGTTTAACAGCATTATTCTCTTTAAAATGCTAGCTTGCAAACAGGTATCCCCCGGCATACTCTATGTATTTGGTACGGATACATTTTGACTGACTACCAAATATCCTGACCTTTTGACAAAAAAGATATCCACCTATTGATGTTTCCTATAGGAGGATCGACTATCAACGAATTACCTCGATACAAGATCGGGTTTTATCCTGATACCAAACTTAAAACGAAACAAACTCACGATGAAATTTTCAAACACACTCTTCACTCGCTATTTTCTGATAGCTCTGCTTCCTATTGCTTTATGGGCTTGTAAAGACGATGATGACGAAACCCCCATCAACAACCTGACGATTGACTATGGCGCAGAGGTGTTTTATGCCAACGAAGATGCCAATGAAACAACCCTGATCAAGCCACAATTGCGCCCGGAAAATATAGAAGGGACCTTCACCGTAAAGCCCGAAGGCCTGGATATCGATTCCCGTACCGGGGTAATCAACGTAAACACCTCCGAAGCCGGGCAGCGTTATTACATTAACTTTACTTCGGACGATAACCGCTACCTTGGCGATACCTCCTTATTGATTTCCGGGATTGATTATGCAGACAGCCTTTATAATTTGGACGAAGGACAAGACCTGGCCTTGCCCATTCTGGACGAGGACCCGGATTTAGCCCTTCCGAGTTCTATCTTTTTTGATGCGGAAGGTGGTGCCGTTCAAGAAGGGTTGGAAATAGACCTCGTCACCGGTGCAATCAAACTGAAAGAAACTTTACAAAACCAGGAAAGTCTACAAGGGACACCTTTGGAAGATGGTTTTACCAAACGCTTTGAAATCCCTTATTCCTACAATGTCATTCAAAACAATCAACCCATAGAGGTAAAATCCAGGATCACCCTCCAGGTATTTTATTTTACATCCAGAGACAGGATTCCAGAAGAATTATTGCAACTTTTGGAAGAAAAGCAATTATATCCGAAAGGTGGAAAGACGGACGGCACCAGGCCTCCCTATGTGATTGTATATGGCAAGTATCAATAAGCTTTGGTTAACAAATATTGTCAGGGGCCGAAGGAGGTTCCTGACAATAAGGTTTTAAAAATGAATGTCTCCCAACATGAAATACTCCAAACAATTGGTCTTTTATATATGCCTAATTAGCCTCTCACATCCCTTAATAGGCCAAACACATCAAGAGATCATACATCTATTGTCAAAGGCAGATAGCCTCTTCAACGTTCCGGCACCTACCGCCCAAAGTGATAGCATTGCCTTGTCATTCTATTTAAAAGCCAATGACTTTTACCGGAACGAGCAGCCACAAGACACTACCTTGCTTACGGTCTATAATCAAATCGGGATTCTATACCAAGTAGCCGAGCAATTCGAAGAAGCAAAAAAATACTATATAAAAAGGCTAAACCTGATTGAGCGGCTAAAACCGCTAAAAAACTACTCTTCCTTCTCTACGGAATTGTACTTGGGAAATATTTATTACTACCAATTTCAATTTGACTCTAGTGAATATTATTACAAATTAGCTGAAAAGACGGCCACTACACAAGAAAAAGTATATGAACAAGAGCGTCTTTACAACTCTATAGGAGCCATGTATTTCAGCCTGGGGAATTATTCACAAAGTATTAACTACTTTAACAAGGCTATCCGAGTGATCAAGCATAATTACCCTAATTCATTAGAGAAAACCATCCCCATTCAAAACAACGTAGCCTCAGCTCTAAAAAAACTGGGAAAATACAACCTTGCTTTGACTCATTGCTATCACTTATTAAGATTCAATACCAATCAAAATAACCTCTTCAACAATATCGGATTAATGCACCTGGCTTTAGCGAATCATGACAGTGCTTTACACTATTTCAATAAAGCAAAGTTCACGACAATTAAAGATAAAATTGTACAGAATAATGGAATGGCCCAAGCGTATTCCGGACTTAAAATGTTCGATCATGCCGAACAGCTTTATAAAAAAACCATACAATTAAATACAGAGCAATTCCACTTCAAAAATGAAGACCTGGCAACGTCTTATATCGGTCTAGGAAAAATTTATGAAGAGAAAAAAGAGTTTTCACAAAGTTTAAATTTTTATCAAAAGGCGCTAGTTACTCTACACAGTAGCTTTGACGAAGCTGCGGATATTTTTGCTAATCCTGAAACCCCTACCCTCACCATTTCCGGCTTAAAGATGTTTGAAGTTTTGGATGCCAAAGCTCATGCATTACACTCAGCCTATGCACATAATCGCTCCGGAAAATACCTGGAAGCATCCCTGGCAACCTATCAACAAGCCGTATACCTGTCAGAGCATATCCGTAAAAGCTATGATTCGGACGAAGCCAAATTGTTTTTTGTCAACCAGGTATTTCCCGTATTTGAAAAAGCCCTTGAAGTGGCTTATCAACTGTATCAACTCAACCCGACCGAAAGCAATCTGGAGGCGGCCTTTCAACTTTCCGAAAAAAGTAAGTCCACTGTATTAAGCGAATCATTGCGCAATTTGGAAATTATGTCAGTGGCACATATTCCCGATTCCTTGCTTTCCCAAGAAAGTAATATGAAAAAACAGGTGACAGCATTAAAAATCCGTCTTACTTCCAGCGCAGACAGTGGTCAATCCGCTCAATTGCAAGGTGAAATCCGTGATTTGGAAATCGAATTGGGGAACGTGTATAAAGCGTTTGAAGCCAACCCTGAGTTTTACCGGTTGAAATACGACACCAGTGCCATTACTACCCGGCAAGTACAAGAAAATCTGTTGAATCGCCAGTCTGCATTGGTTGAATACTTTTTGGGTAAAAAACATCTCTATATTTTTGTACTGACCTCTACACAAAAAAGCCTGAAAAAGATCGACCTAAGCCCTGCATTCTGGGAAAGTTTTCATTATTTAAAAGATTGGCATTATCAGCACCCGGCCGGTAAGGCCTACCAAGGCTATACACATTCCCAACGGCTATACCAACATCTGATCGCGCCTATCGAGGACATGGTACAAGGAAAGAAATACCTTCGCATTGTACCGGATGGTGATTTACACTACCTGCCTTTCGAGATTCTTACGGAATCCAACGGACAATACGCACCTTTCCTGATCCAAACCTATGTGATGAGCTATGGCTATTCGGCCAAACTGATGTTGGAATCCTCCTTGCATGAACAACACAACGGGCAAAATTTATTGCTGGCCATGGCACCCTTTAGCGGTTCTTCCCAAGAAAAATACCGCAATAACTATTTGCGTCCGCTCAATGCTTCTGCCCGGGAAGTTCAAACCATTGGCGGCCAAGTTTACCTGAAAGAAAAAGCCACCAAATCCCGGTTTTTAAAAACCTCAAGTGATTTCAATATCATTCATTTAGCTACTCATGCCAATGCCGATAGTGAAGACCCTCTCAATTCTTATATTGCTTTTTATCCGCAAAACTTCGATTCCGTTTCTGACTACCGCCTCTATACCAATGAGCTTTACAACCTGAATCTGAAGAATGTAAAATTGGTGGTATTGAGTGCTTGTGAAACGGGTATGGGAAAATTAGTACGGGGAGAAGGGATTATCAGTCTGGCACGGGGTTTTACCTATGCGGGTTGCCCTAACATCATCACTACTTTATGGAAAGCAGAAGACAATATTACCGCTCAACTATCCGTAGCACTTCACCGGTATTTAAAAGAAGGATTTTCTAAAGATGAAGCTCTGCAAAAAGCCAAAACAGATTATCTCAAAGCCAATCAAGACCCTCACCTCCGCGACCCCTTCTATTGGGCCAACTTTGTCTTTGTCGGAGATCCCCAACCCATGTATTTCTCCATGGAGTGGTTGTACATTGTAGGATCAGGTGCTTTGCTTCTGATAATGCTTTTAGCAGGTGGTTGGATTTGGAAAAAGAGGAAAATGTACACTCCTTAGAGCATATTTAACTTTTGGGCTGTGCTTTATATGATGCCTGAAAAAAGCCATTTGGGTGCGAGTTTTTATTATAAAAAAGCGACTAACGGCTGGGTCCGTCCGGCGATGAAAGATTTTCAAAGAATACATTGCCAACACAAGTAATTACCTTGAGATTTACCCTTTAAAAATCAGGCTTTTTAAAATATTTACACTTTCAGACAATTCTTCTATGGTAGAGGAAGCAAACCCTAGCCTTATGGCATTCTCATCATAATCAGGATATTTATGGACAAGACCATCTGAAATATAAAGGTTCTTTTCATAGGCTTGCGTTGACAGTTCCGAAAGGTTTATCGATTTATCAAACGTTGTCCAAACGGTCATCCCTCCTTCAGGGACAACGAAGTCGACCACATTATTCAACTCACTTCTCAATAAATCACAAAAATGGTTACGTCTTTTTTCATAAACCGCCAACGCTTTTCTCAGGTATCGCGTAATAGTTCCGTCATTTAAAAGTTCAGCCATGGCATTATCTAAAATATGATCTCCTTGTCTATCCAATAGCATGCGTGTGTTAGATAGGTGTTCAATCACATTTTCCGGAGCGACCAAATACCCCACGCGAAATGCAGGGGAAATACTTTTACTGAAAGAGCCACCATAGATTACCATACCCTGGTCATCAGCACTTATAAGAGGTAACAAAGGGCGATGATTGTAATGAAAATCAAAATCATAATCATCTTCAAAAATGATAAAACCAAACTCCTTGGCAAGCGCTAATAACTCCAGCCTTCTATCAATACTGAGTGATACCGTGGTAGGATAGTGATGGTGAGGAGTAATGTACACCATCCTCACCTTTCTCTTTTCACAAATCTTTCTCAATTCATCTACAACAATACCGTTTTCATCTACGGGTATTCCAATATGATTTGCCCAAGAGTGTATAAAATTATGCTCTAATCTTTGCCAACCCGGTATTCCCGAAACAACTACATCACCCGGTTTAATCAAGGCACTACACACAAGGTTGATACCCATTATAGTCCCTCTGGTAGAAAGAATATTTCTGTGTGTTGTTTTTAAACCTCTTGTTTCATTAAGGTATTTAGACAAAGCCTCCTTATAAAAATCGGCCCCATCCGGTTGACCGTAACTTCCAAATCTCGGATATAAGCGGCTTTCACAGCTAAGTTGGGTACGGTATGCGCGATATAGTTCTTTTAATGGCGCTAACGTAGGATCCGGATAACCGTGATCCAAATGCAGTCGAGCGGTTGAAACAAAAAAAGGATTTTTACGATATGACTTGCTGTCGAGCGCAAAACCAGCTTGTTTTTGACCCTTTGTAGTGGATGTAGACTTTAACTGTTTTGGTTGAATTTCCGGAACATGAGTAGAAACGAAAGTCCCTTTACCCACAAAACTTTCTAACCAGCCTTGCATTTGTAGCTCAGCATAAGCTTTCGTCACCGTAAGACGATTAAGGCTAAGCAAATCGGCTACTGCTCTTGAGCTTGGCAATTTTTGATCAGAACCCAGTTTGCCTTGTTTAATCAATGCCAGGATCATATCTGCTAATTGGAGATATATGGCCCTGTCTGAGGATGGGTTTAATTTAATACCACCAAATAAACTAATCAATATTGGACTACTCATTTTATAAAAATTGGATTACAAAGATAATCCAATATAATCTTACTTTTGCCATAAGAAAAAGAAAAAGTACTCTATATGGAGTATTTTTTATACAAAGAATAGCTTAGAAAAGAGCATGTTTGAAATTCGTTACGGGGGCCGACCCGCCTTCGAGAAGTGCTCCTTTGAGAGGTTCTGACCCTTCAAGAGATTGCCCCTTTGGTGGTAAAAATTCTCAGTTTAGGGTTCTCAACATAATATTGTTGTGGTTCGACATACCGGAGAATAATAGCATTATTTGACCGGTAGCCGGCCACCGGAATGCCGGCCACACAAAATACTGCACTGAAGTTCCTGAAATGGGAGGTTTTGATCCAGAAGATGAAATTTTTAACCAGTAAAATTTATATCAAACCCTATTTTTCTAAACAAATTAATTAACGCAATGAAAAAACTTTCAACCATCTATCGCATCCTTCTACTGGGATTGCTTTTTGCCTTACCCTTTACGGCCTGTGATAACAGTGACCCGGTGGAGCCTCCTCCTCCTGCACAACCGGATCCGGATCCCAAACCTGACCCGGACCCTAAACCGGACCCTGACCCAGACCCAGATCCTGACCCGAATCCCACAGTAGAAGTAACCCATACCATTACTGCGCTTAAAGAGATATACATTGATGCCAACAGGCCCGAAATGTATACGATTGAAGAAGAAATTGTGATTGGTGGAGTGGTAATTTCTACGGACGAAACCGGAAATATTCACAAAGAACTCTACCTACAGGACGAGTCTGCCGGAATTGTAGTGCGTCTGGACAAAAGCGATTTGTACAAGAGCTACCCGATTGGAAAAAAGCTGTATATCAAAGCCAAAGGAATGCAAATGGGCAATGATCAAGGTATGATTCAGTTGGGAGGAAATGACAACGGTCAGTTTGGCCGCCTGGAAGAAGGTCGTATCAAAGACCATGTGGTGGAAGGAGAAACAGGTGGACAACCCGAAGCCTTTGCCCTGGACCTCACCAACCTGCCTACAAATATGGAGAACCATTACGGTACTTGGGTAAAAGTGTCAGACGTGATGTTTCCTGATGATGAATATCAACTTCTATATACTGAAGGGGAAGCCCCTACCAATCGTACCTTGATTACCCGTACGGGAGAAACCATCTTCGTCCATACAAGTAACAATGCTTCATTTGCCAAAGCGCCTCTTCACGATGGAAGCGGAACTGTCAGTGGTATTTTAAGTGTAGACAACGGAGTTTTGCAGTTATTTTTAAATCGTACGGAAGATGTAAACTTTAATAACCTCCGCTTTGACGATCCGAATACCCTTGAGCCTCCGAGAGGAAACGGCACCTTGGCCAATCCTTACAATATCAGTGCCGCCCGGGCTAACCAGGGAAACCCTGACAATAAATGGGTAATAGGATATATCGTAGGATATTTTAAAGACAATACCTTCTACCCGGGTACGGAAGGAGCGGTAAACAGTAATTTGGCCATCGCAGATAAACAAGGCGAAACCAACCCCGTCAAAGTAATGCCCGTTGAATTGGAAAATTATGCTCAAACAAACCTAAACTTACTGGACAATCCGGAAAAGCTGGGTCTAGTGTTACGGGTGAGCGGGTCATTGCGAACGTTCTATGATCAACCCGGAGTGATAGATCTGGACAATTATGCCCAACCTACGGAAACGGAAAAAGCTGGACAGTAAAGAACCATCTCTTTCGCTTGAACCTGACCAATGTCTCGAATAAGGAGGACATTGGTAATCACCAAAGGGGTGCCCCTCAAAGGAGCACCCCTTTGGTGGTAAAAATTCTCAGTTTAGGGTTCTCAACATAATATTGTTGTGATCCGACATTTCGGTGGTCCGACTTTCGATGGTCCGGCATACCGGAGAATAATAGCATTATTTGACCGGTAGCCAGCCACCGGAATGCCGGCCATCGGAATGCCGACCACACAAAATACTGCACTGAGGTTCATGAAACGGGAGGTTTTGATCCAAAGGGTAAAATTTAAACATGCTCCAAAGCTTTAGCTCTATGCCAAAAGCATGTAGAGCACGATCAAGTAGCCAATAGGCTGGCAGAAAAATAAAACCATCACAATAAACTGAAAAATTAAAACTAGTAATATGTATACTCCTCGTTCGTTCAGATTCACTAATCAAAAAGAAATCCTTGCATTTATGCAGCAATATAGCTTTGCTACGATTATAAATGCAAAAGAAGGTATACCTATAGCCACACATTTACCATTTGTGGTTGAACAGATTGATGATAGCATCTTCATCAGTTCACATTTTGCCAAAGCGAATGAACAGATTGAGGTACTTGAAAACACCACCTCATTAATCATTTTTTCAGAACCCCACGCATACATCTCTCCAAATCACTACGACAGAAATGAGAATGTACCCACTTGGGATTATATTACAGTTCATGCTTATGGCAAAGCAAAAATCATTAGCGATATTGCTTCAAAGCAAAAAGCAATAGAAAAAACGATTGCCTTTTATGAAAAAGATTATAAAGCACAATGGGATGGCCTTCCGGAACGCTTTAAAAATGGAATGCTGAATGGGATTGTAGCCTTTGAAATCGAAATCACCGAACTTCAGGGGCAGAAAAAGTTAAGCCAAAACAAAACTGCAAATGAGCAGAAAAAAATTATCGAACACCTCACCAGTAGTGATAGTGAAGTAGAACAGGCTTTAGGTGTTTATATGAAGAAGGATATCGCCGAATAACCAGAAACCAAGGATTTACAGTCTTTCGGAGAAACCGGAAGATTGTAAATACCTGACAATGAAAATCAGACTTTTTTATCAAAGTGGATTAAACTTTTTCTTTTTCCTGAAAAATGTTTTAAAAACGTCTCCTCCGTGTTACTTTTTTCAACAATAGCTTTGGCTATTCTCTTCAAAAAGTGCCTTGATGAACCGATTTTGATTCCATCTTCGTTCAAAAACTTTACGTGTAAACCACTTCATCGTGAAAGCGTCAATCTTCCAAAGCATTCACCATAAAAGTACTCTTTGTTAACATCCAAATAAAGTACAACAAAAAGGCATACAGCAAATACACTTGGTAGTAATCCTTGGTGTCCTTAAAGCGCGTTTCCTTGATTTCGGCTTTTTCATAAGTGTCAATCCGGTTAAAGACTTCTACCAAGGCCTGGTTGTTGGTGGCCCGGAAATACTGTCCTTCCCCGATCCGGGCTATTTCCCGTAGGGCAGTTTCATCCAGACTTTGCTCAATGTAACGGGGCCGGCCAAACATATCTGTTCCAAAAGGCACTTTTCCTTCTTTACCTACCCCGATAGAATACATTTTAATACCATAAGCATGAGCCAGTTCGGCTGCTGTTATCGGATCAATACTTCCGGCCGTATTCTCTCCGTCACTCAGTAAAATCAACACCTTTGACTTGGAATCCGATTCTTTCATCCGGTTGATTCCTACAGCTATGGCACTGCCTATCGCTGTTCCTCCTTTATCAATCATCGTGAAATCGATCTCGTCAACCAAGGTATTCAGCAAAGCATAATCCGTAGTTAAAGGAGCATAGGAAATTGCCTCCCCGGAGAAAATGACCAGTCCGATCCGGTCTTGAAACCTCCCGGCAATAAACTTACGGGCTACATCTTTGGCCGCTTCCAGGCGGTTGGGTGAAAAATCTTCAATCTGCATGGATTCGGAGATATCCAACACCAGCATAATGTCAATTCCTTCGGTCCATTGGTCCACCTGCTCGCTGGTTTTTTGAGGCCGGGCCAAGGCTACCAAAATAAACCCCAAACAAATGGAGAGTAAAATTTTGGGGACAAACCGCATCCAGGCCGTCCAGTTACCTTCCAGTTTTCTTTCCGGAATGGCAATATCCAGCTTTTGCCGGAACTTCACATGAAACAGCCAACGGAACAGAAAAAATAAAGGAATGGCCGGAATCAAATATAAAAAATACATGTGTTCCCAGTCAAAGCTGGTAAAGGTTTCGGGTAGAAACCATTCTATACTCCAAAAATCTTTATACAGATCAAGCATGTTTCACCTCCTCCACTTTTTTATTAAAGGCATCCAATGAAAAGTCCCTCAAATAGTGCAAGTGCTCTTTGATTTGGTCATCTTGCAAACCTGCATAGATATAGCGGTCAATATTTTTCAAGGAATCGTTGAGTTTTTCATCGGGAATAGTCCGTTGGATTTCTTTGGTGGTATAACTGTACAGCGGCATATCTACCAGTTTGGCCGTGTATCCCTTCCACAATTTTATCACCTTTTCGAGTTTCTGATCATCTATATCCTTATGAATCAAACCTTCATAAGTAGCCATAAAATGACGATGTTGGTTACGTAACCTTTTCAGACGGTACGCTTTGCGAACAGGTTTATTAAATACCAAGCCAAGGATCACGACCACTCCAAGCACGCCCCCGGCTATCAGGCTCCATTTTTCCGTATCAAACTGCCGATTAACTTTTGCTGCAGTGGTGTTTTCAAATAGTTCAGCAGGGTCGGATACTTGCTCTACCAATTCTATCAGGGCAACCTGATCTTTTTCCGGGTAGATTTTATCCGATTCCTCCTGATCTTCCTTGTGGATCAAAGCAGGAACGGCAAGCCCTTGAATGTTTTCGATTTCAAAGGTCGCTAAAGTATATACCACACTGTCCAGGCTCCCGGTGGAATCGGTAACTGTGGGAAAAAATTCTTTATCGATATATTCAAAAGGAGAAAAATCATAAGAGGAATCAGGAAAGAAAACTTCCAGATCCGGAGAGTGCTTATAGGTAAGAATATACTTGACAGGCTCTCCAAGTTTTACACTGTCTTGTAGAAACCGGCCATTTGGTAAAGCCTGTTGAGCCAGCACTTGTCCTCCTCCCAACAGCACAAGCAAAATCACTATTCTATGAAGTATAGCTATATTTTTGGTCATTTGTTAATTAGTAGTCATGAGACAAAGATTGAACCGGAACACCCTAAAATCGTTTGAACGAATCCAAGGGATGATCACCTTCGAATCCGGTTGCGGATCTTAAACAGTTTTACCAATTTAGGAACATAATCTTCCTGCGTGTTGACAAAGAGGTAATTGGCATTGTTTTTCCGACAAAGTTCGTCCAGTTCTTCCCGGTTTTTGCTGTAGTAGCGGTCTAATTTCCCCCGAAAATCTGCGGAAGAAGTGTTCACCCACACGGTTTTACCTGCTTCTTTATCATACAAGGGCACAATTCCGATTCGGGGGAATTTGGCCTCCCGGTCGTCAGCAAGGTGAATCACCACCAAATCGTGCTTCCGTGCAATGGCTTTCAGGTTCTTTTCATAACCGTCATCTACAAAATCCGAGATGATGACAAAAATACTTTTTCGCTTGATCGTACTCAAGGCCAAACTTAAAGCCGCATTAATATCGGTTTTTGTCGACTTGGGCTCTAATTTATACACTGCATTGACAATTTCATAGGCATGTTTAATGCCTTTGTTCGGTTTGATGTATTTTTCTTTGGTATCGCTGTAGCAAAGCAAGCCCACCGAACTGGATTCTTTGATGCCCGACAGGGTAAGAATACCGCAAATTTCCCGGGCAATGTCAATTTTCTTCTGTGAGGGTTTGCCAATGTCCTGAGAGGCACTGACATCCAGAATAAAAAAGATATTTTGCTCTTTCTCTTCCTTAAATGTTTTGACGAAAGTACCATGCCCCTTGGCAGAAACATTCCAGTCGATATGTCGCACATCGTCTCCGTATTGATAGGCACGCACATCATCAAACTCCAACCCCGAGCCTTTAAATACCGAATGAAAGTCTCCTTGCATTTGAGAATTAATGGCTTTCCGGATGCGGATTTCGTACTTACGCAGTCTTTTTACTAAGTCCCTCATGTCAACAGGCAATTTGAATCGATTCTAATGCGAATATGTATTATTCAATACATCTATCACAGGATTTAACAGATTTTAACCCTGCACCCATCAAAGTTACGGGGAATCTGGCTAATTTTAAGCCATGAAACGAGTTTTACCCTTATTTCTGTTGCTCTTCGCAGCCTGCTCCAATGAGAAACTACCGGAAGGTGTGTTGGATCACAAAACCATGATCGAGGTTTTAGCCGATAGAAATATTCTGGAAGTTCAGGTTTTTCAAGAGAAGACATCCATGAATGTCAAAGAGATATTGTTTGACAGTCTTTTTTTCTTAAAACTCCAGGAAAGAGGTATCGATACGGTTACTTACAAGCACAGTGATCGGTATTACAACGATAACCCTCAAGAACTGCAAACAATTTACAAAGCCCTGGAAGACACACTCAATCAACGGATGGAGCGGATAATGCAGAAAAGAATGGACAAGGGCGACACTCCCTAAAAGTTACCGGCTCTATTTAGAAAAAAGAACATTATTTCTTGCATTCTTAAATAGATTCTTACAACCTACGACCAGCTTTTTTAACTTCGAAAATGCTACATCATGCCCGTTTTACTGGCGTTGTTTTTAGTTATGTGCTTCATGCCTCAAATGGCCAAAGCCCAATCTCCGGAATTTCTGTCTTCCCTACATAAACAAAAGCTCATCGAAGTGGACTTGGATACGGTAGGGAATTCCATCATCCACACCCACTGCCAACAAGCAGTAAGCAAACTTTATTTTGTATTTGAAAGCAACCAGCAAAGCGGTTACTTTGCACTGAGGGACACCCTGTACCAAATCCTTGAGATACAAGCCGGAGAATCTGACACGGAAATTTTATTGCGCTATCAGGATGGAGAACAAAACCCTGAAATGGCCATTCTGTATTTTGACCTGGTAACCCGGGAATACCTGATGATGATTTTTGAACAGGAGTTGGCTTTTGTCAAAGAAGATGAAATGAAGCGATACCCGCTGATAGATGAGTGCCCGTAAGGAAAAAAAGAAACCCATAAACTGATGTCAACAACTTTAGATATATTGCCCAAGGACTTTGTCGCCCGGATGCAAGCGCAATTAGGGGATACCTTTGAGGATTTTGCAGCTTCCATAAGCAAAGAGGAGCAACCCACTACTTTGCGTACCAACCCCCTGAAAAAATTTACCATCCCAGAGACTTGGAAAAAGATCCCTTGGTGTAAAAACGGCTACTACTTGCCCGAACGTCCGGAGTTTGTGAAAGACCCGCATATTTTTGCCGGTGCTTACTATGTGCAAGAAGCCTCTTCCATGTTTTTACAACATGCCTTGGAACAAACTGCTGACTTGACGGCTCCATTACGCGTACTAGACCTTTGTGCTGCTCCGGGAGGCAAGAGTACGTTGGTGAATAGTTTATTGAATGAAAACAGCTATCTCATTTCCAATGAATTGGTGAGAAAACGCTTAAATGCCTTGAGCGAAAACATCGTGCGTTGGGGAGCCCCGAATATCTTGGCAACCAATAACAACCCACAGGACTTTGAAGATTTAAAAGAGTTTTTTGACATTGCCGTGATTGACGCCCCTTGTTCGGGCGAAGGTATGTTCCGGAAGGATTACAAGGCCCGGGCACAATGGTCGGAACATCTGGTAAAATCATGCGCACACACGCAGCGCAGTATCCTTACCAGCATTGCCGATACAGTGAAACCGGGCGGTTTGTTGGTTTATAGTACCTGTACCTTTTCGATGGATGAAAATGAGAAAAATGTACAATGGTTAATGGAAAATTACCCTTTTCAATCTGTCAGAATCCCTATCGATGCCTCTTGGCAGATCGAAGAAACTCAATTCCAAGCAGAGCAATACGGCTACCGGTTTTACTTTCACCAAACAGAGGGAGAGGGCTTCTTCTTGTCTTGCCTTCGCAAAGAAGAGCATGGATTTAAACCTCCCAAAATCAAACTTTCGAAAAAGAAAAAACAAGCAGAGAAGTTCAAACCTTTCCCTAAGAAATATTTAAATCATTTGAAAAAGTGGGTGAAGGATTCCGAAAAGCATTTTTATGTAATGCAAGGCGACCAATTGTGGGCTTTGCCTCCTTTCCTGCAAGAGGATTTCAAATTGCTGCAACACAAACTCAACATCGAACTGGCGGGAATAGAAGTCGGAAAATTTAAAAATGAAAAACTCATTCCTTCACACCATTTGGCGATGAGTCCGCTCGGGCATGAAGACTTGCCGTCCGTAGAATTGGACTATGAACAGGCCATCAGCTATTTGAGAAGAGCCGAATTTTCCCTGGATACTTCCGGAAAACAAGGCTGGTTTCAGGTGAGTTATCAGGGGAATACTTTGGGATGGATCAAAGTTCTCTCTAACCGTATCAATAACTACTACCCGATGGATTGGCGAATCCGGAAAGAAATTTAGATAAAGGTAAAGCCCCTTGGATTGCTCAGATGTCCAAGGGGCTTTACCTTCCTTCAAGTTGCAAAGTATAGGCACAACTCTCTTGTGAATGTATGAATTAAAGTATGCATTTGGTTTACTGCCCCCTTTGGCGATTGCTGTGTCTATTGTATTGGTACAAATTACCAAAACACTACATCAGTGGTCACACTGCGTCCTATCGCTTTCTCCAAAAAGCCTTCTTAAGGCTGTAAATTTATTACCCTGAGTATTGTGAAACAAGTTCTTGGTTTTTAGCTTCGTGCAATTATTTATATTTAGTCTAAATAACATCGAATGAAAATCTACAACTTTACTATTCTATTGCTATTAAGTACCTTACAACTACTGGCACAGTCCTCTCAAATAAAAGGAAAAGTAATCGATTCCTCCGGGGAGCCCGGGGCCTACTTGAATGTCTATTTAACCCAAACCAAAATAGGTACGACCACCGATCCTTCCGGTAGTTTTGAACTACGCAACATTACATCAGGAACCTATACAATAGCGGTATCCGGTGTCGGCTATCGTCCATCACGGCAAACGATTAACGTACAAGCCGGACAAACGTTGACTTTGACCCTTCGCATAGAGAAAGAAGATACCATGCTAGAGGAGCTGGTTGTTTCTGCTACCAGGGCACCGGAAGCACTGGACGAAGTACCTGGGGCAATCACTACTTTATCGGCAAAAGAACTTGAAAGCCAACTCAACGCCACATCCAACGTGAATGAAATATTGGCACAATTGGTACCCGGCCTGGCCCCTTCCACAGGTACCGGAAGCAACTGGGGGCAAACCATGCGAGGGAGAGGTGTTTTGGTCATGGTAGATGGTGTACCTCAATCCACAACCTTGCGCAACGGACAACTGGACATCAGGGGACTGGACCCGAATGTCATTGAAAGAGTGGAAGTAATCAAAGGTGCAACCGCCATTTACGGCAACGGGGCCGATGGAGGGATTATCAATTACATTACTAAAAAAGCTTCCGGCCAAGACTTCAGTGGAAGGTTAAGATTGGACGGTATGGGTTCACTTAAGCAAACCAATGAAACACTGGGCTATGGTGCTAATCTTATGCTATCCGGAAAAACCGGTAAAGTTGATTTTGTTAGCAATGCCGGCTGGGAACATACCGGAGTACAACGGGACAGCGAAGGGGATGTTCTGGTGCCTACTTATGGCGTATTTGACACAAAAAGTTATAATTTGTTTGCAAAAGCCGGCTACAATTTCACTCCTACTCAACGCCTTCAGGCAACTTACAACTATTACAACAGTCATCAGGATACCGAATACATTCCGGTATTCGGTCGGCAGGTTGCCGATGAGTCCGGTTACCGATTGGAAAAGGCCTATGGGCTCAAAGGAGAAAACCCGGGTACAACTCCGGGAACCAAAACGACCAATGCCATTTTGAAATACAGCCATCAAAAACTTATTGGCGGACATACGGATTTTTCTATGGACGTCTACTATCAAAAAACAGACAATACTTTTTTCTATGCCAATACCTTTGAAGGGGGCGGGCAATCCAGGATACTATCTAAAAAATACGGAGCCAGACCCTTGTTCACCACTTCATTGCCTCTCTCTGCGCAACTTAAAGGAAACCTATTGTATGGTATCGATTATTTAAGAGATATCACCTCGCAACCCCTGACGGACGGCAGAAAATGGGTACCGGAAATTAAAATGCACAGTGTTGCACCCTATGCCCAGCTCAAACTCAATCTCGGTGAAGCATTGGTTATAAAGTCCGGCCTCCGGTATGAAAACGTATTCCTTGCTATAGATGACTATAACACCTTGCCCTACAGCCCTAAAGAAGACGGCAATTTTACAAAATCCAAAAGCGTAACCGGAGGATCACTCAACTACAGCAGTTTGATTTTTAATATTGGTTTGCGCTTGATGAAAGACCCGGTCTTCAACCCTTACCTTAGCTTTTCCCAGGCTTTTTCCCTACCTGACCTAGGACTCACCTTGCGCAATGCCTCAGCAGCTTCCATCCAAGACATTCACCTGGAACCCGTGCTGACCAATAACTATGAGTTGGGTTTTAGCAGCCGGCTCAAAAATTTCCGTTTAGAAGTTGCCGGGTTTGTAAATACTTCCGAATTAGGCACCGGCCTGTCCTTGAATGAGGCGGAAAATCGCTTTGAATTACAAAGAGCCCCTCAACGGATTTTCGGCACGGAACTGTCTGTCGATTACCGCTTTACCGGTTATTTAAAAGCCGGAGCCACTTATACCTGGGTCGAGGGGTTGACCAAAGTAAAGAATACAAACAATTACACGTACATTGGCGGTGACAAAATCGCTCCTCCAAAGTTTACAACCTTTGTTTCCATACAACCAACCCGTCAGTTGGAATTGTTAATCTCCTATTTATATGTAGGGGAGCGCGATCGCTTTTCAACAAACGACCAAGGGGTGTACGACTATGGAAAAACTTCCGTAAAAGAAGATTACCATTTGGTGAATTTTTCTGCGAGTTATCAAGTACACAAAAGCCTCAAAGTGTCGGGAACCATCAACAATATTTTGAACACGGACTACTTCCCGGCCCGATCGCAATGGTCTTCTCCTCTGGGTAAATTCATTGTAAAAGGCCAAGGGATAAATGCTAAAATGAGCGTGTTTTTTCAGTTTTAAGGGTACGTTCATTTTAAATTGAACCATAAAAACTCTGAGCATCAAATCACGATTACTTGTGGATGCTCAGAGTTTTTGGTCGTACATGGTCCGCTTACTTTATTGTTATGATCCTAACAAAGAAAGGCCAATCGCAATGCGTCCTCAACCTGAGTGAAGTATCCATAACTAGTATTATGATAAAGCGCTTTTATCAATTACCTCAATTTCCGAAACGATCGCCTCGGCTTCCTCTAACTTTCCTTCTTTTAATAAAGCCAGTGACAAGTTCCAAAGTGCCAAAAATAAAGCTTTGTAATTACTGAGTACATAAGGCACTGCTTGTAAAATGAAGCTACTTTGGGTAAACTCAAACAAGAACAAACGCACAATGGACTGTATTTCCACATCAGAACATTGCAAGCACGAAAGACAGTCCCATAAGCGATCACTCTGTCCGCATTTTTTCAAGGCCGAAGCGATATGTTCTGTTCCATACAAGTTGACTACCTGGCTAAAGTGCTGCTCTACATTTCCGGCAGGAATGTCATTCAACAACAAACTGATGAGTGCAGGGTCGTTCAAAGAGTTAGGTTTACCATTCAGTTGCGAAGCATATTCCTGATAAAGCGTTTCTTCACCTCTTTCCCAAAGTGCAATCACAGCCGTATACTTCACCACCAAGGCCACTCCTCGTGTAAGCTTTTGTGCACCAAAAATCATCTCCAATAACTTTTTCAACTTCGAAGTTTCGGCAACCATGATGGTTTGAAAGATGCACTTTGCATGTTTTTCAAAATAATCCGCACCCAGATGAGGAAACACTGCATTCAGACACAATTCTATCAAGGCCTGGTCCGCTGTAGAAGCGATCAATTCAGTCAAAGCGGTTGCAAACCTTTTACTTTTATTCACTCCGGAGGCCGGCACATTTTGTATCAAGGTTGTGGCAAAAGCATCGTCTCCGGCTTGTACCGCCAATTGTACCAAAGCTGTCCAGGCAAGCCATAATTGATTTTTTTGTAAACCTCCATAGCGATATGTTGTAGGCCGTGGCCGTCTAGACGAAAACAAAAGGTGTATTGCCGTTTGAGCAAACTCGGCTCCATGGTTTGAAGTCCCAGCCACATCGGCAAGCTTTTCTAACTGCCTCCGTTTATGAGAATCCAATTGAACAATCAATTGATAACTGTCTCCGTACCTTTTCTGATCAGAAAGTGCCACGGCAAAGGCAATTACCAAGGCATCATATGATATATCAAAGTTTCTTGGTTTCTCACTTTCAATCTTCTTTACCCTGTCAATGAGTTCGTCGAATGAGCTATTTTTTACCAACCAAGGAGCAAAACTTCCCAGCAGTGAATAATACTCCATTCCCCTCGCTTCTTCAAAAATCCAAGGCATATATTTCTCTTGTTGATCTAAAGAAGCAGTCGCAAGGAAATGTTTGACAGCACAATGGTAGGTAACTTGCCAGTAATAAGGGCATTGCCGGATGGCTGTAAACAACGCTTTGAGATGACTCTCGTACGCCGGGTCCGACTCAAGCAATTGCAAGGTATGAATGATGGAAGCTGTCGGTGTACAAGAGGTCCGGCCTTCTCTGGAATACTGAAGGCTCTCCGGTTCATCACTTACCGCTTCCAGCAAACGTTTACAAGCCTCCGTGGATATTTTTCCGGATTGTATATAATGTGCAAATTCAATTTCACTCAGTTTTTTAATGCTCGGGTTTTCGATGATATATTTATTTAATGTATTTATATCTCCCCCTTCCGCTTTGGCAATGGTCCAAACAGAGCCGCTGCCATAGAGCCGGCCGCTTAACTTGGGCCTACCGGTTTGTAGCCGTTCCATCCATTGAGCCGTAGCCTTTGTATCCTCATAATGAGACAACAAAGCAATGGCAGCAATCTTGGCCTCTTCCTCTGTCAACCCGGTTGCCAAATCCACAAAGGCCTCGATCACTGCCGGAGACGTCCAAAGACTCTTCAAACCCTCTACAATATCTTCCTTGTCATGATTGTCAACTGATTTGAGTACCTCAAACAGTTTTAACCAATGCTCTTCTCTTGTAAAAGACTTAATCAACTGATTAATAATCGTAAGCTTCGGTCTCTCACTCACCCTGGAAATGGCCTCGTCTATTTGGGTGGAAGCCAAGGCTTGAATGTATTCGCTTTTTGCATATATACTGCTCCAGTAAGAAGGGCTTTCCTCTGCACTTTTCATCAAAGCATCTAAGTGGTTCCCTCCACTGTATTTCATCGCATAGGCAACCAAACCCTCCTTGTAGGTACCTTTCGCCACCTTCTCTTGCATCCATGCGTGAATGGGATGGTCGGTGGTAATCTTTTCTGCCAACATCAAGACTGTTGAATACCTGTCCATAATTTCCTCCCCTTCCATCAATTGCTTTGCCAATACATCGTATACTTTCCCAAGCAATACGGTATCGCTTATGTATTGCTCAAGCTGCTCAAACTCTTCAAAGTGGTTGACTCGCCCTAAAGCGTTAAGAAATTTTTCTTCCGGTTCTTTCAAAAGAAGGTAATGAGCTACATAATACAACAGATTGTGCACTCCATGCCATTCGTAAAACTGCTTGGCCCAATCCATACACAGGGCGACCAAGGAATGTTCCCGGTTTTCCAAGCACCACTGCACCAAGCCGGAAGCCAAACTTGACCAACGGTAGGCTTGGCCTTTGTACCAGGCAAATCTCTTCACCTTGGAGAATATTTTTTCAAGCAGTGCTACTGTTTTCGGATTTTCAGCTTGTTTCTCGTCATTTAAAATCAACATGCACGCCTGTTGAAATCCCTCGCTTTCCTCATCCCCATCCTGAATATAAGAGCGCTCCATTGCCGGTTGCAACGCCCATGTCCACGAATCACTAATACCCGTATGTGATTTTACCCAACCCTCAGCCAAAAGGATAAGTTCTACTCTTGCTTTTACAATATACTTCCTTTCCTGTACCGAAATTAATTTCATTATGGCATAGGCTTCAGTATAGTGTTGTGCAAGCAACAGCGGATGTACCAAATTCGCTGCTACATAGTCTTTCCAATAAGAATTCTTGATAAGTAATACGGTGGTCTCCAGGCCATATAACTCATAGCAAGCCTCTATCCATTCTTTCACCAGTTCCTTGGATGGGCCTTTGCAAGGCTTCTGTTGAAGCCAGGGAAGAGCTACTTTGATTAATTTTTGCAATGCCGGTTGGGAAAGTCCCGTTTGAGGGCCTTTGGCAATCAAAAATAAAAAAGAAAGGTAAAGCATCTCCCGGTGATGTTGTTGAGCAAATTCTAAAAATTCACCTTCGGATAATTCACTGCCCGCTTCTATGATCTGTTTGAGATTGCCTATAGTATTGGACTCTTGTTCATTGAATGCTTCATTTAAATAAGCACGGCATTGTTCTACTACTAACATATAAAAATTCTTTTGGATAGCCTCTGATTATGACAAGGCCAGGGGTTTTAGTTTATTTTAAAAATAGGGATAGTTCAATTGCTTTTAAGGTTCCTTTCCCACAGGAATCTTCACTCGGAAGAACAGGGCCTTAACTAATACTAAGATTAACAGGAGGCTTTTGGAGAAGCCTTTGTATTCTCAATGCGATGCATTCCTTCCACCCGGAATTCATCAACTACGGTATTGTAAAAACATAAGGGAAACGGGAATGGATGCCTTCCACCCATTCCCGGAATTTTTTATCAATTATAGTTTGTACGCCCGGGTCATTTCCCTTTTGCCGGGAGGGCCAGGTATCCCTTCCACTTTATACCCTACGGCTTTCAGGTTCCGCTTAAATTGACCGTTGGAACAATACGTCACCAAAATTCCTTGGGGATTGCACAGGTCAAAGGTTTTTTGCAAGTTATCCAATTCCCACATTTCCGGCTGTTTACGGGGGGCAAAGGCATCGTAATAGACCACATCAAAACAACCCTCTTCACTATACTCCAACAAGGGAGCATTCACTTTCTTAAAATAAAAATTACTCTCCGGAGAATGCTCTTTGTCCCAAGGCAGCTCGTGCAATTGATAAAAAGCCTGACGCAGTTCTTCGGACTCAAAATATTCCGGATAGTTCAACTCCTTTACCAAGGATTCACTGACCGGAAAGGGCTCCAGGGTAACATACTTCATTTCTATAGAATGCTTCTTGGCAAACTCTAAGGTGAGCAAAGCATTCAAACCCGTACCGAACCCCACTTCCAACACGCTGATTTTTTTAGGTTGGCGTTGCAAAAAGAACTCTATCCCTTCTTTTAAGAAGACATGCCTTGATTCCGTAATGGCACCATGACTTGAGTGATAGGTTTCATCCAAGTTTTTATTATACAAAGTGGAAGAACCATCACTTGTTTTGATTACTTGAATATCAGATGGATGTTTTTCCATGATTATAACACTATATCCAAAGGTATAGAAGAACTGCCAAGAAGAAAAATAATCTCCTTTTCCTGTTCAATATACATGAGTACATATCGAACAAGAAAAGGAGATCCGTTTACTCAGTCCGTCCATTTATCATTTTACAAATGGGTCCGGAGCATTCTCTTCAGGCAGCGCTCTTTCAGATTTCTTTACGTTTACAGCATTTCTTTATTCATCACCTCTGCCGAACCTTCAACGGTTAGTTTATTCGTAGTGGCATCAAAGATACGGGTTGAAATCCGGGCGGTATGTTTGGCCTCATTCACTTCTTCGATCGTAAACACGGCTTTATAAAGCGTCTCTACATACATAGGGCGCTTAAAAGCCATTTGTTGTGACAAATAAACAGAGCCCTCTCCGGGAAATTCCGTTCCTAAGACTTTCGAAAAAATACTCGCTGACAAAAAGCCATGAATGATCGGCCTTTTAAAAACCGTTTTGGCGGCATATTCCGCATCCAGATGTAAAGGATTGTGATCACCGGTCAGTTCGGCAAAAGCATTTACCTGATTTTGCAAAAGCGAAAATTCGCTTTCGTGCATATCCCCTACTTGTAACTTCGCCATTGTTGATATTAATTTTTGTTAAAAATGAAGTTATTTTACTGTTAATTTTAGAAAAAGCCTGTTTTTGAAATTTTAAAAAACACAAATAAAAAAGGGGGTAGCATTGCCATATTTGCAAGTTACCTCCTTTTTTATTTCAAATAATTCAATAAAACAAGAAAACAGAGACAATCTAAATCCTCAGAAAAGGCGTTTCCAATTTGCATATTCGTGTATACAATTTTGATATTTGTATAATCGAATGTACTTTTGTACTACAATCAATCAGCTGATCCTGCACAGATCAGCAAATAAGTTCTAAAGAATTTAGGTTGAGTAAAGAGATGCTTTAAAGATAAATTTTTTTCATTTTCATATTTACTAGACTAAGGGCTCCGTCACTGACGAGGCCTTTTTTATTTTAAAGCGATGGCTAATATAAGCTTAATCTTTTCTTTTCAAAAATTTTCCCCCAGAAATCGCTGTTTTTCTTCCTCATTGGGCATTCTGCACTGTTCCCGCTTTCCAAACCACTTATACCGGTTCCTGGCAATCCAGTCATAAACAAGGTTACGAATAAACACCGGCACGATCAAAAAGCCATAGGCCAAGGGCCAAGGCGCAGACAAGTAGCGGGCAACCTTCAAAGCAGCAGTCGATTTTTTAAACACTTTCCCCTTCTCTATGAGCACTATACTGTCCATCTTATCCGGGTCTTGACCCAGGGAGCGTAGCAGCTGCCTTCCAACCTCCGATTGCAATGCAGCAAATTTAAATTTCTTTTTAGGATCATGGTCAATGATAAAATTGACACTGTCATTACAGAAATTACAAATCCCGTCAAAAAGGATGATATTTGTTTTCCTCATCGTATTCTCCTATTTATACCTATTACAATTTACAATTGCGAAAGCGATTCACTTTGTATCACGACCTCCTTTTCACTCAAAAAAATCCCTTTTGCTCTCGTTGATTTATTGATAAAGGTAATTTTCTATATTTGACCTAGATCATCTATAGTCAGGTACTAATTTCGAATTTTTGCAACATTAAATAAAACCACCAACCTTCAGCACCTTACCTGAGCCAGGACAATGCTTTGTCCTTTTTAAGAAACATCAACTGATTCATCGTATTTATGAAAATATTAGTCATTAACTCCGGAAGTTCTTCGATCAAATACCAAATGTATGAAATGCCGGCAGAAAAAGTACTGGCAGCCGGGATCATCGAGCGAATCGGAGAAAAACAGGGGCATACCCGGCATAGCAATGTTCAAGGGAACACTTATTCGGAAGACAAGCCGGTTGCACACCATCAAGAAGGATTTGAGATCATTGCCCGCTTGCTAATGGACAAACAGTATGGAAGTATACAACAGCCCGAAGAAGTCTTTGCCGTAAGTCACCGGGTGGTACACGGAGGAGAACTGTTCCGGAAGACCACCCTGATAGATGAAGCCGTAAAGCAGAAAATCAAAGAACTCTTTCCATTGGCTCCGCTACACAATCCACCGAACCTGACGGGAATCGAAGTAGCCCAAAAAGTATTCTTCAAAGCAAAACAAGTAGCCGTATTTGACACAGCTTTTCATCAAAGCATGCCGGAAAAAGCTTACCGCTACGCCATCCCTCACAGTTTTTATCAAGAACACGGTATCCGGGCGTATGGCATGCACGGAACGTCTCACAGGTATGTAACCAACCAAGCAGCCAACTACCTGCAAAAACCTTTGGAGCAAACCAGCCTGATCACCCTTCATTTGGGTAATGGCTGTAGCATGGCCGCTATCCGGGGAGGAAAGTGCATCGACACTACGATGGGTTTAAGCCCTCTGGCGGGTTTGATGATGGGTTCGAGAAGTGGTGACATCGATCCAACCGTTCCTTATTTCATGGGTACGAAGCTGGGAATGTCTTTTGAAGAAATTGACCAATTGCTCAATAAGAAAAGTGGCCTGACAGGCCTGACAGGCAGTAACGACCTCCGGGATATTTTAAAAATGAGCGAAGGGGGCGATACACAGGCACAATTGGCCCTGGATATGTATACCTACCGGATCAAGAAATACATCGGGGCTTATTATGCCGCATTAGGCCGGGTGGATGCATTGGTGTTTACAGCCGGAGTAGGAGAAAATAGCAGTTATGTCCGTTGGCATGCCTGTGAGGGACTGGAAAATATGGGCATTCGTTTGGACCGGGAAAAGAACGAATGCAGGGCCAGCAAAATTATAGAGCTTCATAGCGGTCAAAGTCCTGTCAAAGTATTGGCCATTCCCACCAATGAAGAACTGGAAATAGCCCGGCAAAGTTTTGAACTATTAAAATGATGCTGTCCTGCCCACTTACATAAAAAAAGGAAGGAGCTTGAGAGCCCCTTCCCTTTTTACCATTTCCTTATTTTATTCCGTATTAATTAAAGCCTACCATATTTTCCTGCACTACACTTTTCGGCACAATGCTTTTCACCACCTGCCCCTTCAACAACAAATAGTCAGAGGACTTTTTAGGAATATTGGTAATGACATATACTTTCTCCGGCCGGTCGTTCACTTTTTTAGGATTATAAATCACCTCCAGTTCCGCCTTCTCTCCCGGCTTCAGGATTAATTTGGAATTGCGGTATGCCACACAACGGCAATCACTGTACAAGGACTTGATTTTCAAATCCCCTTTCCCGGTATTCTCATAAGTAAATTTGTGGGTAACTCTCTCCCCCACCTCTACTTTGCCAAAGTTGTATTCTTTATCCACTAAGTTCAGTTCCGGTGATTTTTCGGGATCTACTTTATCCGTTTCTTCCCGAATCACAAACCCTCTGATTTTCAGCACCATGGATGGAGATTTGGCATTGGAAGTAATGGTAATGCTTTTATAGAAATTTCCCGGCCGGTGTTTGCTATTAAAAACCACTTGGATATTAGCGGTCTCCCCTGGCATGACCGGTTCTTTAGGCCAGTCCGGAGTCGTACATCCGCAAGAAGCCCTTACAGCCGAAATCACAATGGGGGCATTGCCGATGTTTTCAAATTTAAACGTATGTTTGGCCAACTCCCCTTCCAAGATTTGCCCAAAGTCATGTTCTGTGGCTTCAAACTTAAAATCCCCTTGAGCAAAACACCAGGAAGCGATGCATACGCTGATGATAGTGGCAAATAGATGTTTCATTTCTTTATATGGTTATAGTATTGAATAATACAAAAATAGGAAAGACTACTAAATTACATCAATACTTCAACGTACCCAAGTCTGCTTATTGGTTACTTTTCAAGCCTTTATGAAAGAGGTCCCCTCTGATATACTTAAGCCTAAGCCTTCAAGTTCGTTTTATATCAATGGTACGTCACAATTATTTCCGAAAGGTAAAAGAGATTTTTCTACAAGTCAAATCTTCTGAAGCAAAAGCCACTGCCATGAAGTCAAACCCTTCCTCCGTTTCCCTTGTTACTCAAGTAAATCCACCTCTTTTCTATTCCAAAAACCTTGTTAAAAAGCCCTAGGGGCTATATTATAAAGGCAGCCACGTACAATGCCTTATTTTTATTAAATTTGCTAGACCCTTAATCAATCAAAACACCATTAACAATTACTAAAACCCCATTACCGTGTACGTAGAAGACCTTACTAAAAAAAGCCACTTTACCAAAGAGGAAGTGCTAAACGACTACCGCCTTGTATGCGAAAGCCGGGAAGCCAGTTATATCGGGCGCAAAGAAGTTTTTATGGGCAAGGCCAAGTTTGGGATTTTCGGTGACGGAAAAGAAGTTGCTCAAATTGCCATGGCAAAAGCGTTCAAGAACGGAGATTTCCGCTCAGGGTACTACCGGGACCAAACGTTTATGCTTGCCATCGGTCAACTGACGCTGGAAGCCTTCTTTTCGCAACTATATGCTCATACAGACGTACAGGCAGACCCCTCTTCTGCCGGCCGTTGCATGAACGCTCACTTTGCTACCCGCAGTTTGAATGAAGACGGTAGCTGGAAAGACTTAACCCAACAAAAAAACTCCAGTCCGGATGTATCGTCTACCGCCGGGCAAATGCCTCGCTTGGTGGGTTTGGGTTATGCGTCCAAACTTTACCGCAACAACCCTCGACTGGCCGAAATCAAAGGCTTTTCAGTCAATGGAAACGAAATTGCTTTTGGTACCATTGGCAATGCAGCTTGTGCCGAAGGCCCCTTCCTGGAAGCCATCAATGCGGCCGGGGTATTACAAATTCCCATGTTGATGTCCATTTGGGACGATCAGTATGGAATTTCCGTACCGCATGAATATCAAACCACCGGAAAAGACCTGTACCATTTGTTATCAGGGATGCACAGAAGCGAGGAATCCAACGGAATAGAACTATATCAAGTGAATGGCTGGGACTATGAGAAGTTATGTGCGGTTTACCAAAATGCGGAAAGCTTATGCCGGGAGGAACATATTCCGGTGGTGATCCATGTCAACGAATTAACCCAACCCCAAGGCCACTCTACTTCCGGTTCGCACGAACGGTACAAAAGCAAAGAGCGCTTAGCCTGGGAAAAAGAATACGATTGTAATAAAAAATTCCGGGAGTGGATATTGAGCCAAGAATTGGCCACTGAAGAAGAAATCCGGGAAGTGGAAAGTGCAGCTAAAAAACGAACCAAAGAAGCCCGGGAAAATGCTTGGAAGGCCTTTGTCAACTCTATGAAAGACGAACATTCCCAAGCAGTTTCCATTCTAAGCGAAATCTCGGAACTGGCAGGAAACAACCAGGAGCTCAAACAAATTAAAACCGAGCTGGAGAAAACTTTAAACCCGATCCGCCTGGATGCCATTAAGGCTATCAAAATTGCTTTACGGGAATTGCGTTTTGAGCAAAACCCAGTCAAAGAAAAAGCCCGGCAATGGCTAAAACAGGTGATGGCAGAAAACCGGGAACGCTATAGTTCACATTTATACAGTGAGTCAGCGGAATCGGCTTTAAATGTAGCGGAAGTCAAAGCGGAATTTAACGAGCAAAGTAAAATAGTAGATGGCCGAGAAGTCTTAAATGCCTGTTTTGATCAGATGATCAGCCGGGATCCGCGCGTATTTGCCATCGGAGAAGACGTAGGGAAAATCGGTGATGTGAACCAAGGCTTTGCCGGTTTGCAACAAAAGCACGGAGAGCTGCATGTTACCGATACGGGGATTCGCGAAGCAACCATCATCGGGCAAGGCATCGGAGCGGCCCTCAGAGGCCTTCGCCCTATCACGGAGATTCAGTACATCGATTATATCTTCTATGCCTTTATGACGATGACGGATGACTTGGCAACCATCCAATACCGCACAAAAGGCGGGCAAAAAGCTCCTATGATCATCCGGACCCGGGGGCACCGCCTGGAAGGCATCTGGCATTCCGGCTCTCCCATCGGTTCTATTTTGCACTGTACCCGGGGAATCTATATGTTGGTCCCCCGCAATATGACCAAAGCAGCCGGTTTTTATAATACCATGTTGCAATCGGATGACACTGCTATCATTATCGAATGCCTCAACGGTTACCGCCTGAAAGAAAAAATGCCAAAGAACATTGCTGAAATCACGACACCGCTGGGTATACCGGAAACCATTCGAGAGGGAGACGATGTCACCATTGTCACCTATGGGTCTATGTGCCGGATAGTGATGGAAGCAGCCGAACAATTACAGCAGACAGGGATTAATTGCGAAGTAATTGACGTACAGTCTTTGCTGCCTTTTGACATCGACCATAAAATCGTAGAATCCATCAAGAAAACCAACCGGGTGATCTTTGCCGATGAAGACGTACCGGGTGGTACCAGCGCCTATATGATGCAAAAAGTGGTGGATGAACAAAACGCCTACCGTTGGTTAGACTCCAAGCCGGTATGTATTTCGGCCAAGGAGCACCGTCCTGCATACGCCAGTGACGGTGATTATTTCTCCAAACCGAATCCGGAAGACGTTTTTGATACCGTGTACGAGATGATGCATGAGGTAAACCCGACTCAATTTCCACCACTTTATTAGAGAGAGGATGCCAAATCAACTGGTCAGTGCAATCATATATTGATCCTGCCGTAGGAAATGAAGGGGAACATGATGTATATGTTCTCCTTTTTTTATGGTGCCTTCAGACGATGCCAAATCCAGAAATATATCCTCTTTCAAGCTTAATTGCTTCTTGCCAAAAAATTTATACAAGGCTTCTTTGGCGCACCAACACCGGGTCAACTCATGGGCATCCTCCATGGAAAGTTGAGCTTTTTCTTCTGAAGACAAAAATTTATCAACCACCCGGAAAATCCGGGGAGTAACCTTTTCGATATCGATGCCCACAGGTTTTTGTTCATGGAGAATACCCAATGCATATGTATCCGAATGGGAAACCGAGATATGAAAATTACTATTTTTCAAAAAGGGTTTGCCACAAGCATCTTTATCCATTCCGGCAAATGGCAACTGTTTATACTCCATCAATGCTTTCACTACCGCCTTTCCAGCCAAGGATTGTTTGCGTTTCAAAACATTCCGGATTTGTCCTACTTCTGTCAAATCACAGGTATTGTCTAACCATTCGGACAAGACGTGTTCCTCCTCGGTTATTTCCCAAATTCCCCAATGCAGGTGTTTATGTATTTGTCGGATATTTATTAAAGGCATTTCTCTTACTTATGTGAACAGACGGCTCATAGTACAATTTCCAAAATCAGCCATTCAAGTGTACTGATATTCATCCGGTTTTCAGCATTGTTTGATGGCCGGAAAATTTCACATACAAATTGAATGATCTTTCAAAACTACCTTTTATCCTGTTAGAATGATATTCTTTTTATAAGAAAATTTATAAAAAGAATAGGCACCCCTCCTTCACCACCGATGCCATAAAGCCTTATATATAAATATTTCCCTTGTGCCAACTACTTTCTGACTTGTTTAGGATAAACTTGCAAGGAGGTTTTCATTGAAAAGTATACAGATCTTATGAGGCGAACTAACGTTGACGTAAAGAAACTCAGCTCTTTTACCGGGCATCGCGATAGTATTTATGCATTATCTTCTTTAGTGGGAAGTTCGGTTTTTTATACCAGTGGAGGCGATCAGTTGGTGGTACGTTGGTCACTGGAAAGTCCGGATCAAGGAGAAGTCATTGCCCAAATGCCTAACTCCGTGTACACCCTGGAAGAAATACCCGGCAAAGACCTGCTATTGGTAGGGCAAAACACCCAAGGCATACACTTATTGGATTTGGTGGAGAAGAAGGAAATCAAAACGCTAAAGTTAGCAGATACCTTTATTTATGATATTAAATACCACCGGCAAAAGTGCTACATTGCTACCGGTACCGGAGGGGTTTTCGTGGTGGATTTGGACCGATGGAGAATTCTACACCATCAACAATATTCCAAAGAAAATGCCAGAGTAATTGCCATCAACACAAAAGATGAAGAATTTGCCGTAGGATTCAGCGATCAATGTATCCGGATATTTGATTTGAATACCTTTCAGCTAAAACAA
Organism: Rapidithrix thailandica; assembly: GCF_039710355.1. Taxonomy (NCBI): domain Bacteria; kingdom Pseudomonadati; phylum Bacteroidota; class Cytophagia; order Cytophagales; family Flammeovirgaceae; genus Rapidithrix; species Rapidithrix thailandica. Next base: position 456,178 of record NZ_JBDKWZ010000001.1, on the reverse strand, counting down.
GAGCTGGCTGCTCATACCAAATCGGTTTTTGGCTTAACCTATTCACCGGAAAATGACCTGTTGTTAAGTGGTAGTATGGACGCGCATTTAAAAGTTTGGAAGCAGGGCAACTATACCCAACGTGAAGATATTGTGGCACATATGTACACCATTAATGATATTGCTTTCCGGCCGGATGGCAACTACTTTGCTACCGTCAGTAAGGATAAAACCGTAAAGATCTGGGATGGCAAAAAACATCAATTGTTAAAAGTTATCGACCAAGCAAGGCATACAGGCCACGCTAATTCGGTCAACAAAGTGCGTTGGGTGGATGAACATAAACTGATTACGATCAGTGATGACCGCTCTGCTATTCTATGGGAGCTTCAGTTTTACGAAGTGTAGTTCTCCCTCTCTTTAACAAGCAACAGCGGGTACTCTATTCAGATAGAGTACCCGCTGTTGCTTATATGAAAAGCTCTAAGGATTTACTAGTACTCAACCAGTTTCATATCAATGCCGGTATCGGCAATAAAATCTTCCGCTTCCATCAAGTTGTCTTCATCATCTTCCGGATAGTACCAACTCACGGTCACTTCTCCTCCGTTCTCTTGATATTGCTTGAGCAATTTCAAAATATCCAGGATACACTTGGAAGAACTGGTATTAAAATAACTCAATTTAAATTTAAAATCAATTGGCTTTTTCACCTCAGCAGTCGTATAGGCTCTCAACCATTCCATAGGCTTTGAGTAAAACTCCCAGGTATCTTCCAAATACGATTCACCTTCAATAAGGCACTCCCCTGTTTCCGCATCAAAAAGGATATGAGGTTTAAAGAAGGTATTGTTTTCTGATTCAAATTCCAGTCTGTCTAATTTGATTGTTTCCATGAGAATTATACAGTTTTTGTGATGGTAACAGTTAATGAAAAAAATGAATAATCGTTGTCGACTTCTCTGACCTCTATGTCTAAAGGTTGGCCCGTCAATAACGCTACGTGAATCAGCCCAATCCCCGCACCTTTACTGCGTTCGCCTTGGGGTTTGTTCCGTTGCTCCCGTTTATACTTTCTCAACTCCTCTTTGTCCAAAGAGTTGATAATGGCACAGTTGGAGAGCAATTCATCCACATATTCATTTTTAACCAAGTTGCCACAAGAAAACTTATAGGCATTGTCAGAATCTGTGAGCAACAGTGTACCGACACTATCTTTCCGATTGGCAAAAAACACTTTTTCAGAGGAATAAAAAAGCATATTTTGCGCAAGCTCCATAAATACCGAAAACACCTTTCTGCTTACTCGGGGATTGTCACTAAACTTGTCTCTGATGTCCCTACTTATTTCAGCCATCAACACATCTGTAATAGGTCCTTTGTAAGATATGACTACACTACTACGATTGGTGAAATTGTAGTAATCGTACAAGCTTAAATTTTGGATTGAACTTGTCATTGTCTTCTATAAATTTGTCGAGTTAATTAATATTAGTAGAAAAAATGCTATAAACGCACCCCAATCAAAGTGATATCATCCCGCTGATCTGCGTCTTTTTGATGAGTATCCAACGTTTCTTCCAAACGCTGTAGTTGGGTTTGAATATCATGATAAGCCTCATTGCGCACAATTTCACGCAACTTTTTAGAGCCTAAACGTCTTCTGTCACCATTCGCTGCATCGATGTAACCATCGGTAGTCAAGTACACCATGCTGCCTTTTTGCAATTGTGTTTTGTGGTTGGAGAAGGTATGGACTTTCTCTTTTTGCCAACCTCCAATAGACTTCCGGTCAGCTTCCAGCATCACGACTTCCCCATCGCTCACAAATAATAGAGGACATTTCGCCCCACTGTACTCCACATTTACGATATCTCCTTCACCGTGCTCAATCCGGCACAAACAAACATCCATACCGTCTACATTGGTGGAGTCTCGTTGCTTCAAAGCTTCTCTCACCCCATTGTGAAGTTCTTCCAGGATTTTATTCGGTTGATAGATTTTCTTTTCTTTGACGATCTGGTTGAGCAATGTATTTCCAATCATCGACATAAATGCGCCCGGCACACCATGCCCCGTACAATCCACAGCCGCAATAAAGGAATAGGGCTTTGCATGGGTAAACCAGTAAAAGTCTCCGGATACCATATCTTTCGGGCGATAGATCACAAAATGCTCTGCAAAATGCTTATTCAGTACTTCCGGAGGAGGAAGGATCGCATTCTGGATACGTTTTGCATAACGAATACTAGCTGTCATGCTGGCATTTTTCTCTTCCAACTCTTCTTTTTGCTGGTTGATCTCAATGCTGGCTTCCCGCAGCTGGTTGGCAGAGGCTTCAATTTGTTCTTTTTGCTTCTGGATTTTCTCGTTTTGATCCGCCAGCTTCCGGTTGGCTTTTTGTTTTCCGATATATCCGGCAATAATCAAGATCAAAACGGCCACAATCAATACGATAATACCAATCCCAAACTTCCTCATGGTCTTCTCTTCTTCCAGCTTCACATCTTGCAGTTCTTTTTCCCTTTCCAGAAGTTGAATGGCTTTCGCTTGTTCTTTATCCTGTAGCTCTTTTTGTTTTAAAGCCAACTCTTGGATACGCTTATTCTTATTCAACAAGGTAATTTCCTTGTCTTTTTGCTCGGCATCCAGTTTTCGTTTGGCCAATTCCAATGCTTGTAATGCTTGTTCTTTTTGTAGCTCCTGAGCACGGAGTGTGGCTTCCTTCAACCTTCGGTCGCGCTCCAATAAGTCTTTATCCCGTTGCAAGAGTGCCAGTTCCTGTTCTTTCCGGTCGGCTTCCACTTGTAGCTTTTCCACGGAAAGCTTGGACACTTCCTGGTCTTTCAATAAAAGTTTTAATTCTTTTTCCTTCTTTTCTGCTTCCAACTGCCGTTGTAGCAATTCCTCCTGATACTTACGTTCTTGCTCAATTACTTCATCACGAAGCTCCACAAAGCGCCTGTATGCATGCAAGGCTTTTTTATTACTTCCGGTAGCCTCGTATATCTCGGCCAGCTTACGATAACCTTTTTCCATCAACCTGCGGTCACCACCCTTTTCAGCCATATCGATGGATTTTTGGATATGGTTCCGGGCACGGGGCAAATCGCCCAAGCCCTGGTAGATGGAAGCCAAGTATATATGAGCATTGGCAATTCCTACCGGCTCGCCAATTTGCTTCCGGATGTCCAATACTTCGTTAAAGGAATCTAAGGCCCGGTCAAACTCGCGGTTTCGTTGGTAAATCACCCCCACATTGATCAACATACTGATGCTAGCCTCTTTGTCCAGATTATTATCCCGGTTGATTTTCAACGCCTCTTCAAAATGCTTCAAGGCAAGATCATCTTTTCCTAACTGTTTATAGATCACTCCAATCTCATTCAAGAAGTGACTTTCGCCTTCCTTGTCATTCTGTGCGCGTTTAATGCCTAAAATTTGCACATTATAATCCAAGGCTTCTTCATACTTTTTGGCCTGAAGGCTGATATCAGAAAGGCGCTTTAAGGAGAGGGCATAATTGTGTAAGTCGTTTTTCACTTGGTAGTATTCCGCTACCTCCTGAAAGTACTTCATGGCTTCCTTATAGTCGTTCACTCTGAGCCGTGCATACCCTATCACTTGCAGGATTTTAATTTGCAAGGCTTCATCGTTCACTTCCTCTGCTATTTCCAAAGCCTTCACATAATGGTCTGTTGCTTTGTCATTGGCATCCCAGTTCTGATACAAATTTCCGATGTCGATATTCAAATCCACTTTTTGATTAGGATCATTTCCTCCTCTTTCCACGGCTTGCATGGCTTTGAGGTAATAATCCAATGATGCCGGAAATTGCCGTTTGATCATTTCAATCTTTCCAAGCACCCTGGCAGAGCCAACAATTCCATTATAAAACTGATGTTTTTGGGAAAGTCGGTACCCCTGTGAAGCATGTTCCAGGGCTTCTTCCAGACGGTCATTTTGTAATTCCGCTTCCGCTAACCTTGCCAAAACCGTGGCCTTAGCCGTATCACTTTTGGAGAGCGCAAGTTGGTCCTGTAGCTTTTCAATGTCCTGAGCTAATGCTAGTTGACATAATGCGATAATTAGGAGAATTAAGGGGAAAAACGCTCTTAAAAAGCGATTTTTTTTATCGTGCATACCCAATAAAATTTAGAGTAAGAGATTAAAAAACTTCTTATGTAAAAAGTACTTTTAAAACGATAATTAGTTTCTTTTTTCAGGATAATCAAAACAAATGACAAAATACGAGCAAAAGTATATGTAAGATAAAATACTCAATTTGCATTTATCACCGTTCAAAAATTGCATTATCTCAACACAAACTACACCTACCTAAAGAAACCAGCCCCTCTATTACTTCAAAAAATACAATCATTTTCCACAATACCTTTTCAAATCCGAGAAATTACTACAAGGTTCACAGAAAAACCTATCAATGTAATTTTACAACTAAAAAGAATAGCTTTTTAAGTCCTCATCAAACAATCGGCAAGTAAGGTTCAAATAACACTTCTTATGAATTGGCAATTCTTTGAAACAATACGTTTCATACCTTACTAACTACCAAGTATAAGTGATCAAAACTATATAAACCCAAAATGAACTATTCAGAAAAAAGCAAAGAACAAAAGCATTAACAATCAGCTACTTGCACAACAAAAAAGGATAAAAAGAAGGAAGAATTGAGGTTTTTTAATAAAAAAAAATACGAATTAAAACGCGTACTACGGCACAAATCAAACAACTACATAAAAGACTATATGAAGTGAATTAACCTTTTTCTTTTTCCTAAAAAATGTTTCAAAAAGGCCTCCTCTGTGTTACTTTTTTCAACAATAGCTTTGGCTGTTCTCTTCAAAAAGTGCCTTGATGAGCCGATTTGGCTTCCACCTTCGTTCAAAAACCATAAGTTTAAACCACTTCTATTTCAACACATTCAACTTCCAAGTCATTTACCAGTAATCATCACTCTGTAAAAAATACCCTTTTGACCCTGCCGTTCACGTTGGTCAAAATTTCAAAGGGGATCGTTCCGATCGCTTTTGCCAAGGTAGAAATCGTAGGTTGTTCGCCAAATACAATGACTTCATCCCCCTCTTCTGCTTCGGGAATATGAGAAATATCTACCATCGTCATATCCATACAGACATTGCCAATCACCGGAGCCAATTTTCCCCGGATAAACACCTCTCCCGTACCTCGGCTGAACCGGCGGTCAAAGCCATCCGCATACCCAATGGCAATCGTAGCAATCCGGAGGGGACTAGAAGCTAGCCCGGCCCGTCCGTATCCAATGGTTTCTCCCTTTGCTATTTCTTTAATTTGAGAGATAGACGTTTTCAGGGTTCCCACACATTGTAATTGCTGCTGATACAAGTTGTTAACATCAACCCCGTACAAACCAATACCTAAGCGAACCATATCCAATTGCGCCTCCGGAAAGCGTGTAATGCCCGCTGAATTACATATATGTTTGATAAAGGAATAGCCCAAGGCTTTTTCCAAACGATGGCTTAATGTGTTGAAGGTCTCGATCTGTTGTTTTGAAAATGCATTGTGCATTTCATCATCGGCTCCGGCCAAATGTGAAAAGGCACTGACTACTTTCAGGGTATTTTTATATTGGTGGAGTTGCCGAGCGAGTGTTTCAAAATCTTTCTCTTCGAAGCCCAACCTATGCATTCCCGTATCAAATTTGATATGAACTTTTGCCACCGGAGATTTTCGATTTTTCCGGGAATGCTTTACATACCCGGCATAGCTTTCCAATAAATGAAGGTTATAAATCTCTGGTTCCAGGTTATAAGCCAACAACTTATCAAAGGTTTCCGTGGCCGGATTCATCACCATCACCGGCAAGCGGATACCTTTTTGTCTCAAGTATACTCCTTCATCAGCATAGGCGACCGCCAGGTAGTCTACCCGGTGGTATTGCAGCAAACTGGCCACTTCATAGCTTCCACTTCCATAGGCAAAAGCCTTTACCATCACCATCACCTTCGTATCCGCATGTAAAAGGCTTTTATAAAAATTCAGATTGGCTTCAATTGCATCCAGGTTCACTTCCAAGCGGGTACCGTGCACTTTTTGGACTAAAGCAGCACTTACTCGTTCGAAGTTAAACCGTCTGGCCCCTTTGATTAATACCGCCTCTTTTTGAAATCTTTCCGGTTGAAATTGAGCTAAAAAGTCTTGAGTAGAAGGATAAAAAGCCTGTTCGGAAAACTGAAATACATCCTGATGGGCTAGTAGCTTCCGTCCAATCCCGATAAACTTGTGTAATCCTTTTTGCGAAAGTAGATTTTGGATGGCTTGGCATTGTTTCCGCTCATTTCCTCCCGCTTCCAGCATGTCGGACAAAATTAAGGTTTTCTTTCGAAACTCACTGTGTTGGTCCAAAAACGAAAGCGCTACTGATAAGCCCGCCAGGTCGTTATTATACGCATCATCTATCAACACACAGTTGTTAATTCCTTCTTTAATCTCCAGACGCATTTTGGGTAAACGCAAGCGTTGAAGACGCTTTTCCAAATCGTCCAACGGCATACCCAGATAGCTATAAACCGCAATACAATGAAGGATATTTTCTACGGAAGCCCGGTCGGAAAAGGGCAATTCCACTTCAAAGGATTGCTCTTGCCAAACAATTTTCACCTTGGATTTCCAGGTATCTTTTGAAAACAATTGAAAGTGAATATCCGCCTCTTCCGCTTGACCCCAAGTAAGTTTTTTGCAGGGCAGTTTTTGTGCTTGTTCATCAATGGCCCGGTGATCTTTGCAGTACACCAACACTTGGCAAGCAGTAAACAAACTCAGTTTTTCTTTAATTTTTTGCTCTTGAGATGAGAAGCCTTCTGCATGAGCCGGACCTATATTGGTAAATATCCCTATGGTAGGTTGAATCATTTTCTGCAAATGTTCCATTTCGCCCACCCTCGAAATACCCGCTTCAAAAATGCCCAGATTGTGTTGTTGGTTCAACTCCCATACGGACAAGGGTACCCCTACCTGGGAATTATAACTTTTAGGGCTTTTCACAATGGAAAAATCATCTTCCAGTAAGCTATACAACCACTCCTTGACAATCGTCTTGCCATTGCTTCCTGTAATCCCGATCACCGGAAGTGAAAACCGTGCCCGTTTATACGCCACAAACTCTTGTAAGGCTTTGACAGAGCTTTTCACCCGACAGCATTGTATTCCTGGTAGTTGATGAATTTCTTCCGAAAGATCTTTTTCCACAACAAAGCGCCTTACCCCCCGTTCGTACAAGTCTTTTATATAGTGATGCCCATCGTGCCTTTCTCCATAAATAGCAAAAAATACCGTTCCCTCCCCGCTGATCAGTTTCCGGCTGTCAATCAGGATATGTTCACATTGCCAAAAGGCTTCGTTGAAATCGGTTTGTAGAGGAAACATGATTCGAATCTGGTTTTATCAGGTTAAAACATTATTCTTTATAAGGTTTTTTGAGGAGGAATTGTAAAAAATTGCGCAAGGAAGCCTCAAAAACAACTATATAAGACTTATGTTTTCAAATTTATACACTAGCATTCAATCTTCAGGTAAGTTTCGAACAAAAACCAGTAGAAGCTGTAGCCAAGAACTGTATAACAGTTTTACAAATTCGCTGTAGGAGATGCCCCTTCAAGTCCCCCCCTTTTGAGGATGAAAATTTTCAGTTTAGAATGCTCAGAAGGTCATCTTTATGGTCCGACATTTCGGTGGTCCGACATTTCGGTGGTCCGACATTTCGGTGGTCCGACATTCGGTGGTCCGACATTCGGTGGTCCGACATTCGGTGGTCCGACATTCGGTGGTCCGACATTCGGTGGACCGACATTCGGTGGACCGGCTTTCGAAAAATAGTAGAGCGATGTATCAATATAAGCGTCCCACAGCCCAATACAAACCCATACGGGCTGTATTAAAATTTACGAGCAACTCAATGAGCTTTGCCCTTGCCTGGATTAAATCTCTCTCCCTTGAGTTTATCAGAAACAGGGAGCTCTCTCCATTGTTAAATTTCTGCCTTTCGCCTTGCAATAACCGGCGATAATTATTTACAACACCCGTAAAAAGCACTACTTGTTCCTGCAAACTTATTTGTTTATTATAATAGTCTTTTACCTTATTTTGTAGTTCTAACAACTTTTGTTGTTGTCCCAATTCCGTCTTTTGCATTTTCAATTGGGTGAGTTGCAAATCCCCCCTTTGTTGTCGCAAAAAGAGAGGAAATCCGAACTCTACCCCCCACTTATAATTTTGACTGGACAAACCATTTATAAAATCAACACCAGATGGCTCATTTAATAGCATATAGTTCAAATTGATTTTAGGTTTTAAGCCTTCGATTTTCAATCGCTTTTCCACTTTCATAGAAGTCAACTGATAACGGTACAATTGCATTTCGGGATGGGTTGCCTCCAATTGCGTCAAAAAGGTTTCCAGCGTATCCGAAGAGACTGCATTAATTAAATTTATTTTTTCAATAACGGGCGGACGTAAACTATCCGTAATCTCCAAAGGAGTATTGTTTTCAAACCATAAGAAAGTAGACATCTCTAAAGTAGCCCCTTGATAAAGAAGCTGATATTGATTCCTATCCATCATCCGGTTCTGAAGATGTATAAAGGCCTCCAGGGTGTCAATAGCCGGTTTATCTCCCAATAAGAAACTTTGTTTCACCGCATTGAAACGGGTCAAAGCCAGTTGTACCGATTCAACATATATCTGATACTGATGCCATACTCCTACCCACTTCCAGTAATGTTGGATAGCATCATAATATAGATCATTCATTAACTTCTGTTGCTCTGCCTGTACCGATTCAGCAAAAAGTTTTGCCTGTTTCAATATTGCCCTGCGCTTGTCTATAAATAGCCCTTTCCCGATAGGGACGGATACCCCGACCTTCCACAAACCGGAAAGAGGGACCTTGTTTTCCGGATTCAGAAACAAGCCCTTGTTTTTTTCAAACTCAGCTTTCACTTCAACACCGTACCAGGTTGGCACTTTTAACCCTCCGTTTAAGATGCTGAAGTATGTTTTATCTTTAAAATACTTTTGGTCCAGTTGAGTAAAAAGATACGGATCAAATGCTCCTCTGGCTTTTCTTACGGTACTTTCTCCTTCCTTCAAGAACAATGCTCCCTGAACAGAAACCGGATGATACTTTTTAACAAACCAAATCAACTGTTCTTGGGTAAATTCGGTTGTAGAGTCCTGCCCTAATGCAGCAAGAGGCAACCCCAACATTAACAGCAATAAGTAGTGCATGGCCAACAATGATTTTTTTTGACAAGCTAAAAATTATCGTAAAAGATGGGCTAATAAATAGGCATATCCCAGAAAACATATGTTCAAAAAGAACTTCAAGATTCAATGTTCTTTTGTGGTTCTCACGAGAGGCATTTCATTTATCTATTGATAATGCTTTGTGAGTGTTTTTCTTTTCAAACTGTGTTTGATAATAGTCAGGCGGGAAACCATTGAAATTTCGCCACAACTCATACCATATCGGTACATCTTTGAGTAAGGCCATTCCAAATGCGCCCGAGCCTACTCTCAATGCAACAGGCCACTTTTCCCCTTGAGGATCCGGAACCACCAACACACGATACTGACCGTTCTCGCTAATAAAGTTGTCAACTGCGACCACTTTCCCACCAAAGGTTCCGTAAGAAAGGTTAGGCCAGCCTGAAAAAGCTACTGATGGCCAACCATCAAAGATAAACTGGACGTCTTGGCCTTTGGAAACCAAGGGTAAGTCCATCGGGCGGATATACATTGCGACAGCAAGTTCATAACGGGTAGGCATAATGCTGATTAATTCAGCCCCTTCTTTTACCGTTTCCCCGATTCCGGACCGGATCGTTTTGATAATATACCCATCTTGAGGAGCTGTGACGTAATATAATCCTGACCTTACGGAATAATTCATATATTGGTTTTGCAACTTGGTAACCATCGCTTCTGCATCGTACCTACTGGATAGCGCCGTGTATTTTTCCGATTCCGCTTTGGATAATTTATCCCTATATTGATTCTCAACAGAAAGCAGTTCTACTTTTGCATTGATAAGTTCATTTTTGCTACTCAACAGCTTATTTTCCGCACTGATTTTTTTGGCTTGGGATTCTTGTAATTTCAACTTACTTGTTTCCAATTCGGTCAAAGATTTCAAGCCATCCTTATAAAGCAGCTCCATCCGTTCCCATTGTTTTTGGGCTATCGCATTCTTGGTTATTGCCGCCTGAAGATCGATACTGTCTGACTGTATCTTGAATTTGATCTGTTGAATATAATTCTTCGCCTGTTCCACTTTTAGCCTTTTGGTTTTTAACAAAGCCCCTATTTGGCTGTTGAGAGCTGCCACTTTGTTCGTATAAGATTCTACGGTCAGTTCTTTGGCTTTTACCTGATCTTCCGTGCGAGACAGAAGTTGAGGGTCCAAATAATCCTCTTTTATTTCTGACATAAATAAAATGGTATCCCCTTTCTTGACGAAGCTTCCCTCATGAACAAACCATTCTTCAATTCGCCCGCCAATAATCGAATGTACCGTTTGAGGGCGTTGGCTAGGCTGCAAGGTAGTCACATATCCCTTGGAATGGATACTTTGTGTCCAAGGTAAAAACATCACGATAAATAAGAGAAAAAATAAAATGACGAGAAGGCTGGAAAATATTTTACTCGCTCGATAATCCTCTAGCATTGAAAATGAATGAAGGGAATTAATGTCTACTTTTCCTTCGATTCTATTTTGACTTAAATTCAGCATAAGTAAGTTTGGTTTGGAATACCTTGAAATACCATTCCTTATTTACTATTGTTTCAAACGGGTCATGGGCTATCAACCGCCCGTCATCCAACACGGCCACCTTACCGAATTTTGCTGCCACATAGGGATCATTAGACACCACTACTACGGTACACTTTTTAGTAAGCAAATAATCCAGGAAGCGATTTTTATCTATAGGGTTCAGATGGTTAAAATTATCTTCCACCAGAATAAGCTGGGGATTTTCGGCCAGGCTTCTTGCCAGCATTATTTTCAACCGGACACTTTTGGGCAGGTTTTTCCCTTCCGGAAGCAACATCGTATCATAACCTTCCGGAAGAGCTCTCACAAATTCCGTCAACCCTACAACTTCGGCTGCCTTTCGAAGCTGTTCAAGGTCTATGCCCGGTTTGCCCAGGGTAATATTTTCTTCCAGGGTTCCTTTAAAAATATCTTCGATGTTCAGGCTATCACCTATGAGCGAACGGAGCTCTTCTTTATTCAAATTCCTAAGGGGAATATTGTTGTAGGCAATCACTCCTGAAAAGTCATCATATAACCCCGCTATAATCTGAAGAAGCAACGATTTGCCCGAGCCTTCAAAGCCCGACAGGCAAAGCTTATCCCCTGCCTTAAGGTCCAAATGAATCTCCTTCAAAATATCGCCTTTCACATCGCTAAAGCGGTAAGAGAGGTTGTTCAGGTTAACCGAAAGGCCTTCTTCTTTCTTTAAGATAAGCTTTGTACCGGTATCTCTCTCAAGGGGGATATCTGTCACATTCCCAATCTTCTCAATGGCCGTCAACACATCATAAATAATTTCCATACTTAAGATGAGTTTTTCCACTGAAGTCAATACCAAAATGATGATAATTTCCGAGGCAACAAACTGCCCGATATTCATTTGTTGATTGATTACCAAGAGCCCCCCAATGAGCAATAACCCGGCAGCTATGATCACTTTAAAACCCACCAAGTTAATATATTGTACCATCAGGGTTTTGAAATGCGCTTTACGTGAAGTAAGATATCCGGCAACGGCATTGTCCGTTTTAGCCATTGCCAAGGGAGATTTCCCGGCCAACTTGAACGTTCCCATGACCCTGGCCAGTTCCTCAAGCCAGTGAGCTACTTCATACTTGTATTTAGATTCGATCAAACTGGTTTTTAGCCCTTGTGGTGACGTAAAGTGAAATATTAAATACACTATGGTCACCAAAACCAAACTAAACAGTATAAAAAAGGGGTGGTATAAGGAAAGCAAAACAAGTCCGAATATTACTTGTAAGGAAGCTCTTGAAAAGTCCATCAGAATCTTCGACAGGCCCTTTTGAACGGAGAGGGTATCAAAAAAACGGTTGACTAATTCCGGAATATAGGCTTTGTCTACCGCTTCCAGTTTCATTTTCGGAATACGGTAGGCAAATTCAAAAGCGGAACGGGTAAATATCTTTTGCTGAAGGTTTTCCGATATAACCAATTGCATAATCTGCATCACCCCTGAAATTGCCACACCAGCAATTACAAATATAACCAACACGATCCAAGAGCTAGTGACCTGCCCACCGCTAATCAGGTTAATAATAGCCTGAATACCAAGTGGAAGCGACAAAGTAACAAGTCCATTGAACAGTGCATAAATATAAATGCTCAAAATTCCCTGTTTGTCAATTTTAAGCAAATTGATGAAACGCTTTATAGGCGATATACTGACTATATTATTCATCATTCGTACTCTACACGGTGATTTATGTTTTGAGTGATGTATAATTAAAAAGAAAAGCTGAATTTTGAAGTTTCCACACCGCAAAACCAGCTTTTTTATGGAAAAAGATCTACGCACAAAGATATACAAATTAGCCAGAAGCTTACAGGTGATCAAACACAAAAAGTCTCAGGAATCTTTAGTATCCCTGGTATTTGGGCTAATCGCCAGCCGTTCGGTGGTGTTTTCCGAACTGGCCGATAAAATGGACCGGACCACCCATTGAGCTCAAAATCCCGGATTTTTTTTTCAGAAAGTAGCCTTTGCTTTCGAACAACGGCTCCGGTCCGGGTAAAAACACGGTACCTCCCTACACAGTATGTTTTGAAGGGGTGAACCTTTATAAAGATAGACCCGCTACAAATAGCTCCGGAGGAGGCTTGGAAAAAGAAAGGGGTGCACACTCACCGGACATAACATTGGCAGAAGGCTCTGTCAATAGTATTCAATTTAGAGCATGTTTAACTTTCCACTAATGTCCTGTGGTCATATAATGATGGTAATCTTTGACAATCGTCCGTAAAAAGGTCATGGGAGGCAAGTCACTTTCCACCTCTAAGGTTTGTTTTACTTTCTCTTGCATGATATACAAGGCATCGTTATTATCGCCTTTGCCATAGCTGGCCATTACTTGCTCTACAATCGCTATATCTCTGGAAGATAGGGTGATCACACTAGGGAAAGTAGGTATATACTCGGTTTCCATATCCGGCATCCGGGGAGTAAAACGCTTGCGTTTTTCCGCTACATACACCACCGAAGTACCCGCTGCCAAGTCTCCGATACGTTGTCCTTTTCCCGAAGCCGCTACCGTAACCAACGCGACAAATGGCCCAAACAGGGAAAAATCGATCGGCCGTAAAATCCAGCGAATCAAGTAACTTCCCAGGGTAGCTTCTCCTCCGTTGAGGGCTACCACTTTGATTTTCATTTGTCTTTTCCCAAGAGACTGTCCATTAAAAAACACTTCGAAAAGCAGATCATAAAAAAGAACCGGTAGGTAGACAATCACCCAGATGTACATAGGCACATTTCCCAATGTTTCCGTAAAGAGCAATGAAACCGAAACAATGTATGCTACAATCACGAACATATCAATCAAGTATCCCATCATACGGTCTCCGGCACTTGCTATTTCGTATTCAACAGCAACGTTCTGGGTGGTTTGAATATGAATTTTAGACATTATGATAAAGTTAATTTTAACAAAAGTACAAATGCATGGGATTCACACATGTTTTCATAACGAACAACCTATTGTTCACTTCACCCTTTCAGGATATGGGCCAGACTTGTATATACTTTCATTGGAATGTCTTGAGTTACAAAAAACATATTTTTATGCATTTCAGCCATCCTCCTCCTCCGGTCTTAGTTGTTTTTCATCCATAAATATACAGACAACTTTTTTGTCCATACATCCCCACCACTCCCGGTTTGTATGTTTTTTAAGGCATTCTTCTTGATTTCTGACGAAGCCTTCTGTTTTTTTGTAAATTTACTTCAAACAATCTGACCCGACAATACCTATGGACCTTGAGAAACTATATCACTATTTTTTAGACTGTAACGGAGTTTGTACTGATACCCGGCAGCTCCAAGCCGGCCAACTTTTCATTGCGTTAAAAGGGCCCAATTTTAATGGAAATAAATTTGCTAAACAAGCTTTGGAAAACGGGGCAAAATATGCCCTGATAGATGAAGCCCAATACCAAAGTTCGGAGCAATGTCTGTTGGTAGACGACTGTTTGAAAACCTTACAACAACTAGCCCGCCATCACCGCAGGCAATTTAACATTCCTTTTATCGCAATTACCGGTTCCAATGGCAAAACCACCACCAAAGAGCTGAGCTTTGAGGTATTGAAAAAGAAATACAAAACGGCTGCCACGCCCGGTAATTTTAACAACCACATTGGCGTACCTTTGACTTTGCTCGCATTGGAAAAAGATATTGAAATCGCGATCATCGAATTGGGCGACAATCATTTGGGAGAAATCACAGAATTGTGCCAAATAGCCGAGCCTGACTTTGGTCTCATCACAAATATCGGCAAAGATCACCTGGAAGGTTTTGGCAGTTTTGAGAACAATGTACGAGCCAAAAGCGAACTCTATCATTACCTTATACAGCATGGGGGCAAGGCATTCATCCATTCGCAAGATCCCCTCCTTGCCAATATGGCCAAACGCTTCGAAAAACCTGTTTTTTATGGCAATGAAGGCGACTTTTCCAATGCCGAATTTATAGGAGCCGACCCCTATATTCGCTACCGGCTGAACCAAGAGGTTATCTCTACTCAACTATTGGGCAAGTATAACTTTGAAAATATTCAGACTGCCCTCTGTATCGGAAAGTATTTTGAAATCGAAACGGCTGATATGAATGATGCAATTCGCAACTACCTTCCTTCCAACAACCGCTCACAACTGATCCAACAAGGCAAAAATGAAATTTTACTGGATGCTTACAACGCCAACCCCTCTTCCATTGAGGCCGCTGTTGAGAGCTTTTCGCAAATGAAAACCGAAAAGGCGAAAATCATCATTTTGGGAGATATGTACGAACTGGGGGAAATCAGCAAAGAAGAACACCGAAAAATTGTGGACTTGGTAGAGAGCAAAAATTTTTACCTCAATTTGTTTTGCGGAGAACATTTTTTCAATGCCAAGAGCAAAGATTCTCTCTTTTTCCGGCATAAATCAGATCTTGAAACCTACCTGAGAGAACAAAAAATATCCAAAGGATTTATCTTGGTCAAAGGCTCTCGCGGAATGGCTCTGGAATCGGTCTTAAAATCCCTATAACCACAAGAAAAAGGATAGCAAATGTATTACCTGCTATCCTTTTTCCTATTTTAGGACAAAGCAAAACACCCCTTCAAGTACCTGCCGACCAAAATACTCTTTCCTCTGATTTCCTGATTTTGATAAGTGCTCATTAACTTTGCTATCCGGAGCCTTTGCTATGAGCAATACATAAACACAATGAAAATCACTCTGTAAAGCAATGTATTCATCGAAAAAGGTTTCCAACACTTTACAAATTGTCATGTACGTCCAACTCAGGAAAGAGTAAGATATACTCCTGAAGTGGTTCGTATTTTTAACCAATGATCTCATTATAATGAAAGCCAGAAACATATATTTGGTCGTATTTTCCGGAGTATCCGTATTGGGAATTATGTTGATCGTATATTCCTATCAGGTTTTTAAAAACCCAAACCTGATCGTGCGTCAGGAGCAAGGGGAGTTATTGATTCCCGAAAAGGCCACCATCCAACAAGTCCTTGATTCTCTCACGGCCCATCAATACGTAGAGGATGTTGTTTCATTTATGTTTGTAAGTAAACTGTTGGGCTACCACGATAATATAAAACCCGGACGGTATATCCTGAGCAAAAATTTAACAAACATCGATGCCGTCAGGCGCTTACGCTCGGGAGCCCAGACGCCTGTCAATGTCACATTTACCAATGCTCGTTTAAAAGAAGAGCTTCCCGAAAAGCTTTGCCGGAATATCACTGCCAACCCGGATGAGTTTTATGCCTTACTGACCAACCCAAAAAAGGTAAAAGAGCTGGGTTTCGATTCCCTCACCATTGCCGCCATGTTTTTGCCCAATACCTATGAAATGTATTGGACTACGAATGCCGAAGAACTCATGGCCCGGATGAAACGAGAATATGACCGGTTTTGGAATGAAGCGCGGAGAAAAAAAGCCGAAGCGCTTGGGCTCACCCCTATTCAAGTGTCTATTTTGGCTTCGATCGTACAAGCTGAAACCATCAAGTCCGATGAGAAATCCACCGTTGCGGGACTGTATATCAACCGGCTCAACCGGGGTATGTTATTGGAAGCCGACCCTACAGTGGTATTCGCCAATAAAGACTTTACCATTACCCGGGTGCTGAACAAACACTTAAAAGTAGACTCTCCGTATAATACATATAAATACTCCGGCCTGCCTCCCGGCCCAATCAACATCCCGGAGATTTCTTCCATTGAAGCGGTTTTAAATTATAAAAAGCACAATTATATTTTTATGTGTGCCAAAGAAGATTTCTCAGGCTATCATAATTTTGCCGCTACCAACCGGGAGCACGTCAACAATGCTAACCGCTACCGGAGAGCATTGTCCAGAAGAGGCATTAAGAACTAAGCCTTTTCCAAGTAGCTTATTTTTCAAGGCGGAGCAAGTTGTATGTTGAACTTCGGACATATAACTTGCTCCGTATTTTTACATTCGTCAGTCATTGGCATATATAACAAGACTTCACTTCCCTTTCCTTCCCCAAGCTTTTTATTTACAAACTCCTCCTATATTTTCATCCGCGGCAAAGCGTATTGCCTCTCCAATCCTTTGTAAAAAGAAAGCGAGCACTTCTTGTATAAGCTCCTGATAATGTTTATTTTTTATTACCTTCTATCGTACGATTCCCCTAGGAAAGCTTGTCAATTAAAAGTCTCACTCCGACATTCAAACATGGAATCTTTATCCACTTACAACAGGCTTGTTTTTGACAATTTACTATCATATCCGATAAAAGATAAACTTCAAAAACATGAACGTTTTACACTGGCAAATAGAAAGTTCTCTCTTGATCCATAGTCTGTTAATTTCCACCGGGCTTTTCAGCGGTTTGGTATTGCGGTTTATGGTCATCAAAACCCTCGAATTTTATCAAAAGCAGCAAAACCACTCTTTTTTAAACAAGGTGCTAAAACACTTGCACGGTACCTTATATAGCCTGCTTCCTTTCTTCATTACCTTATTCCTTCTCACCCAACAAAAAGAACTGGTAAACCCTTATTGGATTAAAATCTTTCAGGTTGCCTTCATCATCTCTTTAAGTTGGATAGGAATCCGTTTGTTATATCTTTTTGAAGATTTGCTGTTGGAGAAATACGATATTTCGGTAGAAGACAATTTCAAGGCCCGGAAAATGCAAACCCAACTGAAGTTTTTAAAAAGCATAGGCGTCATCGCCATTGTGATCATTAGCATTGCGGCTATTTCGATGAATATCAATGCCCTGCAAAACTTTGGAAAAGGCCTGTTGGCTTCTGCCGGAGTGGCGGGTATCATTGTAGGATTTGCCGCCCAACGGTCCATCGCCAATTTGCTGGCCGGCATTCAAATTGCCTTTACGCAACCCATCAAACTGGATGATGCCGTACTGGTAGAAGGAGAGTGGGGAAAAATCGAAGAAATCAACCTCACGTATGTAGTGGTCAAAATTTGGGATTTGCGCAGGTTAATCTTACCCATCACTTACTTTATAGAAAAGCCCTTTCAAAATTGGACAAAAACCACTGCCGACTTAATTGGGAATGTGATTCTATATACTGATTATCGAATGCCGGTCGATAAAATCCGTCAAAAACTTAAAGAAATCCTGGAAGAGGAACCTCACTGGGACCGGAATACCTGTGTGCTTCAGGTGGTAGACAATACGGAACGTACCCTTCAACTGAGGGCCTTGATGTCTGCCCGCAATTCCGGTCTTACCTGGGACCTCCGCTGTAGCGTCCGGGAAAAATTAATCCACTATATCCAACACCACTACCCGGAGTACTTGCCCAAATCCAGAGTATACCTGGAAAGCCCTTCCGACAACGGGTTTGCAAAGGCACCCAAAGAGCAACAACAAGAAGTCAATCGTTAAACACTGTTTTTGTAGAAAAAATACGTTGCCAATACGCTTTTCTCTCTATCAAAGGAAATGACCGGAGCAGTTTACACAAGGCCACTTCATAAAGCTTTCGTTGATTTCCCTGCGGAATACTCTGTTCTTTCCCAAATGATTGCGATATTTGCGGGTTCGTTCTGTTTAGCATTCCTTCTACCTGTCTGGAAAGCGCTCAACAGAAGTTTGTTGGCAAAGCCTCTGGGATGGTTTTGCCTTTAACTGAAAGATTCAAAGAGATCCAAAAAACATATTTAAAGCTATGGCGAATATAGTGGCGATTGTAGGAAGGCCGAATGTAGGGAAATCTACCTTGTTTAACCGGCTGATAGAGCAGCGGGAAGCGATTATGGATGATGTCAGTGGGGTGACGCGTGACCGGCATTACGGGAAAGCCGAGTGGATAGGAAAACCTTTTACCGTCATTGATACCGGGGGGTATGTAGTCGGATCAGACGATAAATACGAAGAGGCCATCCGGGAACAAGTAAACATAGCGATTGAAGAGGCTTCTATCATCTTGTTTATGGTAGATTGTAATACCGGTCTCACCGATTTGGACAAGGATTTTGCAAAAATCCTGAGACGTTCGAAAAAACCGGTATTGATTGTTGCCAACAAAGCGGATAATACCGAGCGCATGCATGCTTCCGCAGAATTTTACGAATTGGGAATGGGAGAAGTACATGCCATTTCTTCTGCCAATGGCACCGGTACCGGAGACCTGTTGGACATCACCGTATCCCACTTTGACGAACCCGAAGAAGAGGTGGAAGAGGAAGAAATTCCCAGAATTGCCGTAGTGGGAAGGCCCAATGCGGGAAAATCATCTTTTGTCAATACCTTATTGAATCAAAACCGCAGCATTGTTACGGATGAAGCCGGCACTACCCGCGACTCTGTGGATGCTCACTATACGGCCTATGGCAAAAGCTTTATCCTAACCGATACAGCCGGAATCCGGAAAAAGGCTAAAGTCAGTGAAAACATTGAGTTTTATTCGGTGATGCGAGCCATCAAATCCATTGAGCATTCGGATGTTTGTATTGTTATTGTCGATGCAACCCGTGGCTTGGAAGCCCAGGATTTGAACATTATTCACCTGGCAAAAAAGAACAATAAGGGGATCTTATTGATGATCAACAAATGGGACTTGGTAGAAAAAGATTCCCGTACGGCAGACACCTTTGAAAAGGCACTCCGGGAAAAGCTCTCCGGCATCGACCATTTGCCGATTATTTTCACCTCCGTACTGACCAAACAACGGATTTTCAAAGTGATTGAGAAAGCCATTGAAGTCTATGAAGACAAAACCAAAAAGATTCCGACCTCACAACTCAACGATATTTTATTAAAAGAAATCGAACGAACTCCGCCTCCCTCCTACCGGGGAAAACATATTAAAATCAAGTATATTACGCAATTACCCTCCAAATCTCCGGTATTTGCTTTCTTCTGTAATCACCCCAAACATATCAAAGAAGCGTATCTGCGTTTCCTGGAAAACAAGATTCGCAAGCATTTTGGGTTTGAAGGGGTACCTTTGAGAATTTTCTTCAGAAAAAAATAAAAAAATACTTGAAATAGTATAATTATTTTCTTTACTTGTGTGCTCGATCACACCACAACACCTATGACCTATGAACAAAAAACTACTTGCTTTCATACTGATTGCCAGTATGTTTGCCTTCGTCATTTACCATGTGCAAGCTCATTCAACTGAAAATATTGACATAGAATCTCAAGCCGCAGATAAAGATATTAAAATCACTCAATCTAAATTTCCTTAATTTTATTGTTCTACTTGTATGCAACAAATGAGAAAGGGAAGTACCTTAGGTATTTCCTTTTTTAATTGGTTTATTTTAACTTGTCTCCCGACCTGCCCCCCTACCCTTCTTTACTCGCTTTTCTCATAATAAAACTTCATCGGGTCCGGATATTTAAAGGTGAAATGCAACAGCTCTTCCGCCTTTCTCCCCCGGATCACTTTAAAAGCAGGTATTTCCTCAGGTTCGGCAAATGTGGGAGGAGTAAATTCTAATTCTTTGGCATTCGCTTCGTATACATCCTTTCTGACCGGGTGCAAGGGAGCCACCCCATTGAAAACAGTCCCCCAATGGGGCTGCTCCACCAAAGTCTTTAACAGCAAGACGGCATCGTCTTGATGGATGTAGTTCACGGGAATACTGCCGGTAGTTAGGTTTTGTTTCCCGGCAAAGTATTTTCCCGGAACCCGGTCATACCCCAAGAGTCCGGAAAGCCTTAAAACCGTGCATTGAAACCGAGGGTCTTTCACAAATACTTCTTCTGCTTTCCAAAGGGCTTTTGCTCTGGGGCTTTGCTCCAAAGGCCCCGTCTCATCCACCTCCGCATTTGTGTTGGCATACACCGATGTGGCACTGACAAAAATCACTTGTCTAAGTCCTCTCACTAACAAAGCCGACTTTACTTTTTCCATCTTTTGTGCATAGGCCGATTCGGAAGGGTTTCTTTTTACTCCGGGCGGTATGTTGATCAACAAAATACCGGTATCCAAAAAGTCCCCCCAATCCAAACGCTCTTCCTCATCATCCAAATCAATCCGGTAGGGCTTTACCCCTTCCTTTTCCAAAAGCGCAAACTTCTCCGTATGCCTTGTACTGCCCTTCACGTCATATCCTTCTTTGACTAATGCGGTTGCCAAAGGCAAGCCCAGCCAACCACAGCCCAACAGGCTAATAGTATTCTTTTTTTCCATAAATTATGCTCTTTATTACTTCCACTTCACTCCTTATTCGCAAAGTAAAAATCCCTTTGAAAATTCAGAAAAAAGCGAGTTGCTTTCTCTTCAGAAAGCGTACCTTTGTAAAGTTAATCCAGCTCTCTGAAAGGAGCTGTGTTATATTAAAATTATTGAAAATCAATTACCCATCATGCACGAAATCGAGCCTTTTTACCGGTGGGAAAAATATTACAACGCCACGGAAGACGCCCAATCTCCCTTCTATGGCAAGCAATACGAAACGACTTATTATACCAATGATATTTACGGCTATTACATCCATCCCTTTTGGGACTATATAGGTTCGGAGACGCTCTATATCAAAGTGCTTTATGCCAATTATGACGAAGGGTATATGATCATTGAAATGTTGGGTGAGTGGAACGATACTTTGTACAACGATATCATGTTTCTCAAGCGCAATATTGTCGATCATTTTCTAAAAAAATCCATCAACAAATTTATTCTTATCGGAGAAAACGTGCTGAATTTCCATGGATCGGACGATTGTTATTACGAAGAGTGGTTTGATGATGTGGAAGAAGGTTGGATAGCCGGAATCAACTTCCGGGATTTTGTGATCGATGAATGGAAGAAATACAACCTCGACTGGTACATCAATTATGGCGGAGACATGGAGATTGTCAACTGGCGTACTTTAAAGCCCCAGGTATTTTGCCACTTGATTGACCAAAAAATTCAGAAACGGATAAGCTTGATTTAAATAACCCGCCCTTTTATTTCCGCTTTTAGTCTCTACCAGACGCAGCCTTTCTCACATGATGATTGTTTCATATTCTAATGATTTAAGTCATTAGAATTCAGGCGTTCTCTGTAGTTCTTTGTACTCGTGAGAAATACCCACTTTGGAAAACCGTATATCAATTTTCCAAAAGTGCATGATACAAGCCATTTACCCGGACCAGTGGGGAAATGCATACAATAACAATACAGCCTTAATAAATATCCATCAGTATAAGAACCATGACTCCCAAGAGAATCATTATAGTAGGAGGGCTTTCGGCAGGTCCGTCCGCAGCAGCCAAAGCCCGGAGAACCGATGAGCACTGTGAAATCATTCTTTTTGAAAAAACGGCCAATATCAGTTATGCCACCTGTGGTATTCCTTATGCCTTGTCAGGAAAAATCAGCCATAGAGACCAATTGATGGTGGTAAAACCCGACTTATTACGCCAACGGTTTAATATTGACGTGCGCTTGAATGAACCGGTGGTAGAAATTGACCCGATCCGGCATAAAGTGTACACTACTGAGGGAGAATATAACTACGATAAATTGATTTATGCGGCAGGAGGAAATGCCGTGATTCCACCCATTGGCAAGCTCGAACTTTTTGAAGCATGGTCGCCTTGTAAAACCTTAGAACATTTTGATAAAATCGTCCGGGAAGGAGTGCTTGCCAATGCGAAGCATATCACCATAGCCGGAGCGGGCTTAATCGGAGTAGAAGTAGCCGAAAACCTGTTTAAAGCAGGGAAAGAAGTAAGCCTTGTAGAGATGGCTCCTACCATTCTCCCGGCTTTCGAAACCAAATTTTCTTTGATGGCCAAACACTTGCTGGCAGAAAAATGCATCACTCTATACACAGGAAAGAAAATTAATTATATTGACCCTCAAACCTCCATCCTATACCTGGACGATGATAAAAGCATTGAAACGGATTATCTTTTAATCGGTACGGGAGTACGCCCCAATACGGAATTGCTCACCAGCAAGGGAGCCGTGGCATTAAAAAACGGAGCATTACTCGTCAATGAAAAAATGGAAACCAACCTTCCGGATATTTATGCTGCCGGTGATTGTGCCAGTTTGAAAAACCTGGTTACCGGAGAGCATAGTTTTTTCCCCATGGGAACCCACTCTAATAAAGGAGGCCGCACGGCCGGTGCCAATGCCGCCGGGGGCAAAGAGCAATTTAAAGGAGCCAACAGTACGGCCATTTTAAAAATATTCGAATATACCTTGGGCAAAACCGGTTGCACTCCCCGGGAATTGGAAAGCAAAGGCATTCCTTTCCAATCTACATTTTTTATTACGCAAGCTACTCCCGGTTTTTACCCGGATAGTTCGGATATCTTTGTGGAAATTTATCATCATACGGAAACCCATCAACTATTGGGCGCACAGGTATTTGGCAAAAGAGGAGTAGACAAACGGGTAGATGTTTTCAGTACTTGTATTTATGCAAAACTTACTATTGATGAACTGCCTCAATTGGACTTGGCCTATGCCCCTCCTTTTTCCCCGGCCAAAGATCCGGTCATTGTGGCGGGCTATATCGCTTCAAACCTCCAACGCAAACAATTTAACCTGATCGATAGTATTCAGTTGCAACGCATACTAAGCTCACATCCCTCCAGTGCATTTACTCTACTGGATGTACGCAACCCGGAGGAACTGTTACGGCACGGACAAATCTTAACAGCTCATAATATTCCTTTAGATACCTTACGCGAGCATATTCAAACATTGGACAGTACCCAGCCTATCATCGTCTACTGCCAAAAAGGACTCCGGGGCTATCTGGCCTGTTTGATCTTGCAACACTATGGTTTTGAGGATGTGCGTAACCTGGCCGGGGGGTATACAGCCTGGCAACAGATCACAAACCCTTTGGAAGAGAAAAAACCAAACAACCCTTCTCCAAAGCCTAAAGTAGCAAAGCAGTTGCCTTAAACTATTGACGGACTAAATCGAACTCGGCAAGCAATATATTCCATTCTGCCCGTTCGGTCATTTCGATGATTCTTCCGGAGATTTGTTCCCGCAAATCGTAATCGACCTGTTGGGAGAAACCGTAAGAATAAAATTGTAAATTGAATTTGATTGGCATTATTTCAATCGTACTGTACAAACTATCACCGTAAATTTTTTGCTTGAGGATGGGTTCATCGTACATAAACGCCCTGATCTCTCCTTTTTCCAAAGCCTGTAACCCCTCATCAATATTCAAATAGGAATTAACACTTTTAAAGAATTTTTTATCCAAATATTCCTGTGTGGCGGAAGATACTACCGTGCCTACTTGTATTTCTTTAAAATCTTCAACTTTATTCTGATCCCAGCTAAGTTGGTTCACCGTAAGTGCGGATGCGATACTGGCCGTAAACCCCGAAACAATCACAATCGCCGTAAACATCCAAACCAAAGCCACCAACCGGCCTCCGGTAGTCTGAGGGGATTTGTCTCCGTACCCCACCGTTGTCATAGTCACGGCTGACCACCAGATACCACTCCAAACACCCTCGATACCCGGCTGAAATTCTTCCGGGTTTTGCTTTCGCTCAAACAGCCAAACAAAGAAACCAAAGAACAAAATCACCACAAACAAGGCCATCACAGCACTAAAAAAATTAAATGAGAAGAAAGAAGTGATAAATGCAATACTTTGCTCAAAAGTGGATTGGGACCTGGTGGCAATGGTGGAATTCGAAACAAAAAAAGGATAGGAAAACCGGATCACTTCATTTCGTTCGCTGGTCACGGTCAAGGGGTTCAGACTCATATCGATTTCCCCGGTTTCCAATTTTGCCAGCAACTCTTTCAAATGCATTTCTTCCAATTGGTAAGTAATGTTAAGGTCATCGGCAATTTTTTCCCATAGCCAAACACTGATTCCCTCCACAGAGCCATTGGCTGTAGTGGTAACAAAAGGAGGAGAAGGAGAATAGCCCACTCGAAGAGTATCTTGAGCAAAACTTTGACTTAAAAAAGAAGAGGAGAGTGAGCATAAAAAGATCAGTAAAAATATCCGCATCATGTAATGTGTAAAAAAATTAATTTCATTTTTCAAATCTCTCCAATGATATTTAATCTTTTGAAAAGATCAATTTCGAAGTACCTTTTTCAAGGATAAAACAACAGGGTATTTCCTCTCAACCCTTCGTTTCAGAATTGCTTGAGAGGAAACCAAGACGATGAGCCAGTCGCAACGTTGAAACTCATATTTTTGCATTGCTCAACGCAGCGTTATCTCATCCGTTTGGATAGGATGGATTCTTATCCGTCTGAAGTGAGATTTTTAATACGGAAAGCCAAGTAAATGACGGAAGCGCCAAGGAGCATTGCGTAAATGCCGATCACAATCATCAGTGCTGCTGCTCCTCCGAAGGGATTCGACAAAAACAAAAAGCCAAAAATCACGGATGCCAGCCCTCCGGTAAAAACAATCCACCAGCCATCGTAAATTTTCCGCCAATGTAATGAAGCCACAATTTGAACAATTCCAATCATCAAGACCCAGATAGCTAAAATCAGAATGAATATTTTGACAACCTCTATCGGGTAGGAAAGCACGACAATTCCAAACAACACATCCACCAGGCCCTCAAAAAGTACCCAGCCCCAACCTTCGTTTTGCGTATTAAAAAAAGCGGCCAAAATGAAAAAGAAACCGCTTACCATGATCAAACTGCCAAATACCACTGCCAGGGCCAAAAGTGTACTGCCCGGGTTTATCAAAGCGAGTATACCGAATACCAAAATCAGGATCCCCCTTAACAGAAACAGCCACCAGTTTCTGATCAAGCGTTTTTTGATAAGTTTTGCCATAGTGTTTGGTTTAGAGTTTACTTTGTAGAAATAAAGAGATTCTTTTAATAAGATATCACTCTTCTTCCTCAATATCAACTCTTTTCCCCGTTGAAACCCATTTTGGAAAGGTTTTGAAAATCCAAACCTGTAGGTTCCTGATAGACTTCCAGATCAAAATCCTGGGTTACTGCAATTAAATGATCAAAGATATCGGCCTGTATCCGCTCGTAATTGGGCCAATAGGTGTCGTTGGTAAAACCATAAACCTCCAAGGGAATTCCTCGGGGTGTGGGCTCCAGAGGACGCACCATCAAAAACATGTCTTGCCGGATCCGGGGAGAATGTTTTAAATAATTTTCGGCATACTGCCGGAACAGTCCCAGATTGGTGAAGTTTTGTTCATCGGCCTGGTTTTTCTTCAGCTCTTCGATAGTATTACTGCTTTCTTCCTCCTCTAGCTTTGTTAACAAATTATCAACTGTTTTTTGAATAAGCCGGTATGAACGTAGGTTTTCCAACAATTCCCGCTCACAATATTTCACACTGTTCATATTGATCAACAGAGAACGTTTAATCCTTCTCCCCCCTACTTCATACACATTACGCCAGTTTTTAAACGATTCGGAAATCAAAGCATAAGTAGGAATGGTGGAAATCGTTTTGTCAAAATTCAAAACCTTCACCGTATTCAATGTGATTTTTATAACATCTCCGTCAGCACCGTATTTGGGCATTTGTATCCAGTCTCCCACTTTTACCATATCCAAAGCCGATATTTGAACACTGGCTACCAAACCTAAGATGGTATCTTTAAACACCAATAGCATTACGGCAGAGGTAGCACCTAAAGCTCCCAAAATCAACAAGGGGTCTTTGTTTACCAGAATGGACAGGAATAAAATAGTGGTAAAGGCATATACTATGATTTTGGACAGTTGAATATAACTATCAATGGGTTTGTCTTTGGTACGGGCACTAATCGTGAGAATTTCCCTTAAAAAGTCCAGAAAACGGATAATACTGGAAGAAATAAAGTACAGAAGAACCAGATATGAAAGCTTCAACACTATAGGTTGTGCATTTTTAAACGCTCGCAACAAATAAGGCTCGGACGATACGAACAGAAATATCGGAAACAAACGGGCTATGGCCCGGACGATCTCATCCTTAAGCAGTACCTGAACAATTTTTGATTCGGTTCGTTGGTAATACTTCGAAAAAAAACGAACGACACTTTCCTTGATAAAGTAGTATCCCAAAACCCCCAGAAATCCTATAAGGGCTAAGTTGATAAAAAGGATGATGTAAATGATCCAATCTTCCGGGATAGCGTAGTCGGACAGTATTTGTTCCAACCAACTATCCAGCATGTTTAACCTCTGTTCTTTCATAATCGCAATCGAGTAGAGCACATCGTTAATTTCGTTCCTTCACATCACTGTCAAGGAAAAACTTCCAATACTAAGCGCATCAAAAATACAGGAAAATTTCTTTAATAGCAGTCCGCTACCGGATGGGACATTTATCAAATCTCAATGTTTTGCCAGGCTGTACGAGAGATTGGAAGGAATAGTCGATCGAGAATATAGAACTAGCTGTAAAGTAAAAAAGTACTTCCATCAGCGAACAGTTGTGTGCTGACAGAGGTACCGAATCTTGCGAACATCAAAATGCCTTGAGTAGCGTAATAATGGCCGTGTCGTTTTTTCCAAAGAAAAAGTAAACCGGGTTTGCTTTTCTTTTTTGAAAAGAGTTACAGGCAAACCACCCGACTTCATCATCAAAAAAAGAACATCAATTCCGTTACGACTTTCCAATGTACCTTTTCACGGTCATCTACCAAGCGAAAACTACAGACACACCTCACACCCCCAACCAGGATACCCCGGACTCGACTTCTTGCTCAGCTTCTTCTTTAGGATGCTGTGTGGAGTTTGAAGGACATTGAAGCAATACGCTAAAAATGCTGCAAAAGACCAAAAAACGGAGATAAATAAGCAAAAACATAACTTGACACTATTTGTTAAAACTATTTTTTGGTTGGTTTCAGTTTTTCATGAAGTAGTTGGTCAAAATAGCTAGCGAAGTAAGTGTTCTATTTGTTTATTTCAGGTCAAAAAGTAACCTCCATCGAGATCGATATTCCGTTTGTTAAAAGCTTTATCTATATGAATGCAACCTAACTGACAAAGGTTACATATTTTCTACACTTTTTTTGGGTTTCTTACAAATTTAACATCAAAATATCATATCTATCTTTATGGAGCTCATGATTTGTGTGTACTTTTGTACGGACTCAGCCAAGTCACTCTTAGCTAAACGGGTCAATACCTGGCGGTTAATTGTTTTACATATTCAAAAAAATCACCGTTAGGCATCGTTCTCTCAAATATTTTCTTTAATTAGCTAACACTCGCTTAAATTAATTAACCAAGAGTACGTTTGCACATGAGCTATTGCACTCAGCCAAAAAGCCCTTGTACAAATTTACGAAAAAACTGTTGGAGGCATCAAGAGAAAAATGCTTCCCCAACTTATCTTAATTACTTCCCCTATTACTTGCAGAATAACTACTACTTCCCCGCACATGTGTTCAGAAACGGCATTGTGCTTGTGAAGATTATATAAACAAACTGAAAGAGGAGGAATTAGTGAAACTGACAAACAACTTACAAAACGTACTGACCTATCTTCGTAAAAAGCTCAAGCAGTTCCCGGCCAAGGCCCGGCATATGGGAGAGTACCTACGGACGCACTTCCAATGGAAGTGGTTATTATTGGGAATCATAGGCATTTTTCTCTTTGGTCTTCTTTGCGCCTTCGGTTTTTTATTGGCTGTCCACCAAGGAAGCTTTGGCAAACTCCCTAGCTCCGAAGAGCTTTCTCATATTCAACATCACGAAGCTTCCGAAATCTACTCGGCCGATGGCCTGCTACTGGGTAAATATTTCATTCAGGAAAGAACCAATATTACTTATGAACAGCTTTCTAAAAATGTAACGGATGCCTTGGTAGCAACAGAAGATGCCCGTTTTTTCGAACACAACGGTATCGATTACAAAAGTTTATTCAGAGTATTTTTCAAAACTATCCTGATGCAGGATGCCAGTTCCGGTGGAGGAAGCACCATCACCCAACAGCTGGCCAAAAACTTATACCCCCGGGAGGCTTACGGTATCTTTGCATTATTAGTAAGCAAAGTTAAAGAAGCGATCATTGCCAATCGCTTGGAAGAGATGTATAGTAAAGAGGAAATCCTGACTTTGTATTTCAATACGGTTCCTTTTGGCGATCACTCTTTCGGAATTGAGACTGCTGCGGAGCGGTTTTTTAATAAAAAACCGATTGAACTAAATGTAGCGGAAGCCGCAGTATTGGTAGGGATGCTCAAGGCCAATTATACTTATAATCCCCGGTTATTTCCGGAAAAATCTCAAGAGCGAAGAAATGTAGTCCTGAGTCAAATGGAAAAATATGGCTATTTGGAAAGTAGTGTAAAAGACTCCTTACAACAACTTCCCATTGAGCTGGACTATCAATATCAAACCCATAACGAAGGCCTGGCGACTTACTTCCGAGAACACCTCCGGCAAGAACTTCAACAGCAAGTAGCGTCCTTACAAAAAGAAGACGGCACTCCGTATAATTTATACACAGACGGACTTAAAATCTATACAACGATAGATTCTCGCGCTCAGACTATGGCTGAGAAGGCAATGAGTTCACATATGGAAGAGCTGCAAAAACTCTTCTTCCAACATTGGAAAAACCGCACTCCCTGGGGCAAAGATGAATCCTTTGTCTGGAAGCTGGCCCAACAGTCTCCCCGCTATCAACAATTACAAAAACAAGGACTGAAAGAAAAACAGATCCGGGAAGTTTTTGAACAACCTGTCAAAACTACTATTTTCACTTGGCAAGGTGAGGAAGAGAAAGAAATCAGTCCTTTGGATTCGGTCAAGCATCATTTGCATTTTTTACACGCGGGAGTATTGGCCATGGACCCCAAATCCGGTGCTGTGAAAGTATGGATAGGCGGTATTAATCATAAGTATTTCAAGTACGATCATGTCAATACCCAAACCAAACGGCAAGTGGGCTCTACCTTCAAGCCTATTGTCTATGCAGCTGCCCTGGAAAACGGCATTTCTCCCTGTCAATATTTTTCCAACGAGCTTGTCTCCTATGCGGAATACGACGATTGGACACCCAAAAATTCCGATGGAAACTACGAAGGAAAATACTCCCTGACCGGAGCCCTGACCAAATCGGTCAATACGGTCTCCGTAAAACTAATATTAGAAAACGGCATCGATAATACCATCCAGTTTGCAAGAAAACTGGGAATTGAAAGCGATATCGAACCGGTCCCTTCTATCGCCTTGGGAGCAGCCAATATTTCTTTGTACGAAATGGTCAACGCCTACTCTGTCTTTGCCAACCTAGGTTATCAAGTAAAGCCCCATTATTTACTGCGGATAGAAGACAAGCATGGAAAAGTATTGAAAAACTTCCGGCCAGCTACTTCCCCCCAAAAAGTAGTGTCCACTCAAACCGCACAACTCATTACGGAAATGTTGAAAAGTGTGGTAGATAGTGGTACAGCGGCTTCCTTGCGTTCGCGATATGGTTTGCGCAATGATATTGCCGGAAAAACCGGAACCACTCAATCTCATGCTGACGGGTGGTTTATGGGATATACTCCTCATTTGGTGATGGGGGTATGGGTAGGCTCTGATTACCCCAACATTCATTTCCGCTCTATTAAGTTAGGACAAGGCGCCACCATGGCCCTGCCCATTTGGGGGAAATTCATGCAACAACTTAACAAAGACGAAAGTCTCAAGGCCGTATCACGGGCCCGTTTTAAAAGGCCTTCCGGAGAAGTGTTACGACTGTTGGACTGTCCGGCTTTTAAAGACAATGCCCCCTTTATGGCCAATTTCTTTGAAAGCCTCTTTGGTCCTCGCAAGAAAGAGCCCAATGTAAAACAGGCCAAGAAAAAACGAAAAAGAAACCAACGGAGACGCAAATCGCATCCCCGTATCAAATTCAGAAAAAGAAGATAATACAAAAGAAACCCGGAATTGTCACTGCCTATAGCATAAGTCCGTTCCGGGTTTCGGTCATTGGGGCACAGCCTCATACTCCTCCACCATTGCAGCTATGATTTCGCTTACCGGCCGGATTTCCTTGACAAACTCAATAGATGGCCCTGCACACCATACCGTTTTGTAGGTTGTGTTGAAAGCTGCTTTTTCCAGTGATTTCATGCCTTTCCGGAAGGTAAGCATCTTGGCAAATTTTTTCAACTTCTTATTATTATTCAACAGTTTTTCCAACCAACTCTGGTCGGTTCCTACTTTTTGTACATAAGGAGTATTGATGACGGTACAGGGAGTCCCCGAAAGCTTCGTGGTCATCACAATATCTTTGGCACCATACTGTACTATCGCCTCTTTATATTCCTGAGAAACAGCCGCCTCGTGCGAAGCAATAAAAGGACTGCCCATGGAAACGCCACAAGCCCCCAATTCCAACACCTTCTTCCATTGTTGACCATTTCCCACTCCTCCGGCAGAAATCACCGGAATCTCACAAGTTTTTATTAAGATGGAAATCAATTCTTCCGGAGACAGCTTTCCGGCATGGCCTCCGGCCTGATTATTCACAGCAATCAGAGCATCCGCCCCTAGATCTTCTACTTTCCGGCCATAGGTTTCTTCTGTAACATCACAAAACACTTTAATCCCTTCTTTTTTACAAGCCCGGATGACTTCTTTAGGACTTCCCAAGGAGGTAATGATAAAATCCACATGCAAATCCAAACAGGTCTGCAAGTCTTTTTTCATCCGGAAATTCGACTTATTCACAATTAAATTAATTCCGATAGGACCTTTTGCCTGTGCCTTGATTTGACGGATAGCCGATTTAAACTCTTCTTCAGTCCGGTAATTTAAAGCAGGTATAGCCGCTGTAATCCCCTGTTGGATGGCGGCAATACTCATCGCTGTATTGGATACCAAAAACATAGGAGCCATGATAATCGGATAGCGAATGCCTAGCATTCGGGTAAGCGTGGTATCAATTTTTTCCATTTTCATAAAGTGTGGATTTCTTGATTTTTGTAAAATACATTAATGACAATACCTCCTGCTTTTATTCTCCAATAAAAAAATGAACAAGCATAAAAAGTATAACCTTGTTCACCAGTCCACACTTAATAAAATATATTGAAAACGACCCTCGCTTCAGAAGTAAATATGCGGGAGTTTTATTTGCTTTTAATAGGAAAGAGAGAAGAGGCAAAAATGTTAGTTATCACGAAATTAATAATTTTCTCATAAATTAAAACTGTCATTAGGCATTCAAACTTCCGGTGATTAAAGTTCGATATCAGTAAACTCACCTATACAAATTACTTCCTGAGTGCTTTTATGTTGACCTGTTTCTCAAAGCCCAGCCCCAATCACTATTCGTATCAACCGTATTTTTCAAAATATTTCCGGGCTTCTTGTAGCACTTTCGGTGAAAGTAATAAAGCCGACACCATGGTCGGTATCGCCATCAAGGCATACATTCCGTCAATTAAATTAATCACCGAATCAATGGACACAACCGCTCCCCACAAAATCGTCAATACATAAAAATAGCGGTGAATTTTGACAGATTCACTCCCAAACAAGAACGAACTGCATTTGGCTCCGTAATAGGAAAAACTAAACAAGGTAGAAAAGGCAAATACCGCAGCACAAATACCCAAGAGCAATATGCCAGTGGTCGACATTTCGGCTTGAAATGCCGTAGCGGTCAGGGTCACACCATTTTTCACTTTACTTTCTACAAAGCTCTGATAAAAACCGCCCGGAGTGCTTAAAGCTCCTTTTAAGGTATGATCACCTTCCAGCTGAAAAGCACCCATAGAAGCCGTAGCAATGCATTGGTGTTTTTTATAGGATTTGAAAGGAGTATTGACTACCAAGCGGATCGTACCAAGGGATACCTCCGAAGCAGCAACAGGTAATTGTAACTGCACGGTAGAATTTAATGAATCCAAATGAAAGACACCTAATGCTTGTTCATAATCTATGTTGTCAAGCAAGGTGGTGGAAGTATAAATAATCGGATAGGCATCAGCATTGTTTTCCTCTTCATCGGTAGGTGTATATATTTTACCTGTTATCACAGGGTTCCCTTGCGTATCCAATACTTCTATGTTGAGTTTGTGTTTTTGATCCCACACACCGGTTACAATAATTGCCAGGGCCGTCATCGTACAAACTAAAAGGGTGTCAATGGCGGGGCCCAGCATTGCCACAAGCCCTTCGCGAATAGGTTCTTTGGTTTTGGCTGCACCGTGCATCATCGGGGCCGTACCGATACCCGCCTCGTTCGAAAAGGCCGCTCTTCTGGCTCCTTGCCGGATTACTTCCCCTACCAGGCCACCCAATACGGCTTTTCCTGTAAAGGCATCGGAAAAGATCAATGCAAAGCTTGCCGGAATTTCACTGATATTCGTGATGAGAATATATAAAACGATCAAAATATAGGTAAGCACCATGAAAGGCACCAACTTTCCCGCTACGTTGGCAATCCGGTGTAAACCTCCAAAAGTGACAGTGGCCACGATCAGCATAATCACCGTGCCGGTCAAAAAATCAGAATAGGCTGTAGGCCCCAAATTGGCCTCAAACCAACTGTTTTGCAACATCCATCCATTGGGGATCAGAAGCAAATCCCGGATGACTTGTGTCAACTGATTGGCTTGAAAAACAGGCAAACAACCGAACAGTCCGGCTACGCAAAATAAAACTGCCAATGCTTTCCATTTGGGGCCTAAGCCCTCCCGCACCACATACATGGGTCCGCCTTCCAAGTGCCCGGCAGAGTCTTTTCCCCGGTACATAATGGCCAAAGAGCAAGTAAAAAATTTGGTGGAAATTCCTAAAACGGCACTCAACCACATCCACACCAATGCACCGGGGCCTCCGGTAGTAATGGCCACTGCCACACCACTGATATTACCCATTCCGACAGTAGCCGCTACTGCTGAGGCCAAAGCTTGATAGTGATTGATATCCCCGGGATCATCGTCTTTGTCATATTTTCCCCGGAGTACATCAATGGCATGTTTTAAATATTTGAAAGGCAGGAAGCGGGAGTACACCGTAAAAAACAACCCTCCCCCTAACAATAAAAGTAACAAGGGGGTCCCCCAAGCTACTTCGCTAAACATCTTTAAGTACAGTTCTAACGTCTTCAAGGCTTCTGATTTTGACTCAATCCCGGAAGATACAGCCTAATGAGTAAATATCCAATTTTCAATAAAACAGGTAACTATAGTAGTAATCCCTCTGCACTTCGTTCCCTCCTATTCGCTTTCATAAAGCTTACGCCCGCCTCCTTTTTTCGAATCAGTATTAGTTTTCTATCTTTGGTGATGGTCATCTTTGTAAAAGGGGATGAAAAAGCCGCTTGGCTATGACCGTTTTCAATTTAAATAAACTGACAATCCACTAAAAAATACATCAATGATCAGGAAACTAGTAATGGCTCTGTTACTTGGAATATTCACACTGTTCCAAACAGTAGCCCAAGAGTTCAACAACCAGCAGCTGGCGAAAGCAAAATATTACTACAGTTTGGAAGAAGCACTGAAGGAAACGGATAAGGTATATAAACTGAGTTTGGAAGGACAAGACTTAAAAGAATTGCCCAAAGACTTAAAAAAGCTAAAAAACTTATATGTACTGGATTTGACCAATAACCCTCAATTGAATATAGAAGAGGTCATCAAAACCGTAAAAAAATTCAAAAACTTAGTTGCTTTAAACTTGTCTCAAAATCAATTGAAACAGCTTCCCGGTGGTATGGGCAACCTCAGTAATTTGCGGGAATTATACTTGAGCAATAATGAATTAACGACTCTACCGGAAGCAATAAAGGAGCTTAAGGGCTTGGAAATTTTACATTTGAGTAATAACCCTGCGCTAAACTGGGACAAGTCTTTTGAAATGCTTTCCCAACTACCCAACCTTTTGTTGTTGGATTTGAGTTTCAACAAACTGACAAGTTTGCCAGCCTCTACCGGAAAATTAAGCAAACTCAAACAACTGAACCTGGCCGGAAATCAACTAAAGACTTTACCTTCGGAAATGGGACAACTAAAGCAATTGCTTTCCCTTAATATGCAACAAAACAGTTTAAAGGCCACTCCATCCACAGTGGGGCAATTAAAGTCTTTAATCATTCTTAACCTGGCCGGAAACCCCGGGATTGACTTCGAACAAACCGTACATATCCTTCAAAAAGTACCGGGATTGAAGAGCTTGGACCTTTCGTACTGCCAACTTTCCTTGGTTCCCTTTGCCATTGGAGAGTTGAAAAACTTACAATCTTTGGAACTGAGCGAAAACCAAATCTCCATTATTCCCTCCCAAATTGGCGATTTGACCAATCTTAGAAAGTTGATCCTCCGACAAAACCGCCTGGATATTTTACCATCTTCTATTGGAAACCTCAACAATTTGAGAGAGTTAAACTTGGTCAATAACCGCCTGGAAGTACTCCCGGTGAGTTTTGAAAAGCTCATTAACCTGCAACAATTGCTTTTGGTAAACAACCCTATTCCGGTCAACACCCTGTTTGCCTTGAAAAAGAAATTACCCGCAACTGTCATTCAGCCAGAACCGGAAAGCTTGATTCCTGCCAAAGAGTATACGTCTATCGCAGAAGCTTTGAAAGAGCCCAACAAAGTGCGTGTATTAAACCTGACCAATCAAAATCTGGAACAACTTTCGGAATTGGTCACACAACTGCCAAAATTGGAGAAACTAGTCTTGGATGAAAACCCCGGCCTGGATCTCCGGCAAAGTCTGGATATACTCAAAAAGCTTCCTACTATTCAAGTGCTCAGTATTCGCAATGCCAAAATCAAGGAAATACCCGAAACGATAGGAGAATTAGGTAATTTGCTGCAATTGTATTTAAATGGGAACGAATTAACTCAACTACCGGCTTCCATGAGTAGCCTTGGCAAACTGCAAATCATCATGTTAGCGGATAACCCGATTGAAGAAGAACAATTGATTAAAATACGCTCGATGCTACCCAACACACTCGTATTTTAAGTTGAGAGATAGCAAAGGGAAAGGCATTGGCTGGCTAACAACAGGGTAACCAATGTCTTTTTAATTTCCATCACTAAAATTTGACTGGCTTTGATCAACTTGTATTATAATAAGAATAAGGCGAAATGGATCATCGTTTCTTCGGCATTACTCATTGGTTTGTTTTCCTTGTTATATACGAATTGGCTGGTGAAGCAATTAGCCGAACGGGAAAAAAAACAGGTGCAATTGTATGCCCGGAGTTTGGAATTCATCATCTCTTTAGAGCCCAGCGAAAACCTCAATACCTTATTTGAAGAGGTGATTGTAGCAAACGAGTCAGTGCCTTGTATTGTAGCGGATGAGCATGATATTCCGTATGATGCCCGGAACATCCGTATGCCCGAAGGACTTAACCCTTTTGAAAAGCGGGATTTTCTGGAAGAGAAAATGCAGGAAATGAAAGAGGAGTATGAGCCAATTGAAATCAACCTGGAAGGCATCCGTAACTATGTTTATTACTCCAACTCCCGTTTGATCACGTTGCTTAGGTACTACCCTTATATCCAGCTGACCGTTATCGGAATACTGGGCATCTTGGCTTATTTTATTTTTAGCACTACCCGCAAAGCCGAGCAAAACAGGGTATGGGTTGGTTTGGCCAAAGAGACGGCCCACCAATTGGGAACTCCAATTTCTTCCTTGATGGCCTGGATCGAATACCTACGGGCCGACAATGCTGTGGATGAATCCATTCTAACAGAATTATCAAAAGATACCCAACGCTTGGAAATGATTACATCTCGGTTTTCCAGCATCGGTTCCGTGCCGGTTCCCAAATCCACCGATGTACTCCGCTCTGTCAGAAGGATTGTCACTTACTTGCGCAAGCGGGTTTCTACCAAAGTACGGATTAATATCGTTCCCAAACACGGCGAAGAGTTTTCGGGAAATATCAACGAACCCTTGTTTGAGTGGGTAATTGAAAACTTGTGTAAAAATGCCGTAGATGCGATGAGTGGAGTGGGGAAAATCGATATTTTTCTCCGCAACTCCCGCGACAATAAAACATTGATGATCGATATCAGTGATACGGGAAAGGGGATTCCCAAATCAAAACTCAAAACCGTATTTCAACCGGGGTTTACAACCAAAAAGCGGGGCTGGGGCCTAGGGCTTACCTTGGTAAAACGCATTGTGGAAGAGTATCATCAAGGAAAAATATTTGTGTGGCAATCCGAACCGGGAGTAGGAACCACCTTCCGGATATTGATTCCTAAAAAATAATGCTGTGGCGATTGCACCTTCTTCAGGATCCATAGCATTCTTTCAGGAACTTCATTGAATTGACTTCACTACTCAAAAATATTTGTTGCCGGCCATCATTTAAATTAGGAACATCCGGTGGACATATGAAGAGAAATAATCAACATCTAATGATAGGAAAACGCGGGGAAGAAATAGCCTGTTGGTATTTAAAACGGCGGGGATTTGACATATTGGAGCAAAATTACCGATATAAAAAAGGCGAGATCGACTTAATTGCCAGTAAGGATAACTGGTTGATTTTTGTAGAAGTAAGGGTAAGAAACAACGATGCCTATGGCTATCCGGAGCAAAGTATTTCGGCCCAAAAGGAGGAATTACTTCTGGCCACAGCTGAGCATTATTTACACACCCACCCCAACAAACATTGCCAGATACGGTTTGATATTCTCAGCATCACGCTTCAAGCCAACCGGAGTACGGTACGGCATTTTGAAGACGCTATCGGCTAATTTCAGAGGGATTGGAGGATGGAAGGATTGATGGATTGAAGGAAGGGAGGATTGATGGATGAGTTGAAGCTTTGGTGATTTCTCTTTCTTCTCGGAGCTGTACTCACAAAAAAACCCGCTTTGCATCTTCAAAGCGGGCTTATAGAATGTATAGGTAAAAGTGCTTTAGATTTTCACACTCAAACCAAATTTTGCTCCGGATACCGCATTACCTCCGGCAAACTCCAAATTGATTCCCCATTTGTCTGAAAAGTAGTAACGGCCACCAAGTTGTAATCCTAATCCTACACCAGAATCGTCATCCCATGGATAGTCATTGTCTGTACTCCAGTGGTAATATCCAAGGTTTAACCCTGCATATAAATCCCACTCTTGAGGAATATCCAATACCGTATTGAAGTGATAATTACCACGGGCAGCTACACCAAAAATGCTGCTATTATACTTATGGGTCCTATATTTTCTACCATAAGAACGATAACTCAATTCAAAACCTAAACTGATATCCGGGTGAACACCAAAGTCCATTCCACCATAAATAGGCACTCCCCACCCATCAAGACCAATACCAAAGTTTATTTGCTTTCCACCTTTCCCTATCGGACTCTGTGCCAGGGCCATTGTACTGATAAGTAAAACCCCAAATAAAGTTGCTGCGATTTTCTTCATTGTAAAAAAATTTAAACTCAATGTTTTTTAAAAAATTAGAAGTTTCTTCTTAATAAAGTACAAATTCATTAAAAAGTATGCCATAAGTAAGAAGTAGGGTATTTTTTCAGTATTTAAAGGGAGTAAACACAGCCTTTATTTTGTTCATAATGCTCTAACTATAAAGCCTATGTGCCTTTAATTTTCTACCATATCTTTTTATTTACAATAATATAGTAAAAGAACAAAAGGCATATAGGCCAGATGATACACTCCCCACTCAACCTACTGAGCTTCGGGTAAGGTTGCTACACTTTCTTTCCCTTTTTACTAAAAAAAATTTCTATTTCTTCCACACTCAACGCATTCAAGGTCATGTCTTTGGTAAGCCCTGCTTTACGCCCTACCAACAATCCATAACGCATATGATGATACCCTTTTTTCTCATGTGCATCGGGGTTGATACTGATCATAATATTCTGGTCCAAGGCATAGCGCACCCAACGCCAGTCCAAATCCAAGCGCCAGGGGTTTGCATTGATTTCAATGGAAACCTTGTGTTCTGCACACGCATCAATCACGGCTTTATGATCTATCGGATAGCCTTCCCGCTTGAGCAATAAGCGCCCCGTAGGATGACCGAGTATGGTGGTATAAGGATTTCGAATAGCCTTCAACAATCTCTCTGTAGCTTTCTTTTCATCCATCTTTAAATTGGAATGAACAGAGGCCACGATAAAATCAAACTTCGCCAATACCTCCTCTTCATAATCCAAACTCCCATCGTTGAGAATATCGGATTCAATTCCCTTGAATATTTTAAAAGGAGCCAGCTTATGATTCAAGGCATCGATTTCTTTGTGTTGCTCTTCTACCCGCTCAGGAGAAAGACCATTGGCATAAAATGCCGACTGGGAATGATCGGAAATTCCCAGGTATTCGTATCCCAGCTCTTTACAATAAGCCGCCATCTCTTCCAGGGTATGTTGCCCGTCACTATAGGTAGAGTGATTATGCAAAATTCCTTTCAGATCTTCCATCTCTACCAACCGGGGAATTTTCTTCTCTCTGGCCCATTTCAATTCAAAGGTCCCTTCCCGCATTTCAGGAGGTACAAAGTCCATGGAAAGCTTTTCATACAATTCTTGCTCCGAAGAAGGATGCAATTGGGCTGCCGCCTGTCGAAGGGTTCCATAGGCTTCCACCGGAGCGGCCAAATGTTCAGGCGAGGAAGAATGAATGAATAGGTTTTTGGCAAAGTCCTGTGGAGAAGAGAGCAGCACCTCCAAAGGCATACTAACGTCTTTGATTTCCCCCCGCCATACAAAGGGTCCCGATTTTTTTTCATAATACTCCAGCTCGGGCTGTTCGTTTAAGGCATTCCGCACTTTTTCAAAATCATCAGTCCCTACAATCAATTCCACGGTATCAATGATTTCCAAATTCCTTCGCAATTGCCCGGTCATACTCACCTCTCCTTCCACCTGTCCGGACAAATAGTCCGCAAGCTTTTTTGCCAATTGCTCTGCATCTGAAAAATGCAACTTCCCTTGATTTCCCTCCCGGAAGGTAATCTGGTCAATGATGAGCTTTTGTGTTTTTTCTGCAAAGCCTTTGAGTTGCGCCACTTTTCCCTCTTGGCATGCTTTCAAAAGGTCAGAAATGGTTTCTACTCCCAGTTCTTTCCAAAGAGTGGCAATCTTTTTTGCTCCGATGCCTTTAATTTCCAGCATTTCCACTACGCCTTCAGGGGTCTTTTCCAACAGTTCCTCCAGCTCCGTAAAGCTACCCGTCTGGTCAATCTGAGCAATTTTTTCTGCAATACTTTTGGAAAACTCCAATGCCAACAATTCCTCTTTGCTTTTTCCTTCTACCGCCTGTTCCAAGCGCTCCAAATGCATCACTGCCGATGAGTATGCACGCACTTTAAACGCATTGGCCCCATGTAGCTCCATTAAAGAAGAAGCGGTCTTTAATATTTTTACGATTTCTTTATTTGTCAAACCCATGCAGTTTTTTTATTAAACAGATGCCCAAAAGTAACTTGCTTAAACGACAGAGTCAATATTGGGTCATGAATGTATCAAAAGTAGTACAGCCGTTTAAAACTGTTCTCTTTTAAAGATCTTAAATAAATAAATTAAACTTGGAAAAATAAAACTGGAGCCAATAATCAAAGCAATCATCAATTGTTTGATGACGGCATCAGGTGCCACGGTATTTTGAATGGTCAGGGAGTCGGTATCGGCAATATGCACCAAAACGGGATACTGCTCTAATAAAAATGCACCGATGATTAATATGGTTTGGACTCCGGCCAAAATACGTGTTAACTGCACCTGCCCATGATGAATAAAACGCCATAACAAAGGCAAATTCACGGTGGCAATCACCACGGCAACAATCGCCCCGGTCGAATCTAAAAACATTTCTAATAAGGGAAACCCGTTCCAATTAGCTGTGATAAACACCAAACCGCCCAAAACCACTAAAATGATATTGCTGATTTTAGCAGCATTGATAAAATTCTTTTTTTCAGCCTCATTGGCAGCTTCGCCTATCAGGTAAACCGCAGCTAAAAAGGTGAATAAACAACAGGTAAATAAACCCAGGGAAAAAGAGAAGGCATTCCACCAGGGATTGATAAACCCCTCTGCAAAAGTATTGGCTTGCACATGGATTTTACCCAAAAACATGCCTCCGGCCGTTACTCCGATAAATAACGGGGTGACAAAACTGGAAATTTGAAAAATAATGGAATACACAGGTTCGGAACGCTTTTTTTGAGGATCGTAATAGCGGAAGGTAAAAGCCGTACCTCGAAGAACTACCCCTAATAAAACAATCAAAATAGGTATATGCAAATAATTACTGACCGTAGCATATACTTTGGGAAAGCCCACAAACAGAATTACCACCACCAGTACCAGCCACACATGATTGGCCTCCCAGATCGGTGCAATGGCATGGGCAATGGTTTCTCTATTTTTCTTTGGTAAGAAGGTCTCCAACACACCTGCACCAAAGTCCGCGCCTCCAAATAAAACATATAAGATTAAAGCGGTAAACAGGAAGAAAATAATAACTGCTAACATAGAACTATCAGGCTTAAAGATTTGGTAGAAAAGGGCCTATTTCCAAAAAGAACAGCCCTGTTAAACCTTCCGGGAAGGAAGGCTTTTCATCATGAGAAGGAATGTTTTACATCACTTTTGACTCCTCGCTTTTAGAAGACAGCTCATAATGTAAATTACTGATCTGACGTTGCATCAGCCAAACCAACACAACGGTCAACAACAAGTATACCGAGGTCATCGTTAGCATCGGAATTTCCAATCCCGGCATATTGGAGACGGCATCTTTGGTTTTCATGATGCCATAAATGATCCAGGGCTGTCTTCCTACTTCCGTCACTGTCCAACCCGCTTCTACGGCTATAAATCCCAAAGGAGTAGCCCCAACCAGAATTTTCAAAAACCATTTGGTTGTAATTTGTTGAGGCCACTTCCAGTAAAACAACAAGAACAGCAGACCAATCAAGGCCATAACAGACCCTGCTCCTACCATGATTTGGAAAGCGATATGGACCACCAATACCGGAGGCCATTCTTCTTTGGGAAATTCTTTTAACCCTTTTACTTCCGCATCCAAATCCCCGAAGGCCAGGAAACTCAATAAACCGGGTATTTCTATCGCATAGTCAACTTTTTCTTCTTCTACGTTTGGCAAACCACCAATCAACAAACCGGCATTTTTAGAGGTTTCAAAATGGCTTTCCATGGCTGCCAGTTTTAAGGGTTGCCGTACGGCAATATCCTTGGCCGCAATGTCACCGCTTAAAGGTTGTAAAATTGCAGAGATCGCTCCGATGGTCAGTGCAATTTTCAGCGCTTTTAAGTGGATATCAAATTGAGGATTGCGTAACAGAAGAAAGGCGTGCAGTCCGGCTACGGCAAAAGCCGTAGCTTCAAAAGCGGCAATGGTCATATGCAAAGCCTGACTGAACCAGGCATCGTTAAACATGGCCGCTACCGGATCGATGTTGATAGCTTGCCCGTTGACCCAATCAAAACCGGAGGGGCTATTCATCCAGGCATTGGCTGCTACCACAAATATACCGGAAGCGACACCGGAAAGTCCTACGGCAATCCCGGAAGCAAAATGCACCCATTTATTCAAGCGGTTCCATCCGTACAGGAACAAACCCAAAGCGATGGCTTCCAGAAAAAAAGCGGTTCCTTCCCAGGAGAAGGGCATTCCGAAAATCGGCCCGGCATGCTCCATAAAAGTCGGCCATAACAAGCCCAATTCAAAAGAAAGTACCGTGCCCGATACGGCTCCCGTAGCGAAAAAAATCGCCACTCCCTTCGACCAGGTTTTGGCCAGTTTTTTATACTGTTCGTCTCCGGTCCGGAGCCATTTATATTCGGCAAAGGCCATAAAAAAGGGCATGGCGATACCGATACATGCAAAGACGATGTGAAAACCTAAAGAAATTGCCATTTGAAGTCTGGCAGCTAGTAAGTCATCCATAGCTGAAAACTATTAACAGGTTGAAGATAATATATGAAAAGAAATATATAATCGTGTGATTCTGACGATATCATTTTACTGTAAAAACCAAAGCAAAACAATTACAAACCACTTAAATTCAACCACTTACAAGGCAATCTATTTAAGTTTTTCCAACATTTCAGGTGTGTTACAAAGTAAGACTATAAAATCTAATTCCTCAATGAAAATGCAGAAAAAAAGAAGAAAAAACAGGTAAGGAATTAAGGGGTTAGAGAGAGGTTTATAAGGGGGTAACAAACAGGAATAAATAGTATAAAATAAAAAAGTCAGCTCTTTCAAGCTGACCTGTAGTACTCCGTAGGGGATTCGAACCCCTGCTACCAGGATGAAAACCTGGCGTCCTAACCCCTAGACGAACGGAGCATTTTTGCACTGCCACGTTTACTAAACTTATCGTACTCCGTAGGGGATTCGAACCCCTGCTACCAGGATGAAAACCTGGCGTCCTAACCCCTAGACGAACGGAGCATATTTTCTAAGGAGATGCAAAAGTATTCAAGATTTTTCTTTTTCCAAAAACTTTCGGATTTTTTTCCTGAACTTTTTATTTTGCTTCCAGCTTCCCTGGATTTTCTCTGTCTTAGCGGGTGCAAAGATATAAAAGAGCAAATCACTTTTCCCAAAATTTTCACAAAAAAATTCAAAAAAAAATCACAACACCCTACAAATCAACACAAAGGGGTATACAAATGCATACCCCTTTGTGTTGATTTCGACAATCTATTCCGGATCAAGTGGCAGTCTATCATTTATTGAAATAAATCATCGAGTGAAATAGTGAGTAGACTGTTTGAAACTAATCCTGGATTGCACCGGCACAAAACTTTATATTGAGATCTCAACCTTTTTTGCAATGCCTCTTCAATTTTCACTCATTCATACACTGAAGTGAATTAAACTTTTTCTTTTTCCTAAAAAAGGTTTCAAAAACGCCTCCTCTGTCTTACTTTTTGCAACAATAGCTTTGGCTATTCTTTTCAAATCTTTTCAAAAAGTGCCTTGATGAGCCCATTGTGATTCCATTTTCGGCCAAAAACTATACGTGTAAACCACTTCACTAATCAGAAACTACCCTTCGCAACTTGGATTACTTTATATATCTGAAATCGTGACCTGCTTCCAGTTTTGTCAAAAATTCCACATACAAATCAATCACATGTTGTACATCTTCCTTATTTACCGTTTCCACAGTAGTATGCATATATCGCATCGGAAGAGAAATCAGGGCGGATGCTACTCCTTCGTTGGAATAGGCAAATGCATCCGTATCGGTGCCTGTAAACCGAGAAGCGGCTGAGCGCTGCACCGGAATATTACCTTCCTCTGCCCGTTGGAACAGCATGTTCAGCAAGTTATTTTGCACGGCCGGGCCGTAAGTCAAGACAGGTCCTGCGCCACACTTGGTTTCT
Source organism: Rapidithrix thailandica (assembly GCF_039710355.1). Lineage (NCBI taxonomy): Bacteria > Pseudomonadati > Bacteroidota > Cytophagia > Cytophagales > Flammeovirgaceae > Rapidithrix > Rapidithrix thailandica. The sequence goes on along the minus strand of NZ_JBDKWZ010000001.1, from coordinate 412,119 downwards.
CCTTGTTTTTTCTTATCGTACAAAGGAGGTGTGGTATCATGGCATACGTCTATGACAATGGCTACATCGGGCTTGATACGGGCCGCGATCATTTCCGCACCACGCAAACCGATCTCTTCCTGAACGGCATTGACAATGTATAATCCAAAAGGTAGTTTCACTCCGCGCTCGTGGAGAAGGCGTGCCGTCTCGGCAATGATAAACCCTCCAATACGGTTGTCCAGAGCCCTTCCGGTGTAATACTTTCCATTCAGCTCGGTCAACTCATCCTCATAGGTAATCACACACCCTACATGTACACCTAATTCTTCTACTTCTTCTTTCGAACTACACCCGCAATCCAAAAAGATATTATCCAGGTTGGGGCTTGGTTCATTGGCTTTGTCGCGAACATGAATGGCCGGCCAGCCAAACACCGCTTTCACAACCCCTTTTTTCGTATGGATATTTACTCGCTTAGAAGGTGCGATTTGATGGTCGGAACCCCCGTTCCGGATCACATAAATATAGCCTTCCGGAGAGATGTAATTCACAAACCAGGAAATTTCATCGGCATGTGCTTCGATCACCACTTTATACGGAGCGTCCGGGTTAATCACTCCTACAGCCGTACCGTAGGTATCCGTATAATAATTGTCCACATAGGGTTTTACATAATCCAGCCACAACTTTTGCCCGGAGGCTTCAAAACCTGTAGGAGAAGCATTGTTCAAATATTCGTACAAAAATTTCTTAGGATCTGCGCTCATAATTATTTTAAATTTATAAATGTGCTAAAACGGAACTCTCAAAATTAAACGTTAAACGGAATTATTGAAGCATTGCCCCCAAAGAATCCGGTAGCATCGCCAAACATTCTGAGTCTAAATTTACTTCATAAAACCGAGTATTGCAGAACACACCAAAAGTCTTACTTCCAAGGTGTACGGATTTTGAAAACAGAAGGCTTTACCGGTAAGTGCCAACTATAATACAAACCCCAAAAAGTAGGAAGTAAGATATTGATCAGCCAAAGTGATAAGGTAGCGGTAAGGATCACAGGATCTTCCAGCCCCAATTGCCCTAAAAAAAATAAAGCGGAAAACTCCCGGATGCCCAGGTCACTTAAAAAACTAAACTTAGGCACTAAAGACTTGGACAAATACACCAAAGAAATACCACAGAGAAAATCGCTTACCGGGATGAGCACCTGTAACAGCAAAAACACACTATAAAACTGAAAGAAAAAGATTCCGTACCGGAGCAATGACATGCCGATCAGGTACAAAATTTCTTTGGGGGAAAACTCCGTCATAGGCAACAAGTAATCCTTGAAGCGGGGCAGGCGTTCAATCAATGTTTTGAGCTTATTCATTTGGGCCAACAACAGCAAGCCTCCTATGGCTATCAAAATGGTAAAGGATAACAAACCCAAGCCCAACGAAGAAGAGATAATTGCTTTTTTGTATAAAAAACTTACCAAGCCCAAGCCCCCGGCTACATAGGTAATATAATTTTGACAAATACCTCCGGCTATGGTAAGCCCCAAAGCCTTGTAGCGGTCTTCTGTAGGAAGCTGCCACACCCGCCCGAAAAAAGTCCCCAGATTTTGTTCGGAAAAAAAAGAAAAAGCCAAACCGGTCAACACGCTTTTAAATGCCTTCGGAAAGGTAATATACTGTACCCGGCTCACTAAAAATCGCCATCGAAAAGCTTCTATTCCCCAGTTGCATAACATCAATACCATCAACAGTGCAAACAGAGGCAAACTATATACCGACAAACTACCGGTGAACAAACGGATGAATTGCTCATTGAGATTTTCATTCCCCTGCAAGATAAAATAGATGTAATACAAAGCCCCTCCCAATACCAGGATTTTAAACCCTGTAAAAAGACTTTCCGAATACTTACGCTTTGTATGTTCCATAATTATTTTCTTTCAAATAAGGCTCCAATTTTAAACCCGGTCAATTGGGTAACAAGTCCCTCCTTACAGGTTAAAATTTCCCTGGCCTTGACAGACACTCTTGATAACTGATCAGGCTTCACGGATTACTGTTAGATATTTTATAACTTGCCGTTTAATAGATAGACTATGGCGAGAACAAACAAAGATATCAAGGAGCGAATTATTTTAGGCGTAGACCCTGGCACCCAGGTAACGGGATACGGTCTGCTTTTGATACAAAACAACAAGCCTACACTTTTACAATATGGCGTAATTCACTTAAAGAAGTATGCTACCCATGCACTGCGGCTCAAAAAAATTTTTGACCGTATCTTACAATTGATCGATGATTACAACCCGGATGAAATGGCCCTGGAAGCCCCCTTCTTTGGAAAAAATGTGCAATCTATGTTAAAACTGGGACGGGCACAAGGCGTTGCCATGTCCGCTGCATTATCCCGCGAAATCCCCATTGTGGAATATGCCCCTAAAAAAGTTAAGCAAGCCGTAACCGGAAACGGGAATGCCAGCAAAGAACAGGTCGCTAAAATGTTGATGAATATTTTGAAGTTTGACTTAGACGAAAATAAAATGTTGGATGCTACAGACGCCTTGGGCGTAGCACTTTGTCATTTCTATCAAAAAGGGGATAACCTGAGAAAAACCAAATCCTGGGCTTCATTCATTGAAGAAAATCCGGACAGGGTGAAGCGATAAACAGGAGCGTTTTGAGTCCTCTCATAATGAAACCCTTACACCGGATAATCCCGAATTCTTAAAAAACACTATTTTTGCGGGAGGGTTTTATCTCTTCACAAGCAAAACGGGGAACGCATTTTCTGAAATTGTACTCTCGTTTGGCATTTATATGTGCTTTAAAGTAATATTTATAATAAACTAATAAAGACCACGGAATATGGCATACAACTTATTAAAAGGTAAAAAAGGGATTATTACCGGTGCTTTGGACGAAAACTCTATTGCATGGCAGGTAGCTCTGCGCGCTCATGAAGAAGGTGCTCAATTTGTATTGACCAATGCCCCCGTAGCCATGCGGATGGGAAAAATCAATGAGTTAGCAGAAAAATGCAAGACCATTGTGATCCCTGCAGATGCAACCTCCTTAGAAGATATCGAAAAGCTGTATACTCAAACCGCCGAGCATTTGGGAGGAAACCTTGACTTCTTGTTGCACTCTATCGGCATGAGTCCTAATGTGAGAAAAGGGAAAACCTATGGTGACCTGAACTATGACTGGTTTCAAAAAACCTTAGACATCTCGGCTTTGTCTTTCCACAAGATGATGCAAGTGGCTGAGAAAATGGACTTTTTCAACGAATGGGCCTCTGTGGTAGGTTTATCTTATATCGCAGCACAACGCACCTATCCGGACTATAGCGATATGGCGCAAGCCAAAGCAATGTTGGAGTCCATTGCCCGCAGCTATGGCCAGCGCTTGGGTAGAAACAAAAAGGTAAGAGTCAATACGATTTCTCAATCGCCTACCAAAACTACTGCCGGATCGGGAATTTCCGGGTTTGATGTATTCTTCGATTATGCAGAAATGCTTTCTCCTTTGGGAAATGCCACTTCCGCTGAATGTGCAGACTATATCCTCAGCCTTTTCTCTGATCTCACCCGAAAAGTAACCATGCAAAATCTTTTCCATGACGGAGGTTTCTCTACTTCAGGGATCACGGAAGAGTTAGTAGAAAAGCTTAGCAAATAACGAAGGTTTCATACAGTCTTTTCTTATTCAGGGAGCCCAATGGAATTGGGTTCCCTGAATGTTTATGGAGGGGATACAGAAGAAACAGGTTTTCTCTACCGGCCACTCTCAACTTTTGACGGCTCATCTTGGTGAAGTGCTAAGAGGGCAGGGATGAATTGTTATCCAAACTTTTATATATTTTTGTCAAACGGCTGTACAAATGCGTCTTAATAACAGATGAGGCCAAGTCGGTTTCCATAAAAAATGTACGGCAAGCAGTATTTTTGCGATTCACCAAGAATAATCCACGATATATGGTACTAAAGGCAGAAAATCTTATTAAGCGTTACAAAAGCAGAAATGTTGTCAACGATGTCTCAGTCTATGTCAACCAAGGTGAAATTGTGGGTTTATTAGGCCCCAATGGAGCCGGGAAAACGACTACTTTCTATATGATTGTAGGCTTGATCAAGCCTAACCAAGGGCATATCTTTTTGGACAAAGAAGACATTACGGCATTGCCGATGTTCAGAAGGGCCCGGAGAGGCGTTGGTTACCTGGCCCAAGAAGCCTCTGTGTTCCGTACCCTCACCGTGGAAGAGAATATTTTAGCCCCTTTGGAAATGACCAAACTATCGCGGAAAGAACAACGCCACAAAATGGACGCCTTAGTGGAAGAGTTCGGCTTGGAAAAAGTGCGTAAAAGTAAAGGGATGGTATTGTCCGGGGGAGAAAGAAGAAGAACGGAAATTGCCAGGGCCCTGGCCGTAGACCCGAACTTTGTACTGTTGGACGAGCCCTTTGCCGGGGTAGATCCCATTCAAGTGGAAGAAATTCAAAAAATTGTGGCCCAACTGAAGGAGCGTAATATTGGGGTATTGATTACAGACCACAACGTTACCGAGACCCTTTCCATTACCAGCCGTGCCTATATTTTATCGGAAGGACAAATACTGGCCGAAGGAATCCCTGAAGATTTAGCCGAAAACCAAACGGTACGGGAAGCTTACTTAGGAAAACATTACGAATTCAAACGAAAGGTCTTTTTCTAGTAATCATTTTCTTGATCAACAAACTAAATGATCCTATCTACAAAGGGAAATATTCATATTATCAACAACACGCTAAAATTCCTTAACTCCTAACTACTAGATTGCAAAAACCTATGGAGCTACTGAATAAGTTTTTTAACTGGGTAATGAGCAGGCGGATAAAGCAAATTGAACACTTTATGCAGCATCCTCATGATGTACAATATGAGGTATTCAGCAGCCTGATAGGTACCGCCCGTCATACGGAATGGGGGAAAAAATTCCACTACTCTGAAATCAGCTCTGTGCGTGAGTACCAACAAAGGGTGCCCATCTCCAGTTATGAAGACTTATTTCCTTACATCGAACGGATGATGAAAGGCGAACAAAACATCCTCTGGCCTACCGAAATTAAGAATTTTGCCAAATCGTCCGGTACAACCAATGCCCGAAGTAAATTTATCCCCATGTCAAACGAGGCATTGGACGGCTGCCATTATAAAGGCGGAAAAGACTTACTATCGGTCTATTTTCAAAGAAACCCTGAAAGCAGGTTATTTTTAGGAAAAAGCCTTTCCATCGGGGGGAGTTACCAAAAAAACCATCTGAATTCCGATTCGTATTACGGAGATGTTTCGGCCATTATCATGAAAAACCTGCCCATGTGGGCTGAGTTTATCCGCTCTCCGGGCCTGGAAGTAGCTCTGATGGATAAATGGGAGGAGAAAATTGAAAAAATGGCCCAATTGACTGCCAAAGAAAATGTCACCAATATTGCCGGAGTTCCCACTTGGACACTTGTACTCTTACAACGCATCTTGGAAATTACGGGCAAAGACAACATCACGGAAGTATGGCCAAACTTGGAATGTTTTTTCCACGGAGCCGTAGCTTTTGGCCCTTACCGGGAGACGTTTACTCCCTTGATTCCAAGTGAAAAGATGCACTATATGGAAACCTATAATGCTTCCGAAGGCTTTTTCGGAATGCAGGATACGGACAACCCTGACGAACTCCTGTTGATGCTGGATTATGGAATATTTTACGAATTTATTCCTATCGAAGAGATGGATAAGGAGCAGCCGAAAGCACTGACCTTAGATGAAGTGGAGTTGGGGAAAAATTATGCAATGGTGATCTCCACCAACGGAGGGCTTTGGCGCTATTTAATTGGGGATACGGTAAAGTTCACCTCTCAAACCCCTTACCGCATTAAAATCACCGGAAGGACCAAGCATTTTATCAATGCCTTTGGGGAGGAAGTGGTGATCGAAAATGCGGAAACAGCCATTACTGAAGCCTGCAAAATCACCCAAGCTCGTATTAATAACTTTACGGCAGCCCCTATCTACCTGGAAAGAGGAAAGAAAGGAGGGCATGAATGGGTCATTGAATTTATTCAAAGTCCTAGTGATTTTACGCTTTTTGTAGACACATTGGATGAAACCTTGCGGAAGGTCAATTCGGATTACGATGCCAAACGGTATATGGATATTGCTTTGGTAAAACCGGTAGTCCATGCCGCACCGGAACATACTTTTTATCAATGGATGAAAAAAAGAGGGAAGTTAGGAGGCCAAAACAAAGTGCCACGGCTTGCAAACAACCGGGAATACCTGGATGACTTGTTGACAATGATGGCGAGCTTATAACAGACAAAATTTTACGGCAACTCCCTATACGTTGCTCTGCCTTTCTTATACATCATAGAAAAAGGGTTAAACCTTCAACACAAATGTGATAAGATTTAACCCTTTTCAAGGTATAATACCTCTTTCACAAGAGGTGCATTAATTTTAGATATGAATCACTTCATCATAAGCGGCAGCGGCTGCTTCCATCACAGCTTCTGACATGGTTGGGTGAGGGTGTACCGATTTGATGATCTCATGTCCGGTAGTTTCCAGTTTTCTGGCGGCTACTACTTCGGCAATCATCTCCGTTACGTTTGCTCCGATCATATGCGCTCCCAACCACTCACCGTATTTCGCATCAAAAATCACCTTCACAAAACCTTCCGGAGCTCCGGCAGCTTTGGCTTTACCTGATGCCGAGAAGGGAAACTTACCTACTTTCACTTCGTAACCTGCTTCTTTTGCTTGCTCTTCCGTATAACCAACAGAAGCAATCTCAGGGCTACAATAGGTACACCCGGGAATGTTGTTGTAGTTTAACGGCTCGGGATCTTGTCCGGCAATTTTTTCCACACAAATAATTCCCTCGGCAGAAGCTACGTGTGCCAACGCCTGACCTTTTACGATATCCCCAATGGCATATACTCCCGGGATATTGGTTTGATAATAATCATCTACCAATACTTTTCCTTTGTCAGTCGCAACACCTACTTCTTCCAAGCCGATACCTTCGATGTTCGTAGCAATTCCTACAGCAGAAAGAACCACATCGACTTCGATGATTTCTTCCCCTTTAGGAGTTTTTACCGTTACTTTACACCCTTCGCCAGAAGTATCGACAGCTTCCACAGTAGACTTGGTCATTGCTTTAATGCCCTTCTTCTTAAAGTTGCGCTCCAACTCTCTGGAAACATCTTTATCTTCCAAAGGCACCAAGCTTGGCATAAATTCCACGACAGTCACCTCTGTACCAATTGCATCATAAAAATAGGCAAACTCCACCCCGATCGCTCCGGATCCAATCACCAACATACTCTTTGGTTGTTTTTCCAAAGTCATGGCTTTGCGGTAGCCGATTACTTTCTCATTATCGATTTTGATATTAGGAAGCTCTCGGGAACGGCCACCGGTTGCTAAAATGATATTTTTAGCCTTGTAAGTTTCTTTTGAGCCATCTTCTGCAGTGACTTCCACCGTATTGTTAGAAACGAGCTTTCCGAAGCCAAAGATTTTGGTGATTTTATTTTTCTTAAATAAAAACTCAATGCCTTTGTTCATTCCTGAAGCAACCTGACGGCTACGGCCCACCATTCCTTCAAAATTCGCTGTGGCTTCTCCTACATCTACTCCATAGTCTTTTGCGTGTTGGATATATTCGAAAACTTGTGCACTTTTTAATAAAGCCTTGGTAGGGATACAGCCCCAGTTCAAGCAAATACCGCCCAGGTTTTCTTTCTCCACCACTCCTACGTTCATACCCAACTGAGCAGCCCGAATCGCTGCTACATAACCTCCCGGTCCACTACCAATGACGATCAGATCAAATGTTGATGACATAGTATATATTGATTTAGTAAGTTTAAAAATTTGATTGACAAGTCCTTTGCCCCACGAGAAGGCATCGCAAATTTAATTCATTTGCGGTCATAAAAAAATTGCGTGAAATCATTTTGTATTTGTTCTATCCACACGGCTATAGGCAGGGTAAATGGAGGCAAGTATTCCATTATTAGGATGAACTTAACAAATAAAAAGTCTCCTCCAGCACCTACTCTATTCCCATTCGAAGGAGCCACAAGGCGTACCAGTTAGCTTAAGCCAAAGCATTGCATTTATCACATACTCCGGTGGCCAACAATTGAAAGCTATTGACTTGAAAGCCTTTTGGAAGCTGGGCCAAATGTATGGGTACATTGGTCAGGCAGTAGGTTTCATGGCAAATATCACATTTGAAATGCACATGATCGTCATGGTGATGGCCGGAAGAACAGTCATCTTTACACACCGCCCACTTGACCACTGCATTGTCGTCCAACACTTTGTGAATCAAGCCTTCTTGTTCAAAGGTTTTCAACGTACGGTACAAAGTGACCCGGTCAAATTTATTATCAAACACCTCTTCCAACTTGCTATGCGACAAAGCCGTATCCGAATGTAAAAACACACTTAAGACTTCCTGCCGGGCAGCCGTTTTGCGTAAGCTATGTTTTTTTAAAATTGATCTGATTTGTTGTTCAATACTCATACATATCCCTGATAAATCCGAACTAAATTAGTACCTCTACTTTAAAAATCAAAAGAAGAAGACTTGGGTTCATCCCCCCCTTTCCCGTTCGGCTCAAGCAATACACGTGTCAACTTCTTGCAAGATATTCCTGCGGCCTTCTTATTCTTTGTTCAAGAAGGTAAAATTTCTTGTTTTCCGCTTAAATCAATCCACCCCGGATTTTGTTACCTCCTTACATGCTTAGTCATTAGAAATGATCCTCCCAACCAAATGTTCCTGTCGACTACTTTTTTGGTCCATCACACCTTTGCATCTTATGAAAATTTTACTCTTAGCCTTCTTATTTTTTACCTGTCTCCCCGGCTACAGCCAATTTAAATTAAGTGGAGCTGCCCAACGCATGAATGCCGACTGCATCATGCTTACCCCCGATGAACAATATGTACGGGGCCTTGCCTTTCACACCACCAAAGTAGATTTAAGCAATCAGTTTGAAATTGAATTCGATATCTACTTGGGCAATAAAGACGAAGGTGCTGACGGAATTGTGTTTGTCATGCACAATGACCCCCGCGGATTTAATGCCTACGGTACCTGGGGCGAATGTATGAGTTATGGCCGTTGGAGTAAGTTTTATGTTTCCGGTGATTTCATCTCCCCTTCTATTGCCATCGAATTCGATACCTATGAAAACTTCCGGCAAAATGACCCGACCAGTGATCATATCGCCTACTTGGAAAATGGGACAAACTACCACGAAGTATACTGGAACAGCAATAATAAAAACTTTAACTTGGAAGATGACCTGATGCACAATTTTCGCCTGAACTGGAACCCCAAAAATCATCAACTTCAAGTATGGCTGGACCGCCAAAAGGTATATGAAAGTAATAAGGATTTGGTCAATGAAATATTTGCCGGGGAAACACAAGTGATCTGGGGATTTACAGCCTCAACGGGAAGAGCCCACAATTTGCAATACTTTTGCCTGAGAAGATGGGCTAAATACACACTTCCTCAAGTAAAACCCGCAGAAAAAGAAGGGGATTAAAATACTGAATATCAAATAAATACAACACTACTTGCATTATTACAAGAAGTAGTTTTAATATATAACGAACAAACAATATACAGGGGCTCAACAAGGTATAATAATTGAGACATTCCGGATATTTTGTAAACCAATTATTATACAAGCAGAATGCATGCTGAACATACCTCAAAAGTGAGTAGTGAAAATACCGCATGGATCAGGACCAATAATGCGCTGAAAATCACCGCTCAATCCAAAGAAAAAGCCCCTTTTTTACTTCCCTCGGTACGAAAGACCAATATTTATTTACTGAATCATCTCCGGTCTGAATTTCATCCGGACGTAGAACTGATCTTACAGTCGCCTCCCCTTTCCCAAAAAATACAGGGAAAACTCAGAGTTTTCGAATGTAATGGAGAAATACTTTCGGGCCGCATTATTATATCTTCGGAGGCTCAAGGTTATCTGATTGCCTTCGAAAAAGCGGAACTAGGTGCTTCATTGCAACAGCTCATTGAAAAAACCGTTCACGCACCTCAACACTCAAGCGGTGTCTCCACATATTTAACGTATTCCACTCAAATTCAAGTCATTCTGAACCAAGACTGTCAGGTAATTGCTTTCAGCGATGAAGCCCGGAAAACCAGTTCCAAGTTAAAGGGAAAACCTTTGCAAACATCCGATTCTTTACTACCCTACCTACCCAAAGACCAAACGGAAGCTTTCAAGACTAATACAATCAATGCCATTAACGGCCAAGAAAGCAGAAACCGGATTGAGCTAGAAGACCTCGAAGGGAATAAGCATTGGCTGAGCTGTACACTTGGTTCACTTACATATCAAAAGCAAACATTCGCACTGCTTACGATACAAGATATCACTCATCAGAAGCAATTACAGGAAGAGCTTATCTTTCAGAAAAACTTTGTCCAAAACATCATACAATCTTCCGGTCTTAATTTTTTTCTACTGAATGAAAACTTTTGTATTACCCGTATCAATAAAGGTTTTAGCGATTTAAGTGGGTATTTATCTTCGGAACTGATAGGAAAACCCATATCACAACTGGTAGAACATAAAGAGGACCAATCGATTGATACTAACATCCGGGAGGTACTGGAAAAAAACCAATCCAGCAATGGGGAATGGCTGATACGAAAAAAAAACGGAGACTTATTAGAAATCGAATTGCATATCAGCCGGTGTTCGGCTCAAGGCCGTCCTTCTACTTTATGTTGCATTATAAAGGACCTTTCGGAGTACAGGCGTTACAAAGCCTTGCTACAGGACACACAGGAAATTAGCCAAATCGGAGGATGGGAATACAACCTCACCTACCCTCGCTTTGAATATTCTCCCGAATTCAGCGCAATTTTGGATATTCCCGATGATCAGCCCATCACGGTAAAAAGTCTGTTTAATTTTTGTAAAAAAAACCATTACTTCACATTAAGAAAGCACCTGATTCAGGCTTTGAACGAAGGGGAAGCCTTTGATGTAAGCTTTAAAATTAAGAGTGCCAAAGGACAAGCCAAATGGTGCCGGGTAACTTGCAACCCCATCCAATTACAAAATAAGATCACCAAATTAATTGGCACCATTCAGGACATCACTCCCCAAAAACAATTGGAAGTGGAGCTGGAAACACTTTCATTAGTAGCCAGTAAAACTCAAAATGCCGTACTCATAGTAGACCATAAAAACCGGGTGGAATGGGCCAATGAAAGTTTGATTCAACTAAGCGGCTTTTCGTACCCGGAAGTGATAGGAAGCACCCCTCAGGCTTTTTTGGGAAGTGAGTATGAGTTTCAACAGGTAAAAGCACAACTTGAGAAACAACAAGCTTTCAATGCCGAAGTATGTAATACCAAGCAAAACGGTCAACATTATTGGGCACATATGAATGTTTCTCCTGTATTGGATGAAGGAGGGAATTTACTGAAGTACATTATCATTCTCACGAATATTACCGAACGGAAGCAAGCCGAAAACCAACTAAAGCATAGTGAGGCAACCGTACGCTCCATCTTAGAAAGTAATGATTTGGCCATTTGGTTAGTAGATGAATCCTACCGCCTTGAGACATTTAATCATATGGCCTATCAACTCTACAAAGAAAGCTACCAGGTCGAGTTTAAAGAGGGGGCCAACCTTCTTGAACTGTTTGCCTCTATTCATAAAGATTACCATATCCTTCATAAAGCATTTATCGAACGCGCTTTGCAAGGTGAATCCTTTACGAAAATTATCCAACATACAGGCGAACCTAACAAATACTACGAGTTCACCTACAACTTTGTCAAGGGAGCTCCAGATTCCAGAAAAGTATCCGTATTTGCCAAAGATGTGACTGTAAGGGTACAATCCGAGCAAAAACTAAAACACAACTTGGACCTACAGAATTTTATCACATCCATCTCTTCCAATTTTGTCAATACACAAACTATTTGGAAGTTACGGAAGCAAATCCAAGACACCATGTACCGGGTAGGGCAGTTTGCCAAAGTTGATTCTTCTTACCTGTATGTATTGTCAGAGGATAATACAAGGATGCAGTTACAGGGTAAGTGGGTGCAGGAAGGCTTTAAATCTACCCATAGTATTGCCGAATATTTAGACGTGAACAACCTGCAGTGGTGGATTGAGAAATTCAAAAACGAAGATGTTCTCTGCCTACCCTCCCTCCAACAAAATCCATTTATGGAAAAGGACAAACCTCATATTCCTTGGGAGCTGAACATAGAATCTCATATCAGTGTCCCTATCAAGGTCAACAATAAAATGTTGGGAATTTTGGGATTTGACACTATTTCCAAAAGCAAACAATGGGACTCGGACGATGTATTTTTGATGAAAATTCTGGCAGAGTTTATCGGCCATGCCATAGAACGTACCCGGTCTTCGGAAAAAGTTATTGAAAGCGAGAAACTCTACCGTACCATTGCCAAAAACTTTCCTAACGGTACGATTACGCTCTTGGATAACCACTACCGGATAGTGTTCACGGAAGGCCGGGAGTTTGACAATATTCCCATTAATGCCGAGCATATCATTGGCAAAGCCATGCAAGAAGTTGTAACTCCGGAAAACAAGCCTTTGGTAACAACTAAGTATAAAGAAAGCTTTAAAGGGGTTTCGCAACATTTCCAGCTACAAGTACATGGAAATCATTATGCAATGCATACGGTACCTTTGGTTGAACAAAACGGGGATATCGAAAAAATCATGGTGGTTTCTCAGAATATCTCCGTCCAAAAGAAAGCGGAAGAAAAGATTAAACAATCACTACATGAGAAAGAGATTCTGCTGAAAGAAATTCACCACCGGGTCAAAAATAATATGCAGGTAGTATCAGGGCTAATCATGTTGCAATCCAACTACATACTCAACCCCATGTATAAAAACCTGTTTCAGGAAAGTGCCAACCGGATCCGGTCAATGGCCATGATTCATGAAAAACTCTATCAATCCGACACCCTTTCGAAGATAGAGTTCAGTAATTATATACGAGACATTATCGGATATATCAAAAATGCATATTGCCCTCCCGGAATCTTGATCCGGGCAGAATTGGATTTATCCCCGGCTTATCTGGATATCAATATGGCTGTTCCCTGTGGGTTGTTAATCAATGAAATCTTATCCAATGCCTATAAACATGCTTTTCTGGGTAGAGACAAAGGGCATATTTATATAAAATTTGACAAACTGGGAGATTTATATACACTAATTTTGAAAGATGATGGAGTAGGTTTTGAACAAGAGGTCAGTTTGAAAAAATCAAAAACCCTTGGACTCACACTCATCAATGCCTTGAGTAAGCAACTAAAAGCAGAAATAGAGTTTGACAATCATTCAGGTACGGAATTCAGGATTCAGTTTAAAACTGCCTTCAAAGAAGGATAAACTCCTTTCAAAGGAAAGACTATCGAGGTATACTCAACAGTACTTGATTCAAAATTACAATTTCCATGAATGAAACCGTAAAAAAACGCATTCTCATAGTTGAAGATGAAAGTGTAACGGCTCTGCTTTTAGAGCAGCAATTAGAGCTGTTTGGCTTTGAGGTGGTCAGTACCGAATCTACCGGTGAAGAGGCCATCGAAACGGCTTTAAAAAGCCGCCCGGATATTATTTTAATGGACGTAATCCTCTCAGGAGAGCTGGATGGGATTGCCAGTGCCGAGCGGATCTTGGAATATATGGACATTCCGATCATTTATTTAACTGCCAACTCTGATAAAACTACTGTAGAGCGGGCAAAAGCCACAGGTCCATTCGGCTACCTCTTAAAACCCTTTGAGGAAACGGAATTGAAAGTAGCGGTAGAAATTGCTTCCTACAAACATGAGATGGAAAAGAAATTGAAGCAGAGTGAGGCCCGTTTCCGTGCGCTTGTTCAAAATGCTTCGGACATCATTACCGTATTGGATTTCAGTGGATATGTACTTTACCAAAGTCCTTCTTTTTATAAATTACTCGGGTACACGGAAGAAGAAGTTGCAAAACAACCCTACACTCAGTTCATTCACCCCGAAGATGTGGACAAAGTACAAGAAATTCTCCAAGGTATCTCTCATCATAAAAATGTAAAATTTGAATACCGCCTTCAGCAAAAAGACGGAGGGTATTTATGGATAGAAACCTTGGCGAACAATATGCTGGAAAATCCTGCTATCCAAGGAATCGTGGCCAACTCCCGGAATATTACAGAAAGAAAAATTGTTGAAAAACAAGTAAAAGATGCTTTAAAACAAAAAGAAGTACTGCTGAAAGAGGTATACCACCGGGTGAAAAACAACCTGGCAATGATTGAGGGGTTTATGACTTTGCAAAAACAAATGACCCAAGACCAGGAGTTGCGAAAAGTTTTTGAAAATTTAAAAAGGAGAATCCACTCCATGGCCATTATTCACCGCAACCTCTACCAATCACATACCTTGGATAAAATTGATTTGTCTTCTTATTTAGAAGAATTGGTACGTCATATTTCCAAATCGTTTCGCTACGAAGAGGAGCAAGTCAAACTCCAATTGAAAGTAGCCCCTGTCAGTTTTGATTTAAATAAATCCATTGCCATAGGATTAATTACCAACGAATTAGTGACCAATTGCTTTAAATACGGTTTACCTCAAAACGAACCGGGTCGTATTACGATCGAATTTACCAACTCAGATACTTCCTACCAATTAAAAATAAAAGATAACGGGAAAGGATTTTCGGACGCCAAAAGTGAAAGAAAGACCCTTGGGATCAAGTTAATAAATATGCTCACACAAGACTTAAACGGAGAAATGGACGTTTTTAATGATAATGGTGCTTGTGTAACGATTAAGTTTTAAGTAAAGATTTTTTATATACACTCCTTCATCCCCTTAATTACATAGGAATCAGCGTGTTCATTCTAACAGGTAATTTTTTATGCCTTCCAACCCGAGGGAAAAACCAACTACTGCTTCAATTCGGAAAATGCTTGAGCTATGAAAGTAAAGGGGGGCTAAATCTTACAAACTGTATACTATTGGAGTTATATATCTTATTTTTTTAATCTTTAAGTAGTATGAATCATAACAAAATAAAGGTCGTAATTGCAGATGATCATTCCATATTACGTCAAGGTACTGCTGCTATCCTTTCGGACTATGAGGATATTGATATTGTGGGTTTGGCCTCAAATGGAGACGAAGTACAAAAATTAGTGGATATATATCAGCCGGATGTGTTGGTTTCCGATATCGATATGCCGGGAAAATCGATCTTTCAAGTGATTAAACAGATCAAAGATAGTAATTATTCTACCCAGATCCTTTTATTGACCATGCACGAAACCCCCGATTATGTATTCAAAGCATTGGAATATGGTGTATCGGGTTATCTTACAAAAATCACCGAAGAAGGAGAGCTGATCAAAGCAATTCGCTACTTGCACAAAGGCAAAGAATACTATAGTTATGAGATCACTCAAGTCATTGTAAAAGGATATAAAAGCAGGAAAGATGGCAATGGTGCGAACCCCATTGACCAATTGTCAAAGCGGGAAAAAGAGGTCTTAAGTTTACTGGCTGAAGGGCTCAATACAAAGCAAATCTCGGAGAAGCTATTTATCAGTGAGAGTACGGTATCCAATCACCGTTCAAATATGCTTCAAAAATGCGATGTTACCAATACGGTAGAATTAGTAAAAATATACCTCGAAAGCATCAACAAGTGGTAGTTGCTCCGAGGTATATTTATACTAATGAAGTGAAATACCCTTTTTCTTTTTCCTAAAAAATGTTTCAAAAACGCCTCCTCTGTGTTACTTTTTTCAACAATAGCTTTGGCTATTCTCTTCAAAAAATACCTTGACGAGTCGATTTTGATTCCATGTTCGGGCAAAAACTATAAGTGTAAACCACTTCAATAAAATTATTATTAGGCCTTCATCATTTCAATGAAATTGTCAAATAAGTAGCGTGAATCATGCGGCCCCGGAGATGATTCAGGGTGATATTGCACTGAGAAAGCTTTTTTATTCTTCAATTTGATTCCTTCCACTGTTTCGTCATTCAAGTTGATATGTGTCAACTCCAACTGCTCGTGTTTTTCTACAGCTTCTCTTTCTACACAGAAACCATGGTTTTGGGAAGTGATTTCCGACAAACCTGACACAAGATTTTTGACCGGATGATTCAAGCCTCTGTGTCCTTGGTGCATTTTAAATGTAGGGATTCCCATGGCTCTGGCCAAAAGTTGATGTCCCATACAAATGCCGAACAGAGGTAAATCTTGATTCAGAATTTCTTTGATGGTTTCCAATGCATAATCCGTAGCTGCCGGATCGCCAGGCCCATTGGAAATAAAAAATCCGTCAGGGTTCCATGCGTTCATTTCTTCAAAAGAGGTTTTAGCAGGGAACACTTTACAATAACAGCCTCTTTCGGCCAAGTTTGTTAAAATACTCTTTTTGACCCCTAAGTCCAAAACCGCCACTTTGAAAGCCGCATCCTCCTTTCCAAGGAAATAAGGTTCTTTACAGGTTACTTCAGAAGAAAGCTCCAGGCCTTCCATACTAGGCACCTTTTTCAGTTTTGCTTCTATTTCCGCAATATCTTCAATATCAGAAGATATAATACAGTTCATCGCTCCTTTTTGGCGAATATGCTTTACGATTTTCCGGGTATCTACACCACAAATACCTACAATACCAGCTTTTTCCAAATAGTTTTGAAGGGAGTCATCAGCCAGGTTTCTGGAAGCTACTTCCGAAAACATTTTGACTACCACCCCTCTGATTTGCACATTTTCCGACTCTTCTTCGGGCTTGTACGTTCCATAATTACCAATATGGGATGTGGTATTTACAATGATTTGACCATAATAAGACGGGTCTGTGTAAATTTCTTGGTAACCGGTCATACCGGTGTTAAAACAGATTTCACCAGCAGCAGTACCAATTTTACCAATTGCCTTGCCATGATACACATTTCCATCATCAAGTAACAACACAGCTCTTCTTTGCATTGGATAATTTTTCGAGTTAAATCAATTAATATAAAATAGTAGATATAAAAAAAGGAAATAATACTAAGATTATTTCCTTTTAGCCGATAAAGAAACCAATTCCTTATTCATCTTTATTTTTTTCTGTAGTATCAGTTCCTTCTTCTTGAGTTGAAGACTCATCTACAGCCTCGGTAGCAGTCGTTTCATTGGAAGCTGATTTTCCACCTCTGCGGCTTCTTCTAGTCTTAGCCTTCTTCTCGGTTACTGGAGCTAACAAGTTTTCGTTATAATCCACTAGCTCAATGATACACATATCAGCATTATCACCCAAACGGTTGCCAGTTTTGATGATACGGGTGTATCCTCCAGGTCGGTTCGCGATACGGTCAGCCACTCGGTTAAAGAGTTCACTGACAGTTTGTTTATTTTGCAGGTAAGAGAACACTACTCTTCTAGAGTGTTGCGAATCGTTTTTCGCTTTCGTGAGAATAGGCTCTACGAATTTCTTCAAAGCTTTCGCTTTCGCTACGGTTGTAGAAATTCTTTTATGCTCTATCAAAGAATTGGCCATGTTTTGCAACATAGCTTTTCTATGTGACGCAGTTCTACCTAAATGATTGAATTTTTTCCCGTGTCTCATTTTTAAGAAAAAGTTTATCTATCCCAACAGGATTGTACTCCTAATCTTCGTCCAATTTATATTTAGATACATCCATCCCAAAAGTAAGCCCTTTATCGGCCATCAACTGCTCTAATTCAGTCAATGATTTCTTACCGAAGTTCCGGAATTTCATCATATCAGAGATCTCAAGGCTTGCCAAATCTCCTAACGTTTTCACATCCGCTGCTTTCAGACAGTTATAAGCTCTTACAGAGAGGTCTAAATCAGACAGAGGTGTTTTCAGCAGCTTTCGCATATGCAAGAATTCCTCATCGATCGGTTCCTCTTCAGGCTTGGCTTCGTGCTGGAAGGTCATGGTCTGATCTGAGAACAACATGAAGTGCTGAATCAGAATATTGGCAGCTCCTTTCAATGCATCTTCCGGATGGATAGAACCATCAGTCTTGATTTCGAGGATCAACTTCTCATAGTCCGTTCGCTGCTCTACCCGGGTGTTTTCCACACTAAACATCACGTTTTTGATCGGGGTAAAAGTAGAATCCGTAGCAATATAGCCAAAAGGTTCATCCCCTGTGCGGTTTTCCTCTGCCCGTACGAAACCTCTTCCTTTTTGGACGTGGATTTCCATCTGCAAATTAACGGAAGGATCCAGGTGACAGATTATATGATCGGGGTTTAAGACGGTAAAGTCCGAGGTAAACTCTCCGATATCTCCTGCGGTGAAGGTTTCTTTACCTGATATGTTGACGTTAATCTTTAAGTTGGGATTATCCACTTGGCGTTTAATCCGCAACATTTTAAGATTCAGAATTAATTCCTCTACATCTTCTACGATTCCTTCTACTGAAGAAAATTCATGTAAAACGTTCGGAAACTTCACCCCCACAACAGCATATCCTTCCAGCGAGCTCATTAGGATCCTGCGCAGGGCATTACCTATTGTAACTCCGTACCCCCTTTCCAGTGGTTTAAATTCAAACGTTCCATGAAAATCATCCGCCTTCTCCATCACCACCTTATCGGGCATCTGAAAAGCTAAAATAGACATAAGTGATTGGTTCTAAAGTTACTTGAAAATAAGGTAAACAAACTTGTATAGTATGCAGAAATTATTTTGAGTATAATTCTACAATTAATTGTTCCTTAATGTTTTCCGGAATTTCTTCCCTTTCAGGTAATGTTAAGTATTTGCCTTGCATTTGAGAGGAATCCCACTCTAGCCAGCTATAACGAGAAGTTTGTCTACCTTCGATAGTATTTTTGATAAACTCTCTTCCTTTTGACTTTTCATTTATTCCGATGATGTCTCCCGGACGTACCGAATAAGAAGGAATATTAACTACTTGTCCGTTTACGGTGATATGTTTGTGAGAGATCAATTGTCTTGCGCCTCTACGTGTAGGAGATATACCTAAGCGGTATACGGTGTTGTCCAAACGAGACTCCAACAATTGCAGCAAGTTAGTACCTGTGATACCTTGCTTTCGGGCAGCTTTTTCAAACACGTTTCTAAATTGCCGCTCTAAAACCCCGTAAGTGTACTTAGCCTTTTGCTTTTCCTGTAATTGGACAGCGTATTCAGACTGTTTTCTTCTTCGGTTACGACCGTGTTGACCAGGAGGATAACTTTTCCTTTTTAACTCCTTGCAAGGGCCAAATATAGGTTCGTTAAACTTTCTTGCTACTTTCGATTTAGGACCAGTGTATCTAGCCATTTATTTATGTTTTTAAAAGATAATCAAACAAAATCCAACTTTGTTATACTCTCCTTCTCTTTGGAGGTCTACATCCATTGTGCGGCAATGGGGTTACATCACGGATGGAGGTAACTTCGATCCCACTGTTTTGGATGGTTCTAATCGCAGACTCTCTTCCTGAACCAGGTCCTTTCACAAACACCTCTACCTTCCGCAGGCCTAAATCATAGGCAACTTTTGCGCAGTCAGCTGCTGCCGTTTGGGCGGCATAGGGAGTATTTTTCTTCGAACCGCGAAATCCCATTTTCCCTGCCGAAGACCAAGAAATCACTTGTCCGTCTTTGTTGGTCAGAGAAATAATGATGTTATTGAATGAAGCCCTGATATGAGCTTCTCCTACTGCATCAACAGCTACTACTCGCTTTTTAGCTTTGTCCTTTCTTTTTTGCGCCATCTTATAACAATAGTTAAAAATTGCTACTCAAGGAAGAATTACCTTGTTGCTTTTTTCTTGTTAGCAACCGTTTTTCTTCTACCTTTTCTGGTTCTGGAATTATTTTTAGTTTTTTGCCCACGCACAGGGAGACCTCTACGGTGTCTTAATCCACGGTAACAACCGATATCCATCAATCGCTTGATATTCAATTGTACTTCTGACTTAAGCCCACCTTCGATTTTATATTCTTGATTGATGATGTCCCTGATTTTACTTGCTTCATCATCTGTCCAATCGGCTACTTTCTTGTTCTCATCGACTCCGGCATTTGCCAAAATTTTCTGAGCAGAAGGCTTTCCGAGACCAAAAATGTATGTGAGGGCTATCACCCCTCTTTTATTATTTGGAATATCAACTCCTGAAATCCGTGCCATAAATATTCTATTTATTGTACTTTAACCAAGCCTATACTATTAACCTTGTCGTTGCTTAAAGCGAGGGTTTTTCTTATTGATTACGTATAATTTACCCTTTCTTCTGATCACCTTACAATCAGCGCTGCGCTTTTTGATTGAAGCCTTAACTTTCATAATACTATCTTTTTACTAGCAATTATTTATATCGATAAACAATTCTTCCTTTTGATAAATCGTAAGGGGACATCTCCAGCTTTACACGGTCACCCGGCAGAATCCGGATATAGTTCATCCGCATTTTTCCGGAAATATGAGCAATCACTTGATGTCCATTTTCTAACTCAACTCGAAACATCGCATTAGAAAGCGCCTCCACGATAGTGCCATCCTGCTCGATATTAGATTGTTTTGGCATATACTTTCTAGTTTTTTGTGTTCTTGATTCTCATGCTATTGTACCGCGGCTACATTTTTGCGGCCTTTCATCTTGCCGGATTTCATCATTCCTTCATAATGACGCATCAGCAAGTAGCTCTCGATTTGTTGCAAGGTATCCAACGTTACCCCAACCATAATGATCAGCGAAGTACCTCCGAAAAACTGTGCGAAGCCATAAGTCACCCCTGCGCCATTGGCAAAGGCGGGTAAAATGGCCACAACAGCCAAAAACAGTGCCCCTGGTAAAGTAATACGGTCCAGCACTGTACTGATAAAATCGGAGGTTGGTTTTCCTGGCTTCACTCCGGGCACAAATGCACCATTACGCTTCATATCATCTGCCATCTGGTTCGGATTAATGGTGATTGCAGTATAAAAGAAGGTAAATAAAATGATCAGAATTGCAAATGTCAGGTTGTATTCCCAAGAGGTAAAAGTAGAAAACTTCGTATTAATGTAATGGGCCGTATCGTTGGTCTCTGCCCAAATGCCCGCTACCAAAGAAGGTAAAAACATTAACGATTGAGCAAAAATGATCGGCATTACATTCGCTGCATTCACCTTTAACGGTAAGTATGAACGCTGGCTTTTACCGACTTGCTTCCGGCCAGCCCCTACTACTTGGCGGGCATATTGCACGGGTACTCTCCGCACTGCGGTAGTCAAGCCTACCACACCCATCACGATGAAAAACAAGACGATAAATTCGATGAGCAACACCAACATTCCATTGAACTCCCGGGTTTCTACTTCGCCGTATAAGCCAGCTGGCAGTCCCGAAATGATACCGATCATGATCAGCATGGAAATCCCATTACCAATTCCCCGCTCTGTAATCCGCTCTCCCAGCCACATACAGAAGATGGTACCGGAAGTCAGAATCAGGGTAGAAGAGAGCTTGAAAAATAAGGGGTTGATGGTGATTGCTTCAGAAGGGATAGTTGTCACCAAATACCCTGATGACTGGGCTAAACAGATTATGATTGTCAGAATCCGGGTAATTTGATTAATCTTCTTACGGCCAGACTCTCCTTCTTTCTGCATTCTTTGGAAGTAAGGCACCGCTACGGATAGCAATTGGATCACGATGGATGCCGAAATATAAGGCATGATTCCCAAGGCAAAGATAGATGCCCGGTTAAATGCTCCTCCTAAAAATACATTAAGCATTCCAAAAATACCTTCGGAGCTACCGGTCAACTGATCGGGATTGACTCCGGGGAGTACGATAAAAGAGCCAAGTCGGAAAATGACCAAGAGGCCAATAGTGTAGAGGATCCGGTTTTTGAGCTCTTCGATCGAAAAGATATTTTTGATGGTTGTGAAAAACTTTTTCATAATCTGTTAGAGAATTGTTACTGAACCTCCTGCTTTTTCAATATTTTCTTTTGCTGAAGCGGAAATCGCATGTGTCTCTACCTTTACACTTGCTTTAATCTCACCCCGGCCTAACACTTTTACTTTGTCGTTTTTGGAAACCAATCCGTTTGCGATAAACTCTTCCATGCCAAATTTCTGAATATTTTTTTCTTCAGCAAGTTTTTGGATGACATCTAAGTTCACAGGCACATATTCCACCCGGTTCGGATTGTTAAAACCAAATTTAGGAATTCGTCTTTGTAAAGGCATTTGCCCTCCTTCGAAACCAAGTTTCTTCGAATATCCTGATCTTGATTTAGCTCCTTTGTGTCCACGGGTAGAGGTACCACCTCGTCCGGAACCTTGTCCTCGTCCTACTCGTTTATTATTCTTAGTTGAACCTTGAGCAGGTTTTAATGTATGTAATTTCATGACTTTTCCTAAATTCAAAATCTAAAAATACGATTTTGCCTGCAATAATTTGCAAAGTTATGAAAGATATTACAACTCTTCAACTTTCAACAGGTGACTTACGGAATTCACCATGCCAAGAATCTGGGGAGTTGCTTCTACTTCCTTTGAGCGGTTGATTTTACCTAGCCCTAGAGCAGCGATTGTCCGTTTTTGCCTTTCGGGGCGTTTGATGGTGCTGCGAATTTGCGTGATCTTAATTTTTCCCATGACAATTCTTTTTCGACTAACCGTTGAATACTTTGCTTAAGGAAACTCCTCTTTGTTGGGCTACGGTGTAAGGGTCTCTCAGTTTTAACAAGGCGTCAAAAGTCGCTTTCACTACGTTGTGAGGGTTCGACGATCCTTTTGATTTTGCCAAAACGTCATGAATACCGGCCGATTCCAATACGGCACGCATTGCCCCACCGGCAATGACTCCTGTACCGGCAGCCGCAGGCTTGATCAAGACATGACCTCCACTGTATTTCCCAATCATTTCATGCGGGATAGTGCCTTTTAATACCGGAACTTTGATTAAGTTCTTTTTAGCGTCATCAATCCCTTTGGTAATAGCGTTCGTTACCTCATTTGCTTTTCCCAAACCGTACCCTACAACTCCATTTCCGTCACCTACTACTACAATTGCAGAAAAGCTAAACCGTCTACCACCTTTTACCACTTTCGCTACGCGCTTGATTGCCACTACTTTTTCTTGTAGTTCAATTTCGCTCGCTTTAATTCTTTTTAAATTCTGTTTCATTAGAATATGATTACAAAATTAGAATTTTAATCCTCCTTCTCTAGCTCCCTCTGCTAACGCTTTTACCTTTCCGTGATACAAATATCCGTTTCTATCAAATATCACTGTTTCAATTCCGCTTTCTTTGGCTTTTTCAGCCAAAAGACTCCCCACCTTTCTCGACAGTTCTATATTCACCGATTTGGCATCGGATACGCTACGAGAGGTTATGTATGCTAGAGTATGGCCTTTAGTATCGTCTACTAATTGGGCCACAATAGCAGTATTGCTTTTGAAAACTGAAAGCCTAGGCCTTTCAGGAGTACCGGAAATTTTACTCCTGATGCTTTTTTTAATTTTAAGTCTTCGTAATATCTTCTTAGTAGCCATATCAATTTCTATTTACCAGCAGCTTTACCAGCTTTTCTTCTAATAACTTCACCAACGAATCGAACACCTTTTCCTTTGTAAGGCTCCACTTTCCGCAGACTCTTGATCTTCGCGGCCACATATCCGATCAACTGCTTATCAATACCTTCCAAAGTGATGGTAGGGTTCTTTCCTTTTTGGGTCTCGGCAATGACTGTCAACTCCTCAGGCACCTGGAAGAAGATATTATGAGAATATCCTAGGTTCAGTTCTAAGAGGTTGCCTTTAGTACTCGCCCGGAAACCTACACCAACCAATTCAAGTTGCTTTTTATAACCATCGGTTACCCCTTCCACCATATTGAAAATAAGCGAGCGGTACAAACCGTGCATCGACTTAAATTTCTTCTGTTCGTTCGGTCTATCGATAGTCAGTTCGCTCCCTTCTACCTCAATCTTCATCTCAGGATCAACCTGTTGAGACAAAGTACCTTTGGGGCCTTTCACAGTCACCAGATTCCCTGCTTGAACATCCACAGTCACGCCATCTGGAATTGCTACCGGTTTTTTTCCTATTCTTGACATTTTAACTATATTTTTTAGATCAAGACTATTCTACATTTATGAGGTTGGTGTTGGCTAGTAAACGTAACACAACACTTCACCTCCCACATGATGCTGACGCGCTTCTTTGTCGGTCATCACACCTTTTGAAGTGGACAAAATAGCTATTCCCAGGCCATTCAAAACGCGAGGCAACTCACCTGCCTTCGCATACTTTCTCAAACCAGGTCTACTGATTCTTTCTAAGTTGACTATGGCTGAAAGTTTTGTAGAGGGGTTGTACTTCAAGGCGATTTTAATCAAGCCCTGAGAGCTCACTCCTTCTTCAAATTTGTAGCCTTGAATAAAGCCTTTATCATACAGCACCTTGGTGATCTCCTTTTTCACATTGGAAGCAGGAATCTCCACAATCCTACGGCCCGCTTTAATAGCATTCCGTATTCTTGTTAAATAATCTGCAATAGGATCTGTCATTACTTTTTATATTTTATCCTTCGCTGAAGACTCAAGTTATCAATTCTAAATTACCAGCTTGCTTTTGTAACACCTGGTATCTTCCCTTGGGCGGCTAGTTCTCTGAACGTAACCCGAGAGATACCAAATTTTCTCATATATCCTTTTGGACGACCCGTCAGCTTGCAACGGTTGTGCATACGCACTTTCGAAGAGTTGCGCGGCAACTTGTCCAATCCAACCCAGTCGCCATTGGCTTTCAATTCCTCCCGCTTCTTAGCATATTTGGCCACCAACTTTTTTCTTTTTCTTTCTCTTGCTTTTACT
This sequence comes from Rapidithrix thailandica, assembly GCF_039710355.1. Lineage (NCBI taxonomy): Bacteria > Pseudomonadati > Bacteroidota > Cytophagia > Cytophagales > Flammeovirgaceae > Rapidithrix > Rapidithrix thailandica. The sequence goes on along the minus strand of NZ_JBDKWZ010000001.1, from coordinate 387,196 downwards.
GATTCTTTAGCCATATCGAATTATTTTTGATTTTTGAAAGGCATTCCAAATGCTTTCAAGAGCTCGTAACTTTCTTCGTCTGTTTCAGCCGTAGTTACGAAAGTGATATCCATTCCCGAAATCCGCTTCACTTTGTCGATGGAAATTTCAGGGAAGATAATCTGCTCTTTTACGCCTAAGGTATAGTTTCCTCTTCCGTCAAATCCTTTCTCGTTGATTCCTTGGAAGTCCCGTACCCGCGGCAAGGCAATGGCAATTAACCGGTCCAAAAACTCATACATTTTCTCCCCACGCAAGGTCACCCGGGTACCGATCGGCATCCCATCTCTCAATTTGAAGTTTGAAATGGACTTTCTGGCAATTGTAGGCACCGCTTTCTGTCCTGCAATCAATGTTAACTCCTCAATGCCTGTATCGATCAACTTTTTGTCAGCCACAGCATCGCCAATGCCCTTATTGATACATACTTTGGAAAGTTTAGGAACCTGCATCACTGACTTGTAGGCAAACTTTTCCCTAAGCATTGGCACGATTTCGCTGAGATACTTCTCTTTTAATCTAGCTTGAGCCATTAGTCAATAAATTCTTGAGTTTTCTTAGAAAATCTTTTCAATTTACCATTCTCATCCTGCTTGCGACCTACCCGGGTTTTTTCCCCTGTCTTAGGGTCGATCAGCATCACATTGCTCAGATGAATTCCGGCCTCAGTTTTCTTCACACCACCCTCTGGGTTCTGCTGAGAAGGCTTGATATGCTTGGTCACCAGGTTGACTCCCTCTACGATCACCCGTTGCTTTTCACGCAACACCTCCAGCACCTCTCCAGTCTTACCTTTATGGTTTCCGGCAATCACCTCGACTTTATCTCCCTTCTTGATGTTGAATTTAAACTTCTTCGTATTTTTCATAATTTATAATACCTCTGGAGCTAAAGATACAATTTTCATGAATTGCTTTTCACGCAACTCTCTGGCCACCGGGCCGAAAATACGGGTTCCTCTAGGCTCGTCATTGTTGTTCAACAATACGGCGGCATTATCCTCAAAGCGAATATAGGAACCGTCTTTTCTGCGTATTTCTTTTTTCGTCCTTACGATGACGGCTTTCGAAACAGTCCCTTTCTTCATATTGCTAGAAGAAAGTGCAGATTTCACAGTGACTACAATCTTATCCCCTACTGAGGCATAACGCTTCTTAGTACCTCCCAAGACGCGAATACACAACACCTCTTTGGCCCCACTGTTATCTGCTACGTTTAGTCTGGATTCTTGCTGTATCATCCCGATTCAATTAATAAGATGACTGAATATTTTTTACAATAATAATTACTTCGCCCTTTCTAAGATCTCCACTAATCTCCAACGCTTGTTCTTACTGAGTGGACGAGTCTCCATGATTCTCACCTGATCCCCAACATTGCAAGCATTCTCCGCATCATGCGCCATGAACTTCGTTGTCTTCTTCATGAACTTACCGTAGATCGGGTGCTTCACTTTCCGCTCCACCAAGACGACAATCGAAGACTGCATCTTGTTGCTCACCACGATTCCGACTCTTTCTTTCCTAAAATTTCTTTCCATGATGATTGGGATATATTTTATTTACCGGCTTGGGAAATAAGTTTTTTCAATAATGATAACTTCGCTGAGGAAGGTAATTTGGCTTGCTGCAAATATTCAGCGGCATTCTCCCGCGTTAACTCTCCCTTGCTAACTGCCTCTTGCACTTGAGCGATGGTTCTGGTATGCAACTCGGTCTTCAACTGAGCTACAAACTTCCGCGCGTCCCGGATTTGCATCGGGTTCTCAATAGGCGAGATAGCATTCGCAAACCTTAAATCCTCCAAGCTCTTGGTTGAAGTCGCGATTCGCTCTTTCAATTCTTCAACAGACAATGCTCTTATTTCAGAATTTTTCATGATGCTTATCCTATATAATCTCTTCTTACAACAAATTTCGTTTTAATAGGAAGCTTTTGAGCCGCCAGACGCATAGATTCCATAGCAATCTCCTTGCTGACCCCGTCAGACTCAAACAAGATCGTACCAGGTCTTACAGTGGCCACCCAATACTCAGGCGAACCCTTTCCTTTACCCATCCGCACTTCAGCAGGTTTTTTGGTTACAGGCTTATCTGGAAAAATACGGATCCAAACTTGCCCCTCCCTCTTCATGTACCTATTCAGTGCTATACGAGCCGCTTCAATTTGACGAGAAGTAATCCAGCCCGGTTCTAAGGCTTTAATCCCGAAGCTTCCAAAAGCTACAGTATGCCCTCTTTGAGCAATACCTTTCACTCTACCTTTTTGCCTCTTTCTGAATTTTGTTCTTTTTGGCTGTAACATATTTCCTTACAATAAAATATTACTCAGCTATCTTTACACAAGCTCTTTGACACCAAAGATTAATACTTGGCAATTTTAAATTCCCACTAAACTAGAAAAATAATTACTTGGTTTCTGTCAGGACTTGGACTTGTGTACTAACAAACAAGTCTAGTTTCCTAGGAATTGGACTGCAAAGATAGCGATAAAATATTGATACGCAACTTATACTTTAAATATTTAAAAAAAAACGCTGAGATGCACTTGCTCTCCTTTGGCAGGTTCCTCTTACTAGGTTGAACCAAGTATTTTTTTCAGAACCTCCACCGCATAATCCACTTCCTCAAGCGTGTTGAACTTGCTGAATGAAAAGCGTACGGAAGTAGAGCCTTCTGGTACTCCCAAGTGCTGGATGACATGCGAACCGACACTGGCTCCACTCGAACAAGCACTTCCTCCGGATGCCGCTACTCCTTCCAGATCAAGGTTAAATAGCAACATATCCGCAGCAGCTGTTTTGGGCAAACGAACATTCAGTACCGTATACAAACTGTCCTCGGCAGAAGCCGACAACCCGTTAAAGGCCACCTCCGGCAGGACTTCGGTCAAGTGTTTGACCATATGTTGTTTTAAGGCCTGAATATGAGCCTGGTCAGCGTCCATATGGGTATGGGCGATCTCCAATGCCTTTGCCATCCCGATGATGCCCGGTACGTTTTCCGTTCCGCTGCGCATGCTCCGTTCTTGTCCGCCTCCGTGAATTAAGGCTTCGATTTTTACATCTTTCCGGACAAATAAAAAGCCGGCTCCTTTAGGCCCGTGAAACTTGTGAGCGGCACCCGCCATAAAATGAGCTTTGACTTTCTGCAAGTTCAGGGGAAAATGCCCTACGGTTTGCACCGCATCGGTATGAAAATACGCCCCGTATTGTTCGCACAATTGCCCGATCTTTTCTATATCATTCAGGTTGCCAATTTCATTATTGCCATGCATCAAACAGACTAATACGTCCTTACTTTCTGTCAGATATTTTTCCAATTGTGCATAATCCAGATTTCCCTGTGCATCGTTGTCCACGTATTTCAATTGTACATCATACTGTTTTTGCATTTGCTCTACCGTATGTAATACCGCGTGATGCTCCAGGGGGCTTGTAATGATAGTTTTCACCCCCAGGTTTTTCACTGCCCCGTGAATGGCAATATTGTCAGCTTCGGTTCCTCCAGAGGTGAAATAAATTTCAAACGGAGACACCTGAAAGTACTGGGCAATCTGTTTTCGAGCCCTTTCCAACGGCACTTTGGCATCCCGGCCAAATCCATGTGTTGAGGAAGGGTTTCCGAAATGTTCTTGCATAAAGGAAGTAATGGTCTCGATTACCTCTTTATCCATGGGCGTAGTAGCCGCATTATCAAAATAAACCCGCATATGTTATTTAGTAAGAGTTAATAAGAATGAACCATTCACATGTGCATGCAAATGGTTCATCTCTATAAATAATTGATGTTATGTGCTAATGGTTATTTCAGCTATTCTTCTGCTTTAAAAGCGATAATTTCCTTGATATCGCTAATAATCTTGTTGGCTAAATACTCAGAAGTCGCCGGAGAATCTGCTTCCGAATAAATCCGGATGATGGGCTCGGTATTGGATTTTCTTAAATGTACCCACTCTTTTTCAAATTCGATTTTCACGCCATCTACCGTGTTAATGGGTTGGTCTTTATACTTTTCCTGAATCTTTGCAAGGATTCCATCCACATCGATGTCCGGAGTAAGTTCGATTTTATTCTTGGAGATGGTATAATTCGGATAGGTCAGACGCAAGCGGCTGGTACTACCTTCAAACTCCGCCAGGTTGGATAAGAATAGCGCAATTCCTATCAAGGCATCTCTTCCGTAGTGCAATGCGGGATAAATCACCCCCCCATTCCCTTCGCCTCCGATTACCGCATTTTGCGCCTTCATTACTTCTACCACATTCACTTCTCCTACGGCCGAAGCGAAATATTCGGCTCCGGCTTTTTCGGTAATATCGCGCAATGCCCGGGTGGAAGAAAGGTTGGATACGGTATTTCCTTTTTCTTTTCTCAATACATAATCAGCCACTGATACCAATGTATATTCTTCGCCAAAAGGTGTTCCGTCTTCACATATCAAAGCCAAACGGTCTACGTCCGGGTCCACCACAATTCCCAAGTGGTAATTGCCAGACTCAATCTTAGAGCTGATCGCCGTCAGATTTTCCGGAAGCGGCTCGGGATTGTGTGGAAACGCTCCATTGGGATCACAATAAAGCTCTTCTACTTCCGCAACTCCCAAAGCTTTGAGCAAGCGGGGCACAGCAATTCCACCGGTAGAATTCACCGCATCTACAATGACCCGGAAGTTCTTTTGGCGAATAGCCTCCACATTGACAATCGGCATGGCCAGGATCATTTCGATATGTTTATCGATATAATCCATATGGGTAAGCTTCCCGATGTTTTGAGAAGCGACAAATTCAATATCATTGGATTCTGACAAGGTTAGAATCTCTTTACTGGCTTCTGCCGAAACAAATTCCCCCTTGCTATTCAGTAATTTCAAGGCATTCCAATTTCCGGGATTATGGCTGGCAGTCAGGATAATTCCTCCGGCGGCACCTTCGTGCATCACCGCCAACTCTACTGTAGGTGTAGTAGACAAGCCCAGGTTTACCACATTCAATCCTAGCGAGCGCAATGTGGAAATAACAATCTGAGAAATCACTTCTCCTGATTGCCGGGCATCTCTTCCTATAATCACTTTTTTGTTATCGGATTGCTGTTTGAGCCAGGTTCCATAAGCCGCAGCAAATTTTACTACATCATATGGGGACAATGTATCGCCTGATTTACCTCCAATAGTACCCCTGATTCCTGAAATTGATTTGATTAGTGTCAACTCGCTATAAGTTTAGATTGAAACATTTAAAACAAATGTAAAAAATATTTTTTGCTCAATGGGAATTTGCCTTACAATTATACACAGCAACAGGCTGAGTTCCTCATCGAATCGTCCTAAAATAAAGGAATTCATTCTTTTATCCAGATACACAATTTCACTTGGCAGACAAAGTAGTAAATCACTGATAATAAGCGCTCAATTTCTAATAAAGACTTGATTTACTCGCTGAAGCGGATTAAACTTTTTCTTTTTCCTAAAAAATGTTTCAAAAACGCCTCCTCTGTGTTACTTTTTCAACAATAGCTTTGCCTATTCTCTTCAAAAAGTGCCTTGATGAGTCGATTTTGATGCCATCTTCGGTCAAAAACTATACGTGTAAACCACTTCACTGCCATACATGCTCTATCACAAGCCCATTCTTCTATTTAACAACACACTTCAGCACCTGACAAGGTTCAAAATAAAAAAATACAGGGTAGAATCCCTGCTACATTTGGTAATTTACTTTAATGCCTGACGCACACTTTTGTATTTTACCAGTATCGCAAGGGGGGCTTTTCTCTTGCACGGGCAATTGATCCGTTTTTCAATATTATGAATTGCTTAATTTATTTCTCGGGTAAGAAATGCTTTACAAAAGCTCCTTGTGTATTGATATCGTAGACAAAAATATTCAATTCCTGAGCCTGATCCAAAAGGAATTTTCTCCGGGTATGAGAAATGGAAGTATCCAATATCAAAGTATCACAGTTTACCCAGGTCAAATCTCTGACAGCCTTCCGGCTGACGACCAGAAAATCGACCTTTTCTTGCATGGGTTGTTGCAGTGGTTTGCGCAAGATAAGAAAAGTTTTGCCTTCCCAACTAATGAGTTGTTGGGCATGTGTTTGAACAGCTAAAGGAAATGCGGCCTCTTCCAATTGGTTCCAACAGATATAATGCTTCTTTTGAATTCCTTTGGCATACCAATCTTGATAAAATAAATACCTGCATTGCTCCGGATCTTTCAACAGATCCGCTTCACCAATTAACCAAGCCTCCGTACCGGCCATGAAACAAAGGGTAGTTTGCCGGGGAGTATGATACACGGTAAAGACTTTTTGGGAAAACTGATCATGCCATTCCAACATTTGAAAACTCCCCAAACATGTTATCAACAATGCTCCCCAAACCACATAGCTAAATTTGCGCAGAGCGAATAACAACACAAGGCTCAGGATACTGGCATATACCACCCAGGTTTCTTCTACACTGATATGAATTTCACTGATGGTTGAACCTGGCAACTGTTGAATTATTTTCACAAAAAAATTGAGTAGAGCAATCACGGCTTCCAATACCCAAATACTTCCTGAAAACAACCAAGGTAAGAAAGAGACACTGACGGCCAATAAGCCCAAACATACAATCAACATGGCTGCAGGGATCACCACTAAATTGGAAAAAAGAAAATAGGTGGGAAACTGGTGGAAATACAATAAACTCAAAGGAGCTGTGGCAATCTGAGCCGCAATAGACACCGTACTGATTTCCCAGATCCATCGCCACACCGGACGCTCGGTTTTCCATAAACCGACAAGCTTTGGCTGAAGATATACTATACCGACTACGGCTATATACGAAAGCTGAAAGCCTACTTGAACAATCAGATAAGGCTGGAAACAGAGCAAAACAAAAGCCGATACTGCCAAGGTGTTATAAATATTACTGCGCCTATGAAGGCTTTGCCCCACAATGACAAAGGTAAACATGGTGACCGCCCTCAATACGGACGCAGACAAACCGGTGATAAAGGCATACCCCCACAACAAGCTCAAAGAGATAAAGGCAAACAAAACCGCCCCCCAGGGCGTAGATTTACATTTCCCGAATAAAAAGTTTACTACAAAAAAGATAATTCCCACATGCAATCCGGAAACCGCCAATACATGCATGGCTCCGGCACTGGCATATGCCTGCTGAGTATCCTGATCCAAACCTTCTTTTATTCCAAAGACCAATGCCGTGGCAACCCCTGCTGCACTTTCGGAAGAAAACTGTTGGGCAAATTTTTTCTGAAAGTACGTCCTAAGCCTGTAAGAATGAGCCAAAAGCCGGTGATGAGGTGTATTTCCCAACAATACCACTGTTTCATGGGGTTTTAAAAAATGCTGATGATAAATGGAGTGGTATGCCAAGTATTTTTTATAATCGAATTGGTGGGGATTGAGAGGAGGAGAAACTTCCACAGGGGTACCTTGTACAAGTAATACATCCCCGTATTGCCACGAGTTGCTTGAGTCTTGTTTGGCAATATAGGCCAATACTGATCCTTTTGCTTTCTGCCATTGGCCTCCGGTTTTTACTGCTTTTACTTTTAGCACACATTTCCAGCTTTTGTTTTTTTCTTCCACTTCACTGTCAAGCACCGCTTGATAATGAGTAATCGTCTGAAGCTTATGAGCAAAATGTCCGGGCGAATGGCAAGCCGTATGCCAATGAGTAAGTGAGTACCCTCCTGCAACTAAAGCCATGGCGGCAAGTAAGCCAAATACCCAAGCCTGTTTGCGTTGCCATCTCCTGGGAAAAACAATCCTGCAGAAGGTATACATGAGAACGAATGCCAGAAGTAATTCCAATGCATAAGCAAACTTGGAATGGATATGAATATAACTGAGAATGCCGATGATCAAATACCCTACATACCTGACAAAAACATACGGAGCCCATTTCATCCTAATCGTTGCATTATATTAAATGATAAACCAAAATGCCCATTACACCAAGCCTAACTTTGGAAAGGATAAGATTGATTGGCTATCAGTCGAAACGTGCAACAAGTTCTTGATCCAGAGCAAAAAAATACAGCCAATACAGATCTGCATTGGCTGTAGGAATTTCATTGTGCAAAAATCCCCGGCTTAAACAAACTGATTTACAGCCTCGACAAACTCATTGGGCTTTTCGGCATGCACCCAGTGACCTGCCCCATCGATGGTAGTTAATGTTGCCTGAGCAAACAAACGTTGGATCAAAGCGAAATCCGTATCCAGAATATAGTTGGAATTTCCTCCTCTGATAAAAAGTGTAGGAAGGTTAACTGTCTGACCGGTGTCTGTAACGGCCACTACATTTCCTACTTTCTCTGTCAAAACCGGCAGGTTCATTCTCCAACTAAACCCTCCCTCATCATTTCGATAAAGATTCTTCAATAAAAATTGCCTCACGGGTAGTTCCGGAATATAACCGCTCAACAGCTTGTCAGCTTCTCCCCGGCTCTTGAGCGTCTGAAGGTCGATACTGTTCAAGCCTTTCAGAATTGTCTGATGATGAGGTTTGTACTGTTTTGGCGCAATGTCCACTACAATCAATTTTTCTAATTGATCAGGGTATTTCATTGCAAATTGCATGGCTGTTTTCCCTCCCATAGAGTGGCCGATAATTACCGGTTTTTCAATAGCATGCAAGGCCATAAACGCTTTTAAATCCTCTGCCAGAATATCGTAATCGAATGCATCGGCATGCCCTGACCTGCCATGATTGCGTTGGTCTACCAGATATACTTTATGAGCTTCGGCAAAACGCTTTCCCAGGGTCAGCCAATTGTCGCAAGAGCCTAGAAAGCCATGCAAGATAATAATTGGCGTTCCGGTTCCCTGTTCCCGATAGAATAAATCCATAATTATCTGTTTGTTGATCAAATCTTTTTTTACTTGGCCAAATGTACAGGAATAATTGCGAATTTATGACAAAGAGCCTGAAGAGGGTTTTCCAAACAGAATTTCAAAACGGGTATCGGTCTTTCGCTTACTCAGTTAGCGGTGAAATACCTAACTTTGTGCTTTAGTTCTTTTAACTGAGTTGAAAATGACACGTATACACCTATTTATTTGCACAGTTACCCTACTGTTTGGATGCCAGGTCAAACAATCGGATTATGTGGATACAGATTTGGTCAAAAGGGAAATCAAAAGCAGGGAGTTTAAAAAGCTAACGGATGCCCAAATTATGAACGGGGCCTATGAGCAAGGAAAAAAACTCAGCAATAAAATTTTAACCGAACATACCTTTACCTCCCACTACTGTGACAGTGGTGAGCTGTTTACCCAATATGCCGACAGTATTTGTCAAACCGTGAGGTTGGTATGCGCCGAACAAAACACACAAGACAAAACCGAAGCGGCCATTTGGCAGGCTTATCAACACAACTACCGGGAAGACATGGATTTGTCTGACAATATTCAAGAATTAAACGAGGCAGAGTATTTATACTCCCATCCCATTGTGTTAGAAAATGACTCTGCCAAAAGTTTTACCCTTTTGAATATCGTCATCAATAAAAAAGAGATGATCAAAACCTTGTAAACAGGTTCATTATCTTAGATTGACTTTAAACTGTTTGTAGGCCTGGTCGAAAGCTTCGTAAAAAAGGCGCCCTTGCAACTGATAGCCCTTTTGGGTAAGGTGCAACTTATCGCGTTGGGCCAGGCCGTTTTCATACCAGGTTTCAATTGCTTTGTAGCCCCCCATAATGGTATAAAAATCCCAAACGGCCAAGTCCATTTCCCGGGCAAGTTTTACTACGATTTCCGTAGCAATCCCGAAGTTTTTAGAGGGATAACGTCTTCTGCGGGACCTGCGGAAACCATCTCCCGGTGTTGTCAACAAAATGGATACATTTGGCAAAGCTTGCTTGATTTGTGACAACAAAGAGCGATAATGCGCTTCAAATAAGCCCGCATCAAAGCGATAAGGAAAGGCATCATTGGTTCCGAGAGAAATCACAATCAGATCGGGATTTAATACCTGTAAATTTTTTTCAAAATCAACACAACGCAAATACGACTTTACATCGGCACCGTTTACACCGGAAGCACTGTAGGTTACGCCCGGAAGGTTGCTTTCCAAGGTCATTCCCTGCATCACAAATTGATTTTGCATTGCCTCGGTTTTGTCCAGAAATATCTTCACCTTATTCTGAGGCTTATGAAAGACAAACTCTTTGAAGCCCTCTCCTTCCATCGTGCCGGACACAAAATTCCCGGGATTCGTTTCGATATTCACATCGTATGACTGTGGGTCGGCATTCGTATAAAATACTTTTACCTTTTGGATTTCAAAACCTTCTTCCTTTGTATTGGGATTTACCTGAATAGTCGCCCCGTTGCTATGGGTGTGCCCGGAGATTCCCGAAAGCCCCCACTGGCTATGATGCCGGCTACTGGCTATCCATTTTTTCTCCCACTTTCCGGTGTACGATACATAATAATTAAAAGGGTTGGTGGTTCGAACCGCCCGGTAGGGAAACACAAACCCCCGGGCCGTGACCGGAAACCGGTTGTCGGCTCGGAATTGCTCCCGTACCGCTCCGGTAAAAATATCTGCCTGTATATGAGAATCGCCCAGATGCATGATATGCACCTGCCGGTCATTGCGCTTTTCTAAAAAGTATAATTGCGAAAAAATATGAAACAAGGCCGAATCGCTAAAACTTTTAAACTCATTGCGTTCATAGTTGATAAAAGGGAAGTTACCCGAAGAGGTAAAGAATGACTCCGGCTCGGCCGCCTGTCCCCACAACGTGAACGGCACCCCCAAGCAAAGCATCCAACTACTGACAAAAAGTAAAACGTTTTTCATCTCAACAGGCTCGTTTAATGTATTCGGCATCACCGGATTCTATTATCAAAAAACTAAATATATGAGAAGCTTGGAGCTACAAATTCCTTCAGCACCTATTTTTTCTTCTTAATTCATAGCCATCCTTTTTTGGAACTGGGCATAATCCGCCATTAACGCATTGTATACCATTTCTCCCACCAACTTTGCTCCCCTCCGGGTAAAGTGCGTATAGTCTTTGTTAGCCAAAGGAGCTTTGGCATGCACCCAGCTGATCATGGAATTTTGCCCACCCATCGCGGTAAACAAGTCCCAATATGCGCAATTTGCACGGAAGGCCGCGTTTCGTTGGGCTTCCCGCACCAAGCGGATATTAGGATACGATTCGTATTTCGGGCCTCGCTTCCGGGCCATGTCCGAAACTCCCACTACCAATATGTTTAAATCCGGCCGTAACGATTTCAAGTACTTCAACTGGCGGTACATAGAGTTTTCGTAGTACGTATAGTCTGTCAACACATTAGGAATGACGTTGACACCGAATTGAATAATGATCAATTTCACATTCAACTTACTAAACTGGGTTTTCAGATAATCCCGGTTGATATTGGTAAACTCCGTACCGGAACTTCCCCGCAAAGCCACATTGTCTACAGCTACTCCGCTATTACAGTCAAAGGCTAGCCCGTACAATTCCGAATCTTTGTTGGTTTTGAAATTCATCTTCAGGTTTTTGAATGAACCTCTAAACGGAATTTTATGAACCATAAAGGCATTTTGAGTGGTCAACGAATCCGTCCCGCCAAAAGACGCATTATTGAATTCATAATTGACCACCAGCGTATCTTCGGTGTTTTTATATAGGAGTTTGATATTGTCAAAAGTGTTATTGCGCTCATAGGAATATTTGGAGCGGGAAAACTTCACCCAAGCTGAAGAAGGAAATTGGAAATAACTTCCCAACAGCCCGTAATTCGAATGTTTGGTACTTCCCCGGTTTACCCCGTAGCAAAGTTTTTTGTTCCAATTATCACTGGCTTCCTGATAGATAGTGGAACGGGCATTTTTGATTTCCAGAATGGGGGTAATTCCCACACCACAGCCTCCGAAGGTTGCCTGAAAGCGATTGCGGATAAACTCGGTAATCCGGTCACCTTCCAGTTGGGAGTCGCCATAGTGTACGATACGAATCAGGTTTTTCTTAGAAGCCAATGTATTGAGTGAGGCATAAAAGTTATCCAAGGCTTGTGAATTGCCTCCGGGATATTCAATCGGCACTTTGACCGGCTGGACCTCCACAGGTTTAAATTCGGGCTTTTTGTCTAGAGAAGCTACACTGTCTTCTGCTTGTTCGGCATCCAGGCTGTCCAGTGATTTTTCAAGCGCCAGGATTGCATCGATATCGGCTTTCTTTTGATTCTCAAATGCATCCGACCAGGTAAAAACTTTCAGGCTGTATTCCGGAGATACATCCAGAACCCCAGGTGATACCAGCATGATAATGCCTGCCATTACCCCCACATACAAAAGGATTATTAATATTCTGCTTGGTTTTACCATTGTTAGAAGTTTACCTCAGTAGTTTTTAAAAACCGAATTTCCGTCAATTTCCCGAACAGCCAAATTTTATGGCGCCATCCACTCTCCGATACGTCTAAAAAATCTGTAAAATTATATAAAAAATTATGGAAAATTCAGCGGATTAAAACATCTATTCAATGCGCAAAATCTATACCCGTATGAATGAAGGGTAGAAGGAGTGAAGGATGGAGGGAGTGAAGGATGGAGGGAGTGAAGGATGGAGGGTTTGGTAATTTTGGCAAACGCTATTTTCAGGACTGGTTGACAGCTTCCACAAAAAAATCTCGATCCGAAACCCGTTAGGCTTCTGACCGAGACCCTTTTCAAAAGTTTCGTTTATCCGGATGGATTAAAACTCCTCGTCTTTAGAGAAGAAGAAGCTTCCTTCAAGCTGAGCGTTCTCATCTGAGTCTGACCCGTGGATAGCGTTTGCTTCGATAGATTTGGCAAACAATTTACGAACAGTTCCCTCAGCTGCTTCAGCCGGGTTAGTCGCTCCGATCAACGTTCTGAAATCTGCTACGGCATTGTCTTTTTCCAGGATCAAGGCCATAATAGCTCCGGAGCTCATATATTCACACAAGTCGTTATAGAAAGGTCTTTCTTTGTGTACTTCGTAAAATTGCCCTGCTCTTTCTGCTGTCAGCTTGGTTACTTTTGCCGCTACGATTCTAAATCCAGCCTCTTCAATCATTTTCAAGATTGCTCCAGTGTTACCAGCCGAAAAAGCATCCGGCTTAATCATGGTAAATGTTCTGTTTTGCGCCATAATTTTCAGTACAACTTATTAAGTAAAATAAATATTCAATTTTCTGCTTTGTACAAAGTGCTGTTTTTTTCTATAAAAAACATAGTCACACCCTGTTAAACAGCCGCAAAATTAAAAGTTTATTTTTGAATTAAAGTACCTAACAGAAATTTTGCTTGTATTTTTTGATAAGTTCATGCCGGTTTCACATTTTGTTAAGCGGCTTGTATCCCAATAAAAAGAGATTTCTCATAGAAAGTACTTGAATCAACCTCAAAACATTGGCATTTCTTTCCCGCATTTCGAGAACTTTCCCTTTCTTTTTTTCCACTTGTTAGAAAAGCAACGGATCAAATCGGTCTACTTTTTTTCAAAACTGAATTAATTTTTCCAACTTTATCGGGCTAAAAACCTGTCTGTCCGAAACATCCGGCCAGAAGAGAAAACCAAAGCAACATTTACTATAAACCATTTATTTTATTTTTTTAAATATGAAAATAGGAATTATTCGTGAAGGGAAAGTACCTGTGGATACCCGTGTGGCACTCACTCCTCAACAGTGCAAAGAAGTGATGGAGAAGTATCCGTTTGTAGCTATCAAAGTCCAGAAAAGTGAGAACCGCTGCTATAAAGACCAAGAGTATGAAGCGCTGGGAATCGAACTGACGGAGCAAGTGGAGGATTGTGATATATTGCTGGGAATCAAAGAAGTACCAATCAATAATTTAATAGCTGATAAAACTTATCTGTTTTTTTCACATACTATTAAAAAGCAAACTTACAACCGGAAACTCCTTCAAAATATCCTTCAAAAAAAAATACACCTGATCGATTACGAAACCTTGACAGAAGCCTCAGGAAATCGCGTCATTGCTTTTGGCCGTTATGCGGGGCTTGTAGGGGCTTACAACGGGGTGATGGCCTACGGTAAGCGATTCGGGTTATTTGAGTTAAAACCGGCCCACCAGTGCTTTGACATGAAAGAGATGTGGCAAGAACTTCACAAAGTATCCCTCCCTTCAGTAAAGATTGCTTTGACCGGAGGTGGCCGGGTATCGCAAGGAGCTATGGAAACCTTAGACGGCATGGGCATACGAAAAGTAAGCCCGGAAGAGTACTTGGAAAAAACCTTTAAGGAAGCTGTGTATACTCAACTGGACCCTGAGCATTATGCACAGGTAAAAGATGCGTCCAAGCCCTTTGACACTGCTGATTTTTATCAACATCCGGAAAATTATGCCTCTCATTTTGCTCGCTTCGCAGAGGTTACCGATCTGTTGATTGCCGCTGCGTATTGGGATCCTCATGCCCCGGTATTGTTTACCCGGGAGGAGGCGAAAAAAGAAAACTTCCGGATCAAAGTCGTTGCGGATATCACCTGTGACATCGATGGTTCGGTAGCCAGCACCCGGCAACCTTCTACCATTCAGGAACCCCTTTATGATTACAACCCGGCTACGGAAAAAGTGGAAGCCCCTCTTTCCAACCCCGGTAATATTACAGTCATGGCGGTGGATAACTTGCCCAACGAGCTGCCCCGTGATGCTTCGGAAAGCTTCGGACGCCAACTGATCGACAATGTTCTCAACGGCTTACTCGTAGAAGACAGCGAAGAAATGATTGCCAGGGCTTCAATTGCCAAGAGTGGCTCACTTACCCAAAAGTATAATTACTTACAAGACTTTGTGGAAGTTGTAGAAGAGTAGTCAACAGAAGAAGTGATTACAGGCAAAATGCAAAAACAGGGGATTGGCTTATTGCCAATCCCCTGTTTTTTTACTTTTTCAATTCCGCATAGTTTTGATAGAACAACGGAATCGTTTCGATACCTTTCATAAAGTTGAAGATACCAAAATGCTCATTCGGAGAGTGGATTGCATCGGTATCCAGACCAAAGCCCATTAATACAGAATCCAACCCAAGTAATTCTTTAAACATTGCCACGATCGGAATGCTTCCTCCTCCACGCATAGGAACCGGCTTTTTGCCAAAGGTAGCCTCATAGGCCTTACTGGCCGCTTGGTATTCCACAGAATCCGTAGGAGTCACTACCGGACGGCCGCCATGGTGAGGATTCACTTTCACTGTTACGGTAGACGGTGCGATGGATTCAAAGTGCTTTTGGAACAGCTCGGTGATTTCGTCCGGGTTTTGATCCGGTACCAAACGCATAGAGATTTTGGCATAGGCTTTTGAAGCAATTACCGTTTTGGCACCTTCTTCCATATATCCACCCCAAATACCGTTAACATCTAATGTCGGACGGATAGAAGTATGCTCCAAAGTAGTATATCCCTTTTCACCGGCCACTTCCGGTACACCGGTATCTGCTTTGAAATCCTCAATGTTAAACGGAGCGGCATTCATGGCGGCACGCTCTTCTTCTGATAGCTCAACAACTTTATCGTAGAAACCAGCCACCGTAATTTTATTGTTCTCATCTTTCAGGGAAGCAATCATTTCGCACAACACGTTGATCGGGTTGGCAACTCCTCCTCCATATAACCCGGAGTGAAGATCCCGCTTAGGCCCGGTTACTTCTACCTCTACATAACTCAAACCTCTCAAACCGGTGGTGATAGAAGGCGTATCGTTGCTTAGCATCCCCGTATCTGAAATAAGGATCACATCCGCTTTGAGTTTATCCTGATTTTCCCTCACATAGATTTCCAAATTCGGAGAACCGATTTCCTCTTCTCCCTCAATCATAAACTTCACATTGCAGGTCAGCTTACCGGTAGCCATCATCGTTTCAAAAGCCTTTACGTGCATGTACATTTGGCCTTTGTCGTCACAAGCTCCCCGGGCATAAATCTTTTCATCTTTGATGACCGGCTCAAACGGAGGCGAATTCCACAATTCCAAAGGATCGGCCGGTTGTACATCGTAATGCCCGTATACCAATACGGTAGGCAAACTCGGGTCGATGATTTTTTCTCCGTAGACAATCGGAAGCCCGGCAGTTTCACAAATTTCGACCACATCTGCACCCGCGGACAATAGTTTTTCTTTTACAAACTCTGCCGTTTTGATTACGTCCGGTTTGTGTTTGGCATCCGTACTTACTGAAGGAATCTTTAACAAGTCGATCAACTCGCCAATAAAGCGCTCCTTGTTCTCGGCTATAAACTTTTCCATAGGTTGTTTAGGTTTATCAAGCAAAAAAAGGAAACTTTGTACCTGTCCTTTTTTTAGCTTATTTGATTTGCAATTTATAAAAAAAGCCACTCTGTAGGAAGTGGCTTAATCTATGGTGTAAAACATTGATTTCAAATTTTCTATGGAGAAATTTCTCCATTTTTCTCTCAAAAGTGAAGCTTAGGGCATCGTGCGGTAAATGTAATCCCAAAGGGGAGAAGAAACGCCAAAAGCCTTGTCCGGAGCTTTGTAATGATGAATACCGTGATTCACCCATAAGATTTTGAGCGCATTATTCGGTGGACGGAATGCATGCACGATGTAGTGTACACTCAGGTACGCTGCATACCCACTGATAAAACCGGGCAAAAACCCATACGCCCAACTGCCCATAATAAAATTAAACAAATAGAAAAAACCAACGGCTAACAGAGCAGCAAGAAAAGGAGGCATTGCCAAGCGCCCTTTGTCATTGGGATAATCGTGATGCAACCCGTGTAACTTATGCTGCAAATCCGCTTTTACAGGCGAATCGGTTTCCATATGATACAGATAACGGTGAGCGATGTACTCTATCCAAGTAAAGAAGATGAATCCTACCAGGAAACTCAGTACAATTTGCCACCAAGACAATATATGATGTATCGAGGCATAGGAAATCACTCCAATTGCAGTCCCATAAAAAATGATCAAGGGAATGGAAATATGCGTTCTGGTCAACCGATCCAAGAACGGATTTTCAAACATTTTACCTTTTTGCTGGTTTGAGGTACTTGCCATGGCTTTTTAAAAATTTAATTTGCCCACAAAGGTAATAACAAATGCCAAAAATTATACAGAGAATCGGGGGAAGTTATTCCCGGGAGCGGTGATCCAGCCTAATCATCACCGAAAGTAAATCATTGAGCCAAGCGCTTTTTTGCTCATTTACAAACTGTATATATACAAAAAAGGGCCTAGGCCCTTTTTTGTATTTTATTCGTAACGGAGTACATGAAACCTGAAATCGAGCGGCTCTAATGTAGCCAGCAACTTGTCGATAAACTCAGGATCATTAAGGTAGAAATTCAAAAAATTGTCGTGCCTCTCTTGTAGCCCCCCGTTTGGAAACAGTTTCTCTTTTAATTTTTCAATTTGACTCATAGCCGTCTCTTGATTACGCTCTTCGGATTTTTTCATCCGTTTAGCAATATTATCCAGCGCTTTCAAGCCTTTTTTCTCTTCTGCCCCGACAAACCCCACTAAAGATTTATCCACCTGTTCAGCTTTCTCTAATACATTTTGAAACAACTGTTGAAATGCTTCGACTTCCCGGGTCAATTCAATCGCGTTTTCCGAATGGCGGTCCAGGTAAAGTTTTTTCAATTCATGAATTTCTTGAAAAAGTTCTCCTTCCTTAAACCCTAGTTTATCCAAACGGCTCAGACTTGATTTATTAATCACCAAAGCAAAATTTCGGGGTACCAATAAAGGATAGTCCACCTGATAATGATCAAATACGGCTTTTAGTTGTAGCCAGTAGGCAATTTCGGCAGGTCCTCCGATATAGGCAATATTAGGCAAGATGGTTTCCTGATATACCGGACGCATCACTACATTCGGGCTGAAACGCTCAGGGTGGGTCTCCAATAACTCCAAGAGTTCTTGCTCCGACAATTTTTCGTCTTTGTTCAACACTTCATAATAATGCCCTTCTCCCCCGTTGTCTTTGACGATCCGTTCTCTCAATTGACAATCCAGATAGAAGAAATTAATATCCCGGGCAAATATCTGATTTTTGTACCCTTTGGCTTGGAGGGCTTCATCTGTTTTTTCTACCAAAGCTTTTGCCGAATGGTTGAGCAGATCATCTTTGATTACAGGTCCAAAGGCTCTCTTCAAGGCCTTATCGTCACCGTCTACTACTACAAGGCCCTGTTTGCCAAAAAGTGCATTCACATAATACCGTTTGGCCTCTGCCAGGGTTTTACATTCCGTATAAGCTTTTTGGAATACGGCTGGCAAATTCTCCACCTCGTTCAGGATTTCGTCCAAACCTTGCAGGTCCATATGACCTACGGCTCCTTTGGGGTCGGGATGCTGCCACTCATGGCGCTGACCAAACAAATGAAAATACTTGATTTCTTCAAAGTCATGGTCTTCGGAAGCCATCCAATACACAGGCACAAAATTGTATTGGGGGTATGCTTTTTTAAGTTGTTTGGCAAGGTTAATTACCGTCACCACCTTATAGATGAAATACAAAGGGCCGGTAAAGATATTTAATTGGTGTCCGGTAGTTACGGTAAAGGTGTTTTCATGGAGCAAGCTGTCAATTTGCTCTTTAGGAGATTCTTCTAAAGAGGCATATTGAGCCAATAAACTTTGATGCAGACGTTGCCGGGCTTCCGGGCTGAATGTACGCTTGGTCAACACTTCGCCAAAGTTTTGTATTTTTGGATGCAAATTATAAAATGCATGAAGAGGCGCTGCTTGCCGTATGTAATCCAGAAAAATTTTGGAAAACTGATTGGTCGTTTCAAACGAGATTGGGACGTTTTTCATAGTTTATCGTGTGATTGCTTTTGCAAGATAGTTGCCCTGTCTATTTTTGGTTCTGCCACCCAAATGATTTAACACTTGCTTAACAGAATAAAAACCCTCGGACCAAAGTTCTATATCACGCTATTAATCAGCGGATTAGGATTATTTAATTTCAGTTATTACGTCCTCAAAAACTTGCAGATTTACAGCAGCCGGGAGCAGCGCAACCCACATGTTTCCCAGGACTTTATCCGACAGAATATTCCGGCAGGCAGTTTTGTAGTAGGAGAGCCGATGTATTATTATGCTGTCACCCAAGCCGGTTCACAGTTTCAGTTTATGGACTGGTACGCAGACCTGGAAGTACGGGAACAGCGGCAACGTGAGCTCTTCGACTACGATTACCTCATCATTACGGATCATATGCTCTCCCGGAATAAAAGGGTCATTCATTATTATTTACAACATGCAAAGTTAGAAGAAATCGCCCGCTTAGAGTTACCTCAAAGCGCGTTCAATAAAAAAATTTCCACCTTCAGCCTTCTAGGTATCCCGATTCTGTCAAATACGGAGCGGTATGGATACAGTTGCACACTGTACAAAAGGATAAAGTAAACAACCCAAAGGCCGGAAATAAAAAAGGAGCTTTGTTCAAAAGCTCCTCGAATATATACCTTACGGAATGAGTCAATTTTAGCTTTGCGCCAATGCTTCGGCACCACCCACGATTTCCAAAATTTCTTTGGTAATGGCCGCCTGACGGGTACGGTTATAGGTAAGGCGCAAGTCTTTCAACAGCTCGCTGGCATTGTCTGTTGCCTTATCCATAGAAGTCATCCGAGCACCGTGTTCAGAAGCATTTGATTCTAACAAGGCTTTGTAAAAAGAAATCTTCAGTGTTTTCGGAATCAATTCTTCTACAATTTGCACCTTGCTCGGCTCAAAGATATAATCTAATTCTTGTGATGAAGCGGTCTCATCTAATGAGCTTTCTTTTTGCTTCAATGGCAGGAACTCTTCCGCTCTTACCACTTGAGTAGCTACATTCTTAAACTCATTATAAATCAACTCCACTTTGTCGAATTCACCTGTACGGAATGCATACATTACATGTTCGGCCGCTTTGCGCACTTCATCAAAAGTCAGGTGGTGGAACAGCTCCACATATTCATCAATGACTTTATCACCCCTCTTACTGAAAAACTGATGGGCTTTAGAACCGATACACATTACTTCCACATTGCCTTGCCGGTTCAGCTCAGCATATTTGCCTTCCATCAAGCTAATCGCTTGTTTGATAGCGTTGGAGTTAAAACTTCCGCACAAGCCCCGGTCAGAAGAAATCACTACTAACAGCACCTTTTTCACTTCTCTTTCTTCGGTATACTTGCTGGATTGTTCTCCGGCCACAGCGCTCGCTACATTGTGCAAGATACCTTCGAGTTTTTGAGAATAAGGGCGCAACTGAATGATTTTATCCTGAGCCCTTCTCAACTTAGCCGCAGCCACCATCTTCATCGCTTTTGTGATTTGCTGCGTGGAAATAACCGAGTTGATCCGCGTTTTTACCTCTTTAAGACTCGCCATCGATGATAAATTATTCTATGTGAAAGCAACCTGACGGCCAGGGTCAGGTTGCTAAATAATTTCTAATTGATTTATGCCTGATAATTTACGGCTACTTCTTTCGCTACTTTTTTCAGGGTGTCGGTCACAGAGTTATCCAACTTCCCTTGCTTCAAGGCAGCTAAAGTATCCGCTTGTTTTTCGTCCAATACTTGTAAGAACTCTTCTTCAAAAGCTTTTACTTTTTCTACCGGAACTTTGTCTAACAAGCCGTTCGTAGAAGCATAAATAATTGCTGCTTGCTTTTCAACCGCTACTGGAGAGTATTGGTTTTGCTTCAGGATTTCCTGGTTACGAAGCCCTCTCTCGATGGTCAATTTGGTAGCCGCATCCAAGTCAGAACCGAATTTGGCGAAAGCCTGTAATTCACGGAACTGTGCTTGATCCAATTTCAAAGTACCGGATACTTTTTTCATGGATTTGATTTGTGCGGCACCCCCTACTCGGGATACAGAGATACCTACGTTAATTGCAGGCCGGATACCTGATAAGAACAGGTTCGATTCCAAGAAGATCTGTCCGTCTGTAATGGAAATAACGTTGGTAGGAATATAAGCAGAAACGTCACCGGCTTGTGTCTCAATGATAGGCAGGGCGGTCAAAGAACCTCCACCTTTTACCAATGGACGGATAGAATCCGGCAAGTCATTCATATTTTGAGCGATTTCCAGAGAATCGTTGATTTTTGCCGCCCGCTCTAACAAACGAGAGTGCAAGTAGAATACGTCACCAGGGTAAGCTTCACGTCCAGGAGGTCTTCTCAACAAGAGAGACACTTCCCGATAAGCCACCGCTTGCTTAGAAAGGTCATCAAAGATCACCAAAGCATGACGGCCGGTATCCCGGAAGAACTCACCGATAGCCGCTCCGGTATAAGGAGCAAAGAATTGCATAGGAGCCGGGTCAGCAGCAGAAGCCGCAACGACTACCGTGTAATCCATAGCACCGGCTTTTTCCAGTTGGTTTACTACTTGAGCAACAGTAGAAGCTTTTTGCCCGATCGCTACATAGATACAGTATACAGGCTCTCCTTTTTCGTAATTCTCTTTTTGGTTGATAATGGTATCTACCGCTACGGTAGTTTTACCCGTTTGACGGTCACCGATGATCAACTCCCGTTGTCCTCTTCCGATCGGGATCATAGAGTCAATCGCTTTGATACCGGTTTGTAACGGTTCGGTTACAGGCTTACGATAAATTACACCGGGAGCCTTTCTTTCCAAAGGCATCTCGTATAACTCACTGTTAAACTCACCTTTTCCGTCAATGGGGTTCCCTAAGGTATCCACCACACGGCCTAACAAGCCTTCTCCCACTTTCACAGAAGAAATACGCTCTGTTCTTTTTACCGTATCGCCTTCTTTGATATCACTGGAATCACCGAAAATTACCGCCCCTACATTATCTTCTTCCAAGTTCAATACCAAG
The DNA here is from genome assembly GCF_039710355.1 of Rapidithrix thailandica. Lineage (NCBI taxonomy): Bacteria > Pseudomonadati > Bacteroidota > Cytophagia > Cytophagales > Flammeovirgaceae > Rapidithrix > Rapidithrix thailandica. The sequence continues at coordinate 365,306 of NZ_JBDKWZ010000001.1, read as the reverse complement.
CCCATCAGGCCATTGTCGAATTCGATCAGCTCTCCTGCTTGAGCATTAGAAAGGCCATAGATACGAGCTACCCCGTCACCTACCTGGAGTACAGTACCTACTTCTTCCAGTTCAGCCTCGCTTTTGAAGTTAGACAGCTGCTCTCTTAATATTGTAGAAACCTCATCTGGTCTTACCTGAGACATTCTTTTACGATTTATAATTAATATTCAAATACTACTTTTTCACTTTAAGCGAAAGGGCACAAAGCCTTTTCCTTTATGATTTGATCAATTGTTGCTTCATGCGCTTCAGTCCGCTTTGTACAGAGCTATCAATCTGCTTGTCGCCAATATTCAAGACAAAACCACCGATCAATTCTTCATCTACACTTGTATGCAAATCGACTTCCGCTTTGGCAACTTGGCGCACCAAGTTTTCAAATTCGCCCTTCAGGCTGGCGTCAATCGGGAAGGCCGTCACCAACTCAGAATGTTGAATTCCCTTCAGTATATTATACTCCCGTAGCACTTCCGAGGCGACTTCCTGCAAAACCCCTTCACGTCCTTTTTTGCAAAGCAGGCGGAAAAACTTTATGAGCAAGTCATCAATTTTTCCGGTGAACAAGGCTGAGAGGATAGCAAATTTCTTATCGCTATAGACGATGGGGTTTCTGAGCAGCAAACGTAAGTCGCGATGTTCTTCACAACTTTCCCTTACCAATGTCATCCCCTGCTTCACATCTTCCAGCTTATTTTGTTCCAGCGCTAATGAAATCAATGATTTTGCGTACCGAGCGGCAACCCTTGCGTCTGAATTCATGAATCAATCAATTTATTTAACGTGTACTTCTTTTAACAACTCACCCACCAATGATTGGTGTGCTTGGCTATCAGCCAACTCTTTTCTCACTACTTTTTCAGCAATTTCCAACGACAAGCGAGCCACTTCTTTTTTCACTTCGGCCATTGCTTTTTGTTGCTCTGCCAAGATCGACTGTTGAGCGGCTTTCACCAATCGGTCAGCTTCTTCTTTGGCTTTTGCCTGGGCTTCGTTAAGGATTTTACCGGCATTGTCTTTGGCCTCTTTCAGGATCTCTTCTCTCTCGGCACGGGCCTCTTTTTTCATATCGGCAATTTCGGCATTCAGTTTTTCTACTTCTTCTTTAGCGTTTTCCGAAGCATTCAAAGCCTGAGCGATGGTATCTTCTCTTTCTTTTAAGGCTTGTGCAATAGGTTTTACGGCAAACTTACCCAACACAACGACTACAAGAAGAAAAACTACTGAAGTCCAGAATACTAATCCTATACCCGGTGTTACTAATTCCATGGATTTGTTGTATTTATGATCTATTGATTTGTTTTGACTTAAAGAAACACCCGCCGGGTGGCTATCCCACACCAGCGAGTGTTTTTGTGCTTTTGCAGGTAGGTTGGATAAATTAAGCTGATCCTACCAAGAAACATACTGCAATGGCGAAAAGCGCAGCACCTTCAATCAAGGCCGCAGCGATAATCATAGCAGTTTGCAAGTTACCAGCAATCTCTGGCTGTCTAGCCATTGATTCTACCGCACTAGAACCGATTTTACCGATACCTAATCCGGCTCCAACTACCGCCAATCCGGCTCCTAAAGCAGCACCTAATGCTCCGATAGAACCTACCATCTCTAATAAGATTGATAAAAGCATACTGATTTTAAAATAAATTATGAATAGTTAAACAAAACAATACAATATTAATGGTGTTCTTCCACAGCCATTCCAATAAATAAGGCCGTCAACATGGTGAACACGTAGGCTTGTAACAAGGCAACAAAGATCTTCAAAATCAACATCACAAACGCCAGAAAGCCTACAGGAAGTGCTACAAAAAAGCTTTCGAATAAGAATACGAAACTCCACAAACTCAACAATACAATATGTCCTGCAGTCATGTTAGCAAACAAACGGACCATCAGAGCGAAAGGCTTGGTGAAGATTCCTAAAAATTCGATAGGGATCATGATAATCCGCAATGGCAACGGCACACCGGGTGTCCAGAAAATATGCCCCCAATAGTGCTTGTTCCCGGAGAAGTTGGTTATTAACAAGGTAAACACAGCCATGGTACCTGTAAAGGCGATATTCCCACTGGTATTCGCTCCGGTAGGCACCAAACCGACCAGGTTATTAATCCAGATAAAAAAGAACATACAAACCAGGAATACCATGTATTTCTCGTATTTCTTTTCACCGATATTCGGCTTGATCACGTCATCGCGCAGGTAAACGATAATAGGCTCCAGTAACGACTGTAAGCCTTTAGGGGCTTGTCCGGGACGTTTTTTGTATCCGGAAGCAGCCGTAAAAAGCAAGAGTCCCATCAATATGACGGACACAATCATAGAGGCTACGTTTTTAGTGATGGAGAAATCCAACACGGACTTTCCATTCACTTCCACAATATGCCCGTGGTCTAATTTATATTCCCGGTCACCTTTGGTTACGGTATGCTCACCATGGTGAAAAGCATTGGACAGAAACATATCCAAAGAGCCTTCGGTATACAAAATAATAGGCAAAGGAATGGTAACATGATGCTCCAAACCGTCATCCCCGGTATAATCAGCGATGTGCCATCCGTAATCATCCATGATATGATGCAGGATCATCGACTTGGGATCAAACTTTTTCCCTTCTTGGGAAGGAGCATCTTCTGAAGCAAACGCCCATGCCGGAGCAAAAGCAGACAACAGAAACAAACAACCGTAAATCAGTGACTTAGAAAATAATTTTTTACTCTTTTCCATCAGTTTTCTCAACGCTTTCCGAAATTTTCCGCAATTTAGATAACAGGGTACTAATTTCAAACAAGGTAAATAAGAAATACAGTGCGAAAAAGGTGACTGTAAAGCTTATCCTCAATTCTTGAACTGTAAAATAATATACACATAACACAATCCCCCCTAGCAACAACCTGAAGGTAGAAGCTCCCATCACATGGTTCATGTAAACTATTCCACCTTTTTTGGCTCCTCTCAGCACGATTACATAAGAAAAAACAGACAGGAAAATCTGATACCCTAAAATGTACCAAGTGTGAGGATGAATAAATACAGTTGTAAATTGTGCCAAAACAATGATGGCTACTACTACCAGTATTGTCAATCCAATAAGTCCTTTCCAGAATCTATCCATATCCCTTGTGAAACGGCTAAATTAAAGCACATTTTGAGGGCGCAAAGATGATATATTTTCCGTAGAATACCTAGCTTAATTCTAAAAAAACCAGCAAGTTCCCTTCAAGGCAAAAGAAAAACCTGGCAGATTTTGCTGACAATTTATATTGTCCTGCTAAAATCTGCCAGGTTTTTTTAATCTACCCGCACACACTACATCATTTAAAGTGCTTTAAGTTGCGCATCAAACTCCAGATCGAAGCCGCTACCCCCAACAGCATAAACAGCACGGTAAAGTATGGAGTTTCTGTAGCCCAATAGTCATCCAGAAGCCCTCCGATCCATAGCCCTAACAGAATCGCTCCCAGCATTTCCGTGGCTATGCCCGTAAAGCGTAATAACTTGTTGTTAATTGGCGACTTTGGCGGCTTGTTTGGTTTCTCCTTTTTTGTCAACTTTCAGGTCATTAACGCTTTTTTCACCCATCTTACAGTTCCCGTTGAACTTAGCCCCTGATTGGATCACCAATTTTCCAGTATAGATATCTCCGTTGATTTGCGCTGTAGGGTGCAATACCAAAACATCCGAAATCTCCAGTTTCCCGTTTACTTCCCCTTCAATTTCCGCATTTTGAGAGATAATATTTCCCACAATTACAGAGCTTTTGCCAATGGCCACTTTTGATTTAGACTTGACATTGCCGTTCAGCTTTCCATCAATACGAATATTTCCAAATGTTTCTATATCTCCGGTAATGATAGTGCCTTTGCCTATAATATTACTTGAGTTACTCATTTGTACTTCCTCCTCTTTTTCGGCCTGTTTTCCAAAAATACTCATGTTGCAGTATGATTTAGATTAAAAAGTTTAATTCTACTCCGGTAAAATTCCCGCCGGAGCATGTAAGGTTTTTCTAAAAATCCAACTTGAATGGCTAATTAACAAATGTCTCCACTAAAAAGCAACAAAATCTTCCGGATCTACCGGATTCCCTTTATACCATAATTCCAAGTGTAAGTGAGGACCATCCGTAAACTCCCCGGAGTTTCCGATAATGGCCACAATATCCCCGGCTTTCACTATCTCCCCTACTTGTTTTAATAAGACAGAATTATGCTTATAAAAAGAAATTAGTTGATTTTTATGCTGCACACCGATTACGTAGCCGGAGTCCTGGGTCCAGGAAGACAAGACTACGGTGCCATCTGCAATGGATTTAATCGGCTCATTTTCTTTTGCCACGATGTCCGTCCCATAATGTTTTTCTTTCACGGCATATCCCCGGGTCACGATGCCATTGATAGGAGGGAAAAAGAATACACTTTGCAAATCATCTCGAGTGGTATTTTGATAAGACAGCCGGTCGTAATCCACATCTTCAAATTCTTTCCGGAACACCGAATCAATCGGCTTTACTTCGTCCAGGTTGACTTCGCTGACTTTTACATCTGCACCTATACCCTGGGTAAGCTCTTCCTCACCCACATTGCCACTCATTATGTTTTTAATATTTTTAATATAGCGCTCCTTTATGGCGGCCTGTAATTCCAACGAATCCACTTTTTCTTCCAACTCAATCAACAAGCGGTTGGTTTGCATATATTCGACCCTGGGATCAAACCACCTTCCCAAAACAGTGGTCACCAATAAAAAGCTTATTCCTGAAAAAAGGATCAACAAAGTCCCTATTAGCAAGATTAACCGGGCATAATTAAAGCGAATAGTCGTTTTTTCCGCAAAATTCTCTTCATCCCTCACTATGACCAGAAACCTCGAAGTCAGCCAGTTCGATAATGTTTTCTTTTGCTTCAAAGCATTTTTTCTTAGGTTGAATAAGCAAAAATATATATTTTATCTTGATACTTCACAGGCTGGGAAGGCTTTTACTGAATACGCTTTACTGAAAGCCACTCAAAGCGTACAATCCGCAACGTCAAGCTTTAGCTTCCGGGTTTCTTCATCCACCCCTCGTTTCTTTTAGCAATTCCCAACGAAATTTATACCACTACTATCTATTGCTTCGCAAAATACCCTCTCTTATCTATAAGATCCTACATTCTATTAGAAGGATCTAATTTTGCACAAAAGGAAGTGCGAGCAAACGTTTTGTCCTCGCTCTTCCCGGAGGAAAATTTCCCCATTCTTGAAATTTCTGTTATATTCATTTTAAAACTACATAAAAGCCATTAGCTTAGTGTAATGGAGAGAGCATAACTGGGGTGGTTTTCTCTTGCTTTGTAAAGCATTTGCCCGGGTTTCGGCTTTTGCGTGGATCCTCCTCATTATTGCGGAGTTTTCAAATTATTCAAATTATCAATCGTCAACGTAGTGATCAAACAAACTTTATTCAGCGGGGTATTACTCTTGATTCTTGCCGGTTGTCAGGTTTACCATGACACCACATCCAGGTACAACGGATATTTTTTGGCCAAAGAAAAAATGCTGGAAGTAGAAGAAACTTTGTTTGGCCACCCACAAGATAATTTTAATGATATACTACATGTATTGGTTGAAATTGACTCCAATTATACCAAATCACAAAAGGCCGGCTTTGACTATATAATTGAAAAAGCATCGCTTCCCATTCAATGGCACCCGGTAAGCAAATGGGTGGACGACTGCTATATTTTGGTGGCAAAAGCCCGTTTGTACCAAGAAGATTATGGCAACGCGGTGTCTACTCTCCGTTATGTCAATGGCAATAGCGATGATCCATATGCCCGGCACAAAGCATTGATATGGCTGATGCGAACCTTTCTGGAACAAAAAGAGCTGAACAACTTCAAAATGGTGCAAGAAGCGATTCAGAAAGAAAAAGGGCCGTTTAGTGATGACAACCTACGGGACTATCATTTAACTATGGCTCATTATTACCGGCAAAAAGAGGATTTTGAATTACTGGCAGCTCATCTGGAATTAGCGGTCCCGTTAGTTAAACCCAAGAAGAAGCGGGCCCGGCTGCATTTTTTGCTAGGCCAAGTGTACCAACTGTTAGGTGAAGACGATGAGGCTTTTAAACATTATCACAAAACCTTAAAAAGCCACCCGAATTACGAAGTTTTTTTCCATACAAAACTCAATCAAAAAGCGGTAGAACCCCTCAAAACACCCAAAGACATTGCCAAAGCCGAAAAGTTTTACAAACGCCAACTACGGGACGAAAAGAATTGGGAATACCGGGATAAAATTTATTACGAACTGGCTTTGTTCGAATTACAAAGAGACAGTGTGGATCAAACCGTCCGTTATTTAAATGAATCGGTACAAGTAAGTACCTCCAACCCCACTCAAAAGGGCTATTCGTACTTAAAACTGGGAGAATTATATTATCAAGAACTTAAGGACTTTGAAAAAGCAGCTGCTTATTACGACAGTACCGTACAAACCTTGCCCGAAACCGTAAAAAACTATCAGGCCATCAAAGAGCGCTCTGAGATTTTGCAAGAGTTTGTCAAGCAATTGAATACCGTAAGGCAAGAAGAGCGCTTATTAATGTTGGCGGATATGCCTGTGGATAAAGTGGAACTTTTCCTGGAAAAGGAAATCGAAGCAGAAAAAGAAAACATCATCAAACAAAAGGAAAATGAGCGGCTAAGTGCCCGGAAACGTCAAAGAGTGGAGGTAGCGAGCACCATTGGCAATGCGAACAAAGAATCGTCCGGCTGGTATTTTTACAATAGCAATGCTTTGGTATACGGGCAGTCCAACTTCTTAAGGATATGGGGAAGCCGTGCCTTGGAAGATGACTGGCGGAGATCGCAAAAACCCTTGACAGCCGGTACGGAAACGTTGGAAGAAGAATTGAGCCAACCTACAGCCAGCGAACCGGAAGAAGATCTGTTTGCCTCTGTTAAATCCAAGCAGTCCAGAATGCAGGAAATCCCTACCACAATGGAAGAAATTCAGGCATCCAAATTACGCTTGCAAGAGGGACTTTACCACTTGGGAAAGATTTACAACTACCAACTCAAAGAGTATGAAAATGCCTTAGAAACTTTTGAACGCTTATATAATGAATACCCCAAAAGCGAATTTACTCCGGAATCGCTTTATATTCTGTATTTGAGATGTAAAGAGTACGAAGGCTGCGACCCGGAGAAATACAGAAAAATTATCATTGAGGAATACCCGGAGACCTTTTTTGCTAAAATACTGCAAAACCCCAATTACGTAGAGGAAACCAATATCAATGACAAAAAGGTGGAAGGAATGTATGAAAATGCCTACCGGCATTACCACAAGGGCCTTTATGAAGAAACTTCCCGCATCCTCAACGAAATCAAAGTACTGTATCCTGAAAACAGCTACATGGACAAAGTAAGCTTACTCAATGCCTTGGTATTAGGTAAAACCACCGCTTACGTGGCCGAATATTACGCAGCGCTTAACCTCTTTATTCAGAACTACCCGGAAAGTGAACTGGTACCTTTTGCCAAAAAGCTCGTAGAATCCATTTCTCAGGAAGACCTTAAAAAGGGAGCTCTTCCTTGGAGGGTCAACAAAAAGCCCTTGGAGAATGAATAATAGCCTTGCCATAATAACGATTCTTGCTTTTCAATCGTTACCGCAATTTTTTTGTTAGTGTATAAAAGATGCGTCAGGGAAAAGGTTATTTTTCAAATAGTTGTCCCGTAGTAAAGAGCGTTTGATACTGTATAAAGTGAATTATAGCATTCTCCTCTATGGCCAATGATTGAAATTGGTATAAAATTCGCCTTAGTATGCCCGGTGAATCCCTGTAATCAGGAGTGAATATTCATAGTAATCCTGTGAATTGTAGTCTGTTCTGCTCAGATTGTACTTCAGTATGATTATTTTTGTACTTTCGTGGACTCTTTAAACAAAGAGTTCCTTATACAAGTTTTTTTGTGCATGTTCGGTTTGCAGATAAACCCTGTACACAGCTCAAGGCCTGACGACAGTCCTAATAAAAGCAAATCACATGACATATGCTTACCCTAATTTGCATATAATATTGACTTTGGATTAACCGATTATAAAACATTACTAGAAACATTTTTTAACTGATCAGTTCTGATGTATTCAAAAATCACGAGGATATTGTGGATTGTGTTTGGAGCCGGGATACTAGGGTTTATTTTACTACTCGTCTCTGTCAACTACAACTGGTTTAATTTATACGGGGCCATGCCGGATTTTAAGGTCTTGGAAAACCCAAAAAGTGAGTTGGCTTCAGAAGTCTATACCGCCGATGGCGTGCTCTTGGGAAAGTACTACCGGGAGAACCGTACACCGGTTTCCTTTGAAGAGCTTTCTCCTAATTTGCTAAATGCCTTAATGGCCAGTGAAGATATCCGGTTTTACGACCACCCAGGTATCGACTTGAAAGGGATTTTTTCCATTCCTTATTATTTGTTTATCAAAGGGAAAAAACGGGGGGCCAGTACGATTACTCAACAGTTGGCCAAGATCCTTTTTAAAACCCGGAGAACCGAAGAATATGAAGGGGCATTAAGTGATGTACCGGGCTTGGGAATGGTCATTATTAAAATCAAAGAATGGATCCTGGCGATACGCCTGGAAAAAGCCTATACCAAAAGGGAAATCATTTCCATGTACCTCAACACATTTGAGTTCGGAAGTAATGCTTTTGGAATCAAAGTGGCGTCCAAAACTTTTTTCAACACCTCTCCGGACAGCCTGAACCTTCAGGAAGCGGCCACCTTAGTAGGAATGCTTCAAAACCCTTCTCGCTACAGTCCTGTGTTCTTTCCCGAAAACTCCTTGATTGTACGCAATGACGTGATAGATCAAATGGTCCGGTACAACTATTTGGAAGCAGCCGCTGCAGACTCTTTGAAACAGCTTGAGATTGATGTCAGTGAATATAGTGTGGACAGTCATAATACAGGATTGGCTACCTACTTCCGTGCCGAAATCAAAAAAGACCTGCTCAAATGGCAAAAAGAAAAAGGGATTGATATTTATGCCGATGGTCTGAAAATCTACACCACAATAGATTCCCGCATGCAGAAATATGCGGAAGAAGCAATGGAAAAGCATATGTCCTATTTACAGGAATTGTTTTTTGAACATTGGAAAGGACGCAATCCTTGGGTGGACGAACGGTTCAGGGAAATTCCCGGACTGCTTAACCGGTGGGTGAAACAATCCGAGCGTTACCGGAAGCTAAAGGCAAAATACGGAAACAACCAGGATTCCATTGACTTTGTCATGAATAAGAAAACGCCTATGAAAGTATTTTCATGGGAAGTGCCCGGCTATCGAAAAGACACTGTATTAAGCCCGATTGATTCGGTGCGTTATATGAAGCATATCCTGCATGCCGGAATGATGTCTATCGACCCGTATAACGGTCATGTGAAAGCTTGGGTAGGCGGGATCAACAACCGCTTTTTCAAATACGACCACGTAAGACAAGGATACCGCCAACCGGGATCTGTTTTCAAACCGATTATTTATACGGCAGCTATTGAAGACAAAGGATTTCACCCTTGTTTCAAGTTGGTGGATGTACCCATTGCCTTTACCTTGCCTTCAGGCAAGGTGTGGAAGCCTAAAAACTTTGGCAAGTACTCCGGAGAAACGTTCACCTTGCGACAGGCACTGGCCCAATCGAAAAACACCATTGCCGCCTACCTGATGAAAGAGCTAGGCCCACAACGAGTGGTTGATTATGCCGAAAACCGATTTGGATTTAAATATATCCGTGACAAGTACGACATGAATGCCCAACTGGAAGCAGTTCCTTCCTTATGCTTGGGGACCAGTGACGTATCGGTATTTGAGATGGTAGCCGCCTATGGAACATTTGTCAATCATGGAATTTGGACCGAACCGATTTATCTGACCCGTATTGAAGACAAAAACGGAAACGTCATACAAACCTTCGTTCCCAAAACCATTGAGGCCTTGAGTGAAGAAACCGCATACATTATGACCTATATGCTGCGAGGCTCTACCGAAGAAAAAAACGGAACCTCTCAAAGGCTTTGGAGATATGACTTTAAACAAGGCAATGAAATCGGTGGAAAAACCGGAACAACTTCCAATTACTCCGATGGATGGTACATGGGTGTCAGTAAAGATTTGGTGACCGGAGTATGGGTTGGAGGAGAGGAACGAAGCGTTCACTTCCGCAGCGGACAATACGGCCAGGGTGCCCGTTTGGCCATGCCAATCTTTTCGGAATATATGGAGAAAGTATACGCAGATAAGGACTTGGGCTATACCAAAGGGGAGTTTCCGAAACCTTCACAACCGCTTAGTATAGAATTGGACTGTAACGTATACAACCAAAAAATGATGTTAGTAAGTGATTCTACTAACAATTATGTCATTCCCAATAAAGTCCAGGACCAAGGAATTTTATAAAATAAATCCAACTAATTTTAACAGCACTGGCTCTTCGTATAAGCGAAGCCAGTGCTTTTTCTTTTTACACTAACTATTTGGCATTGCAATGACCCTACTCCCAAATTGCCGGATTCGGGTTCGTTAACAGTAAAGGTTTATATACCTAATTCAACAAATGTTTTTCCTTTAATTTTCTGTATACAATTACGCAGGGCCTATTTTTTATCACAAGAACTATATTTTTACATTAAGGAATATCAAAAAATACTTGGTTAAGTTAGAAGCATTCCTAAACTTGACAGTGAAGTGAATTAAACTTTTTCTTTTTGCTAAAAAATGTTTCAAAAACGCCTCCTCTGTGTTACTTTTTTCAACAATAGCTTTGGCTATTCTTTTCAAAAAGTGCCTTGATGAGCCGGTTTTGATTCCATCTTCGGTCAAAAACTATAAGTGGAAACCACTTCAGTACTTAATTCAATTGCATCATCAAAATCATTTTTTCATCCATGAAGAAGTTTTTCATCATCTTCGGTAGTATCATACTCGTGTTTTTTGCACTGGCCCTTATCCTTCCAGTGATTTTTAAAGACGATATCAAAGCTATTGTAGATGAACAAATCGACAAAAACATCGATGCCCATGTGTATTTCGATGCAGATAAGTTCGACATATCCCTATTTAAGCATTTCCCTCATTTAAGTGTCTCCTTAGGAGACTTTGGAATTGTAGGAAAGAATGAATTTGAAGGGGACACACTCACCAATGTGGAGGAATTCAGTGTAGCGGTAAACGTGCTCTCAGCGGTTTTCGGAGAGCAAATTGAAGTAGAACAAGTGCTCTTGGAAAACCCCTATGTCCATGTCATCGTTTTGGATAGCGGACAGGCCAATTACGATATATTCATTTCCTCGGAAGAGGAAACCAGTCCCGAAGAAGAAAGTGAAAGCAGTGCCTCCGCAAAAATCAACGGATGGGCTATTGAAAACGGGCATATCATTTATGACGACCGCTCTTTGGCTACTTACGTGGATATTCAAGGCTTGAACCACGAAGGCTCCGGTGATTTTTCGGCCAAGAACTTCGATATTTCCACCCAAAGCACCATTGACTCTCTGACGGTAGAATACGAGAACGTACAATACTTCCAAAAAAGCAGAGTCGATGCGGAGTTAGTCATCAATGCCGATTTGCCTTCCTCTACTTATACTTTCAAAGACAATTATATTAAAGTAAACGACTTCACTCTGGGCTTTGAAGGCTGGTTTAAAATGCCGGAAGAAGGTTATGAAATGGACCTTTCATTTGCTACCAAAGAAAATGATTTCAAAAACATCCTTTCATTGGTGCCCGGAGTATTCCTGGAAGGATTCGAAGACATCAAAACAGAAGGTTCTCTGGCCTTTGACGGTCAGGTAAAGGGGACCTATAGTGAAGAAAGAAACCTGATGCCCGGATATAAACTCAACCTTCAGGTAAAAGACGGAATGTTTCAATACCCCGACTTGCCCACGCCTGTCAAAAATGTACAGATAGACATGTTGGTGGATAATATGGACGGTGTGATGGAAAATATTCTTCTTGATCTTAAGAATTTACACCTGGACATCGGAAGCAATCCGGTGGAGGCAAAAGCCACAGTAAAAGGCTATCCTGATTCTGATATCCAAGCAGACATGAAAGCAACCTTGAACTTGGGAGAACTTTCATCGGCTTTCCCAATGGATGAATATGAATTAAAAGGGATTTACTCTTTATTCCTGAAAGCCAATGGGGTCTACAGTGATGCCAACAAGACAATTCCGCAGATCGATGCAAACATGTCCTTAAAAAACGGATATGTTAAATACACCGAATACCCGATTCCGATGGAAAACATGGAATTTGCCGCTAAGGTTTCTAATACCTCCGGTAAAATGAATGACACCCAAGTGCTGATTGAAAATGTCAATATGTTGGTAGACGGTGAGCCGCTTACCGGCTCCGGAAAGGTGTATAACCTTGACGACATCACCTATACCTTCGATGTCAACGGTACTTTCAATTTGGATATGATCGACAAGATCTACCCGATGGACGACATGAAGTTGGCCGGAAAAATTGTAGGGCAGGTACAGACTAGCGGCAAAATGTCGGACATCGAAGCCGAGCGCTATGACAAACTGCCTACCAGTGGGAAAATACAAGTATCAGACTTTTTGTTTGAAGGAAAAGAATATCTTGCTCACCCCTTCAAAATCAACAGCGCCAATTTGGTATTCAATCCGAAAGAAATGGTACTGCAAAATTACAATGGCAGCATTGGTAAGAGTGATATGCAACTGACAGGAAAAATTGCCAATTATATTGGTTATATGCTTTCCGAAAATGCAGTGCTTAAAGGTAACTTTGCCATGACCTCCAAGTACTTTGACACCAACGAGTGGATGGAAGAGGAAGAAGAAACCAGCTCCGCTCCTACCGAAGAAGAAACTTATGAAGTCGTACCGATTCCTAAAAACCTCGACTTTGTATTTAATGCTACCATTGATAAAGTGGATTATACCAACCTGGAGCTAAACAACCTGACGGGTAAAATCGCAATGAAAGACGGTATCATGAGCATGAGCAATGTAAAATTTGACATGTTGGGAGGGAAGTTTGCCATCAATGGAGCTTACAACACCTCTAACCCCGAAAAGCCAGGCTTTGAGTTTGACATGAATATTGAGCAGTTGTCATTCAAAAAGTCGTATGAATCGTTCAATACCATACAGGCTTTTGCTCCGGTTGCCAAAAGTATCGATGGCTTTTTCTCTTCAGGTATTAAAATCAAGGGAGCTTTAAATAAGGACTACAGCCCTATTTACGAAACCCTTACCGGTGGCGGAGATATTTTTGTTAATAACGCACAGTTAAAAGATGTCAAAATCTTAAATAAAATTAGCGATCTGACAAAAATCAAAGAACTGAACAACCCAGCCTTGAAAGATGTAATGGCGCATGTCACTTTTAAAGACGGTAAAATGCATACCAAGCCATTTGATGTAAAAATGGGCAATATCAATGCAACCGTGGGAGGAAGTACCTCCTTTGACGGAAAGTTGGACTACAATGTCAAAACCAAAGTACCGGCCAAATATTTGGGCAGTTCATTGGCATCCCAATACAGCAACCTTACCGGAAAAGATGAAGTCTTGCTAAGCTTCAATGTCGGAGGCTCGTATGACAGTCCTAAAATCGGCCGGAACAAAGGTGAAGAAAGTGAAGCAAACAAAGCACTGGAAGGAGCCAAAGAAAAAGGAAAAGAGGCTGCTAAAGATTTAGTACAAGACTTGTTGAACAAAGACAAAAAAGAGGGCGACAGCACTTCTACTACCCCCAAAGAGAAAGTAGAAGAGGCTACGGACAAACTCAAGGACCTGATAAAAAATCCTTTTAAGAAAAAGAAAGACAATTAATTCAGAGCCTGTTCTATTAAACCAAAGCGGCTTGGAGGGTTCTTCAAGCCGCTTTTCATTGTTCATCTAAAAAGATTAGTCATGGGTTTCAGACCGTACTCAGTTTGTTCTATCAACCGAATGAGAGATTGATTGTCAAGCTCCTTTCGGAAGGCATATTTTTTTATCTTTACATCTATGAGCCTGCCTGAACTTCATCCTTTGGGTCGAAAACAAATTTTAAACATGCTCCTAATTGACAATAAATACACAAACATTCTGAAAAAATAAACACTAAGAACTCAAGCACAGATATGATACACAAGATCAGAGAAGCGACAGACTATATTCAACAACAATGTTCTGCCAAACCACAATTCGGGATCATTCTGGGTACCGGATTGGGAGCCTTGGTCAAGGAAATTGACATAAAAATATCTTTACCTTACAGGGACATTCCTCACTTCCCTGTCTCTACCGTGGAATCCCACAGTGGGGAATTAATATTCGGAACGTTAGGAGGCAAAGAAGTAGTGGTAATGAAAGGACGGTTTCATTACTACGAGGGATACAATATGAAAGAGGTTACCTTTCCGGTACGGGTCATGAAACTTTTGGGTATCGAAAAGTTATTTATTTCCAATGCCGCAGGCGGGCTAAAACCCGAACATGAATTGAGTGATTTGATGATTATCAAGGATCATATCAATTTGCATTACGAAAACCCACTAACCGGTCCGAATTTAGATGAGTTTGGCATCCGCTTTCCGGACATGAGCGAACCCTATGACTTGGAGTTGGTGCAACAAGCAAAAAGTATCGCCCAAGAGTTGAAGATGACTCAGGTGAAAGAAGGCGTCTATGCCAGTGTACCGGGCCCTAACCTGGAAACTCCGGCCGAGTACCGGTACCTCAATATTATCGGGGCCGATGCAGTGGGTATGTCCACAGTTCCGGAAGTGATTGTGGCCAGACACATGAATCTTCCCGTATTTGCAATTTCTATCATCACGGACCTTTGCGCACCCGGAAAGCTGCAAAAAATCACCATTGAATCCGTATTGGCTTCAGCGGCAGCAGCCGAGCCCCATATGACCCGGCTGATTAAAGAGCTTATTCAACGACAGTAAACCAGGGGCTATTTCAAGCGTGCTACCATAATACCCGACTGGATTTTACCTAAGTATTCTGCCAGAGGTACTTGGGTAATTTCCACTTTCTTGGAGCGGGAAGAAGCATGCATAAAGTGTAAGCGGCCATTCTTTTGATAGGCAAAGCCCACATGCACAATATCCAGGTTAGGAATCGTGGTAGTAATTGCAATCAGGTCTCCACTTTGAATTTTTTCTTCCAAGGATGCAATTTCACTTTTAGGAAGGTAGTAAAAATCATGCTGATTCAACCTTTCTTCTACCTTCTGTAACTCATAGAAATACGCATCATTGGCCAATTGTTCATACTTGTCACGGTGGGCTGTCATAAAGCTAAACGTCTTTTGATACGGCTTTCCTCCTATTTCCTTTGAGATATTTTGAATAATCCCCTCCGCTTCATTATCAACCAACCACTCTGAAAAATAATGTAAACGGGAAGGATACTCCCGCATATCACCCTCTCTGTAGCGCAACTGTTCCAACCCTTTCAGAAAGGCTTCGAAAGAGTATTTCTGTTGACGAATCAAGCGGGTAAATACAAGTACATTTTCAAGGTATGTAGTACAATCCAGTCCACGAAGGTTGATCACCAAATTCTCCTTATCTCCTACTACTTCCAGCGTTTTAGCGACATAAGGTGTTCCCAAAAATACCTTCCCTACCTTTAAGACCAATTCACCATCAGGAAGTGTGTGCCATTGCTCTTTTTTAGCTTTTTGCAAAAGCCCCTCACATTTTTCCACATCGAAAGCCTCGCATACCGGTTGAGCCTGTAATATTCCTTGAAGAAAGAGGAAAGAGAAAAATAACAGAAGATTTTTTTTCATTTCAATACGTTTTGAGTCCTTTGTTCTATATTCAATCTATTCTTTGTTTCCGGTGTAAATATTCAATAACTCCTTGGCGGCAGCATACGCAGGAACGTGCCCGGAAGCCACTTTGGCCTCCACTTCCGAAAGTTTTGTTACAATGCCCGGATGTGTATAAAAACGATTTACCAGGCTTTCCTGTATCGTCTCTTTCATCCAGTACAAGTTTTGTTGGGCCCGGTTTTGTGCTATCCAGCCCTTCTCATGCATCTGTTCCCAGTACTTACAGATCAGTTCCCAAGTTTTGTCCAGATTGGTCTTTTCCAATGCCGAACAGGTCAATACCCGGGGGCTCCATCCGGAAGCGCTTCTGCGAAACAAATGCAAGGCATTCTGGTATTCCACTTTGGCTCTTTTGGCTTTTTCCAGGTTTTTGCCATCCGCTTTGGTGATGGCAATCGCATCCGCCATTTCCATAATGCCTTTTTTGATCCCTTGTAACTCATCCCCTGCCCCGGCTAACATCAACAAAAGGAAAAAGTCCACCATTCCTTTTACGGCTACTTCTGATTGCCCTACTCCCACCGTTTCAATTAATATTGTATCAAATCCGGCGGCCTCACAGAGCAACATTGCTTCCCGGGTTTTTCGCGCCACACCACCCACAGTGCTTCCCGTACTCGAAGGCCGGATATAGGCCCGGGGATCATTGGAAAGAGCTTCCATCCGGGTTTTATCACCCATAATGCTGCCTTTTGTTTTCTGACTGCTGGGATCAATCGCCAAGACGGCAATTTTTTTACCACTCTGGAGCAGGTACTGTCCGAATGTTTCGATAAATGTACTCTTCCCCACCCCCGGCACCCCGGTAATTCCTATTCGAATGGCTCTTCCGGTGAAAGGTAAGAGCTGTTCCAACACCCCTTGCGCGATTTGGATATCTGCTTCCAGGTTGCTCTCTACCAGGGTAATAGCCCGACTCAATACAAACCGGTCACCTCTTTTCACTCCTTCTACATACTCTTCCAGGGTTAATCTTCGTTTTTTAAGTTTCATTCCGGCAGTTTATTTCCTTTCCAATAACAACTATTTCCAGCTCAGTCGTTGTAAAAAAAATACCTTAGTAAAAGCAAAGGGGAAAATGCTTTTCTGTCATTTTTTGTCTGACCTGACACCCAATCTGTTTTTAGCAGACAGATAAATTTATAGTACTTTGATTTCCAATCAATTATCACCCGGTACAACTCAGGTGATATTTTTCGTTTTTCTGCTATTTACACCATGAGAAGGGTTTAATTTTTCCCTCAATGCAACAAGGATCAAATTTAAGCATGCTCTAAAGTTATTTTACAATCCAAAAAATTCAACCTAGGTGATGAAAAAATTTTTTAACTATCACATCTTCATCGGTACTGCCTTTGTGTTTGCTTTTATGGGGCTGATGGGATTCATTGGAATTCAATTTGATTTTCTTAATGTCTTCAGCAAAATTTTTGAAGATTTTAAACTGACAGATGTATACTATTCCCAAGTTCGCAAAGCTGAAGACGTTCCCTTTGAAGAAAACATTGTACTTGTCAACATTGGCGATGGTTCACTGGGAAGAAGAGGCATTGCCGATCAAATCAATATCCTTAATCAATTCGAACCTGCGGTAATCGGATTGGATGCCGAACTTTATGCACTCAAAGAGGAAGATCCCGTGGGAGATTTTATGTTGGGTGAAGCCATCAAAAATACGGAGAAGTTTGTAATGGCTAGCCGGGTGGCCAATGGCCATGAAAAAACCAAAACCTGGGATACCTTATATATGCCTCCTCCTCAGTTTGCCGAGCATGCCTACACCGGGTTTGCCAACATTGGAAACATTACCACCGCACACTTCCCTACCTGGCGGGAATTCCCGCCCAAAGAAAAAGTCAAAAAAAATCATACGGAGCTAAGCCTGGCCGTAAAAATCGCCCAGCTCTATGATTCTACAGCCACTCAAAAGTTTTTGAAAAGAAACAATGAAAAGGAGGAAATCTATTTCAAAGGAAACCTGGACAAGTACTACAAGCTAGATGTAGAAGATGTATTCCAACAAAATTTCGATCCGGCATTAATCAAAGGCAAAATTGTTTTGATGGGATATTTAGGCAGCGGTTACACGAATTACCATTTCGATGAAGACCGTTTTTATACTCCGTTAAACAATAACCTACTTGGCCGCGGAGAACCCGATATGTATGGAGTAGTTGTTCATGCCAATATCATTTCCATGATTCTGGAAGGTAATTATATCACGCCAATGTCCAAGCCTCTAAGTTACCTTTTTGCCTTGATTGTCTGCATTTTGAATGTTGCCTTATTTTCCTATTTGATGTTAAGTGAAAAATGGGGCCCCTGGTACAATGCTATTTCTAAATTTATTCAGTTATTTGAAGCCTTGTTTTTCTATACCTTAAACATCTTTTTATTTGCCTGGTTTAAGTACCAGGCCGACATTACCCTCGCTTTGGTGGTCTTTGCTTTGGCAGGTGACCTTACGGAAATGTATAATGATATTCTATTGCCAACATTTAATAAATTGAAAAAATCGCTACGTAAAAAAGAAATTGTTTTAGAAAATTCCTAACCAAATAATACTATGAACGCTAAACAATTTACCCCTCTTATGATCCTACTCTGCACTTTGCTCAGCCTTCATGCAAGTGCCCAAAGTTATGCTTTTAAAGTTTTAGGGAGCAAGGGTGAAGTTACGGCAAACGGCACCCCTTTGAAAGTTGGAAGCACCCTAAGCAGCTCGCAAACGATAAAAATTGCCGGAACCGCGTACTTAGGCCTTGCGCACAATAGTGGCAAAACCTTGGAAATTACACAAGCTGGCACATACAAAGTCAGCGAACTACAGAAAAAAGTAACCTCGGGCAACAGTAGTTTGGCCGGTCAGTACGCAAAGCTGGTCATCAACGAGCTCACCAATGCAAAGGCCAAAAACAACCGTTTTAACCAACGGGTAAAAACAGGTTCGGTCACCCGGGCTACATTAACCGAATCGCCTGTGCAGATGATGCTTCCTGAATCCATCAAAGCACTTGACGGCAACATCACACTTAAGTGGTACTTGAAAGAAGAAGCGGATACTTCCGAAACCGTACGTTATAAAATCACGGTAAAAAACATCTTTAGAGACGTGCTATTGGAAGCCGAAACCGAACAGTCCCAATTTAACCTTGACTTACAAGATGGCGAGTTGAAGGGAAACAAAGCACTTTTATATACGGTAACAGTGGTGGGCAATGAAAAGTTAAGCTCGGACGATCATGTCATCAAACGCCTGAGCAATAAAGAAAAAGCGGAAATTGACGAGGCTTTAAAAGCCTTTCCGGATGATGAATCAGCTATAGGACAATTGATATTGGGAACTTACTTTGAGGACAAAGAATTATATGCCAATTCCATTTATGTATTTGAAAAGGCCATTGCCACTTCCGGGATTGAAGAGTTTAAATCCTATTACCAAGCTTTTTTGGATAGAAACTATTTAAGTAAAAAATCCAGAGAACAACTGGCCCAAAAGTTTTAACATCTCATAAAACTAATCATCTCTAAAAAGCCCTACTCGATGTTGTGATGACGAGTGGGGCTTTTTTTGAGCGCCTTGCCAAAAACACTGATCAACCCCCAAACCGATATTACGATCAACACCACCGTTAACACTTGAAAATAAAGATACTCTTCCTCCTGTTTGTAGGATGAAAAAAACTCCTTGGTTTGAATACCTACCCAGATTGCCAACAAGGTACGGGGTAGCATCCCCATCATACCTCCTAACAAAAATGTTCGGAGTCTTGCACCAGCCATAGACAACACAAAACTGGTAACGGCAAAAGGTAAAACAGGAGAAAGCCGTGCTAATACGATAATTTTTAACTGTTCGGCCTCTAACCGGGCAATTACTTCCTCTGCTTCTTTAATTTTCATCAAACTTTGAAAAAACCTTCCGTGGTCAAGCCATTTTGCTAAAAAATACCCGATGACCAAGGCTAAACAGTATGCAGGTACCACCGTAAAAACAGCTTGCCAGGCAATCAAATACCCACTCAGTATTGCAACAAATGTGGTAGGCGTCAATGCAAAAGCCATTGTAAAAGCCGTCATTAGGGCAAAGCCCAACCAATACCCCCAATGATAATTATTCACTTGACTTTCATTCACCAAGGCGAGCGTACCTATCGTTGAGCTTACTATCAAGGGCATAATTGCCAATAGTAACAGAACAGATGTGGATACCCGGTTTTCTTTAAGTATCTGAATAATTATTTTCATATAATAGAATTCAATATGAGTTGCCAAAGGTAGAAGGTAAAACGGAGGCTCAAGGCATCTTCAACGGTATTTTGACAAATTCTTAATTGCTGAAAAATGAGCTGTGGTGTTCCGGTCAAGAATAACTACTTTTACAGCAGAGAGTTATAGCCTATTATTTGCTATTAATTGTGAGTAACTAGGCAAATGACCAGCAGGCTTATTGGCCTTGCTGTTCTTAGCCTAACCGTTTTTAAAATAAAATTAAACTAACTTTTTTATGAAATTTAACCTTCTATTCGCTGCGCTTTTGCTATGGAGCGCCTTTGCTCATGCTACTGAAGATGAGGACAATGCTACGAGTCCTTCGGCAAGGGTAGAATTGCAACAACAGTCTGTACAAGAAGAAAATGTAAACATCACTCCTGCTCCTGCTACCAGCCAAGTAAAAGAAGCTCCTAAATCGTTCCGTTCGGCTTTGGAAGAAGCGATTGAGGAATTACCGGCTAAAAAACAAGAAAAAGCAAAGCGAAAGCTTGAGCGGATGTCGGATAAAAAATTAGCTAAAATCGAAAAGAAAATCATCACCCGGATTGAAAAACAACAAAGCAACCCATCTTTTGAAGATGTGGTGGTACTAACCGGGGGAATTGTCGCGATTTTAGGTTTGATCACCGTATTATTTTCTCCCATTGGAGGATTGATCGCCATCGCCATTGGTCTGGCAGCCTTCTTTATCGGTAGATACTATGGAGGAGATTACCGCAACGTATTTAATTAAATCATTTACAGTTGTATTCTTTGCCCCCGCCTTGAATGACCTTTCAGGCGGGGGTTTTTCATTTATTCTCCTTTCAAATGTTGTAATAAAATTTGATACACCTGAGTTGCTTCAATCGTATTTTCGGGGAGCAAGCCTTTATTCTTACTCATGATCAACGGGCGGTCTTGTTCTTCTTCCGTCAACCTGCCATGCGAACCTTTGACCAAGGTTGCATCCAACGGAATAATATCCAACAGTGTCCTGAAACCCAGCTTTTTCTTGATCAGCTTCCAGCCTACTTTGACCATCGGCATCGCAATGTTGGGATCGACAAACATTTCCACAGGATCGTACCCCGGTTTGCGGTGAATGTCCACAGTCCGGGCAAAATCTGGGGCCTTTTGCTCATCCAACCAATAATAATAGGTAAACCAAGAGTTTTTATCGGCAACTACCACTAAATCGCCAGCCCTATCATGGCCTATATGGTACTGCTTCTTGCCATCCTCATCCAACACCAATTCGATTCCCGGAGTATTTTCCAACAAGGATTTTAGATTCGGAAGCGCTTCCTTTTCATTTACATATACATGAGCAATTTGGTGATCGGCCATAGCAAAGGCTTTACTCATCCCCGCATCCAATAACTCCAAACCCAATTCTTCCTTCACCGTGATGTATCCATGCTTTCGCAAAATTTGATTGATATGTACGGGGTGATCCACATTGGTAATTCCATATTCGGAAAGTAGCACTACTTGCGCCCCTTGCTTTTCAAAGTACTCAATCAGATCTTGACAAACTCCGTCAATTTCCTGTAAGTCCTTTTTCAAAACCGAAAAGTCTTGACCATATCGCTGTACATTGTAATCCAGATGAGGCAAATAAATTAAAGTGAGAGTCGGATCGTGCCAGTCATTAACCTTTTTAGAGGCTTCGGCAATCCATTGGCTGGAGCGAATGCTTGTCCTTGGTCCCCAGAACTCAAACAAAGGAAACGTACCTAACTCTTGATTAAGGCGATCCCGCAAATCCATCGGTTGTGAATACACATCGGGCAGTTTTCGTCCGTCGGCTGGGTACATAGGCCGGGGGGTCACTGCAAAATCTACGGAAGAGTACATATTATACCACCAAAACATATTGGCGCAAGTGAAGTTAGGGTCCAACTGTCGGGCAACTTCCCAAATTTTTTCCGCCTGCACCAGCTTATTGGATTGTCGCCAAAGTTTGACTTCACATTCCTCTTTAAAGTACCAACCATTGGCCACGATACCATGCTCTTCAGGCCACTTGCCCGTAAGGTAGGTAGCTTGCGCGGCACAAGTAACCGCAGGTAGTACAGGTGCTATAGACGTATATTTACCGGACTTTAACCATTGCGAAAGGAAAGGAGTGTGCTCTCCCAACAGCCCGGGAGTAAGGCCCACTACATCTATGACTACTGTTTTTTTCAACATTATTTACTAGGTTTAATCGTGTACGTTTGTATTTCCCTTGGCAAGCATTTTTATTCTTGTTCTATTCGCTCCTTCACCCAGTTCAATTCCCGGGCAATAGACTCCCCCAAGGGCAAGCGGATATCTTCAGGTAATACTTCCCAGGTATAGGTTTCCACTTCCAAGTGTTCTGTATAAGCCTTTTCTTTCAACAAATTCACTACTTTCACAATATCTGCTTGTGTAGATTTCAACCATTGGTAAGCTTCTACAAAGAGTGGAACGTGAAAATGTGTCCGCCACTCTACCGCCGGAGACGATTCGAGGCTTTCCAAAGCTTCTGGCAAATCACTAAAATTGGTTAACGAGCCATCCTGATTACGGGCAATCACCTGGTGTAAATAAGTGGATTCCACAAAGGGTAAAAACTCCTTGTGTATTTTACTTCTGCTAATAGGTTCTTCCGGAATATCAGCCTTTAATGCTGCACTGATTTGGATTTTCCCAATTTGAATTCCTGCATTTTCGAATGCTTGAAATACCTGACCGGGCTCTTCGTATTCCACCGCAAAATGGCATACATCATAGCATATTTGCACATACTTTTTGATCAGTGCTTCCACTTGACCGGAGTCTACCCCTATTCGTTCAGGTAATACCTGCTTTGCAAATGGGTATAAATACGTCTGATAATAATCCAGTACTTCTTGGGTATTTTCCAACAACCCATCCGGTTCCGGCTCTATATCCAAATGCATAAATTTGCCGGTTTCCTGTTCCAGTTGATATAAATGTTCTACTACTTGCAAGAGATTCCGGGTAGCCAACTCAAAACCTTGTTTTCTATCGGCAGCTTTGGTAAGCCATAATTTATACGAAAGTGGCGAGGTAGAAATTCCGCCTGTTTGCCCTTCGGGAAGTAAGGCTGCCAAAATGGAAAACAATCGTTTCGTATAGTTGACCCGTTCGAGGGTAGTCCAGTCAGGTTGGTGAACAGTATCTTTTACCCGTTGATGATGAAAGCCCCCATAAGGAAAGCCATTCATGGTAAAAACATACATGCCCTGGCTTTCCAACCAACGTTGAAAAGTAGCCAAGTGATCTTTTTCCAAAATTTCTTCAGAGGCTTTGTGGGATAACCGCAAGCCCACCCCCATACGCTGTCCGGGTTGAGTCGCTTTTGCCTTTACTTCCGGTAAATATTTCTTTAAAGAAGCAAAAACCTCATCCCAAGTTTCCCCCGGATGAATATTCGTGCAGTACGTTAAATGATACGGAGATTGAGAAAGTAGCATAGCTTACAATATTTTTTTCATTTCAAGCTAATTTACATATCTACCGGTAAAATGCAGAAAGCCCGTCTGGATTCTCTCTGGGAAATGTCTGAAAATAACAACACCCCAAAGGAACATCAAACTTCCTTTGGGGTGTTTTCCATTTTACTATGTTGGCATATAAATCAATTCTTTTTCCCTAACCTTACCCGGGTTACAAGGTATAGAGTTTTTACGGATGAGTCTAACTCTACATAGTCAACCATACCATTAGAGTTTTCATACCTAAATTCCACCCCGAGACGATTGCCCTCCAAACCAAATCCAACGACCCATGCTTGTTCAAAGCTTCTGAAATCTTTGATGGCAGGACTATTATATACTTGTTTAGTACTATAAGTTACATTTTCTTTAACTAAAGTATTGTCATCTTTTAGGGCATAAGCACCCGAAACCCCTCCTATAATAAAGGGGGTGAATCCCTCTGGTTTTAATCGTAATTTAACCAGTGCATTCAATTTTAAATATAATAAATCAAAGGAATAATTATAGTTAGTATGATTTTCTTCATTATAGATTTGATCCTTATAAAAACCTTCGGTTGAGTAGGAACGAAGAAGTAATTCGGGGTAGATAGCCAAACGTTGTTTAGTTCTGGGAATGTAAAAGTTCAACCCTATCCCGGCTACCCATGAGTAATTTTGATCAAAATCAGCTTTTTCAATTTTATTTGAGCTTTTCCCTTCAAAGCTCAATTCTGTTGAGGTTAACCCTGCATTTAGCCAAATTTGAGGTTTTAACTTTTGCTTTTGAAAAGTATAAGCATTTTGTGACTCTTTATTACCACATTGATTATATTTTTCAACTAATTTAGTTATTGCCCCTTTTTTGTATGGTAGCCGATTGATAGTAGCCATTGAAATATCCTTACAGTCAATCGTTAAAGCAGTAAGTTGGTTACGGTATTTACTAATGGTAGCAATATTTTTTTGTCCATCGCTTGGGTCACTGTTATAATATTTTTTCAAAATCAATTCGGTGGGCTTGCTGCTTTCTTCTACTTTAGAAGCAAAAAGATGTTCCTTCCCTTCTTTATCTTTCAAATAATATAAGTTCACTTTTCCTAAAGCAAGAACTTGTAAAAAGACGGTGTCTAATTGATAGTCTAATTCAGGAGAAAAAGAATAAGGAATACGATATGGTGAAGTCTCCACTTCCACAATGGCTCTTTCATATACTTCGGAAAAACCGTCTGAGCGGAACACTTTAAAACCTTTCGCAGTGGTAAGGTCATACTTGGTTTTTACTCCGTTACTCGTTTGAAAAGTAAACTTTTCAGGGTTTTGATCCCAGTTTTTGTAATCAATTTGCCCTTGAATACTGTCCCCATTTATAGTGTAAACAACCCCTTTTTCCAGTTTTTTTTGTGCCAAACTGGTAAGCGAAATACCTAGGAGGACTAAAATAATTGTAGATAACTTGGTCATATAGTAAGTAAATTAAAAATCTGATATGCTCACAACAACAATATTTTTTTGAGGACTCAAAATTACATCATCCGAGAATAATACCTATAAAAAAGGAATACAGAATCATTCAAAAAAGCAAAAAGACTCCTGAGTCTAACCCAGGAGTCTTTTATTACTTGAACTTCTTTTTGCAAATCAGTCTTTTTTCCCTAACCTTACCCGGGTTACAAGGTATAGAGTTTTTACGGATGAGTCTAATTCCGCATAGTTTTCCATACCATTTGAGCTTTCATATCTCAACTCTAACCCAAAGCGGTCACTTTCAGCCCCGATGCCAACTACCCAGCCTTGATCAAACGTTCGAAAATCTTTGATGGCAGGCCTTTCATATTCATAGGTAGTAGAATAAGTTACACTTTTTCTCACCATAGTATTCTTGTCCTTGAGAGCATGGGCACCGGAAAACCCTCCTACAAGAAATGGCGAAAAACCTTGAGGCTTCAAACGCAACTTTACTAAGGCATTTAGTTTTAAATACAAAAGGTCAAATGAGTAATTATATTGATCATATGCTGCCTCATTGATTGTATTGGTATAATTACCTTCTATAGAGTAAGAGCGAATAAGCAACTCCGGATAAAAAGAAATTCGCTGTTTGGTTCTGGGAATAAACACATTGAGTCCTATACCCGCAACCCAAGAATACGCCTGTCCGAAATCTGCTTTTTCAATCTTGTTGGAGCTCCTCCCTTCAAAATTCAACTTGGTAGAAGTAAACCCGGCATTTAACCAAATTTGGGTCTTTAATTTTTGCTTCTGAAAAGTATACGTCTTTGGCACTTCGGCATCATCACTATGATTATATTTTTCCACCAGTTTGGTGATTGGCTCAATCTTGTATGGTAGGCGATTGATTGAACTTGCCAATGATTTCTTACTATCAATGGTCAAGGCCGTCAATTGATTGCGGTATTTAGTGAAAGCAGCGACCTTTCTTCGTTTATCAATGGGGTCAATGATGTAATAATTTTTCAAAACTAATTCAATAATCCCTTCTGTTTCCCCTTCTTTATGAATATAAAAATGTTCTTTCCCTATTTTATCTTTCAAATAATACAAATCCAATTTCCCCCGGGACAATACCCTTAAAAACACCGTATCCAATTTAAATTCCAATTGGGCTGAAGAAGCCAATGGAAAACGGTAAGGAGAGGATTCTACTTCTACAATTGCTCTTTCATAGATTTCGGGAAAACCGTCTGAACGGGTTACCTTAAACCCTTTCGCAGTATTGAGATCATACTGGGTCTTTACTCCGTTGCTTGCCTGAAAAGTAAACTTCTCAGGGTTTTGATCCCAATTTTTGTAATCAATCTGCCCATTAATGCTGTCCCCGTCCATAGTGTAAAGTACACCTTGTTCCAGTTGCTTCTGAGCCAGACAGGGTAGTGAAATAACTAAGAGAATTAAAATACTTGTAAATAGTTTGGTCATAAGATTTCACAAAAAATTAAAATAATATAAATGATAATATGTAAAAAAGGCTGCAAACATAAAGAGTTCATCGACTTGTTCCAAACTCTGAAAAGAACATAAAAACACACTTTGGCAAGTGGTTATTATTATAAAAAATGCTTGCCTTTGTCCTATTCTTTAAATCCTTTCGGAAATAGGGCTTTTCCTCCTAACTTTATAGCATGCATTTTATTTTTCCCCTGATTGCTTTCGGAAAGGATACAAATTTGCTATGATTGATTTTTTGAATGAACAACACCCGTAATCGAAACTTATATGCAAGTAAAAAAGCGCTTCCTATTACCAGTGGTCGTTTTACTTTTTCTTTTTTCTTGTAAAACTTCCCAAAAAAGTACCAACGAACCCAAACCTTCTATTGACATTACTTCTGAAGGGGGTGTCCCGGTAGACCCTTATGCCCCTTCTATCATTGAAGAAGAGGAAGAGGCCCCTCCTACATGGGTATGGGAACCCGGAGAATACAACCCGGAATATACACGGCTTTTTCGATTACTCAACACAAAATTGGAAGTCCGGTTTGATTGGGAGAAACAGCACCTTTTGGGAAAAGCAACGTTAAGTATGCAACCTTACTTTTACCCTCAAAAAAAGGTAGTGTTGGACGCCAAAGGTTTTGACATCCACCGGGTAGCTTTGGTACACTTACAAGACACTACCGAATTAGCCTATGAATACGACAGTCTACAACTGAGCATCCGGTTGGACAAAGAATACCAACAAAACGAAAAGCTTCATGTATATATCGACTATACTGCCAAACCCAACGAATTAAAAGAAGGGGGCAGTGCAGCCATCACCTCAGACAAAGGCCTGTACTTTATCAATCCTACGGGCAAGGAAAAAAATAAGCCACAACAGATTTGGACCCAAGGAGAGACAGAAGCAAACTCCAAATGGTTTCCTACGTTTGACGCACCGAATGTCAAATCGGCCCAAGAGATGTATATCACTGTGGACAAGAAATTCACCACGTTGTCCAATGGCCGGTTAGTTTCTCAAAAACACAATCATGACGGCACTCGCACGGATTACTGGAAGCAAGAAAAGGTACATGCTCCCTATCTATTTATGATGACCGTAGGCGAATTTGCCAAAGTACAAGACCAATGGAAAGGTATTGATGTAGACTATTATGTAGAGCCGGAATACCAACGATACGCCAAGGATGTTTTTGGCAATACTCCTGAAATGATGGAATTTTTCTCCACCCTGTTTGATTACCCTTACCCTTGGGATAAGTACGCTCAGATAGTGGTGCGGGATTATGTATCCGGAGCCATGGAAAATACCTCTGCATCTATTTTTATGGAAGAACTGCAAGTTGATGATCGCTATTTGCTAGACGAAAGTTGGGACTATATCATTGCCCATGAGCTAATACACCATTGGTTCGGTGATTTGGTAACTTGTGAATCCTGGGCCAATTTACCCCTTAACGAATCCTTTGCCAACTATGGAGAGTACCTGTGGATGGAGCATAAATTAGGGGAAGAAGAGGCGGATTTGCATCGTGTGAGTGAACTAGAACAATACTTGTTTGAATCTCAGTCCAAACGTGTTCCTTTAATCCGCTATCACCATCATGATAAAGAAAACATGTTTGATTCTCACTCTTATGCCAAAGGAGGGTTAATCTTACACTATTTAAGATCTGTGGTGGGAGATGAGGCTTTCTTTAAAGCTTTACAGGTCTATCTCAAACAACATGAGTACGGCACTGCCGAAGTACATGAACTGCGTTTGGCTTTTGAGCAAGTAACCGGGCAGGATTTGAATTGGTTTTTCAACCAATGGTTTCTAGCTTCCGGTCACCCTGAATTGATGGTAAAAGACGAATTTAGCGAAGGGGAAGTAACCTTAAGTGTCCGCCAATTACAAGATCCTCAATATACGCCTATTTACACGTTACCGGTAACGGTAGCCATCTGGGTAAACGGTCAAAAAACCGAACATCAAATCACCGTTACCAAAAAAGAACAATCGTTTACCTTTCCGGTACATCAAAAGCCTGACTTGGTATTGTTTGATGCCCAAACCGTCATTCCCGGAAAGATTGATTATATCCGCTCCACAGAGTCCTTTGTTTTTCAGTACAAACATGCCGAAAAAATCCTTGCCCGTAGAGAGGCCTTATTAGAACTACGAAGTGGTGTACCCGATGAAGCTAATGTAGTAGAAACCTATGTACAAGCCCTCAACGATCCCTTTTGGGACTTACGACAAATTGCAGTAGATGCTTTCAAAAACTACCAAGGTGCGCGCAAAGAAGAGGTTGAAAACAAATTAAGGAAATTAGCCTTGGAAGACCCTAATTCTTTGGTCCGGGCCAGTGCTGTCATGGTACTTAGTTCTTATGAAAATCAATTCGATATTTTCCATCAAGCTATGCAACAAGACAGCTCTTATACGGTACTAAGCAATGCTATTTTCGCTTATATAGATAATAACGGACCAAACATTCCCGAAACACTGGCTCAATTCGAGCCCTATAATGATCTGTTGGTCACCATTTCCATCGCCAACTATTATGCAGATCAGGGAACACCTGGGAAATATGATTGGTTTGTCGAAAAGCTTAATCATCTTTCGGGTAACCGCCTACAAATACTTTTAAACTACTTTGGGGCATATATTATCGAAAGACCCGAAGAAGAACAAAGAAAAGCGGTAGAATTGCTGTTTGAATACCTGAATGACAGCAGTAGTAATTTGCGTACGATTACCTATCAACTGTTAATCATTTTAAGTGAACTGGAAGGGGTACAAGAGCGGGTAAAAGCAGCCATAGATCAAGAAAAAGACCCTAAAGTTTTAGAAAACTTGAGAAGGTTAGGGGAAATAACAGATTAAAGATTTCTTTTGTTATCTGAAAAATAACCGGTCCGGTGATAAGCTTATCACCGGACCGGTTATTTTTTGCTTTTACGTGCAAACTTATTGAACAAATTGAATGGAACCACAATAGTTCAAATCTGCCCGGAGAGACATTCTTCTTACTTTGTTTCCACTCATAATAATCAAAGCGGCCGTATTGGGAGGCTCATCCCCCAGGTTATGGGCAAACAAGATTAATTCATTTTCTTTATCCGGGTCAAACTTTAAATGAATCGTCTTTTTACGCTTTTTCAAAGTATATTCTCGCACCACCCATTCCCCATTGAATTTTAAAGAAATCATATCACCATCCACTCTTCGTTGATCCCACAACCGCACTTCTATTTCATCTCCTTCCACTCTAAAAAGCCCTTGTTGGTTTACATACCGCCCTTGTAAATCATTATTCGCAGTAGGCAATACAGGTTCTGCACTAGCCACCGGTTCCGATATTTTGGCTTCCGGCTCCGGTTCTTTTTGATTGGGGTTTACTTCCACCAAACTGACCTCGTCTATAAATACATAGCCTTGCGGATCTACGTCATAGCTGTAATAACGGATATGGGTTTGGTAATCGTTGAGGAAATTGCCCAGGGTGAGATATTCCAGTGAGGATTCGGCTTCAAAGGTAAATTCTATTTTTTGCCAATTTAAATCGTAAAAAATTTCCTGAAACATAAACTGAGCTTGCACTTCTATACCCAAAGGTTCATAAATCCATTGTTTTAACGGATAACTGGTCAAGCATACCCCAAAGCCATTGGTTCCGATATTCCCAAATGCCCTTCGATCACCGCTGGATACATACATCGTAAACTTATATTTCTTACCGGTTTTAAGCGGCTCGGTTAACTTTACAGACAGGTATTCCCGGTAATTGTTCACCCTTTGCATATAGGTAATGACTCCGGCACAGGAGCGTCCTTTATAGGGCTTGAAGGAGGTCCGGTATTTTTGAAACTCCTTATTTCCCGTATCAAACATATGATCCGGAGTGCCAAACAATGCAGAATTGCGGTTCTGATTGGTATTGTACCAATGGTCTACATTCTCCATAAAGGCATGCCCTTCGGTTTCTTTTACAATCTCTTCAAAACCACCATTTGGAATTAAATTTTGGGCAAGGGAAGTTCCTGGTATGAATAGCCCTGGCAGAATCATCCAAGTCATTGCCACCATACACAACTTCTTTTTCAAGGCGGGTTTGCACTTACTTTGTAAAAAAGAAATTTTCAGTTTGTTTGTCAAATTACCGTTCCCAGCATTCATGTTTTGTTAATTAAAATGATTTGGAGAAAGAAAAAGCCCTTTCTTGATTAAACAAAGAATTTACAGTTTTGGTAGCCATTTACTCTTCGAAGGTTCACAAAATAGTCTCCACAATTTGTAAACTTCTTACGAATCCTCTTTATGAAGTTCAACTATTTACTTAGAGCATGTTTTATACACCGTGGTCTTTTTTCAAGAATAGGGAGCAAAGCGGAACCTGTTTAAAATTAGCAAAAACCTTACAGCTTTCCACACTCCTTTCGGAAAGCAACTTTACCCAATAAAAAAGACAGCCCATTTCAGCTGCCTTTTCTTAAGTGTCGTCTTTTATTTTTCTTTGTACTGAAAGAATTAATGCGCTTCCAGCCAGTTATTACCAACGCCCACTTCTACCTCCAAAGGCACCCCCAACTTCACAGCATTTTCCATCAGTTTTTTGACTTGACTCTGCATGATCTCCAATTCATCTTTATGTACATCAAAGACCAATTCATCGTGTACTTGCATAATCATTTTGGAGCGGAGCTTTTCTTTTTGCATCCATTGATGGATATCAATCATCGCCTTTTTGATAACATCCGCTGCACTCCCCTGAATCGGTGCATTAATCGCATTTCGTTCGGCAAAGCCCCGTTGGGTAAAGTTTCGAGAGTTAATATCCCGCAAGTACCGTCTCCGGCCCATGATCGTTTCCACATATTCCTGCTCACGGGCAAAGTTAATGACCCAATCCATATACTCTTTTACAGAAGGAAACTCCTGAAAGTATGTATCGATCAATTCACCGGCTTCTTTTCGTGGGATATTCAAACGTTGCGATAAGCCAAAAGCTGAAATGCCATAAATAATTCCGAAGTTAGCGGTTTTTGCTTTCCTTCGCATTTCCGGGCTCACCTCTTCCAGGGGCACTTTATTGATCCGTGCTGCGGTGGCCGCATGAATATCCTTTTTCTCTTTAAAGGCTTCAATCATGTGTTCATCCCTGCTAAAGCTTGCCATAATCCGGAGTTCTACTTGTGAATAATCCGCGGCCATGATCACATAATTTTCGTCCCGGGCGACAAAAGCTTTTCGTATTTCCCGCCCTCTTTCGGTCCGGATCGGAATATTTTGCAAATTGGGATTGGTAGAACTCAAACGGCCTGTGGCTGCCACGGCTTGGTTGTAAGAAGTATGAATCAAGCCATCCTTTTCGCTGATCAATGCCGGCAAGGCATCTACATACGTGGATTTCAACTTTTGCAACTGCCTGAAATCTAAAATATCCTGTACAATTTGATGCTCTTTTGCCAAAGTGATTAAAATCTCTTCCCCGGTTGCGTATTGTCCGGATTTGGTCTTTTTCGGTTTTTCAATCAACTTCAGTTTTTCAAATAGAATCACACCCAATTGTTTTGGCGAGCCTATATTAAACTCTTCCCCAGCCTCCTTAAATATTTTTTGTTCGATGGCTTTAACCTCCTCTTCCAATTCATTTGAGTATTTCTTCAACGAGTCAATGTCCACTTTCACCCCATTCTCCTCAATTTGAGCCAACACATTTACCAAGGGCATCTCAATTTCCCGGAAGAGTTTTTCCTGGTTAAGTTTGGCCAGTTTCGGGGCAAACACGGCTTTCAGTTGCCAGGTAACATCGGCATCTTCCGAAGCATATTCCGCCACTTTCACAGGATCCACATCTTGCATATTCCCTTGCTTTTTCCCTTTTTTACCGATCAGGGTTTCGATCGAAAGAGGAATATAATTCAGGTAGTTCTCTGCCAGCACATCCATGTTATGCCTGGAATCCGGCTCAAGCAGGTAGTGGGCCAGCATCGTATCAAACAAATCACCTTTTACTTCTACCCCATAAGAGTGTAATACGGTGAGATCATATTTAATATTCTGCCCGATTTTAGCAATTTTCTCATTGGCAAATACCGGCTTGAAGGCCTCTAACACTTCGGCAACATTGTCGTCATTTACAGGGACATAATAGCCTTCAGAGGCATAATAAGAAAAAGACATTCCTACCAGTTTCGCTTCATATGCCTGAATAGAAGTCGTTTCGGTATCAAAGCAAAATTCCTCCTGAAGGCTGAGAAAATGAATCAAGGAGTCGACTTTGTCTTTTGTATCGATCAGGTGATAGCTGTGTTTTGTATTTTCCAGGGTCTTTTTTTCAGCCTGCACCTCTTCTTCAGATTCTTCAGCTACCGGGGCCGTATCAAACAAAGACGTCTGTTGCCCCTGGGTTTTGGTTCGTTGTTTAGCAGTAGCCGGAGTACTTTCCCCAAACAGCCTCTTGGACAGCGTTCTGAACTCCAGGTCTTCAAAAATGTTTTTTAACTCCGGTTCATTAAAGCCACTGTACTTTAAGGCCTCCTCGTCAAAATCCACCGGCACATTGATATCAATAGTAGCCAGTTTTTTCGACAGGATTCCTTGTTCGCCAAATTCAATCACCCGCTCTTTTTGTTTTCCTTTTAACTTATCGGTATTGGCTACCAAATTTTCCACCGTGCCGTATTCAGCCAACAGTTTGGTAGCGGTTTTAGGGCCGATTCCCGGAATTCCCGGAATATTATCCACACTGTCTCCTTGCAAACCCAAGCAGTCAATAACTTGTTCTATCCGCTCTACTTTCCACTTGGCCAAGACCTCTTCCACGCCCAATATTTCTACGCCATTACCCATAAAAGCAGGCTTGTATAAATATATATGTTCCTCCACCAGTTGTCCATAGTCCTTGTCCGGAGTCATCATATAAACTTCAAAGCCCTCTTTGGAAGCTCTTTTCGCCAATGTTCCGATAATATCATCTGCTTCAAACCCGTCTTTTTCCAATACCGGGATCTGAAAACCTTTCACAATATCCTTTATAATGGGAATGGCAGTGGTAATGTCTTCAGGTTGTTCTTGCCTTTGCGCTTTGTATTCTTTATATTCAATATGCCTGAAGGTTGGGGCTTTGGTATCAAAAGCCACCCCTATATGAGTCGGCTTTTCCTTTTTGATAATTTCAATCAAAGAATTGGTAAACCCCAAAGGAGCCCCGGTATTCAGTCCTTTGGAATTGATACGAGGGTTCTTACTAAAAGCAAAGTGGGCGCGATAGATCAAAGCCATCGCATCTAATAAAAATAATTTCTTGTCAGGCATTATATATAGTTTTACACCATCTTACATGATTCTACCAAACCATCTCTCTCATAAAATACACCAAAGCAGGAATGGCAGGCTTTTCGGAGAGGTAAACTTAAAAAAATCACTGGGAAATCGGTTGCTAAACAGTTACTATTTTGTTGATCCGGTGGCTGGAGTAAAACTCAGACACCCAAGAGTGAATTTTTTGCGCAAAAGATTGCTTTAAAGTAAGAAGGGACTTATCCATGAATAGTCAGTCAGCCTGTGTATGAGTCAAGGCATAAAAAAAGGCAGACTAGAAGCCTACCTCTTTTTTACTAGTTAAACATGCAACAACTTTTTGGAAGTTTGTAAGTTTTTTCAGCTCATTAAAGTGGCTCCCTTAGGAGCTCCAAAGTTTTGGATCACTTAGGAAATACTCGTTTTCAGGAAAGTTATCTCCAAAGTATATATTGAATATCAAAATACATGGGTTTTCAGATTCTCTAAGAAGAGTACCCAATACAAAATATTTGCTTTACATGTATGGGTAATTATATGAAGCTAAGGTAGCAATAAAATCCATTTCCTGTCAAATACGTTAACAAATGTTTAGCAGATATAAACACTTGAAAATGAAAGTTTAATTTCTCCACTACCTTTTGAAAACCGGCTCTTCCGGGTTGTTATTATTCTTGTACTTTACCTGTATACATAAGCCCTACTCCAGTGAGCTTATCCTACAGCTTTCCCAGATGCACAAAAAAAGGAACCTGTAGCAGGTCCCCTCCTTTTTGATGAATTTGCCAAGTAATTACTTCCAAAGTTTCTCAGGATATTCCCCGGCTTCCACTAAGCCTTTAATTCTTTCAACAGCAATTTCCTTATCTTCTTTGTACGTTACTCCAAACCATTTTGCCGAGGTATTCAACACTTTCAGTTGTGCCTCACCACTATTAATCAAGTTATTTACGACTGTAGGAATAAAAAATTCAGCTTTGATATTGGTCTGATTTTCCTTTACAAAGTCGGTAAATTGTTCCTGGCAATGTGTAAAAATAGAAGGGTGAAAACCAAAGAAATTCATTGAAGCCACTTCTTCGCCGGTCAACGGGTGTTTCTGACCCTCTCCATCTTGGTAAGCGATGCCTTCCTCTGACTTGGTAATATGAGTTCTCTCTACAATACTTTCCAAATACCCTTCCTCTGATTTTGCACAAATCCCTCTGGAAACATACCCATGGTCAGACAAGGTGTTTTTCAGTTGGTACCCAACCATACAGTAGTTTTTAGGGTCTTCAGCAACGCCTGACTGAAGGTAGTCAGCCATTTGTTTGAAAGAATCCGCACCATAAAAATCATCTGCATTGATCACGGCACATGGTTCATTAACTTTAGGAGCAGCTACCATCACAGCATGGGCTGTTCCCCAAGGTTTAGTACGATCAGCCGGCACACTCACTCCTTCAGGTACTGCATCCAACTCTTGGAATACATAGTCTACCTCTACCTGTCCTTGTAGTTTTTTACCAAAAATTTCTCTGAAATCGTCTTCCAAGCTCTTGCGGATGATGAAGACAACTTTTCCAAAACCAGCCTGGATCGCATCATAAATGGAATAATCGATAATAGCTTCCCCGTTTGGTCCGAACTTATCAATTTGCTTCAAGCTCCCATACCTGCTGCCCATACCAGCAGCCAGAATTAACAGTGTAGGCTTCATGTAATATGGTTTTTTAATTTGAAGTTTAAAAAAATGATTTTCCAAAGGTATACAGCAGAGCCCAATTCCCCGAATATTTAACCAATAATCAATACTTTAGTAAAGGAATTCACCTCCAATAGGAACATTACAATAATTGATAGTACTTGTCAAATCGTTGGTTGATTGTTATGAACATAATGTAACAAAAGCCCTTCCTTTTCCAGGGGGCTTTCTTTCTCAGAAAACAGCCAAACTACTACTCTCAACAGTTCGCTGTACAGCAATCTCAGCGAACAGTCCATACTATATATTGTTTGTATATGATTTTTCCCCTAGTTTTGCAGTCTTATTTTTCAATTTGACTGATTGTGTGTATTAATAAGGAATCTTTATAAATTTGCTAGGTCGAAGCATTACCTTTTTCACCAAAAAAATATACACTTGCAAAAAAAGAGTTAAATAACCTATTGGAAATTTATCTTTAAACTTTGAATAATGACATTAATTAACAAAATCAGGGAAAAATCCGGTTGGGCGATCGGGATTGTAGCCGCTTCCATGGGGATGTTTATCGTAGGAGCAGATTTGCTTTCTTCGAATTCCTTCTTAATGGGCGACAACAAACAAGTAGTAGGAGAAATTGCCGGAGAAGAAATCTCCTTAAAAGAGTTTACACGGCAATTTGACCGGGTCAAAGATAATTTCACTCTGCAATTCAACAGTCCTCCACCAGAAGTACAAATGCCTATATTGCGTGAAACCGCTTGGGAACAACTGGTCTTTAAAAAAGCCTACCAGGAGGAGTTTGACAAGTTGGGGATCATGGTAACTGACGAAGAATTAAGTGATATGATCCAAGGAAATAATATCGATCCTAACTTTGCCAGCAATTTCACCAATCCCGAAACCGGCGAAGTCGATAAAAACTTGATCGTGCAGTTTTTACAAAATTTGGATCAAATCCCCCAACAAAAAATTGCTTTTAGCATTTTTGAACAAAATATCTACGAAAACCGCCTCAGAACCAAATATCAAAACTTATTGGGGCTGACGTATTACGTTTCGAATACGGAAGCTAAAAAAGAGTACCAAAAGCAAAATACAAAGGCAGACATAAGTTACTTGTATGTACCTTATGCCTCCGTTGCCGATTCTGCTGTAGAGGTTTCTGAAAGCATGTTGGAGGAGTACTACAGTGCACATAAAGATGACTTCAAGAAAAATGCAAACCGGGAAATCCAATATATCAGTTTCCCTTTCAACCCTTCCAAAGAGGACAGCCTGTATGTGAAGGAAGAGTTGAGCAGAATGGTCACCGAATTCAAAAATACAAATAATGATACCGCTTTTGTAGAAGCAAAGTCGGAAGCTGATCAAAACTTTATAGTCGCGAACCCTTCTAACTTACCGGTGGAATTGAATCCTGCGGAATTGGTAAAAGGAGATGTATACGGTCCTTTCTTGGCAGGTGACAGCTATAAGATTTACAAAGTATTGGATGATTCCGAAGATACGGTATACTCTGCCAGAGCCCGCCATATTTTATTCAAAGTGAATGAAGATGCTTCTGCCGAAGAGAAAGCGGAAGTACGCCAACAAGCCAATGAAATTTTGAAGGAAATTCAAAATGGTGCGGACTTCGCAGCAATGGCCCGTCAGTATGGACAAGATGCGACCCGTTCAAGCGGTGGTGACTTAGGTTGGTTCACTGAAGGAACTATGGTGAAGCCTTTTAACGATGCCGTAATGAGAGCCACCCAAGAAGGCTTATTACCTCAATTGGTAGAAACCAACTTCGGCTATCATATCATTGGTGTTACAGGTGTAAAAACCAAACAAAAATTTGTAGTAGCCAGTGTTGAAAGGGCGATCTTAGCCAGTGATGAAACCGTAGATGCCGCTTATCGGAAAGCCGGAAAATTCACGAAATACAAAGATGCCGATGAATTTGAAGCAGCTGTTGAGCAAGATTCTTCTTTAATCTTGTACCAAGCCTTGAACATTCCGAAAGATGCCCGGTTCATCAATAACTTGAGCGGTTCGCAAATCCGGGAAATCGTACGTTGGGCTTACAATGAAGCAGAAGTAGGAGATATTTCTCCAATCTTCGAACTGGAAGACCGCTTTGTCATTGCCGAAATGATTGGCGCAACGGAAAAAGGTGTTTCTACCTTAAACAGTGTTCGTGAGCAAGTGAAGCGTGAAGTGTTAAAAGAAGCCAAGCAAAAAGTGATTCTTGAAAAACTCAGTGGCATTTCAGGCGAACTGGAAGCAATAAAAGAACAATATGGAAACGGTGCGGTAGTAGGCAATACCAACGATTTGTCTTTAGCCAGCGTTTCTCTACCTCGGGTAGGTTTTGCTCCTAAAGCTATCGGTACGGCATTTGGCTTAAAAGAAGGCCACACCTCCAAACCCGTTGCCGATCAAAATGGCATCATCATCGTCAAAGTAGACCGTTTGGAAGAAGCCTTGGAAACTGCGGATTACACGATCTACAAAAAACAAGTGGCACAGCAACATGGCAACCGGGTGGCAACCAAAATCAAAGAAGCCATCGATAAATTTGCCGAAGTGAAAAACGACCTCTATAAATATTACTAAACACCTGTTTAGGATAAAAAAGCCGTAATGTCATCAAAACATTACGGCTTTTCTTTTTAGGAATGATTTTTCCGGTTAACGATGCATTAACTCTTCGATCTCCTCTACTTCCACCGGAATATTTTTCATTAAATCGACCGGTCCCTCTTCCGTAATCAGAATGTCGTTTTCAAGCCGGATGCCCAATGCTTCTTCCCTGATATAAATCCCCGGTTCGCAAGTTAAGACCATCCCTGGCTCAAATACCTGATAGCGTTTTCCATAATCGTGTACATCAATCCCCAAATGATGCGAAGTCCCATGCATAAAGTATTTTTTGTATAGCGGCTGTGCCGGGTTCTGGTTTTTCACATCGGTAGTATCCAACAAACCTAAACCGATTAACTCGCTTTCCATTAATTTGCCAACTTCCCGGTTTAAATCGATCAGGTTATTCCCCGGAACCAATAAATCAACAGCTGCCTTTTGCACACGCAATACGGCATTATATACGGCTTTTTGCCGCTCGGTAAACCGGCCGTTGACCGGTATCGTACGACTTAGGTCAGCACAATAATTTGCATACTCGGCTCCAAAGTCCATCAAAAGCATATCTCCGTCTTTGCATTGATTTTCATTATCAATATAATGCAATACACAAGCATTGAACCCGGAACCTACAATGGGTTGATAGGCCATTCTCCGGCTGCGGTTGCGGATAAATTCATGATAAATTTCCGCTTCAATTTCATATTCCCACACTCCTGATTTCACAAAGTTCAAAACCCTTCTGAAAGCTTTATCCGTAATGGAAATGGCTTCTTTTAACGCCTCCACTTCTTCCGGCTCTTTCACTACACGTAATTGATTCATCAATGGGGCCAAACGCTGATAGTTATGAAGCGGAAACTGCTCCATACACCACTTTCTGAAACGGTCATCCCGGGTTTCTACGGTAATAATATCACGGGTATTTTCATTGGTATTTAAATAAATATGCTCCGCTTCAAAAAGCAAGGGTTTGAGAACCTCTTTAAAATGGGAAGTCCAAATAACCGTGCGAATCCCCGAGCGCTCTTCTGCCTCCTCTTTAGTGAGTTTTTTCCCTTCCCAAATGGCGATTTCCTTGTTCGTTTCCTTGATAAATAAAATCTCTTTAAAGCTTCGTACTTGGTTATCTCTACAATCCGGATACATTACCAGAATACTTTCTTCCTGGTCTATTCCTGTGAGGTAGTACAGATCGGAATGTTGCACAAACGGATGAGTGGCATCTGCACTGATAGGCATATTATCATTAGAATGCACAATGGCAATAGCATTCGGTTTTAGTTTTGCTGCTAATTTTTTCCGGTTCTTAGCAAACAATTGCCCGCTTATGGGAGTATATCTCATGTCCAAGTATATTTAAGCTGTAGATTCGTATTTTTTCTATAAATTTAAGAGGATTTTCTTTAAAAAAAGGGGATAGAAAAGCATCTTGGATATCTCCTCTGGTTAATCCTGAACGGGTCAACTGTTATCAACTACTAAAAACAACTAGGTATAAACTACTATGAGGGGGATTATCATCGCAGTTTGGCTTTGGAGCTTTGCTGCAGTAGCTTGGGGACAACCAAATAAATATTGGATTTACTTAACGGATAAAGACACTGCTAATTACCACTATCAAGAGCAATTAAGTCAAGCAGCCATTCAAAGAAGGCAGCTTCAAGAGATCCGTTTACAACAATATACGGATGTACCGGTCAACACAAGCTATCTCAAAGTTTTGGAAACGTACGGGATCACTCCGGTCAGCCAATCCAAGTGGCTGAATGCCGTGTCTGCCTATTTAAGTACTGAGCAACTCCAGCAAGTACAAAAGCTTTCCTTTGTTCAAAAAGTACAAAGGCTGGATAGCCGTTGGCATATTGCTTCTTCCTTCGCACAACCCTTCCTTGTGGACGAAATTTATACCACAGCCATTGCCCAACTAGAAGGCAAACAACTCAAAAAAGCGGGTTTGGATGGCACTGGCATCACCATAGGAGTGATTGATGCCGGTTATTACAAAGCCAATCAGAATGACTACCTTCAAGAGCTTTTTAAACATCAGCGAATCTTGGGTATTAAAGATTTCGTCAATCCCTTAAAGGGAGATCACTTCGACAAAGCGGAAACCAGCAACGATACCCATGGCACCCAAGTACTGGAGTTTATCAGTGGGAAAGTGGAAGATGAAATTCAAATAGGCTTGGCTACCGGTGCCCAATTTTACCTGGCC
The DNA here is from genome assembly GCF_039710355.1 of Rapidithrix thailandica. NCBI lineage: Bacteria > Pseudomonadati > Bacteroidota > Cytophagia > Cytophagales > Flammeovirgaceae > Rapidithrix > Rapidithrix thailandica. The sequence goes on along the minus strand of NZ_JBDKWZ010000001.1, from coordinate 324,878 downwards.
CGAACAGACCATGGATATGCTGAGTTCCGGGGGGAAGAAGACTATTGGATTTCTGCGATGGAATGGATGGACAGCCTGGGTGTTTCCCTGATCAATACCTCCTTGGGGTATGCGCTCGGTTTTGACGACCCTTCCGAAAACTATTCACCTTTGGATATGAATGGAAATACTTCAGCGATTTCCAAAGCTGCAACCATCGCAGCAAACGACAAAGGGATATTGTTGGTGGTATCCGCTGGCAACGAAGGGGAATCGGCAGATTGGCGGATTATTTCTACCCCCGCCGATGCCAAAGGCGTACTGGCGGTCGGAGCAACTAATTACCAGGGTATGAAAGCCGGATACAGCAGTATCGGTCCCGATTTCTTATCGTATATCAAACCCAATGTTTCTTGTTATTCGCTAGGAGGCACTTCCTTTTCGGCTCCGGTCATTACAGGTTTTGCGGCTTGTCTTTGGCAACAAAACCCGGAAATCAAAAGCCATGAATTATACGAAATTATTCAGCAATCCTCCACTCTTTATCCTTACGGAAATAACTATATTGGCTTTGGCATCCCCAAAGCGTCCAAAGCTTTGGCTCTTATGCAAAAGAACAAAGTTGCTTCGTCAGTACAGGTCTTGATGTCCAATAACAAAACAGTTAAAATTAAATTAGACACAAAAAAAGACCAGCATGCCGTGGTTTTTCACAAGAAAGATCAGCGCATTGTTCAACGCCAGGAGCTGATTTCCGTAAAGAAAGGAGAAGTAAAAATTAAAAAACCACGTTCTTCGGCAATTAAATACAGCACCATTGTTCTACCAGGAAGCAGCTATGAAGTCCATTGGCAATAATCATAGATAAGCGGGAAGAAAGGAATTGTGGGCTATTTGTTAAGAATTGAACAATATCGCTCATTCATCCGGAACAAATTCTTATCTTCGCTTCAGAGCTGTCTGGAAGGCTTAGATTCAGCTACTTCTCTCTTTATATTTCCCCATCACAGCTACCTATTCCTTTAATTTTTGTTAAGCAACTGTTAAAAACAATAACAATTGTTGCAACGAATATTGTTAATACATATTTTTGTTACATAATTCATTCAAAGATTGTGGATCACAAAGCAAAAGATTCCAAAAACATTTAAAGTTTTATAAACAATTTACAAAACATGAAAAGAGTAAACATCCTTATTGCCGCAGCGTTTATTGCGTTTTTGTCTTCATTTACTACCATTGATAATGACAAAAAATCTTTCAAAGCGAAAGTGGATACCAAAGACAGCAAAGTTGAGTGGGTTGGAGAAAAAGTAACCGGAAAGCACGAAGGGACAATCAACATCGCTAACGGACAATTAGAAGTAAAAAACAAAAAGATCGTTAGCGGAAGCTTTGAAATTGATATGAACTCTATCAATGTAACCGACTTAGAGGGTGAATATAAACAAAAATTGGAGGGTCACTTAAAATCCGATGATTTCTTTGGCGTAAACAACCATTCAAAAGCAAAATTCGTCATCACCAAAGCGGTATCTCAAGGAAGAGATAAATATAAAGTTAGCGGTGATTTGACAATCAAAGGGATTACTAACAAAATTGAATTCCCTGCGACTGTGAAAATAGAAGGTGAAAGGGTAACGGCTTTGGCAAAAATCACTATTGACCGTACCAAGTTCAACATCAAATATGGTTCCGGTAGCTTTTTTGACAATCTGGGTGACAAAACCATCTATGATGAGTTCAAATTGGACGTAACGTTAATCACCGAATAAGTAGCGTAGCAAATAAGCAAGTTGTTAATAAGTTATACACACCAAACCTTCCGGAGTTCTTGATTCCGGAAGGTTTTTTTTATATGTTTTTCATCGGTAAAGGTAAAGGTATTCGTACCAAAAAGTTATTGATGCCGGCCAACGGTCAAATGCATCTCGGCCAGTTTCCGGGTGATAAAACCCGTAATGCCTTTAGGGAAAGTTAAGGCCTGTCGTGATTCAGGCAAATGTTGCGTCAAAATTTCATCCAAAATAAATTCCGTTTGGTTAGGATAATGCACTTCTACACGTTGTTCCTGTACCAACCAATTCTCAATCTTTGGTAAATATTTTTTCTTCAAACTCGGAACAATTGGAATTCCCATATCCTCCAAAGCTGCGGCATTACATTGTTGTTCGTATTGCTTTTTCATCGGAATAGCCAACAGTTTTTTGCCCAAATACAGCGCTTCCGCAGGCGTTTCAAAACCTGCTCCGCAAAGTACTCCTGTGCTACTGGCCATACTTCGGACAAAGCGATCATTGTCGATCGGCATCATATGAATATTGCCCATAAAATATTCACGGGTATTGTGTTTGGAGAACACCTCCCAACGAGTGTTGGGGAATGTACTCAGATACTTTTCGATACGCTCGTCACTATAAGCAGGAAGGTAAACGGTGTAGTGTCCATGGTCTTCCGGATAAAGCTCGCGCACCTGTTGCCGGATTACCGGGGTAAATATTTGTTCGGTATATTTCTGAAAGTGAAACCCGTATTGCTTGAAAGCAGGAGCGTAATACTTCAACACCAGTTTGCCAATGAAATCAGGGCTGGAAGGCTTAGGCGCTTGTTTGGACGCTACGGCACTTTGATGACTCAGGCCAATGCATTTTTTCCCTTGCAATAAGGCAGCCCAAGCCGATACAGGTTCAAAATCATTGATCACCAAGTCGTATTCTTTAAGAGACAAGGAACGTACTTCCTGCATCAATTGCCAAATCCGGCTCTTCTGAAACGTCTTTTGCAGGTCAACCCCTCCTTTTTTTCCAAAGATAAAACTTAAGCCTTCCAATTGGTATTTGACCGGATAAGGAAGAGAAACATCTGCTTGCGTGCCGCTGATCAATACATCCACTTCGGCCTTTTGTTGCAATAATGGAATGATGTCACGGGCCCGGCTCAAATGGCCATTACCCGTTCCTTGAATCGCATAAAGTATCTTGGTCATTGAAAAAATGTTTTGTGAATCGGGAAATCGAGTAACAGCAAAAATTTATTAGGCCTTCCCTCCACTTTAGTCCTCGCTGCCGCTTTCCAGGTTAATGGTTATAAGTTTAGTGTATAATGTTGTCTAGTGTTTGAGTAATTGGAATTCTTGTAACAGGTTATTGAACAATTGATGGTTATCCAGGTAGGCTTCCGCTTCAACAGTTTCTTCTTGTTTCACACAATCACTTTGATACGTATAGATGGACCACTTTCCCCGGTGAAACTCCAAAGCCGTAAGGTTTTCAATCCAATCTCCTGAATTCAAATAAGTGACGGCTCCCTCCTGTGTATGAATCATTCGCATTTCCGGCTGATGGATATGCCCACAGATGACATAATCATAGCCATTGGAAGCCGCTATTTCCGCAGCCGTTTGCTCAAAGTTATTGATAAACTTTACGGCTGATTTCACACTGTTTTTAATACGCTTGGACAAAGAAATTTTGCCCCGGCCCAAAGCTTCCGAAGTTAAGTTGACAAACCGGTTCAATAAAATCAAGGTATCATACCCGATGGCCCCCAACTTCGCCAGCCATTTGGAGTGCTGCATGGTAACGTCAAAAACATCCCCATGAAATATCCAGGCTTTTTTGCCATTCAGGTTCAGCACTACTTTGTTTACAATCTCCAAACTCCCCATACGCAAGCCGTCAAATTTCCGCAGCATTTCATCATGATTACCCGTTACGTAGTATACTTTGACGCCTTTGGTCAGAAAATCCGTAATTTTCTTCACCACTTGCATATGGCTTTTGGGCCAATACTTTTTACTAAACTGCCAGATGTCAATGATATCTCCATTGAGAATCAAGGTTTCCGGTTGAATGCTCTTAAGATATTCCAGTAGTTCCTGTGCATGGCAACCGTACGTTCCCAAATGCACATCTGAAATAATGACAACATCCACTTTTCTTTTTCCAGCTTTCATATTATAAAGGTTATTTGCCTATGAATGAGGGGTAGTATAGGGCCTGTTGTAAGTAATTTGTTTGTATACAATACCGAAATCGTTGAGGGTAAAAACAACTTGATTATCAAGGGATAAAGTTAGCCGCTTTATTCAAAGGGAGAGTTGCCTGAAGATGAAGCTTTTTTGAATTCTGTTTTGAAGAAACCGGACAGTGTTACCTTGGAAAGAAGAATGTGTTAAGCAATGCCCCTTTTCTATAATTTAGGGTAAAGTGCTGAAATATTGACTTCTGCTCACAAAGAAATATCTTTGGAGAAGCAAACATAAAACCTCTCATAAGACACGACTTGGATAAGGAACTTTGGTCAGCATTAACAAAGGGAAGTGAACAAGCCTTGGTGAACCTGTACGAACGGCACCACGAAGGATTGTACAACTATGGTTACCGCTTGAGTTCCAACCAAGAAATCACCCGGGATTGTATACAAGAGCTGTTCCTGGATTTATGGCACAAGCGCAAACAACTCAAAAGCATAGAGTATGTCAAAGCCTATTTGCATAAAATGCTCCGCAACAAAATTGTCGATGTAGTAAAAGAAAATGGGAAGTTCTCCTTTCAGGCTTCTTTCCGGGAAATACAGGAGTTCACGCTCTCACAAGAGGATATTCTGATCTTAGAAGAATATACCAACGAACAAACCCTACAACTCAAACAGGCTCTTTCCAACCTTTCCCACCGGCAGAAGGAAATGATTTTTCTGCGTTTTTACAGCGAGCTGAGTTATGAGGATATTGCTGAAATTACTTCTTTAAAATACCAATCTATCCGGAACCTTCTATACGAAGCTCTTCGAAACCTCCGCAAGCAACTCCTGTTGTTGTTTTTGATATTGATCATACAATAGCCAGTACTCCAAGATTCGCTTTTAAATAGGATAAGCTTCTCTCTACCATCCCTTACATTGAAAAGCGATTTAAACGTATAATTTTAGTTTTGACCGAAAATAAAATCAAAACCGGCTCATCAAGGCACTTTTTGAAGAGAATAGCCAAAGCTATTGTTGAAAAAAGGAACACAGAGGAGGCGTTTTTGAAACATTTCAAAAAAAGAAAAAGGTTAATTCACTTCATTATCCAAAAAAGGAAAAACTACAGGCGAACCAATACGCTCTTTTGAAAAAAAAGAATATTTTTTCAAAATCGATCAGTACAAAATCAATATCCTCCGGATATATCTATAAACAACCAATAAACATGAACGAGCAAAACTATACAGTAAGTGAATTGATGGCCGATGAATCCTTTCAAGCCTATGTATTTGGCTGGAACACTACGGCAATTCATCATTGGCAAACACTTCTGGAACAAAATCCTGAATTAAAAAGCAGGGCCGATGAAGCCCAAAAATTGCTAACTAGCTTTTCCATTAAAAGCCATACGCTTGAGCGTAAAACTTACCAGGCTGATTTAATGGGCCTAAAAAAGGCACTGCAACAAAACCTTTTGCCAAGCAATAAGCAAATGCATTTGGAAGTAAAGCAATCTTCACAAAATTTTCCTTGGCAATGGGCAGCCTCTATACTTCTGGTAGTAGGGATTGGGTTTGGCCTCTTCCGCTTTTATCAGAACAGAGAAGAACAGGTAGAAACCCTCTGGTATAAGACCATCTCTGTGCCGGCAGGGCAGAAATCTACATTCAAGTTACCAGACGGGTCAAAAGTGGTGCTTAATTCACAAAGCACGCTCAAAATACAGGAAAACTTTGAGCAGAACAGGAATCTTGAATTGGAAGGAGAAGCCTTCTTTGAAGTCGAAAAAGACCCTGCTCACCCCTTTGTCGTAAAAAGTGGAAAACTTACCACCACCGCCTTAGGAACATCTTTCAATGTTAAGGCCTACCCGGAAGATGCGGAATTGGAAGTAGCCTTGGTCACTGGCAAAGTAAAGGTTTCAAAGGATAGGCCAGCCGGACAACGGGAAAGTGTCATTTTGAACCCAGGCCAAGGAGTGCAAATGCAAACGGCACAAGAAAAACTTAAAACCTTCACCTTCAACCCTCAGCAAAGCCTGGCTTGGAAAGAGGGTACGATCTACCTGAAAGAAGCGCGGATGGGTGAAATTGTACAAACCTTGGAGCGATGGTACGGGGTGCAAATTGACGTGCACGGGCAAGAAACCAATGACCGCCATTTTTCGGGAGAATTCAAAGGACAAAGTTTAGAAAACGTCCTGAAGCTACTAAGTTACTCACGCAATTTCACATACACCATATCAGGTAAACAAGTAGAAATAACATTTAATACAACAAAATAAACCATTCATCAATACTCAACATTAGCCAATGGATTTTGCCATAAATAGCTCATAAACAAAAACCGGTAATACAGAGTACTACCGGCCTATTTCATACCCTCTCTTGAACCTGGATGCGCATTGGGGAATGACGGAAATCCAGTGTTCCGGGGGAGTGGTTTGCCTGAACATTTCATTCATCCAAACACCTTAAAGATATGAATAAAAAAATTCTACGACAATTTATCATGGTGACGAAATACTCAATTTTGGGTTTTCTCCTCCAATGTTTCTTCATTCATTTTTTTCTTGTGCAAGCGGCCAGTGCCCAACGCTATCAAAGTGCTAAAGAGGTGTATATCGAAATCGGTTTGGAAAATGCCTCTTTACAAGAATCTTTCTCGAAACTACAGGAGGTATCCAAATTTTATTTTTCTTACAACACGGAAGATTTAGACAGTAAATTACGGATCAATCTTTTGCAGAAAAAGCAATCGGTAGCGGATGTCTTGTATCATATTTCCCGAAAAGCAGGCCTGAAGTTCAAACAGGTCAACAATCATATTACCGTGGGGATGCTCAACCGGGAAAAAGCTTCTCTTGCACAAAGCCTGGAGGTAATCACTCAGGAAGTGATTATAAAAGGCCAGGTGGCAGATAGTAACGGACAACCCCTTCCGGGGGTGAATGTCTATGTAAAAGGCAGCACCTTGGGTACCATCACTGATGCCGAAGGAAAATACAAACTATCGGCTCCCAACGATGCCACAACACTGGTGTTTTCATCCATTGGATATCAGCGGAAAGAAATAACCATTCAAGACGATACGGAAATCAGCGTGCGACTGGTCGAGGATGTAAAAACCTTGGAAGATGTAGTAGTCGTGGGATACGGTGTCACAGAGAAGAAAGATTTGACCGGGTCTGTTACTTCCATTTCCAGTAAAGAAATTGAAAATGTACAAGTAAACAGTGTAGACCAACTCTTACAGGGAAAAATGTCCGGGGTGATGGTAGCCAATTCCAATGCACAACCTGGAGCGAGAGTAAAAGTACAAATCCGGGGAACGGCCTCTTTGGTAGGCTCCAGTGAGCCTTTGTATGTGATCGATGGAATCCCCTACGATGCGGATAATATGTTTGTGTATAATTCGAGAAGCGGGGTTAGCAAAGATGTCAACTCTATGTTGAATCTGAATGCAGCCGATATCGAATCCATCGATGTATTGAAAGATGCTTCTGCTTCGGCCATTTACGGTTCCAGAGCTGCCAATGGCGTTGTGATCATCACGACCAAACGCGGAAAAAAAGGACAAAAACCTTCGTTTAATCTTCGTCATTATACCAGTTTAACCCGGAAAGTAGATAACTATAACCTGCTGAATGCCCAACAGTTTAAAGGTATTATGCAGGAAGCTGCTCAAAATTACCTTGATCAAGGCTTTAACAATCCGGAAGCTGAGCGGATCGTAGATCCTAACTCCGGGTATTTTTACGAAGGGGATACCGATTGGGGGAAAGAGCTTTTCCAAACGGCCACCGTATCCAGTTGGGACCTTTCGGTAAGAGGTGGCAGTGAGAACACTCGCTATTTTGCCTCTTTTTCCTATTTTGACCAGGAAGGAATCATGAAAGGGGACAAGTTGGAGCGTTATAGTGGCCGCCTGAACCTGGACGCTACCATTAGCAAAAAGCTGAAATTCGGCACCAACCTTAATTTCTCATATTCCAACAACCCTACTTTAAATAAAGGGATGGATGCTGTATTGCGCTTCCGGCCCGATGCCCCGATTTACAACGAAGATGGCACTTACTTTACCGATATCCGTGAAGACAACCCTGTAGCCTTGGCCACAGCAAAGTACAACTTTGAAAGCTACCGGTTCTTAGGAACAGCCTTTGGGACATTCGATCTTTCTAAAGATTTACAATTGAAATCTTCCCTTTCGTTGAATTTGGGCAACTTCCAACAATCCATTTACAATCCCAGTTATTTACAAGCGGGAACTAACTACGGAAAGTATCAGGGTACCGGGCAGGAAGCTAACAACCTCACTACTACCCGAATTTTTGAAAACACCCTGACCTATAACAAAACCTTTTCCGGCATACACAAGGTCAATATAGTCGCAGGGGTTTCTTTTCAGGAAGATAAGAATAAAAACTCCTCAGTGGTAGGAGCCGATTATCCCTTTGATCAAACGCTCACCAACCTTTCCAGCGCCTCCCGCCCCATTAGTACCAGTGGCTATTCCAGTGGCAGTGGTTTGAGTTCCTGCTTCCTTCGGGCTAATTATATATTAAAAGATCGCTACTTAGCAACCTTTACTTCACGCTATGACGGTTCTTCCAAATTTGCCGAAAGTAATAAATACGGATTCTTTCCTTCAGGAGCTTTGGCCTGGCGGGTTTCCAACGAATCGTTTATGGATGGTTTGAACTTTCTCAATGATTTGAAACTGCGTACCAGTGCGGGATTTACCGGAACCCAAAGCCTTGGAAACTATGCCTGGAGAACCCTCTTCTCTCCTGTTGACTATATGCAACAACCCGCTATTTATCCCTCTACATTGGGTAATGATAAAGTCAAATGGGAAACCACATTTATGGTGGATGCAGGAATTGACTTCTCCCTATTCGACCATCGCCTTTCCGGTAGTATCGGATACTATTACAAAGACACGGACGATATGTTGATGGTCGTTACCTTACCTCCTAGTTCCGGTTTTAAAAATATTCCCACTAACCTCGGCCGTATGACAAACAAAGGCGTGGAAGTAGAGCTTTCAGCCGATATCTTACGCAATCAAAAAATTGAATGGAAGGTAAGCGGAAATATCTTTTTCAACCGCAACGAAGTCAAAAAGCTATACAACGGCCAGGCTACCTCTTCTACCAATGGGGGAATTTTCTTGGGAAGGGAAGTCTTGGCGGAAGGTTATCCGACCGGTACCTTTTTCGGGTACATTGCGGACGGATTGTTTCAAAGTCAGGAAGAAATTGAACGCCTCTCTGCCCGGGACCCTGAAACAGGAGAGTTGATTCTTTATCAGAAATATGCGGCTCCCGGTGATATCAAATTTGTGGATTTGAACGGAGATAGTGTGATCACTACCGATGACCGGACGTACCTGGGAAATTCTCAACCGAAGTTTGCAGGAGGTTTTCAAACCAGTGTAAAGTACAAAGGCCTGGAATTAACCGCCTATTTCAATTTTGCTGTTGGGCATAAGAAGTTTTACAACAATTCTTATCAACAAATCTTCAGACCTTCCAACATGCTGACCGATGTGCTTCATCATTGGACCCCGGAAAATCCGAATGCTACTTATCCCCGAATGGTGTTCAGAGATCCTAATTCCAACAGACGCACCTCCACTTTTTACCTACACGATGCCAGCTATTTACGGATGAACAATCTGCGCCTGGCCTACACCCTTCCTCAACAAGTCATGGAGAAGTTCTTTATCCGTTCGGCGCAAGTATATGTAGCCGGAACCAATTTACTGACCTTCAGCGGCTACCCAGGTATGGACCCCGAAGCCACTTCATTGCCCCGGGATGCGGTATTCCAAGGTTCGGACAACAGCTTATACCCTGCGGTAAGAACCTATACATTGGGTGTAAACCTTAGTTTTTAATTCTGAAATCCACGAAATAGAAACCGATGATGAAAAAAATAATTCTCTATAGTCTTTTATTAATCCATACCTTATTGGCTTCTTGCAGTTTGGTAAATGTAATTGATCAAGTACCTCCCAATGACCTCGTTCCCGAAAATGCCATTACTGATGAAGCATCAGCCGAATTGGCCTTGAATGGAGTGTATTCTTATTTTCAAAGAAACCTGAACTATATCAAGTTAGGGGCGGTTCCGGCCTTTTCCAGTGGTTATCTCACGGCCAACAAGGCTTTGCTCAACTGGGAGGCCAACTATGAGGAGAACAATGCCCGTTCCACCACATTCGATCTCCTTGATTTTTGGACAGGGTTTTACAAGGCAATTAATGCGGCCAATACGGTCATTGCCGAAGTCGGAAAACTCCCCGAAGACAAATTTAAAGGTGCGCGCAAAGAGGAAATTCTGGCCGAAGCGCACTTTCTCCGGGCAATGTTTCACTTTGATTTGCTTCGCTATTTTGGAGAGTATTACAAGATGGACAGTGACCGGGGAATTATCATCAAAGATACTCCCACTACTTTGAATACGGTAAAAACAGGCCGTAGTACCGTCAAAGCATCGTATGAGTTTATCGGGCAAGAATTGGAATATGCCATCAAGCATGCACCTGAATTTACCGAGCCTTACCGGGTATCCAAATGGGTAGCCAAAGCACTCAAAGCCCGGATAGCTTTGTATACAGGCGACTATACACAAGCTGCCAGTATCGCAGAGGATGTAATCCAAAATAGCGGACTGACCCTTGCCGAAACGTATCAGAGCTTTTTCGAGCAAGGATATAATGCTCCCGGGTTGCTCTTCAGCCAGGGTTCCGATCAACAATCCCAGGAACAAGATTACCGCTTTGATGCTTATGGAGAGGGCTATTGGTCGGCTTCCGAGTCATTTGAAAATGTAATTGGCGATGACCCGCGAAAAGCCATGATTATAGGAGGGGATGCAGACTGGGGAACCCAACTGCCCAAATTGATTGCGGCCACCGAACTCCAACCTGTTTATTATTTCCGTTTGGCAGAAATGTATTTGATCAAAGCCGAAGCATTGGCCCGGAATGGGGCGAGCCTAAGCGAGGCACAAGCGCCTTTCAATATCATCAGAGACCGTGCAGGAGCCACTCTCTCTCAAGCCACTAACCAACAGGAGCTGTTGGAGGAAATCTATAAAGAGATCGTCATTGAGTTAGGTTTTGAAAACGGACATGAGTGGTTTGCTGCCATCCGTTTCGGCAAAGCTTTGGATTTAAAAGAAGAAATTACCGAAGCCTATCAATATATCTTACCCATTCCTTTAGGCGAATTACAAGTGAATGACTTGTTAAGCCAAAACCCGGGGTATGAGCAAGAGTAATTATGTTTCATGTTAGCGAGATGGTCTTGGCCCTTTGGGCTAAGGCCATTCTTTTAAAAGACGAGACAAAATATACCGAGCTTTCTATAAAAAATTTCAAAACAGATACACAAAACCAATTCATCACATTTATCTATGAAAAATTCTTTCTTAATCATTTCCCTTTTTCTACTGGGTTTTGCATGTTCAAATCCCAAACAAGAAGGTACTATTCAAGGCTTCACCTTACAAGGCACAGTGGAGGGACTGGACAGCGGACAAGTGACTTTGTACAAAGTACAACATGACAAGACCGTTCCTTTTGATTCTACCCAATTGCATCAAGGGAGCTTTACGTTTAAAGGCACATTGGAGCATCCCGAATTGGTCCGAATCAAGTTTAAGGGGTTTAAATACCCATACATGTACTTTTTTATGGAGAATCAAGAAATGAAGTTCAGTTCCTTGTTGGATTCTACCGGACGCCTTCATTTGCCGGAAATTAGCGGTTCCGCCTTACAAGATCAGTATTCACAATACAATGACTCTCTTTATACCTTGCGAAAAGCCGGCCGCAGTTATTACGGAGAATACCGCAAGGCACAGGAAGACAAGGACCAAGAAAAAATAAACGAACTGAATGCCTTGATGGAAAAAGCAGAGCAAAAACAGAATGCTTTTATCCGGGAAACAATCGCGCAACATCGCAAAACCATTTTAGCCCCTTACCTGATTTACAATAACTTTTCTTACGGAGTGAGTTATGAGGAATTAAAGCAATTGACAGAACAGGTGGATAACAGTATGGCCAATTATACTTTTATGCAAGGGCTCAACAAACGGCTGGAAGTGCTTAATGCTACCAAAGCGGGTGAGAAAGCGCTTGATTTTACCATGAATGACCCGGAAGGCAATCCGGTTTCCCTCTCTTCTTTTAAAGGCAAAGTACTCTTGGTAGACTTCTGGGCATCCTGGTGCGGGCCTTGCCGGAAAGAAAATCCCAATATTGTTAAAATGTACCATGAATTACATCCGAAAGGCTTGGAAATTCTGGGAGTCTCCTTTGATAAAGACAAGGCCAAATGGCTTAAAGCCATTGAAGATGACGAACTCAACTGGACCCATGTAAGCGATTTAAAATACTGGGAGAATGCTGCCGGAAAACTCTATGGGATCAAAGCAATTCCTCACACCTTGGTAATCGACCCGAACGGCATCATTGCGGCAAATGGCCTTCATGGTGAAGAATTGAGAAGTAAAATCGAAGAATTACTGGAATCCAACTAACCCGAAACAAAATAACGATGAAGTTCATACAGAAAATTATTCTTGGAATATTTTTTATCACATGGAGTATTGGAGCCAACGCTGAGGGGATCCGTTTTTTTGAGGGAACCTGGGAAAAAGCTCTACAAAAGGCGAAAGCTTCGAATAAATTTATTTTTGTTGATTTTTATACTACCTGGTGCGGGCCTTGTAAATGGATGGCTGACAAAGTGTTTCCCCAGGAGGAAGTCGGGGCTTTTTATAATGAAAACTTTGTCTGTGTAAAAATTGATGCGGAGAAAGGAGCTGGTGTTGCTTTGAGTAAAAAATACGAAGTCAAAGTATTCCCCACATATGCTTACATCGATCCGGCTACGGAGGAAGCGGTACATGTAAGTACCAGCCGTCAGGAGGGCCCTCAGTTCGTTCAAACGGCCAAAGATGCCCTGGACCCCAACCGTCAATCGGTAAGGTTAAAGAAACAATTTGCCGGAGGTGAGCGGTCTCCTGAATTCCTTTACACATATGTCCGCTATTTGGCAAGTTGCTATAAGCGAGAGGAAATCCAGGAAATAGTCACAGAATATTTCACCCAACCCAATGTAGAGCTTACCGATACTCTTTCATGGTACTTTACCCGGGAGTTTGTCCGGGGGACGGATAGCCCACAGTTTCAGCACTTGCTGGACAACCGGGATACATATGCCGGTTTGTACGGTCAAGAGGAAGTGGATAAAAAAATCGCTACGGAGTATTCTTATGATGCCAATGGCGCTGTCTATCCGGGAATATACCGCCCTGAAAACTTTGATGAAGCCTACTATCAAAAAACGATGGAAAAGATCAAAAAAGCGGCAAATTTTCCGGGAAAACACTTTTTGTTGAAAAGAGTACATGTTCTTTATCTCTTAGGTAAAGGAAAGTATCAGGAGGCGGCCGACCATGCCGATGCCATGTTAACCACGGAAGCAGTTAAGCAAAAAGAAATATTGAGCTTTTATTATTCGCTTACCACCCTGACTTTACATCAAATGGATGACCCGAAGTGGGTGAAACGTTGCTTACAATATGCGCAATATGTAGCCTATAACGACCCCGAACGGGACAATGTCTCCATTCATTTTAACTATGCCCGGATGTTGGAAAAGGCGATGAAAGCCGCTTCTTGTGCCAAAGAGATTGCCCCTGAGGCTGTCTTGGCCAAACCACAGCATGGAAAAAAAGAGTACAATTTACGTTCACCCAAATTAGCGCCCAAACCTAAGCGCAAAAAATAAACAGGTTTTATACAACAGAGAAGAAAGAGTGCCGGTCATTTGCCGGCACTTTTTTTATGATACTTCATACAAAAGAAGAAACAAGGCATCATCCCTTTTAACATATATGATACCCAGGAAACCTTTAAAAAATAGCGCTCCTTTCAGAAATCTCAATATATTTAAGTTATCACTAACCTCTGTAGACGTATGCGTTACCAATTCTTCAAACTCAGCATTCTACTTATCCTTGTAATAGGTGTAACAGGATATTATTATCCGCCTGTATGGATGACTTATTGGCTACTGATCCCATTAACTGTGATTGGTATTTTCAACTCACGCCAGAACAAACATACCATCCTTCGCAACTTTCCCATATTAGGTTATTTCCGTTATTTTTTCGAATTTATTTCACCGGAAATTCAACAATACTTTATTGAACGAAATACGGACGGAAGGCCGTTCAGCCGCAATCAACGGGCGTTGGCATACCGTAGGGCAAAAAATGTAAACGATACACATCCCTTTGGGACACAGCTTGAACTCAACGCACTTAACTACGAAGGCCTCCGGCATTCGATTTATGCTGTAGACCCTTTGATGACGCCTCCCCGGGTCAATATCGGAAGTTCACTTTGTCAGCATCCCTACAAAGCTTCTCTATTCAATATTTCCGCGATGAGTTATGGAGCTCTCAGCAAAAATGCCATCTTGGCACTCAACAAAGGAGCGGCCAGAGGTCACTTTTACCACAATACCGGAGAAGGTGGTATTTCAGATTATCATATGGAAGGAGGAGGGGATCTGGTTTGGCAAATTGGTACGGGCTATTTCGGGTGCCGGACTCCTGAAGGCCAGTTCGATCCGGAAAAATTTAAAGAGAAAGCCCTGCTGCCCAATGTCAAAATGATTGAAATAAAATTGTCGCAAGGGGCTAAACCGGGGCATGGGGGAGTACTGCCCGGAGTAAAAAACACACCCGAAATTGCCAAAATCAGAGGACTTGAACCCTATACCACCGTAGTTTCCCCGCCCAGTCACCGGGAATTTTCCGATGCCAAAGGCCTATTGAATTTTGTTCAAAAACTGCGGGAACTCTCCGGGGGAAAACCGGTAGGATTTAAACTTTGTATCGGAAAGACCGAAGAGTTTATCGAGCTCTGTGAACAGATGAAAACGGTAGGTATCTGGCCCGATTTCATTACCATAGACGGTGCCGAAGGAGGCACCGGAGCTGCCCCTTTGGAGTTTTCCGACTCGGTAGGTTTGCCTATAGAACCCGCCTTGATTTTTGTTTCGAAAATGTTGACCAAATATCAACTTAAACAAGAGATACGGGTGATTGCCAGCGGCAAGGTACTTACAGCCAGTTCCTTGATCAAATTACTGGCGATGGGGGCCGATCTTTGTAACAGTGCCCGCGGATTTATGTTTGCACTGGGCTGTATTCAAGCCCTTCGTTGTAATACCAACCAATGCCCGACCGGGGTAGCCACTCAAAGTAATATGTTGACCCGGGGGCTGATTGTAACCGACAAGGCCGAGCGGGTATTCCACTTCCACCAAAATACTTTGGATGCCGTACTGGAACTGTTGGCCGCTTGTGGTAAAAGAAGCCTGGAAGAAATCGGCATGGAAATGTTTATCCGGGGCGATGAATTTATTGAGTTGGAAAACCGCTATTTCCCGGATAGTTTCACTTATCAAGATTGAAGGATAGAAGGATAGAAGGCTTGAAGGTTTGAAGGATGGAAGGTCCTGTGTAAGAAAATCGGCCATTTGCCAAAAACCTAAGCAACAGAAAGAGGTTATTTGGGTATTAGGATAACCCAAAATTTATGAAGCGACTCAAACAATACCTCCGGAGTTATTTTGCCTTTTCACAAAAGGAGATCAATGGTTTCCTGGTTTTGATGGGCTTGATGTTGATGCTATTGGTAGGGCCTTTGATCTTGAAATATACGGTAAAAACCGAAACAAGTATTTCTTCCCGGGATCAACGCCTTCTGGACAGCATGAGTGCTAAACTCAACGCTTCCTTTTTATCCAAAAGCTCTTTACATACTTCAAAAGATACCCTCTTTTATTTCGACCCTAATACCTTGGATAAACAAGGTTGGCTGAACCTGGGTGTACCGGAATTTTTGGCTGACCGGATTAAAAAGTACTGTAGCAAAGGAGGGCAATTCCGGCAACAAGGCGATTTGGCAAAAATATACGGGTTTCCCGAACCCCTATTTCTCAAATTAAAACCGTATATAAAGCTGCCCAAATCGGCTCAAAAAAAATTAATGAAGGAGAAGCTGATGTATGCTTCTCATAAAAAAAAACGCTCAACCTTCGACATCAATACTGCAGACACCCTGCAATTGAAAAAAATCAGAGGCATAGGAACCAAACTATCGGCCCGAATTGTGAAGTTTCGAGACAAATTAGGAGGGTTTCACAACCTCGAACAACTCAAGGAAGTATACGGCTTACCCCCCGAAACTTGTGAAGAATTGCTCAAATATGCCCGGTTGGAATCTAAAACCCTTACCCAAATTGCCATTAATACGGCTGATTTGAACACCTTAAAAGCTCACCCTTATATCAATTACAAACTGGCCAAAGTCATTGTAAACTACCGGCAACAACACGGCCCTTACCATTCACTTGAAGATTTGCAAAAAATTGAATTGTTTTCAGAACAAGATGCCCAAAAGCTCCAAGCCTATCTTCAATTTGATTAATCGGTAACCTTCGCCCCCCCTCTCCTAACTCACTTATTCGCCTTCAAGAATTTTATTCGATCAATTTATTTTGCATAAAAGTCTCCGCATCTTCTTTTTTCATACGTAGACTACGAACTATGCCCGGTGCCGTAGGGCTATTGATGGAATATACAACAAGTACGACTATATACATCCCGGCAAACATAATATGTCCTGTGAGATAGTAAATGATGACGGTGAAAAGGGAAGCACCTTCCAAAGCGGCATATTTAAGTAATGAAGCTCTGAACAAACCCATTAATTTTTCCCGGAGAGTTCCCTCCGTACGGAAAGGAAGCAAGGTCTTTCGATACACCCAATGCCCTAAGATGAATAATACCAGGCATACTACAGGCACTGCATATTGGAAGGTTGGGACTAACCCGGGGTAGCTTGCTTTAATGCTTCCTTCGCGAAAGCCGAAATAGCAAATGATAAAGAAAAGAAAGGGGCCGCTGATTAAGGCAAAATAAAGAACCCGCAAACGGTCCAGAAAAGTTTTTCCATCTGGAAATTGCATAATATTTCAGGTTTAAATGGATAGGTATAATGAGAAAAACATGCGCAAAATCCGCCTTCAACGCAATACGGCAAAGTTACTACAGTCTGAAACGAAATCGGGCAGAAGCAAAAAATAATCAAGAGATCTCACCTTAAGGCCCTGATATATGTTCGTTTCCGAAGCTTTCCGCTTATTTTCCACAACAAGTAATCACTCTCCACACAGTACATTTCAAATCGAGTAAGAGAATCGAGAAAGTCTAAAATAAATACTTCTAATTAATTGAAATTAAGAACTTTCCTCACCAAATTAGTTATTAATAATAATAAACTAAATTTCACAATCACTTTCTAAAAATGAACATACTTCACATCCTCAATGGTGATGCTACGCTACAATTGTTTAAGCAATCAGGATTGCCAGGTGACCATATCGTATGGCGTGAGGTACTGTCAGACGGTACGTTGAATGCGGAGGTCGCCTCGGAAGGATTTTGGCAATTACGGGTCAATTTTTTCGAAAAAGCCTTTAAAGTCAAAGAACAATTATACAGAGAATACACCATTCATGAATTTGACAAAATCGTCACCTATCCCAACTACCACGAGGTGGTCCTTTGGTATGAATACGATTTGTTTTGCCAAGTGAATTATCTTGCCATCCACCACTGGTTGTATCAGCAAAAAGCCTATGAGCAAACAAATTTTTCTTTTGTATGTGTGGGCAATGTAGATTGGGCAAAGAAACTCATGGGTTTGGGTGAATTCGCACCGGATCAGTATCAAGCACTTTTTCAAAAGCGTATTTCATTAACAGCCGTTGATTTCGAATACCTATCCAGTGTATGGCAAGCCTACGCCTCTCCCACCCCGGATACTTTGTGGCCCTTTATTCACAAGCCTAAAATCAAGTTTCATTACTTACCCAATGCTTTGCAAGCGCATTTACGAAGATTTCCCAGCACGAAAAACGGTTTGAATGAAATTGAAAACTACCTGCTTTTTATGGGTACGGCCCGGTTGCCCAACCGGCATGCATTGATCAAAAAAGCTCTTCACCGGCACAATTGGTACGGCTTCGGGGACTTGCAATATCTCCTCTACCTGGAGCGTATCGACCCCTTGTTTGAAAGTTTCGAGCCAACCAAGCTCAATGATTTGGGAGTAAGTATTCTCAACCGTAAGTTGGATTTTCTCACGATCAAGCCCGAAGCCTGTTATCTGGGTGGTGCCTGCAACCTGGACTACCGTTGGGACCCGGATAAGAATCAATTGATTCCGGAACAAGAAGGAAGTTAAATCAAATATGTTGGATGGCGGCCGATTTGGAAGCATTCCGGGCAGGAATATAGGAAGCCCCTAATGTAATTACTACAATTGCCAAAGCAGAAAAGACAAAATCCCAAGGGTTGATCTTCACAGGATAAGCGTCCACAATCGAGCTGGTGATTCCCAGGGATACAATACCCAACTCTTGCTGGATGTAACAGACTAAAAAGCCGATAAACAAACCCACAGCAGCTCCGGTAAAAGCGATGATGCTTCCCTCTATCAAAAAGATTTCCTTGATGAATTTTCGGTTTGCACCCATTGCGGTAAATATGGCAATATCTTTTTTCTTTTCGATGGCCAACATGGCCAAGGAGAAAAAAACATTAAACGAGGCCACCACCAGAATAAAGAAAAAGGCAATAAACAGAAACAAGCGTTCAATTTTTACGGCTCGCAATATGGTAGCTTGTTGTTCCTCCCGGTTTTTCACTTCAAACGTATCGCCTAAAATATCCTTGATCATTTGCTGCACCTGAGCAAGGTTCGCTTGGGGTTGGATTTTCACTTCTAATGAGGTCCGCCGGTTTTCATATTTCAGCAATTTCTCAGTAAAATCAATAGGCACGATGATATTATTCATATCATATTGTTGATCTATGCTGAATACTCCTGCAGGCAGGATCGGCATTCTGTTAAAATCTTTTTCCGGGTTCAGGCGCGTTTTCATATCCCGTTTCGGGTACCACAGATTCAAGGGTACTAATTTATCGCCCAAATTAATCGAAAGCTGATAGTACACCCCTTGCCCGACCACCGCCCGGCTATGCTCTTGCTCTTTTATCCGGGCATCCCCCATGATAATCATACTATCGAGCCGGTATTGTTCTAAAAAATTATCACTGACGCCTTTTACATTGACCACAATTTGCTGGTCTTTATACCGGACCAAAGCATTGTCTTCAATCACTTCGGTAATGGCTTGTACTTGGGGAATAGTTTTAATTTTTTCCAGGTGTACACTGTCCCTTGAAAAGGATTTGCCCATTACCGCAGAAATTTTCAACTCGGGGTTATAGGTATTGTACAAGCTTTTGGTCAGATCTTCCAGACCATTGAATACGGACAATACGATCACCATGGCCGCCGTAAAAGTTCCCACTCCGATCATGGAAATATTCGTCAGGATACGGATGAAATTTTGATGAGCAAAATTATCAGTAACTTTTCGAAGGGCCTTTTGTATCTTCTGTGGGGAAAAGGTAAAACAAGTGAACAACAAGGCGATCAAACTTGACAGCGTGTCGTAAAATGAGCGGAAGGCCCCATGTTTCCTCTCTGTGTTGCGCTGCGACACAAAATATCTCCGGGCAATAAAAAATGTGGTACGTTGGCCTGACATCTATAACTTTTGGCGTTAATTCATTTTTTTTCCGAAGTTATAATAATCTGAGAGAAAGATTGAAAAAACTCTTTGAAAAGATAAAGATACACTTATTGCCTACTTTATAGCGCGTATCAACCCGGCAAGAAAAAAAGCATCACGAGTTTCAACTAAAAGCTTTACCATACAATTTTTAAAATAGCTGATAACTTAGCCCCAATAGGTTTGGGAAGGAATATAAAAATTGTATTATTTGTGGTTTTATTTTTCAGTTTCCTGAACCTTACCACTACCTGTCTGGATTCTGACAGAATCTGTGTAATTTTAATTTTGTAAAACTCAAATTCTGAACACTGTGAACTGCATGGCACGTCATTTTTTACTCCTTGTGTTATTTTTTGTCACCTTTGCCGCAAATGCCCAAAACGCGAAGTCGCTCATAAAAAAACTCCATGAGCATAATTTCGAAAAGGTAAAAAGCAAACTTGACAAAACGCTGGAAAAAGACTCTTTCAATGTAGTGGCTTTATACATTTCTTCTTTGTATTATGCAGATACGGCGAATCAAACCCACTATCAATCGGAATCAGCCTATACCTATGCCTTGGCCGCCATCGAGTCTTTTCGGAACATCGATCCGAAAGAACAAGAAAAATTAGAAAAAGACGGGTTAACCCATCAGGTACTTACCCAACACAAAGAAAAACTCGAGCAACTGGCCTTTCATCATGCGGACAGTGTACACAGCCTCGCTGCCTATCAACTCTTTATTGACCTCTACCCAACTGCAATTCAGTTTGACCAGGCCATTACCCAACGGGATAGCTTAGCCTATTCCCAGGCCAAACAAGAAGACAGCTACGAAAGTTATCGCAAGTTTTTGGATGCTTATCCTCAGGCCGCACAAGCAGAAAAAGCACAAGCCCGTTACGACTTATTGCTTTACCGGGCGAAAACCAATCCTGTAAGCATTGCAAAACTGGAAAAATTTATACAATCGTATCCGAACAACCCTTACCGGCAAGAAGCCGAAAAAAAATTGTATTTCCTTTTTGTAGACCAACATCAGTTGCATCGCTATCAAGAATTCGTCAAACGCTATCCGGAAAATATTTATGCTGAACGCGCCTGGAAGTGGCTCTGGTTTCTGAGCCCGGATAAAATAAGCTTTCAATACCAATACCCCGATTTTCCGGACAAGGATTTTCTCAACCGTCACCTGACCCTTCAACATACTAAATTGTTTCCTTTTGTAAAAGAGGGGAAAATAGGCTTTATAGACAGTCAGGGAAAGGAGCAAATCGAACCCTACTTATCGGGTATTCAGGAAGATCATTTATGTGAATACGTAGACCAGGATTTTATCATTACCGAAAAGCTCACGCTCTTCGGAGCCGTAGACAAAGCAGGGCGGAAAATTGCCGATTGCCTGTACCAACATGTAGAATTTTTTGCCCCGGGAGCACTCAAAATTCAACAAAAAGAAGGTATAGGTTTGTACCATAAAGCCGGTTTTTCCTTAATCGAACCTCATTATCAAGCATTGGAGCCGGCCGGTTCGTACTTGGTCAAGGCAAAGCAAAACGATAAATGGGGGCTGGTAAGCTATTATGATAGCCTGGTGCTGCCTTTTCAATACGACCGCATCGAAGTGCTCAACGATCAGGTGGCCGCCCTCTACAAAGCGGGTAAAATTGCGATTGCACCTATTCATGATTTACTGCAGCGCAAAGTAAAAGATCCGGTCTTTGGACTGGACGGCTATGAACTTACACACGAGAATTTTTTACAAGTACAAAAAGGAGATCAATACGGGATTCAAAGTGTAGAAGGCCGTACAATAGTTCCTACGGAAGCCCTGGCAGTGGAGGAAATCACAGCCGGATGGCTGGTACATTATCAGGCCGGACAGGTTTTGTACAATAAAAAAGGACTTTTGATCTCCCCGTTACACTATAAAGATGTATTACCCTCCGAAAAAGTGTTTGGGGTGAAACCGGAAGATAAATGGGGAGTGATTGATCAAAAAGGACAAATGATTATCCAACCTCTTTACGACACTTTGTATTTCATCGGAGATGATGGTATTTTGTTGGAAAGGGATCACAAAAAATTCGGTTACTTCTATCAGGAAAACCTGACGGACCTGTCCAAGTATTCCAAACTCACCGTGCAAGTGTCTACTTTTCATTATGAAAACAAAACGGATACGGTTCCCTTTATCATTGCCAGAGACAAAAGCCGGAAAGAAGGTCTGTTGACAGGAAAAGGAAATGTGTTGATCCAGAATAAATACAATGAGATGTCCTTTATCACGGATTCGACCTTGTTGGTGGACCAGTGGGGAAAGAAAGGCTTGGTCAGTTTGCGGGGAAAAACCATGATTGCCCCTAGATACCAAGGTGTCATGCCTTACGAAGAACATTTTTACGCGATCTTTCAAAATAAAAAATTTGGTCTTTACAATGCCCGGTTCAACCAGTTGATCAATCCGGGGTACGATGCCTTGCTCAAACGCTACAATTCGTCAGACACCCTATTGATTGCCAAAAAAGGGAATTTTGGTTTGATCAATCTCGCCAACGAAACGATCACACCGTTTCAATTTGATGCGATTCATTATTGGAGCGATTCGGTCATGTTGGTACAACAACAAGCCAAGTGGAAACTGTATAACTTCCAGCGCAACTATTTCCTTCCGGAAACCTTTGACTCCTTTGAATACCTGCGCAACGATGCTCATGAAGTAGTGATTTTGACCTACCGCAGTACAGGCTATGGTGTACTGAGTAATCGATACGGGCGCATTATACAAGAAGAGTATTCCGATATTCTCAATTTGGGCACCCCTGAAGAACCTGTGTATTTTGTCGAGAAGTCCGTATCGCAAGCCGGTCTGTTCATAGTACTCTATATCAACCAAGAAGGGAAAATTATCAAAGAACAAGTGCTTAAAGAGGAAGATTATGAAAAGATTGTTTGTTTGGACTAAGCACCTGAGCAGCTTTTATCTATTGGATTGGAAACGGTAAATTTTTAAAATAACTTTCAGGATTCTGAAGTTAAAAACGCAAATTCGACATGATGAATCAGGAATTGGAAAAATATATCCGGAGTATCAAAAACTTTCCCAAAGACGGAATTGATTTTAAAGATATCACAACTCTTTTAAAAGATCCTAAGGGATTATTGCAAACGGGAAATGCCTTATATGATTTTGCCAAAGAAATACCGATTGACAAAGTGGTGGGGATTGAGTCGCGGGGTTTTTTCTACGGACCTTTGTTGGCGATGAAATTGCAAGCGGGCTTTGTCCCTATCCGGAAAACAGGAAAGCTGCCTGCCGAAACCGTACACCAAACCTATGCCCTGGAATACGGCTCTGATACTATTGAAGTCCATAAGGATGCCATTGCTCCCGGAGATAAAATACTCTTACACGATGACTTACTCGCTACCGGAGGAACAGCCCGGGCCGCCTGTGATTTGATTGAAAAGGCCGGCGGTGAAATTGTGCAAATTAGCTTTATCATCGAATTGGCTTTCTTAAATGCCCGGGAAAAATTTGAGGGCTATGACCTTCGTACATTGATCCGCTACGACAAAGAATAAAAACAATCGTGTACGACCTGCTTTCATCCCTATTGGCGAGAACTATCCTGTTGGTAGTCCCCGGAAAATATAGGATACTCGCTAAGTTGAGGAGCCAGCCAAAGGTGCTTTTTAAGCATTTGCAGGTGCAAACGCAAACGGCTCAACGCATGCTCGGGAAAAGCCTTATCAAAGGCTTCTCTTTCCGAGTGATTAAACAAAAAACCTTGGGTTATGTGCAAGTCATAAGGGTCGTGTGACCAATGTTCCATTAATCTTTTCCGGGCCTTGTGGCCGGATTGTTCCATTAGTTGCTTTTTAATACATCTTTCTCTTTGCTCCCAACCTTCCTGACTCAGGCTTTTCAACAAAATTTCAAAGCTAAAGTCCTGAAATAAAAAACGCAAACAGCCATAGTAATCCGGCCCTTGGTTTTCCAGCGGAAGTTTATAAATCGTTTCCAAGAAGGGTACTTCCTGCAAAACATCCACCTTTACTAAAATCAATGCTCCCTTTTGCCAGGTAGTAATCTTCCGGCAATGATCGACCAGTTTACCGGGTTGATTGATACTTACCGGTATATCCGGCGGTCCGTTCAAAAAAGAGAGCGAAAGAAAATCCAGCTTATTTTCATAAATCATCTGGTGTTGCAAGGATGACTCCCACGTTTTTTCCCAACCGGGCAGTTCCAGTTGCAGCAATGCTAATGATGCCATAAAGGGGTGTGTTTTACTTTTTGTTGAATGTAAAACACAGTTTTCTCATTATCTGTCAAATACATGACAATCGTATAAGAAAATAAAAATACGAGGATTACCGGGCACATCCTTTCAGGTCACATTTACTTTGCGGACAATCTTGGAAAATAAACCGGGTAAAAAACGCTTCAGGTATACTCCGGCCCTTTCTTTCAAGCCTCCGGGATAAATTTCCCTCTTTTTCTTTTTCAAGGCATGGATCATTTTCCGGGCACATTCTTCCGGTGACATGCCGTTCTTCTGCCCGGTATCCAGGGTTCCTTGTTCACTACCGTCACCTTTCAAGGCATTGTAAGAAAGGCTTGTTTTGATGTAACCTGGTCCCACCAACAAAACATGCAAGTGGTCATTCCAGTGTTCGGCCCTCAAAGCATCGTAAAAGCCGTGCAAAGCATGCTTGGAAGCCGAATAAATACTTCTTTTGGGAGTCCCGTATTTTCCTACCACACTGGTCACTGCGACAATACTTCCCCCTTTTTGTTTGACCATAAAAGGTAGCACGGCTTTGGTAAGAGCGATATTGCCGAAAAAATTAATTTCCATAATCCGCCGGGCTACTTCCATTTCCGTTTCCCGGAAAAATGCCCGTTGGCTCACACCTCCGTTGTTGACCAATACATCAATCCGTCCGAAACGTTTTATCACCTGCCAGGCCAACTCCGGAAAGTTTTCAGAAGCGGCCAAATCCAATGGTAGTACCATTCCCCGTTCCTCTGCGATGCCGGAGTATTGCCTTACCTTTTCCAAAGTGTCTTTGTTTCGTGAGGAAAGTACCAAACGACAACCTTCTTTGGCCAGTTGGTAGGCCAAGGCTTCCCCAATGCCCGAAGAAGCTCCGGTAATCCAAATGACTTTATCTTTTAAATCCATAGTTTTCTATTTTGCTAAAATATGCATGGGCAAACAAACAAATTGCCCTACTGTTTCCTTTCAAAATCTATATTTTGCTCCCCAATCTGTCAACCAAAAGCAGTAAGTTTGTTATTGATTTGTGAAATTTAAAACCTTATACCTATGATTACCCATAAATTCCAATCTTTGGATTTATCTTAGAAGGTAACCCACTGGTGGAGCCTGCGCCTGAATACAGTAAGGTTGGATATTTTTGAGGTAATAAATTTAAAAATAAGTTAATATTGAAACTTATCCCTTTAGCAAGAAGTAAATAAGTTTAGATACTTTGAGAAAGTATACATCCTGAAAACGTAAAAGTATCTTATTCACCACCAAATATAAGATTATGGCAAATTTCTGGAATAAAGCCGGCAATACATACAAGATGCTTAAGGGCAAAACTAACCGGGCAATTGAAGTAGGAAAGCTGCAAATTGAAATCAGCCAACTCAAAAGCCATGTCAACTCATTGTACCGTCAAATTGGAAAATTGATCTTTGAGCTGTCAGAAGAAGGTACTACGGAGGTTTCCTTGACCGAAGAGCGCATCGCAAAAAAAATAACGGAAATCAAAGAAAAGAAGGCCCGGATCGAGGAACTGGAAGAAGAAAAAGACAAAGATATCTAAGGGTTCCATACCTCTTCTAAACCATAAACATCTACTTTTACTCCCTGTGAATACAGTTGGTGCTCGGGAGGAGTCAATACTTGCTCAAAGTTGCTCAAATAGCCTAACCCCTCATAGGATTCCACGGCCACTGGCGCTATCTGATAAGGCGGATGATATACCCTACCCCGATATAACTTATCACTTCTTTTGGCATAAGCATAAAGTGCGTATCGCTCCACCAAAAAGAACTCTAGGGTACCCGGTTCGGCTGAGTATGCATTTCCCTTGCCCTGATAAATAATACGGGTTGTTTTTTCAGAAGAATGATGCAGTTGATAATGTACTTTGTCCGAAAAGCCGCTTTGTAAGGGAGGACGCAACTGGGCTTGCATTTTTTTATACCGGTAAGGCAACTGAAACCAGTTTTTGCCTAGCCAACAGGCCAGCCATTGGTTGGCATCCAAGGAGTAAAACCATACTCCCGGCACCCCGTTTTCATCATATACATATGTGCGGACATTGGTTTCTAAAAAATTCGAGATACCCGGTACAGCCGGACAATATACCGGCCGGATGTTCTGCATATAAAAAGGTACCACACCCACAAAGGCTTCCCCCTGATAGGTATCCACCGTCAAACCGGGTGGTAAGGTTTTTTGAATTTGGTCAGCAGGGACTCTCCAATGTAAAAACAAAAGCTTTTTCCACTCTTGAAACATCACCGTTCGTTGCTTATGAGGTCTTTGTCTTAGTTGTAATTGCAGTTGGGTTGTAGGTGTCATCATGCATTAACCGTTTTGGATTCGTGACGGAAGTAAAGAGGAATTCCCTTGGTTTCGTTAGTTTTGCATTTGCGCTTCGCTTGCAACGTTTCATTTCCTGAAGGCTAAAGTTATTAAATTACGGGTTGTAATGAACAGGATAATGCGGATTACGGCAAAAAAATACTGAAGTGGTGTTATCCGGCTAAGCGCAGAATAGTAGTTATTTCAATATTTTATCAAATTGCAGTTATGGCATCTTCCAATTTTATAGATCATGTAAAGGTATTTTGCCGCTCAGGAAATGGTGGGGCGGGTTCAGTACACTTCCGAAGAGAAAAATTTGTACCCAAAGGAGGCCCGGACGGAGGGGATGGTGGTCGCGGTGGACATATTATCCTCAAAGGAAACAAAAATTTGTGGACACTTTTACACTTAAAATACCGCAAACATATCCATGCTTCTAACGGTACGGCCGGTATGGGGGCTGGTAAAACCGGAGCACAAGGAGAAGACATTACGTTGGAAGTACCTTTGGGCACGGTTGTAAAAGATAGTGAAACCGATAAAGTTCTTTTGGAAATCACCGAAGAAGGAGAAGAGAAAACGCTTTTCCCCGGAGGAAAAGGAGGACTGGGCAATGTGCATTTCAAAACCCCCACCAACCAGGCACCCCGTTATGCCCAACCAGGCACACCCGGGCAAGAAGGATGGGTTACCATGGAGTTGAAGTTGTTGGCTGATGTAGGCTTGGTCGGCTTTCCCAATGCAGGAAAATCCACCTTGCTTTCCGTAGTATCAGCCGCCCGGCCTAAAATTGCAGACTATGCTTTTACTACTCTAGTCCCCAACCTGGGTGTAGTCAGTTACCGGAACGATCGCTCTTTTGTCATGGCCGATATTCCGGGGATTATCGAAGGGGCGGCAGAAGGAAAGGGCCTCGGCACTCGCTTCTTGCGGCATATCGAACGTAATTCGGTCTTGTTGTTCATGATTCCTGCCGACAGTATGGACATTCAAAAGGACTATCAAGTACTGGTCAACGAATTAAAAAAATACAACCCCGAACTACTCGACAAAAACCGCCTGTTGGCCATCACCAAATCCGACCTGTTGGATGAGGAATTAAAAGAGGAAATCAGCAAAGAACTACCTGATTTGCCTTATGTTTTTATCTCTTCCATCGTGCAACAAGGCTTGCAAGAATTGAAAGACCTGATCTGGAAATCCCTGACAGAGGAAGAATAGGAACCCCTCCTTTGAACGTGCTGATGCCCTTCAAACGACACAGAAAAACCAAGGATTAGCCCGGCAATCACATGCAGCTAATCCCTGGTTCCCCAAAAATATTCTTTTAAAAAATGCTTTTAATCCAGTAATAATTTTATACTTTTGTTGAATATTTGAAAAAGCAAATACGCAGTTTAGGTCTTTATTTGTGTAATCGAATTCAATGAAGTTAAAGCATTTCAATCTGCAATTGGGGACACAAATCCTCAAGTCATTTAGCGATGAATCCAGAATTCGCATCATGCACTTACTACATAAAAATAATGAGTTGTGCATTTCCGATATTGAATTAGTGCTGGATTTTACACAGACAAAAACATCCCGTCATTTAATCTACTTGAAAAATGCAGGGCTGGTTACCTCCCGGAAAGTAGACCAATGGACCTTTTACGCCATCAAAGAAGAAGTCTCTGATTTTATCAATATCTTATACCAATACCTGGACAAAGATATCGTCTTGATCAACGACCAAAAAACGTACAATACCCTTTTCAACAACCGGGAATTGGCCGTAAATAAGCTCCAATCCAAAAAGTGGTCCTACGAATACCGCTAAACCTTCCTTGATGTAAAGCATACTGTTAATTTATGAGAAAGCTAGCCGTAGAAGAGTTAAACAGAGTCAGTGTAGAAGAATATAAAGAGACGCCTAAAAATAAATTAGTTGTCTTGTTGGATAGTGTGCGAAGCCTTAATAACGTAGGCTCCGCCTTTCGCACTTCCGATGCCTTTTGCATTGAAAAGCTGTATTTATGCGGCATCACGGGCACCCCTCCTCACCGGGATATTCATAAAACAGCTTTGGGGGCAACAGAATCCGTAGATTGGGAACACCGAAAAGACATTGTGCAAACAGTAAAAGAACTCAAAGAAGAGGGATACACCATCATCGCAGTAGAGCAAACCGACCACTCTCAACTGCTGAACGCTTACCCAGCTAGCCTTGACGGAAAATATGCCTTAATCTTTGGTAACGAAGCTTTCGGGGTTAGTGAGGAAGTATTACCTCATTGTGATTTGGCATTGGAAATACCGCAGTTTGGCACCAAACACTCCCTGAACATCTCGGTTACGATAGGCATTGTGCTGTGGTCATTTCTGCAAGAAAAACTGACAGTAAGTGATTCATTAAAGCGTACCTAGTTCGTATGCCAAGTTTTTTCTGGCTTGTTCTTCACGCGCTTGATAAAATTCTTCCGTAAGAAAAATCCTCTCTTTTTGCAAAAAGCTTTGCAGTGCCTTTCTTCTTCCTTTTTTATAAAGGAAATCAGGATACATGGCATACTCTTTCCGTATGGCTTGAGTATAGGAAAGATAATCCTCCCTGGTACTTCCCAGAACCGCCAGGTCACAATCCAACATCAATTGCGCATCAAAGTTTTGATAGGGAGCTATCAGTTGATGTTTTTTAGTCGCTAAAATATAAGCACTGACTTTTTCTATCATCATCTTGTCAGCCTGCAATACAACCAAATGCTTTTCTGCCAAGCGGGCACTTTTCTCTTCGTTGTCCGAACGAAGAGGATTGTATATCACATCGTGGTACCAGATTGCCCACTGTAGAGTTCCAAGATCTTCAACTTTATATTTGAACTGTTGGCATTGCGCCAACATAAATGCAATATGCCGCAAAGTATGATAGTACCTTTGAGGCGATGAGTAATGCCGGAGTAATACTTCAAAGAAATCTTCTTTTACTACTGTATAGGCCGGAAGCTGTTGCTGCAACCGTAACCATTGTTTTTTTAAATTCTCTATTTCCATAAATAAAAGCCTCCCGATTAAAACCCTAAATTAGCACTCACTTATAAGAGCCTGTTTAAATTTCACCTTTTGGCCCGCAAATTCTTACTTCAGGAACCTCAGTGCAGCATTTTAAGTGCTCCGGTATGCCGAACCTCTTTTATACATACACTAAAGTGCAATAGTAACAATACACAAAATTTTTCAATGATCATTCCTCGATTCTCTATTTCAATGTTGCCGGAAGTAATCAATGCCTCTTTTTGGCAATATGTTAAGAATTAACAATTGAAATTTCCACCTACCAAGTAAATATTTTCCGGATGCCATTAACTCTCTGACAAGAAGGCCATCACAATCCATTCAGCACCTTTGATCAGCACCTGAATCGCTGTTTTATTACATTTTATTTTATAACTTTATCCGTTCAAATCCGATCACTAACTATTGATAAGAGAGCATCCTCTTTAGAAAGAGAGTTAAAAAAAATGAAAATGAAAAATTTAAGTTCGTACAAATTAAATATCACAACAGAAGAAACTACCCTCCACTATTTAATACATAATTTTTATCGCAGGAATCGCAAATTCCGCTATGCCCAAACCGGGTAGTTAGCGGTACATTACTTATTTCTAAAAATTCACTAATTAAATTAATGCTAAAAGTTTATGGGATTTAATTCTATCGATCTGATTGTATTTATCGGATACTGTATGGTTATCATTGGTCTGGGCCTCTTTGTTTCCAGAGAGAAGAAAGGCCACGAAAAAGACTCCAAAGATTACTTTCTGGCCAGTAAAGCCCTGCCTTGGTGGGCTGTAGGAGCTTCGCTCATCGCTTCCAACATTTCTGCCGAGCAGTTTATCGGTATGTCCGGTTCCGGTTTTGCGATGGGGCTGGCGATTTCCACTTACGAGTGGATGGCTGCCGCCACCTTGTTGGTTGTTGCGGTTTTCTTTTTGCCGATTTACTTGAAAAAGCAAATCTACACCATGCCCCAATTCCTGGAGCAACGCTATGACCACCGGGTGCGTACGGTTATGGCCATTTTCTGGATTTTGGTATACATTTTTGTCAACCTTACTTCTGTATTGTACCTGGGAGCGCTCAGTATCGAAACCATTATGGGTATCGAGTTCCAGTATGCCGTTTACGGACTTGCAGCTTTTGCCTTGTTGTATTCTACGTACGGAGGATTAAAAGCCGTAGCCTGGACAGACGTAGTACAAGTGGTTTTTTTGATTGCCGGTGGTTTGGTAACTACCTACCTCGCATTGGATTTAGTCGGCCAAGGTGACTTTTTAGAGGGCCTCTTGGTCTTGAAAAAAGAAGTGCCGAATCATTTTCATATGATTTTTGAACCCGGGCAAATGATCATTCCTGACGGGCAAGGCGGAGAAAAAGATGCTTATATGGACCTTCCCGGGATCAGTGTACTGGTAGGTGCGATGTGGGTAATCAACCTGAGTTATTGGGGTTGTAACCAATACATTACTCAAAGAGCCTTGGCCGCCAAGAGTTTGAATGAAGCACAATTGGGGATGGTCTTTGCCGGATTTTTGAAATTATTAATTCCCTTGATCGTAGTCATCCCCGGCATTGCCGCTTATGTGATTATTCAAAGGGAAGGCGGCACGGGAATGTTCACCGATGCGATGACTTCTATGATAGATATCAATGGCCAGGAAATAGAGGTGATTAAAAATGACAAAGCTTACCCAGCCTTATTGAACTTATTACCCCAAGGGCTGAAAGGCTTGGCTTTTGCGGCTTTGGCGGCAGCCATTGTTTCCTCCCTGGCATCTATGGCCAACAGTACCTCCACCATCTTTACCATGGACCTGTATAAAAACTTCATCAACAAGGGAGCTTCGGAGCACCGGCTGGTAGCCATTGGCCGGATTGTAGCCATTATTGCCTTTGTACTGGCCGCTGTAATGGCCCCAACTTTAAAAGTATTAGACCAGGCCTTCCAGTTTATTCAAGAGTACACGGGCTTTGTCTCTCCAGGGGTATTTGCCATCTTTATCTTTGGTATTTTTTGGAAAAGAACCACGGCCAATGCAGCCTTGTGGGCAGCTATTTTAACCATACCGCTTTCTGCCGGTTTAAAACAAGTTTTGCCTGATTTACCTTTTATCGACCGGATGGGCATCGTTTTCTTACTTCTTGCTGCGGTCATGATTGTCATTAGTTTGGCCGACCCGAAGAGCAAAAACAATCCCAATGCCATTGAGGTAGATACGGAATATTTTTCCACCAGCTCGCGCTTTAAAGTCGGAGCGGTGGCTATCTGTGGAATTTTAGCAGTATTATATACAGTATTCTGGTAAGGATCCAAGAAAATTTTCCGCATTTTCAAACTAAAGCCTGATGGGTTTTCAAAACCTGTCAGGTTTTATTAATTTAAAGAGGTAAGTACGAGGTTAAGCAGGTTGAGGAATTGACAGATCTCCATCCAACCGTTTGATCAACCAGTTGCCAACATTTTAACTAACTCCGGAAGCTCTTCACCTTCTCCCTCCTACTTTGGAAAAATTAGTACAACTCAATAAAGCAAATTTTTATGTACTATCTAGAAATCCAAGACAAGTTCATTGCCCAGTTTGCCAACACCCCGGTGATCGTCAGGGCCCCGGGACGCATCAATCTTATCGGTGAACACACCGACTACAACGAAGGTTTTGTCTTACCTGCTGCCATTGACAAGGAGATGGTGTTTGCTTTGGCAAAAAACAACTTACATACTTGCCGTGTACATGCCTTAGACAAAAAGGAAACCTTTGTGTTTGAGTTGAACCAGCTTGCAAGGTCTGATAAAACCTGGCCTAATTACATTATGGGAGTGGTTGCTCAATTTCAAAAAGCAGGTTACGAATTAGGTGGGTTTGACTGTCTGTTCGGAGGGGAAATCCCCATCGGATCGGGCATGTCTTCTTCAGCCGCTTTAGAGTGTGCCCTCGCCATAGGACTGTGCCGGTTATTTAACCTGGAGATAGACAAGCTCAAGTTAGCCAAGATGACCCAACAGGCCGAACATGAATATGCCGGTGTCAATTGTGGTATTATGGACCAGTTTACTACCTTATTTGCCCGGAAAGAACAGGTGATCCGGCTGGATTGCCGCACACTGGAATATGAATACTTCCCCTTACAGCTTCAAAATTTCAGGATCGTTCTTTGTGATACCCGGGTGCATCATGCCTTGGCCTCTTCCGAATACAACCATCGGCAGTGGCAGTGTATTCAAGGATTGGAAACGCTACGCAAACGCGGATTTAAGGTCAAGAGCTTGCGGGATGTGAAAATGGATTTGCTGAAATCCCACAAAAAATATTTCGATCATGAAATTTACAAACGCTGTGAATATGTAGTCCAGGAAAACCAACGGGTAAAACAGGCCTGTCGCTTTTTGAAAGAAGGCAACCTCGAAGCCTTCGGGGATATGATGTTAGAGTCACACTATGGCCTCCGCGATTTGTATCAAGTGAGTTGTGACGAACTGGACCTGTTACAGATGGTAGCAGAACGCAGCCCCGGCGTAATCGGCTCCCGCATGATGGGTGCCGGCTTTGGCGGGTGCACCATCAACATCGTACATAGTGAAGCCTTGGATGACTTTTCGGATGTGATTGTCAGTGAATACAAAAAAGTATACCGGGAAGAGCCGCAACTTCACGTCTGTGAATTGGCAGATGGAGCATCGGTGATTGAGATGGTAACAGAACAAGTATATTAAGATTAAACAATTGATGCACTCCTCTGTGGGAAAGACTGCTGAAGTAGCCTTAGAGCATGTATGAAATATATCGCTAATACTACTTCAGTAGCTTTTTTCTTTCTTCTTATAGAAGCTCAAGGCTTCCGGATCACTATGGTATTTTTAGTCACCGCTGATGTGGTAAAATACCCCAAGGCTCCACCATGAATATTACTTACCGGATTTTGAGGTACTCTATTCGTACTCACTCCCCGGATCAACTCCCCTAAGCCTTGATAATACTCATAAGCATTTTGGGTAAGCGAGTTCATTTCAATTTCAACCTTCATGCTATCCGGATTGCCATAATCCGAAAAGTTAAGCGCAAAAGGTAATTCCAGAGAGAGGTACCTTCCGTCTACATTGCTGTCGTCAAACAAATCAATCGCGTTAGGACTGATGTTTTCTCCATTTACAAATAATCTCCCCCAAGCATAATTCCGGATACCGGAAGGGTCTTGAAAATGCGCAGTAATATAATAACCAGCTTGCTGCGAATCACCTTCGCCTTTATACACATAGGTCACCGAATCCAGCTTTGGCACAGGTAACAATGGCGCTGCCGCAGTATAACTTTGATCCTGATAGACTATTTTCAACTGATATTTTTGCCCTGGTTCGCCATAAAACCCTCCGTCCACCGGTTGATAAAGGCCTTGCTCTACTTCCGTAAAATCAATGCGTTTTTGGTCATTCATCATATCAAGGATATACACTGTTTGGGCCGATACTTTTTTATTAGGTTCCGGGGAGTTAAACGGGGCGGTTTCCGATAATTTTACATACGTATCTCCCTCCTGATTCATCAACCAGGCATCCACCACCAAAACCGGAGGGACCGTGTCCAACTCAGGGTCTACGAGTCCTTCACAAGCCCACCAGCTGCTACACACTAACATGATCATTCCCAGGCGAAGTAATGCTTTCATCAGAACTTAAAATTATAAGTAAACGAAGGAACAACCGTGAACAAATACAACTGTACGGCTTCGGTTTCATTGGGGTTACCCGCTTTCTGCCTAAAGACATATGCATACGGGTTCTTCTGCGCATAAGCATTGTAGACCGAAAAACTAAAACTGCTCTCATTCTTTTTTTCAGGGGTCATCCTCCGGTAAAAGGTTACGGACATGTCCAGGCGATGCGTAGGAGGCAAACGGTACTTATTTCGCTCGGTATAATAGGGCACGATAAAGCCGTCTTTCACATATTTCCCTACCGGAAACGTATACGCAACTCCAGAAGCATACACCCAATTGGCGGAAAACACCAACCACTTGGACAGGTTAAAAGAAAAGAGGGACGTAAAATCGTGCTTCCGGTCAAAAGAGGATGGGTAAGATTGATTATTATTAATTCCGTTAATCTGTCGGGTAGAATTAGAAAAGGTATAAGAAAGCCAACCGGTAATTTTTCCCATCTTCCGTTTTACCAGCAACTCTACCCCATATGCTTTTCCTTCTCCCGATAGAATTTCTGTTTCCAAATGGTCATTTAATAGCTGATTGGCAAACGGCTTATAATCAATCAGGTTCCGCATTTTTTTATAATACAACTCTACGGAACTCTCCAACTGATTTCCCATAAAATTGCCGAACAGCCCAATGGCATACAAATCTGCTTCCTGAGGTTTGATATATTTATTCACCGGAGTCCACATATCGGTTGGAGTCAAGGTATTGGCCGTTGACAACCGGTGGTTGTATTGAATGGTGCGGTTAAATGAAACTTTTAACGAAAGATGATCATTCCACAACCACCTGGCAGATAAACGTGGTTCTATCCCTTGATAGGCATGAATCCGGTCTCCCCCGGCATAAAAAACCGTATCGGTAATATTGTCTTCATTGGTTTCAGGGCTCACAACTTCGTCCTTATCATAGATAAAGAGTTTTCCTTTACCTACATGTTCAAAGCGGGAAAGTCGAAAACCATAGTTCAAACTCAGAGAAGGACTCACTTTTTGCTCCCAACTCACATACCCCGCCATTTCCAAACCGTATACAGGATCTAACTGCTTTGCTTTGATATTGATAGGATCTTCAGTAGAAACCATATTTCCTTGTGCATACCGGTGATGGATAAACTCAAACCCAAAATCAAGCCGGTGATTGGGCGACATATAATAGGACATATCGTATTTGCCACCGAAATCTCGGACATCATACTTTTGTAAATACCCCAAAGGTTCAACCAAATTAATGGAATAATGATTGTTAAAGTTGGTCGAATATAGTGTAAGGTTGCTAATCAGTTTCAGATTGAAAACATGTGTCCACTGAAGAGAAGCCGCTGTATTCCCCCAAGAATTCCCAAACAAATCTTGCCAACCTACCTGATCGCGCCCCAAATAACCACTTACCGTTAGTTTATCCCGGTTGTTGATCTTATAATGCGCTTTAAAATTCATATCGTAGAAATACAGCGTATTGCTCACAAACGGTTGGTTGGGCATAGAACGAACCAATAAATCCAGATAAGTCCTACGGGCAGAAAACAGCATTGAACTTTTGTTTTTCACCAAAGGGACTTCCAAAGTCAGGCGACTGGAAACACTGCCAATACCACCTGATACAGTTGTCTTTTTTGTATTTCCATCTTTGAGTTGCACATCCAAAACAGAGGATAAACGCCCACCATATTTAGAAGGAATCGAACCCTTATACAACTGCGCATTTTTTAAAATATCAGTGTTAAACACCGAAAACAAATTCATCACATGGGAAACACTGTAGATTGGAGTATTATCCATCAAAATCAGGTTTTGGTCATTACTGCCTCCCCGTACCACCAATCCCGAAGCGCCCTCAGTGGAAGAAGAAACCCCCGGCAACAACTGAACGGCCTTGATGATATCACTTTCACCGAATAAGGCGGGCATCTTTTGCACTGTTGACTGATTGAGTTCCAATGCCCCCATTTGTGTGCTTTTCACGTTTGCATCAATTTCCTCTTTGTCAGAGGTGACCACCACTTCCTGAAGCTCTACTTTATCTAAGATCAACTCTATGGAATGCAGCTTGTTTTCCGTAAGCTGCAAAGAGCTTTTTTGTGTCTTATACCCCAAATAACTCACCGTCAATTGGTAACGGCCTTCCGGGAGTGTAAGTGAATAAAAACCGTACTGGTCCGTCACGGCCCCTTTATTAGCGCCTTCGATAAATACACTCGCCCCTATCAACTCTTCGCCCGACTCTTTATCAGTGATTTTCCCGCTAATGGTATAGAGTACGGGAGGCACCTTTTTTTTAAGTAAAATATCATTGCCTTCTATCTGAAATTCCAATCCGGCATCCTGGCAAACCAACTCCAATACTTGTCTTAGCGCCAGTTCTTTTTTAGGAAAACGAAGAGTTTTCCGTTCCGAGAAATGACGGTTATTATAAATTAAATTGGCTTGTGTTTGCTCACGGATAAAATCCAACACCTGTGTATAAGAAGCATTTTTAAAAGGGAGACTTACGCTTTTATCCAACATGCCTCCTTGTCCCCAACTGATGATGGGCAAGCAAAGTACAAAAAGAATAGAAAGAAATATTTTCCGGGTCAATGCCATACCAAATGTTATCCAATATCAGCTATATAGTTAAGACAACCCTAACTTTTAATAAGTTTTATTCCAACATTAGAATAAACTCCATGAATGGTTCTGCAACGACAGTATTTTCATGTTTATAAGGGCACAAGTTAGTAAAGAAGGCTGGCAAATTTAGAAGGATTTATGGTTTAATTCCACCTTCGACAAAAGGGAAGGTATTTCTCAATCTATAACCCGGGAAAGACGAAATACAATAGCGAGGAATACAAAGCTCCACAGTTGGCTTCCGGTCTATTACATAAAAGCAAAAACGCATAAAGAAGAGACTGTCTACAAAGACGATATGCAGACACTAAGACCTATATAGAAATAATTAATTACCAATCAAAGACTTGTGATTCTTTGTGTCTTAATAGCTTTGCGATTTTTTATCTGCTTTTGACTTTTTAGACCGTTCCCTAACCTGCAACGTGTTACGTTCGTCCGTTGTTATCCTCTATCTTACGAGCATTTGGGAACGGTGTGCATCCAATTTGATAAAAATAAACACCAGGATCGTAAATGACCAAAGCGAAGACCCTCCGTAACTAAAGAAGGGAAGTGGAATTCCGACTACGGGAAACAGACCGATAGTCATTCCGATATTGATCATAAAGTGAAAAAACAGAATCGAAGCCACACAATAGCCATATACCCTGCTGAAGCGGGCTTTCTGCCGTTCGGCTAATGTGATCAGCCGGCTGATCAATGTCATAAACAAGCCAATAACGATCAAACTTCCCAGCCAGCCATGCTCCTCTCCCACCGTGCAAAAAATGAAGTCGGTACTTTGATCGGGCACAAAGTCAAATTTGGTTTGGGTCCCTTCCAAAAAGCCCTTGCCCCAAATGCCACCGGAACCGATGGCAATTTTGGACTGGGTTACTTGCCAACCGACCCCCATAGGATCTTTGTCCGGGTGGATCAGAATATCAATCCGGTCGCGTTGGTGAGGTTTAAAAATATCCGAAATAATATAATCCACACTTAACACCAAACCGATCGCCATGGCAAACCCCACTAAGGTGATCAGAAGTTTCTTTTTTTGTTTGCGGAAAAGAAACAAAAAGAGCAATTCGACAATAACGATCCCACCAATAAAATAGTCCAGATGGCTTTCCCTCAAAAACAAAGTTGCAACAAACAGCGCAATGGCTGACAAGCCCAACACCATCAAATACGCGGGAAGACCTTCACGGTAAAACACAATCACCAATGCAGCAAACACCATGGCCGAGCCGGTATCTCCTTGTAAAATGATGAGAGCGGCCGGTACTAAGATAAACCCGAAAAGGCTGAACATCACCTTGGGTTTCTCCGCATGCATGGAAGGTTCTTTTAAAAAGCCTGCAACCGCCAGGGATACTGCTACTTTCGCAAATTCAGCCGGCTGTAGCCGCATAAAGCCAAAATCAAACCAAGACCGGGACCCAGCGATTTCTTTCCCAAAAAACAATACGCCTATCAACATCAAGACCAACCCACCATAAATACCGAAGGCAAACCTGTCAAATAGCTTAAAATCCAACAACAAGATGATAGCTCCCAGTAGTAAAGCTGAAA
The DNA here is from genome assembly GCF_039710355.1 of Rapidithrix thailandica. Taxonomy (NCBI): domain Bacteria; kingdom Pseudomonadati; phylum Bacteroidota; class Cytophagia; order Cytophagales; family Flammeovirgaceae; genus Rapidithrix; species Rapidithrix thailandica. The sequence goes on along the minus strand of NZ_JBDKWZ010000001.1, from coordinate 286,683 downwards.
AAATCCAAAACAGTTGTTTGCCGGAATTCAGGTCTAAATTCACAATGCTTTTGTGGATTTCTACATCATATACAGCCGCATAGATATTTAACCAACCCAATGTAACCATCGTCAGGTACAACAGTATGGTAAACCAATCCAGTGACTTAGATAATTTTTGCTCTCTCATTCCTTGGATGTTGTGAATTAGTTGTAATGAATTTGGAATAAAAAAATAGAGGCAAACAAACTTCTCTTTATGATCTCCGAAAAATCACCTTGTAAGGTGGCAGGTTGATATCTCTTTCCCAATGAAGAGATCCTTGAAGGGCTTTTGTCATACACTCCCACTCCACTTATTAAAGATAAGATATAACACCAAAGCAAACAAACAGGCTACAGTATGTTAACAACTCACCCTGGGGCTAATTGTTTGCTTTGGTGGAATGGGACATGTGGAGAACCTTAATTTTCCAACAATCTCAAAAGAGTGGTCAAAGTATCTTTTAATTTTCTCCGGTTGACGATAAAATCCAAAAACCCATGCTCTAACAAGAACTCAGCACTTTGAAAGCCTTTGGGTAAATCTTTCCCTATGGTTTCACGAATTACCCGGGGTCCGGCAAAACCAATCAAGGCACCGGGTTCGGCGATATTAAAATCCCCTAACATAGCAAAAGAAGCCGTTACCCCCCCGGTAGTCGGATCCGTCATTAACGAGATATAAGGGACTTTTGCTTCTTCTAACAAGGCCAATTTTGCAGAGGTCTTTGCCATTTGCATTAACGAAAACCCCGCTTCCATCATCCGGGCACCACCGGACTTGGAAATCATTAAGAAAGGTGTTTTCGTTTTTAAACTGTAATCAATTGCCCGGGCAATTTTCTCCCCTACTACAGATCCCATAGAGCCACCGATGAAATTAAAATCCATACAGCAAACGCAAAGGTCTTTTCCATTTATTTTTCCATAAGCCGAACGGGCAGCATCTTTCAAACCCGTCTTTTTCTGACTGGCTTTGATGCGTTCAGGATAGGGTTTTGAATCGACAAACTCCAAGGGATCCGCAAACGACATATTTGCATCTAACTCCGTATATTCATTACGATCGAAGAGAATTTCAAAATACTCTGTAGAACCTATTCGCTCATGAAAATTATCATCCGGGCAAACATAGGCATTCTCCTGGAGCTCTTTCACATGAATAATTTTCCCGCTGGGGGTTTTGTGCCACAGTCCGTTGGGAGAATCTTTTTTCTCTTCTGTTGGGGTTGTTATACCTTTTTCTTTTCTTTTAAACCAAGCCATTTGATAAATGCATTTGTTCAAAAATAAATCTATCCTCTCCTTGCAAATTTGATGAATTACCTGCGATACTCTACTATTTTAAAAGTATTTTTTTCAAAAAACGCGCTTCCTTCACGCTCACGGCACTTCCATCAACAATTGCCTCCTTCCATCTCAAGGGTTTCTCCGGACAGACCTTGTTCATCAACGCAAACCCTATCAGATTTGCATTTTTCAATCAAATAGCAAAGATATCTTTTATTTTCAATTTTCATCCTAATTCCCACAGGAATGAGGGACAAGCATTGCAAGCGGAAACGTTCTGTTCAATACCGCACAAACTCCCGTTGCAACCCCCACAAATGGAATGAAGAAGCCCTATAGAACTTTAGAGCTTTTCCAAAAAAAAGCACACTTTTGATGGCTACTGCCCGGCATTCCATATAAGGATTTTGATGCCTTCCCATACACGTGCTTCCTTTCACGTATCTACAAGGCAACACGATATTGAACTTGCCACTGTTTTTAAGACCCGGAGAAAGTAAATCTTGACAAAAAAGAGCATCTGGACCATAAAAAATAACAAAGTTCACAAAAAAACACCTTCCTTTCTTGAAAGCGCCAGAGAATTTTATCTTTGTAAAGATCATTGAACGAAAAACTTATTAGGAATGAACTCAATTGAAAACAAGGTCAGCTTTGAATCAGGTGTAATCACTGGAGAGAAAGTACAGGAATTATTTGCGTATGCAAAGAAAAATCTTTTTGCGCTGCCCGCTGTCAATGTAATCGGAACCAACTCAATTAATGGTGTCATTGAAACCGCAAGGGATTTACATGCACCGGTAATTGTTCAGTTTTCGAACGGTGGCGCTCAGTTTTTTGCGGGAAAAGGCCTGTCTAACGAAAATCAACAAGCAGCCATTGCCGGTGCTGTATCAGGCGCTCGTCACGTACACCTCATGGCCGAAAAATACGGTGCAACGGTAATTTTGCACACGGACCATGCCGCCAAAAAATTACTCCCTTGGATTGATGGCATGTTGGATGCTGGTGAAGAGTTTTACAAAGTACATGGAAAACCGTTGTTCAGTTCTCATATGATCGACCTTTCAGAAGAATCGTTGGAAGAGAATATCGAGACCTGCAAGCGTTACTTAGAACGCATGAGCAAGATGGACATGACCTTGGAGATTGAATTGGGTGTAACCGGTGGTGAAGAAGACGGTGTGGACAATACGGATATAGACTCTTCAAAATTATATACCCAACCGGAAGAAGTAGCTTATGCTTACGAAGAGCTAAGCAAAGTAAGTCCTCGTTTTACCGTTGCTGCGGCTTTTGGTAATGTGCATGGTGTATACAAGCCTGGTAATGTGAAATTGACACCTGTCATCCTGAAAAACTCACAAGATTATATCCAGGAAAAATACGCATTGGGAGAGAAACCGGTAGACTTTGTTTTCCACGGAGGCTCTGGCTCAACCTTGGAGGAAATCCGGGAAGCGATCTCTTACGGAGTAATTAAAATGAACATCGATACCGACCAACAATGGGCGTTCTGGACGGGTATCAGAGATTACTACAAAGAGTTTGAGGGGTATCTGCAAACGCAAATCGGTAACCCTGATGGCGATGATGTTCCTAACAAAAAACATTACGACCCTAGAGTGTGGTTAAGAAAAGCAGAACAAGCTTTTAACCTTCGATTGAAACAAGCCTTTGAAGACCTGAACAATGTCGATACCTTGGCATAAAACAGTCAACATCGAATTACAAATCGCACAAAGCTCATTTTGTGCGATTTTTTTTATCTTTCCACTATGAGAAATGATCGCCAACCTCTTGTATACCTCTTGGCTTTAGCCTATGGGTTTGCCCTGTTTTTTGCCTGTACCACACAAAGTTTAGCGCAAGAGCATCAGGAATTTTATGACGATGGCCAGCTAAAGGCCCAAGGCCGGCTAATAGAGCAAGACAAAGAAGGCCAATGGAAATTTTATTACCCCAACGGACAAGTCAGTGCTGTACAACATTTTCGAAAGGGTCTGTTACACGGAGAAGCCCGGCTGTTTGACTTCGATGGACGGGTGATTGCCATCGAACACTGGCAACAAGATCTATTAGAAGGGCCGGCAAAAGAATTTTATCCCAATGGACAAGTCAAAAAAGAAGGGGAATACAAGCAAGGTGCCTATGAAGGGAAATGGAAGTTTTATCATGAAAACGGAGTACTCCGTCAAGTAGGCGCTTATCACCAAGGGTTTCCGGAAGGAACTTGGGAGATCTTTAATGAAAAAGAGCATTTGATCCAAAAAGGAAGTTACCAACAAGGCAAGGAACACGGACTCTGGAAATTTTATGATAACCGTGGCCGGCTGGCATACGAAGGACAATACCACAAGGGTACTCCCGTAGGAACCTGGTACCGTTTTAACCGGAAGGGAAAAAAGAAAGTATATAAAACCTATTAAGCTATCCTGACTGCTCCCCTACAATCAAACCTTCACCTGAAAACAGCTCTCTGAAGTACTCTTTCCTGAGAGGAAAACGCAAAAAACTTTCCAGCACAAATGAACCGGAAAGTTTTTCTCCTAATGGTCTATAATCGAATGCTTAACAGAAACTGCTAAACTTTGTTTTGATTGCTATACTGTGTTGTTTGTTTTCTTCTTTTACAAAGCTCTCAAAATTCTTAACTGCAGCTTCAAATTTGTGTACATAAGACTTACTTGTCTTAAAATTCACACTGTCTTTCAATTTAAAATATAAATGATTGGGTGTTGAAGTAATCATGGCTAAAAAATAAGTTACAATGAAAAATCCCACATCTAAATTACAAGACAAGCGAAAACTACAGGCTGACACATTTTTTTTTATTTTTTTTAAAATTCATACATAAACACCTGGAAAACAACACTATAATTATGTGTTTTTTTTACTAAGAAAACGCAAAGCATGTGTTAGGTGGGAAATATTTCAGGTATATGATAAAATTCTATATAGCTATTATTTATTCACATCATTATGTTTGCAGCTTGAAAAGTACAACACATCCCCCTCAGTATTTACAAATTATTTCCCTAACTTTCACACGACCTGGAATAAAGTAGACTAAACCAAGATTATACATGGCAAAAGCAAAAAAATTCGGTACATTTTCGGGGGTATTTGTCCCCTCTGTCCTCACCATTTTGGGGGTAATTATGTACTTGCGGCTCGGCTGGGTAACAGGACATGCCGGACTGATAGGATCTATTGTAATTATATTGATTGCCCATGTCATCTCCGTCACTACAGGGCTATCGGTTTCTTCGGTAGCCACCGATAAGAAAGTAAAAGCCGGAGGGCTCTATTACATGCTTTCCCGAAGCTTGGGGCTGCCCATGGGGGGAGCGATCGGAATCACCTTATATGTCGCTACCGCCCTGAGTATTTCCATGTATGTGGTGGGTTTTAGCGAGAGTTTTAACGATTTTTTAAGAGGGTTTATGGAATTGGGACAAACGCCTGAAGAAAAAACCCAATACATCCGGATTACCGGGTCTGTGACCATGTTGGTCATCACTACGCTAGCCTTAATCAGCACCTCTCTGGCCCTCAAAACACAGTTTTACATCCTGATCGCCATTGGCTTATCGCTAGTATCCATTTTCGGAGGAGGCTTGTTTACCAATCATTCCTATTACTCGGGTGGCATTATGATGTTTCCGAAAGAAGGTGTCAATATGGAAGATTTGTTTGCAATTTTCTTCCCGGCAGTAACGGGCTTTACGGCAGGGGTAGCCATGTCCGGAGATTTAAAAGACCCCAAAAAATCAATTCCTATGGGGACAATGGCCTCCATTACCGTGGGCTTGATCGTTTATATATTACTGGCGCTCTTCTTTACCATGAAGATTGATCCCACCGCCTTACAAAATGACACCAATATTCTATCGAAAATCACATTGTTTGCGGCATATGGCGCTCCATTATTAATGGCCGGCATCTGGGGAGCCACCCTTTCTTCGGCATTAGGAGGCATCCTGGGAGGCCCCCGTATTTTGCAAGCCATGTCCATTGATAAAATTACACCAAAGCAATTTGCTAAGGGGGTAGGCAAAGACAATGAACCTCGCAATGCCTTGATTTTAACCTTTATCATTGCCGAAATAGGGATTTTGATCGGAGAATTGGATTTGATCGCCCCTATTGTGTCCATGTTTTATCTGGCTGCCTATGGTTTTATCAACTTGACCTGTGCCTTGGAAAGTTGGGCCAGCTCCGATTTTCGCCCACAGTTTAAAATTCCGAAGTTTATCAGTATTGCCGGAGCCATTGCCACTTTTGCAGTGATGTTCAAGCTTAGCACCGGAGCGATGATCATGTCCTTTGTCATTATTGGCGGTATCTTCTTTTACCTTACCCGAAGACAAATCAGCTTGGGTTTTAGTGATATATGGCAAGGCGTATGGTCGGAAATCGTGCGCACGGGATTGTTTAAAATCAGCCATAAAGCAGGTGCGGACAAACGCAACTGGCGCCCGAACATCCTATTGTTTAGCGGTGGAGGACAAAAAAGACCTTACCTGATCGACTTTGGGCGCAACCTGGTCGGGAGGTTAGGCCTGGTCTCAAACATCGAATTAATCGTAAACGGGCAAAAACACAAAACCCTCTCCAAAGTAGAGGCCGCTGAAAAGTGGGAAAACGGGTACCAAGGTGTATTCTCACAGAAGTTTTATGTTGAAAATATTCTGGACGGCATCGAAACCATCTCCAAGGCCTATGGCTTTCCGGGGCTGGAGCCCAATACCATCCTGATGGGTTGGGCACACAATGCTGCTTCTCCACAAAAATTTGCTCACTTACTCAACAGTTTTACCGAACAGGATTACAACTTGTTGGTCATGCATTATGACCACAAAGTACAATTTGGCAAAAAATCGCAAATCGATATCTGGTACGATGGCCGGGGCAACAACCTCACCCTGGCTCTTACCATGTTGCGCTTTTTAATTTCTACAGACGAATGGATCAATGCTTCCTTACGCATTTTGATTCACACCAGCACTTCCAATGTCGATTCGGCCAAAGCCTATAAAATGATGGCTTCTGTTTTGGAGGAATTAAGGTTAACAGCCGAAATCAAAACCATCAACAGTGCTTTGGACACCCGCCCTCTATATGAAATCGTCAAGAGTGAATCCGGTAAGGCGGATTTGATTTTCATGGAACTTCCCAAAATCGAACCTTTAAAAGAGGAAGAATTCCATAGACAAACCGATGAGCTTTGTCAGCACATTGGGACGTTGGTATTTTATCGGGCTTCCAGTGAGTTTGAACCTATAGAGATCGGGCTGACACAAAGTCAAGTAAGCCAGCCCCAACCGCAGTTTTCGGAGATTGCCAGTGTGCGCAGTGAAGATTTGGTCGAGCAATTTACCTTACCGGAAGAGCTTAAACGCCCGGTACAAGGCCTGCAAAGAAGCCTGGAACATTTGGTATACCGACTCAATCAGCAACATATACAGCCCATTGTCACGTATTACGATGAGTTTTTACAACAATTTGAAGCATTAATTCTTTCCATTAAAAATCAAATCGACAACCCATCACAAAAGGGTACGGAGGAGGATATCACGTCTCAATTGTTGCATACGACACACCAACTCTTAAGTGAATTCCAAAACCAATCCCTCAAAGAAATCGAAGGGTCCCTGGCACAAGGAGTCGAAATTTTATTGGAAAACTCCAAAGAAATACTCGATCGCACACCGGAAACAGTTAAAGCCCAACTGGATGTACAGGCACTCAAAAGCCGCCATGACTTTCATACACTGCGCCAACATATAGGCCCGGGTAAATTTCGACTGAAAACGCTTTTCAAAGATCAGTTCATGTATATCGTCAAGTTGCAAAAGGTCATTGATTTTTACCTGAATCACACCTGGCAAAAGGCGATACATCAATGGATGGGGCAATTCACCGCAGACTCTCAATTTTACTTGTTTCAGGTACAAAAACATTTGCAAAATATTAATGAGCAATTGCAACATGTGAGTGCCGGTCAAACCCTGGAACCGGCCATCCGTCAACACTTATTGAATAACCTGGAGGATCATCTGAAGGAAATCAAATTGCTTATTGCCAGTAACCGGCAACGGAAAACCAATTACAGAGAGTTTTTAATCCGGGAAAGTGATTCTCTCATCAGGCACTTGGCCGGAAAATGCGACCAACTGTCTCTGCAAAGTACTTTGAAAGAAAAGAAACGCACTCAAAAAGAAGACAAACTGGCCCAACAGGAAATTCAGGCCTTTCCGGAAGCTTGGTCAAAAAACCAGGAGTTATTATTCAATTTTTCTTTGTTTGAGGTGAAGTTGTACCATATCCAGCATTTTATCCAAAACCGGATTAAAAGCCTCAAAAGTGATATCGATCAAGCAGTGGAAGGCAATATCCTGGTCGATTTGAAAAAGCTGAAATCCAACTTTACACGCATTTCCAATAAGCTGAACGGGCAGATGGAAGAAGTGAAAATCGCTTACACTCCTAGTGTTGACGCGTATCACAGGGAGCTAAGCGAAGAGTTCTTAAATACCATTGATGTGTTGACGGATGATTTGCCCGAATCATTGGATGTACCCGAAAACAATACCTCCATTGAGAACAATATCGTGGTATTTGAAGAAATGGATGCCATGAGCATCTCTCCTAAAAATGTGATTCACTATACCTTACAAACCCATTGCACCGAACCGATTGTTCAGGTCATTGATCAATTGTATTCGGATATTGAAAAGGAAAATAACCTGGTACAAGATGCCGTACGGATGGCCTCTTTCAGTCTGGAAACCGCTTTTTCGGAAAAGAGCGGTAAAGACAACTCTCTACGGGATATCAAAAAACTTTTGGAAGAGGAAAAAGACAGAGTCAGTGCCATTCAGCAAAAAATCAAAGAGCAAAAGGATCAGGTTTATCAAGAAATCCAGGCGGTAGAAAAAGAATTTTACGATCGCCTCAACCCATACTCTTTGGTAAAATCAGCAGTCAATATTGACTACTTCTTATTTTCAAAAAGTAAGTCCAAAGCGAAAAAGCGCTTTACTTCGATCAGCAATGTGGTAAAAGAAGGGGTACAAAATAGCATTACCAAATTAGTCTACCGCAGAAGTGAAGGGGTGCTGGCCGCTAAAAAGCTCCAGAATATGGGCTACTCTTCCACCAGTTATTTGGAGAACCTCATTCATTTAAAAGAAAAGGTTTCTCCGAAAAAAGACGTGTTACAGCATTTACCTTTTTACTACAAGCAGTTATTCCTGAAATCTCATACCTCCGGCAAAGAACTTTGGTACGGCCGGGAAAAAGAACTTCAGGAAATCAACAAAGCCATTGGCCGCTACCATCAAACCCGCTCGGGAGCCTTGTTAATTGTGGGAGAACAAGGCATGGGAAAAACCTTTCTGGCAGACTATGCGGCTCAACAAAACTTCTCCAAAGGCAAGGTATTTCATATCCATCCGCCTTTCAAAGGTTCTGCCAGTGTACGCACGTTTAAAAACAGCGTCACCCGGGCTTTGAAGTCTCATGAAGGTTTTGACACTGCCTTTGAGCGGTTGAATGACAACAGTGTCTGTGTATTTCACGATATCGAACTTTGGTGGGACCGTAGTCCTGACGGATACGCTGTCATTGATATGATTAAGCACTTAATCGACCAAGCCGGTCATAAGTGTTGCATGATCTTTACGATCAATCCGTATGCCTTCCGTTTTATCAATCATTTGAAAAACCTGGAAGATAGTTTCTTGAAGATTGTGACCTGTGAACCTTTCCCGGCGGAAGCCTTAAAAAATATCATCTTGCTAAGGCATCAATCCAGCCGGATGAAATTCCGCTTAAACGGACAATTGGAAAAAGACTTACCTGTCTGGAAATTAGCCGGTTTGTTTTCTTCTATTTTTGATATCTCCGGAGGAAATATCGGGATCGCTTTACAAACGTGGGTCAGCAATATTGAAAAAATTGACGGAGAGACTTTGGAAATCAAATCACCTACGTACCCGAATATAGAGGTACTGCGAAATATGAAACCGGAATGGGTCATTGTGCTGGTGCAGTTTATCCTACACAAACGCCTAACCACCGGCCGATTACAAAACATTCTTAATATCGACTTGGAAACCCTGGAAACACAACTTGTACCGATGTTGCGCTCAGGAATTCTTGTGGAAGACCATCAGGTGTTGAGCATCGATCCGTACATACGGCCGTTTTTGCTCAATGCTTTTGTAGAAAATGATATTTTATAAAAGGAAGATTGAACAATGCTTTTATCAAAATGTTTGGTTCTGTTTTAATCGCTTTACTCAATATGAAATTTCTTGATTTTGATATATATACCTTAGCCTTTATCAAGTACTTGATTTACGGCTTGTTGATATTCCTATCGTTTTTCTTGCTGAACAAAGTGGCCGCCAGTTTGCCTTTCCGTAGAAAATACAAAGACTTCACGGTAAGGACTTTAAGCATCGTAGAAGGGCTGACTTGGTTTTTGTTTATCGTTTATGCATCACAACAACTCATCAGTGATCCTACCCTCAACTCCATTATTTTATTAGCCATTTGCCTGGTAGCGATTATCTGGCTGGCTTGGTTCGGTGTGCGGGACTTTATTGCCGGGATCATCCTGAAATCCGATGGTTCTTTATCGCGATTCGAACGCATCAATGTAAAGGGTATCACCGGTAAAATTCTATCCTTGGGCTACCGTTCGCTGGAATTAGAAACGGACAACGGTGAGACCGTAACGATTCCTTACAGTCGTATTTCCGGGGAAATGCGTATCAAGCCCAACCCTAGCAAAACCGTCAAAAGCCATCGTTTTGAACTGTCGCTCCCTAAAGATATGCCAGTCAGTGAAACACGCGACTTACTCAACACTTTGGTTAACAGTGCTCCTTGGTCTTCCCTCAAAAAAGAACCGCAGCTTAAAATTCTGGCAGAAACTGAAGACCTCTACCGGTTTGAAATTATCATTTATACCTTACAAGTAGAGTATTTCCAGAAAGTAAAGCAATATATTCACGCTCATTTGCCCAAGGTTAAATTCAGCAATGCCACTGTTGTATAAAAAAGTATTGAAAGGTTCAAGAGAGGTTCGGTAGGAATCCGAATGGATGCCTCCTTCATTTATTGGTGAATAAATGCCTTATCTTACCGCTATTACCGGTTCCTGCCAACCTATTCTTTGGCAATCAGGTTTTGGTATTGCTCATAACGGTTGAAAATTTCTTTGACATAACGGAAAGGTTCTTCTCCCCGGCAGTACCCAAACTTCACCGATTCGTCCAGATAATACTTTTTCTTGGACTTCTGACGCACCCACTGATCTACCTCATTTGTCCAGGTATTGGGATCATTTTCGTGTTTTTCAGCTAACCGACGGGCATCCTGAATATGTCCGGGTCCTACATTGTAGCTGGCCAATACAAATTTGACCCGTTCAACGGAATCGGGAACTTCTTGCCAAAGCGTTTCCAAATCATTTAAATAATTCACACCGGCTTTGATACTTTCTTCAGGGTTTGTCAAGTCCGTCACACCATAATGAGCGGCTGTTTCCGGCATCAACTGCATCAACCCGGAAGCCCCGGCCCAAGAGTTGGCTTTGGGATCGAAACGCGACTCTTGGTACACCATAGATGCCAACAAACGCCAATCCCAACCCAATTGATGGGCGTATTGTTTGAGCAAAGGGTCATAAGGCGATACCTTACTACCCGATTTTGAAAAGTATTCACTCTGTATTCTTTGAGAAAAAGCTCTCCGGTTTTTAAAATACTTATTATATGTCACATTAAATTCCAGTTTGCCACGCAAGCCTACAATCAAGGAATTCAACGTATCCAATAGTTGCGGAGAACTTTTGCGAACGGCCCATGCCTGTCGTTGAGGAAAACTCACGGGTGTTTTCGTGTCCAAATTGGTATAAAAAGTACGGTTAATCTCCGCAATGTTTTGATCTGCCACGGTGTAGGGAATCTCTCTATTGGCCACCTTTCGCACCAACTCACTGGTTTCTAACTCTCCTCTCAGGGTTTTAATCAGAATGTCCCCTCCAATTTCTTCGGAGAGGTTCAATAAGCGGGAATAATAGGCCGAGTTTTCATGCACATACACTTCTTTTCCTATCAGTTCTATTTGATTCCGGATCAGTGCCTTTTCCACCTTCACCGGATGCATTTGTCGCCATTGATCCGGTTTGCGCTGCACCAACACTTGTCGGGTTGTGGTGTAGTGCTCGGTAAAAGCAAACTTTTCTTTACGGTGTTTGGTAACAGTAAGGCCATGAGCAATGATATCCCCTTCCCCTTCCGAAAGCATCCGGAAGGCTTCCGAAAAATCATTGGAGATCCGGATTTCCAATTCCAACTGAAGTTGTTTGGTGAGTTTTTGTAATAGCTCGTATTCAAAACCCATCGGTTGCCCTCTGTATAGAAAATAACTCGTAGGGTTATACTGCATGATGGCAATGAGTTTGCCCCGTTCCCGGATATCCGGAAGGTCAAAGGCTACTTCTATCAAGCGTACCGGAGTATTTCCCTTTTTTTCTTCAACAGCCTGCGAACAGGCTCCTAAAAGGAATGTCCATAACAGTAAAACCAAGATTGTCTCTTTCATTACCAAGGCGCATTGATGGGCAATTCACCTTACAGGTTATTAAAAAAACAGGAAACAATCAAGCAAAACCAACTGAAAAACAATCAGTTCATGAGCTTAGCAGTTTTTTTTACGTGTTTTAAACATTCCCATGAACAGATAAAAGCACTTATAACCTATCCTTTTGACAAAATCCCACGTATTTTTATCAAAAGAAAGTTCAATTCTTCCTTAAGAACTATAACTTTATTCTCTAATCATTTTTTCAACACAAAATTAACTTACCATGAAAATCACCTATTACGGACATTCGTGCTTTTCCATAGAAACCGGAGGAAAGCATTTGTTATTTGATCCGTTTATCACCCCTAATGAATTGGCAAAAGACATCAATGCAGACACCATTCCGGCAGATTATATTTTGCTAAGTCATGGGCACGAAGACCACGTAGCTGATGCCATTAGTATCGCGAAACGTACCAATGCTACCGTTGTATCTAATTTTGAAATTGTCAACTGGTTTGGGCGGCATGGCATCAAAAAAGGCCATCCTATGAATATTGGCGGCAGTTGGGCGTTTGACTTCGGAAAAGTAAAATACGTCAATGCAGTGCATTCCAGTGTTTTACCTGACGGAACTTACGGTGGTAACCCGGGTGGTTTTATCCTCAATATTGAGGGGAAAAATCTGTATTTTGCAGGAGATACGGCCCTGACAATGGATATGCAGCTGATTCCGAAGTTTGCCAAACTGGACTTGGCTATTCTTCCGATCGGGGACAATTTTACGATGGGTGTGGAAGATGCGGTAGTAGCTGCGGATTTTATCCAATGCAACCGGATATTGGGTGTCCATTACGATACCTTTGGCTTTATCAAAATAGACCATGAAGCGGCAAAAAAGACATTTTCAGCGGCCAACAAAGAATTAACCTTGCTGGAAATCGGAGCTTCTTTAAGTCTTTAAAATCGAATTTTCTCTCACAGGCTTGGCCTGAAAGCACTTCTTCTCCTGTGAGAGCATTTTTGTTTTTTAGATATCAATACACTTCTCTTTCTTATATAAAAACAGTTCTTAACAGGGATGCCCCTTCCGGATAAGGAAAGTTGGATTACTCCTACCAAAAGTTTAATCTTTCACCTTCCACTTATATTTTGTATATCATATCCCCAGCCTGACTGTTATTGTTAACAACAACCAACCGGTTTTTACGTAATAAAAATCCAATTACAAGCGATCCCAAACCAAACACGGCAAAAGAATGGCAGAAGACCCAAACAAGCTTAACGAATTGCTGGCGAGAATAAATTCTCTACAAAATCGGCAAGAGCATTTTCAAAGAGAAATCAACCAATTAAAGGCTGAGGTACTCACTTTACAACTTTCATCTACCATTAAGCAGAAGAAAGAAACCGTCAGTAGCCCACCTCCGGTTCGACAAGAATCCACGCCTCAAAAAGAAACCGTTTCGGCAAAAACCGTTACCCCCGTCTCAGCCAAACCATCTTCTCCGGAGCAAAAAATCAAGTTTCCAAAAGTTGGAAAATCTAATTTGGAGGAGTTTATCGGAGGCAACCTGATCAACAAAGTCGGGATCTTGATTCTGATCATAGGAGTTGCTATCGGGATCAAATATGCAATTGATAATGAATTGATTAACCCGCTCACCCGGATTGTATTGGGTTATCTCACAGGATTCGGTTTGTTAGGCTTTGCAGCCAAGCTGAAAAAGAAATATCATAATTTCAGCGCAGTGTTGCTTAGCGGGGCCATGGCCATCCTGTATTTTGTCACTTTTGCCGCATATGATTTTTATGCATTAATCCCCCAGCTTTTAACCTTCGGGATCATGGTTATCTTCACGGGCTTTACGGTCTTTGCCGCAATCCAATACAATCAAAAAATCATTGCCCATATCGGTTTGGTAGGCGCTTACGCGGTTCCGTTTTTACTTAGCGAAGGTTCCGGGAAAGTTGTAGTGCTCTTCAGCTATGTCGCCTTGGTGAATTTGGGAATTTTGGCCGTGGCCTTTCAAAAATACTGGAAGTCCTTATACTATAGTGCTTTTGGGTTCACATGGATAATTTTTGCCAGTTGGTTGGCTTTCAATTACTCTGCGGAAAACCATTTAGCCATCGCCCTTTCCTTTAGTTTTATATACTTTATCATTTTTTATGCTGTAACCCTAGGGTACAAATTGATCCGTAACGAAGCCCTGGTAGCCAGTGATGTGATCATGATGTTACTCAATGCCTTCTTACATTACGGGTTCGGTTTTTCCAGTTTGAACAGCCATGCTCTGGGAGATGAACTCTTGGGGCTGTATACCTTGGCAAATGGAGTAATACATTTTGGGGTTAGCTACTACTTGTACAAACAAAAAAAGGCAGACCGGAATTTATTCTATTTAACCACTGGAATGGTATTAACCTTTATTACCCTGGCTATTCCCGTGCAACTGGACGGCAATTGGGTGACGCTGTTATGGGCTGGTGAAGCAATATTGATGTGCTGGATCGGCCGGGCCAAAAAAGTAACTTTTTACGAAAGGCTTTCCTATGTACTCATGATTTTGGCCTTTTTCAGTTTACAAGAAGACCTGGAAAAGGCTTATAGCTTTTCTCAATTAGACATCACGCCGGTTTTCAATATACATTTTCTTACTGCGATGTTGGTGGCCGGTGCTTTTGCCGGAATCCTCTATCTTCAAAAGAAAAAATATCCGGTTCAAGCAACAACGCTCAACTGGCTGGGCAAAATTATGATGTTTGCCATTCCTGCCATGTTTTTGCTTACCCTCTATATCGCCGGGTACATGGAAATTGCCAATGGCATGGATCAATTATATGACGCGTCTATTATCCAACTTGGTGATACTGTACTTTACAACTTTGATTTAATACACTACAAAACACTTTGGTTACTCAATTTTAGCCTGTTGTTTATTGCTGTGGTAAGTTGGGTCAACATCCGGAAACTCCAAAATAATACCCTTACCTATGTCACACTACTGCTCAGTGTGATCACTTTATGTTTATTCTATACTACGGGACTGTTGGCTTTGGGAGAATTACGGGAGAGCTACCTGAGCCAACTGCACGAGGAATATTACCAACGGGGTGTCTTGAATATTCTCATCAAATACCTTTCTTTCGGTTTTGCCGGATCGGTGGTGTATACATGCTTCTTATACAGCCGGCACATCATCAAAACCAGCAACTTTCGAATCGCTATTGATGCGCTGTTTTACCTGTCTTTATTGGTTTTCTGTAGCAATGAATTGGTTCAATGGATGGACTTGATGAAGTCGACTCAGTCGGATAAGTTAGGGCTCAGTATTCTCTGGGGAGTCTTTTCTCTAGTGGTTATTCTGCTTGGTTTCAAGCAAAACAAAAAACATTTGCGCATTGGAGCGATTTGCCTCTTTTCCGTCACCTTACTCAAACTGTTCTTTTACGATATCGCTCACTTGGATACACTGGCCAAAACCATGGTTTTTGTTTCCTTAGGAATTTTGCTTTTGGTGATTTCATTCTTATACAACAAATACAAAAACACTCTCCTCGATGAAAAATAAAATTGGTATCATCATATGGTGCTTACTTTCAGGAATACTCTCGATACCGGGACTGGCTCAAATAGAGCAGTCCCCTTACAGAAGGTCTTTATCGGGAGTCAATAGCACATGGCATCAATTAGAACTGCCGGAGGATTTGTTTGAAAAAATTCAGCCGGATTTTTCGGATCTCAGAATTTATGGCATCACTACGGATGATACCTTGGAAGTCCCTTATTTACTACAGGAGCTGGCTGATAAAACAGAGCGAAAAGAAATTTCCTTTGACTTAATCAATCAAGTAAAACAAGGGGAGGATTATTATTATACGTTTAAACTTCCGGAAGACAAAGCAGTAAATCATCTGAAACTAAATTTAAAAAATGAAAATTTTGACGGATGGGTAAGTTTGGAAGGCTCACAAAACCAACAAGAATGGTTTTCGATTGTTCAAAATCAACGGATTCTTTCCATCAAAAACGCACATACAAATTTCCGGTATACCACCTTGAACTTTCCCAAAGTGAAGTATGCCTATTTGCGCTTAAAAATCACCCGAGTTGTTCAACCCGAATTGCTTTCCGCTCAGATTCAGTCCATAACCCAAACACCCGGGCGTTTGAAAAAATATACACCTACCCAAGTGCAAACCCAGGAAAACAAATCGCCAAAAGAAACACTAATCACTCTTCAGCTTCAGAAACTGTTACCGGTCAGTCAAGTACAAGTACACGTAGCGGCTGATTTCGACTTTTACCGTCCTATCCGCATCGAAACCCTAACGGATAGTGTACAGAGTGAAAAGGGTTGGCATTACCATTACCAAACCGTATACACAGGTTATTTGAATTCGGTGGAGGAAAACCTGTTTGCCTTTGAAAATACACTGACCCGGAAGGTACGGATACATATTCAGCATTTTGACAACGAACCCTTAGCGCTTCAAGGATTTGGGATACAGGGCTTTCAATACACGCTTGTGGGAAGGTTTGCCAAAGAGGCCGATTATTATTTATACTATGGCAGCTCCAAAACACCACGGCCCCATTATGATATAGTCAACTTCCGGGACAAAATTCCGGAGGATTTACAAATGCTGTCGGTAGGGGAAGAAGAAAAAATTGCGATAGTGGAAAAGCCAAAAACCCGTGCCTTATTTGAAAACAAACTTTGGCTTTGGGCGATTCTGTTGGTTATGATCCTGATCATCGGAGGGCTGACCATTCAAATGATGCGAAAATGATATATTTCTGATTTTTTAAAAAAACCTGCTTGTGTATTCCAAGCAGGTTTTTTTAATGTTGAAGTGAATTAAACTTTTTCTTTTTGCTAAAAAATGTTTCAAAAACTATAAGTGTAAACCACTCCGTTATTTTAAAGTCAATACATTATAACCACTATCTGCAATTCCGATAAAACCATAAACAGTTTCTCCAGGATTGATTTGACGATCATTTAAAATGTTGGCGGTTAGTTCTCTTTTAAATTTAGTATTTGCCGAACCGGAAACCCCCATATTGATAGCGGTAATTCCCGGACCCAGTACCAAACCGAAAGGGATTGATGAACTTGAACCATCCGAGCTGGTAGTCGTTAACTTGGCTGGTGTCATCAACAAATAAAGCAGGTAAATAGGAACATTCTGTTTCAATTCACGGTGAACATGGGCAGATTCCAAAAGGGTAACCGGCATGTTGCCACTATAGACATACATGTCTTTACCAAAGATAAAAGGCTTGCCCGAGTTGTTAACTACTTTTACTGCAACTAACTTGATGCCCTTTTTGCTTTCTTTTTTTGCATACTTTTTATTCCCCCTTTCATGGAGTACATCATACTTGTAAGAAAATTCTATTTCATTGTTTGATGTGGTTGAACTGTAATTAATTTGATTAGGGGCGATTGTGTGATAACCGGAAGCACATGATGTCAAAATGCATCCCGCTAACAATAGGGTAAAGAGTCTTGTCATTGTCAACATTTATAAAGTTTACTATTGAGTGATGTGGCACTATTCATTTACCGAATTACCACTAGACATTATTAAAAAGCGACAAAAATATGCAAATACCTTTTTACTACAAGTTCATGTGTATCTTTACTTAGACATGACTCCTTCAACTTCTTTTTTTACAATAGGCATCACAATCAATAACTACCTGTAATTAGTATGAATAAACCGTAGGGATCGACAAAGACTTTATCTTGAGTTGGCCAGAACGGGAGTTGAAGATTATACCATCCCTGATTTCGGTGATTTTTGGCAATCGCTTCTTATGGGGAGCGAATTCTTAGTTCAAAAAAATACATTTGTATATAAATTAAATGGCTTTCATCATTCCCAAAATACCCATACGACTATGGAAGAAAATGCAGGATTCTCATTATTAGAAAAAAATATTTTAAAGGCGAAAGGCTTAAATGAAGAGCAAGTGGAATTGTTAATTGCTTCAGGTATTCAGTCCAAAGCCGATTTTACGATTGTAGGAGATGCACAAACCTTGGCCGATATTACGGATATCGACCTGGAAACGGCTCAAAAAGTAATGACTTGGGCCATTGGTGCTCCGGCAGCTCAAGCGGCCCCGCCTGTCCAGGAGAGTAGTACATCCACTCCACAAACCGTAGTGGTAGAAGGTGCGGATGTGGTCAAATGTGTACACTGTGGCACCAAGCAACCGAAAGATTATAAAACCGGAGACCTCTGTCTCTCTTGTGGCAACCAAGCAGAGCCTGTACTAACCTGTTACTGGTGTTCTTCCAGTGGCCCGGGTAAATTTTGCCGGTCTTGTGGCGCTGAATTTGTTCCTTCCAGTGACCTGGAAATTGCCGTATTGATGAAACGGGAAGGCGAAGCTAAAAACATAATTGCCAAACAATTGAAGGAAATGACACCGGGCGAAAAAGAAAACATGTGGGCTCGTATCCGGAAAATGAGAGGAGACGCATAACCTTGGCTTACAGTATACAATGTTCCTTTTAACGTCAGTGAATGAGAGTCCATTCACCAGAGGCATGTGAGAAATGAGTCCAACACACGGTTTGTAGTGAGGATGCATTTTTTACATGCCTCTAATACCACCCAATATCTAAAAACCTATAATATCCGATGTCCATAAATAGCATCCATTGTCAACATTGCGAAAGCGTACAGCCCAAAGAGTGGAAGGCAGGTGACTTGTGTAATAACTGTGGAAGTTCCGTGAGAGAAGAAGTGCGCTGTGCCTGGTGTGCTAAACTTACTCCCAAAGGAAATTTTTGTAAACACTGTGGCAACCAAGTGCAACCCGACCGGCTGTATCCTGCTGCCCGGATGCTCAAAAGCCTGGGAGTAGACCAACTCCAACTCACCGAAAAGCTTGGAGAAATCAATGATGCCCAACTTCAAAATTACGAACGCCTCTACAACAAACAATTGGCGGAAGTCTACCGTAGAGTGGATGAGGTCCGTTTAGCCGAAAAGTACTTGGTTCTGAAGCATTATTCCAGCCGCTTGGAGAATGACTTAGTGGTGCAACTGCCCATGAACGAAGCCCAGTTGGAGGAACTGAGCCAGGGCCCCATGTTACAGTTGGAAAACAACCCTGAAGCTCTATCAAAGGTAATTGAGCACAGTTCGCTAACTTTTTGCAGAGACTTAGCGGTATTGGCTTCCTTTTACCGACAAGACCAACCGCTACCGTTCATCGGAAACATTGACCTGAATACTTTTTTACCTGAACACATTCAGAACAATACTTTCCTGGCCCAGGAAGCGGCTTTGCTGCTAGGCTCGGCAAAATCCATGACAGTAGATTTGAAGAGCGACTGGATGTTTCAACACGTTGCCAAAATTGAGGATTTATTAACTCCCCTCCTCAATGTACCAAGGGTGCAACAATATGCCGCCTTAGCCTTGTTACGACTCCACCGGGATACGGCTCATCCGTTTACACAAACCAATCTTGAACGATTAAAAGAATTGGCGGAAGATGCCCTGCGCAGTAATATTGCAGAGGTACAATTGTCCGCAGCGACCTTATTACAACACGATGAGGTACTGGTTAATTTTATTACGACCGAATCTACTTCTCTTCCTCATTGGCAAGAACAATTTGCTATTCAACAGTTGATTCAAAACCGGTCTGCCGTTCTCACCCGTGTGAAAGACTCACAGGGGATACTTCCTTTGCAAATCATCCTGGGAATTTGTGAGACGGTATACGCCTTGGTCATCCCTGAAGCATGGATGCCTGCCCTTGAAGCGTATCTTTCTTCCTCCAGTATCGATTTCAACCAATCACCACATAAAGAGCTTTCTTCCATATTAGTAAGTAAAATACTTACGCATTCGAGGGTTGAGACAAAAGAGGCTGCTTCAATGCTTTCTAAAGTGGCCCTGCAACAAAATAAACCCGAATGGCTCATTCACATCCTTTCCAATTCGGACGAATTAATTGAAGAAAGTCAGCAAATCCTGCATGCCCTCTGTGAACACCCTTTTGATAAGGCCTACCTGTATCCTTTATCCGAGGCTGTAAGTCATTACTCTATCACACCAAAAGTCTTGAAATGGCTGTTCACCTATATTGTGAAGGAACGGGGTGCTCTGGCTTTTGCAGCCGACTTCAGAGACAAAGGATATCTTGAAAGGATCTTCAATGGCGTATTAAAACAAGGAGATATTGCCTCCTACCATCTGACTTGGTTTTTGCTTGAGCAAGCCTCCTACGGAGAAATGCATTTTCATGCAAAGTGGATCGGAATGTATTTAAACAACCACTTTCATCACAGTGAGCTCTGTTACCAACTGGAAGCAGGTACCACGCCTAAAAACTACCGCTTTAGCCAAGGGTTTCTTCAAGATTTTTACCAGGGAAATTTAAAGGCTTTTCTTCAGGCGTATGTCAAGGCCATGCAATTAAAAGTTCCTCTACGAAAGGTATTCCAGGAGCTTATTGAATTGGACAAAGTATACTTTGCCGACTTATTGAGTCAGGATAAAGAGGCATGTATTTATTTTGCATCGGAATTGATCGACTTCTACCCGGTAGACAACCAGGAACATCTGATACACGAACTTTTTAATCTTAGCAACAGCTCCGGCAAGCAACCCCTTGTAGAGGTCCTTGCCTTTACCAGGATCAACCCTACAACGGTCAAAATCCTGAGTAACCTTTACCAACACACGTGCAAATTTTCCCCGGCTCTGACTCAACAATGGGTAAAAACACTGACTGATCACCGGGATAAAATTGCTCATGATCTTCATTTCCGTTCGGATGTGCAAAGTGTGCTCAGAAATCAAAAACAAGCCGAAGGCACGCACTTTTATACCCTTCATCAGTTTCTGTTCAGCGTCTTGGTCAACCCTAACAGTCCGGAAGAAGAACAGGCATTCTTTAGCATTTTCCAAGACATTGTCGATGCCGACCCTCAATATTTGTTCACTGACGGGCAGGTATATACTTTGGATTTTCACGGCTTGTACACCCATATCTTCAGTGACCTGAAACACTTATTAGAAGTGTTTGGCTCTTTGCTCACGCATCAGAACAACTATCAAATCTTGCATTATTTGGTAGAGGAAGCGGTAAAGGTCAGAGACGAATTGCCAAACATCTCTGAAGCCTTGGAATGCATGCCTTCCTTACAAATCCTTCCGGGTAATATTGTCCTTTACCTTAAAAAACATACGTCAGGCATCGAAACACAAGAGCAGTTTCGCATCAAGCCTATCATGCAACTCTTACAGGCTACTTGTATATACAGTCATCAAAAAGAAGGGGTATTTCAAGAGTTGTGGAAGCTTGATTTGTCCTTTGACCTGAACTCTGAAATTGCCAGAGACGTTCTGACCCGACTTTTAGAGGTTTTGATTCAAGAAAAACCACAGGTCTGGCTTTTCCAGATTTATACCTATCTGGAAGATTATTTTTTCAACGACCGGGGAAATGTAAGTTGGCTTCCTGATTTTCTGGAAAGCCAATGTGAACGGATCGCTACTCTTTTACAGGAGCAAGAAGACCTTACCGCCAAGATTGGTAATATCCTTTTCAATGAGCTTAAAAAATCGGAAAAGGAATATACGAATCATGGCAGCTATTTCAAATTTCTGAAGGATCATGTCATCCAGTTATTTGGCAAGAGTCCATGGCGCCAAAGCTTTGCCAATTATTTGCAAACGCTAATCGATAATGATGAGATTTCTTTCTTCCTGAAAAGCGACTTGGAAACTTTTATTGAGGAAAGTAATGCCACTATTTCTGAAGAAGAAGAGCAAGAAACAGCAGATATCACGGATGAGGACAGTATCGATACCGGTGATTATTTCCTGGGCTATGACGAAAGCGAGATTTTCTGGAGTTTGGAAGAAGCTCAAGAGAAATTTGCTACGGACGATTTTACCTTCCGGCAGTTTTGCGATCATCTGCCCTATTATAAGAAAGAGCGCAAAGACAATCCCGTACTCTTGGATTTCTTACTGGAAAAAAGTGACACTCTTCAAGAGGAGTTTACTCAAAACATGGGCTTACCGGTACTTCTCTTACAAGCTTTATGCAATATCATTATGGATCCGGCCACTGCTCCTGACGGGATATTCCCTCAGTATGGAACGAAAGCAAGGGAAGCCTTTCTGCACTTTGGAAAAGGTTCCATCTACGCCATGCATTACAAAAGTACCTTTGTAATGTTGATGCAAAGCACGCCCAATTTGACCGATACACATAAAGCAGTCATTACAGAAGTGATGGCAAACATTTAAAAGGAAGACAGGAAAAGCAGTTTAAAATTTATTCTTAGCAAAAAACCGATCTCAATATGATGCATATACCTCTTCGCTGGTTAGAGTTGACAGACAGTATACGTTGGTGTATCAGTTTGTCCAGTATACTTACCGAAGCCAACTATGGCCGGCACGATCTGTTTTGGAGTACAGAAAAAACTCAGGAGAATATCGACTTTTGGAAGAAAAACCTGATCTCCTATTGGGATGTTCACAATACCAAAGAAGCATTGGATACATTGTATTGGCTACGGGAAAGCGGAGGACACCGCAAGAATTATATGCAAATGCAACAATATATATCCAGCTTAACGGATGAAGAGTATCAACTACAATTGGGTAAGTGGGAAGCACAAAATCCCGATACTGCCATTCAATGGAAAATCGTCCGGCAATACGCTCAGGTATTGCGCTACAAAGGTATTATGGCCTGGGACCTGGGACGGTATATTTCCCTTTGCCGTTGGTTTGCTTTGGTAGGTTATCTCGATGAAGAAGAGGCCTACAATCGCATGAAACCCATGGCCCATCAGGCAAAAAAGTATTTTAACAATTGGAACGACTGGGCTGTAAACTATATGATTGGCAGGCAGTTTTGGTCAAAAAACCTGACACTCTCCAACACTGATGAATATATGGCGGCCTATACACGCCTGAAAAATAACCCGGAAAGCCCGTTCAACACCCTTGACTGGAATGTACCCTTAGAGGATGATTAGTTGAAAGGTCATGGCAAACGAGCATTTCTAGCTTACAAGATAAAAGTATATGTTTTAATAGTATGTTCGAAAAATGCCTACTCCAATTTCTTTAAAATAATTTTTTCATAATCAAAGATATATCATAGCCTCTCGCCGGGTTGTGATAGCACACTTGCTTACCATCATGAGCCAAGAAGCATCAAACAACCAATTCGATATACATTACCAAAACGCTTGGGACCTCGTTGAGCAAAAGGATTTGGAAAATGCCTTGATTGAGGCCAACGCCTGCATTGTATTGGATGCGGATAATCCAAACGCATACTATCTCCGGGGATATGTATATTCCGCTATGGAAAATTGGCCGGCTGCCATAGAGAATTTCAATCAGGCCTTGGACATTGCTCCGGAATTCATCCACGCCCTTTATTACCGGGGAATGGCCTTGTTTAAAGAAGGACAGGTGGAAGAGGCCTTGGAAGATTTTCTACAATGCGCTAACACTTGGCCTACCCATGGCCCTACCCGCATATCCATTGCCAACTGTTATGATGCGATGGAAGAGCAAGAGCAAGCGGATAAATATGCTTTTGAGGCACAAATGATTTTTGCCCGGGAGGCCTTGCAAAACGGTCAATTTGAACGAATGGCCCAACACTTACAAGAAGCAGAACAATGCTGTTGTAACCGGACGGCATTCAACCGACTAAAGGCAAAATACCATCTGGCACTTGGTCAATTTGAAGAAGTAGTACTACTTCTTCACACTGTCATCGAAAGTGAAGAGGCCAATCAGTATGATTACCTGGACCGGGCCGATGCATTGATGGAAATGGCCCGTTATGAAAAAGCCTTGGCAGATTACTCTACCATTCTTCAAACGGATGCCGAACGGGTCGATGCCCTGCGAGGAGTGGCCCTTTGCCAGATACATTTAGGCAATTATCCCCAAGGAATTTCTTTCTTGAAAAAGCTCTATACGAGCTATGATTTCGACTTGCATGCCCGTATCTATTATTTTGATGCCAATCAAAAATATGCGGAGTTCTTACTGGCTGCCGCACAACAAGGAAAACCCGTGCAAATGCATGAAGTGGCCCAATGTTATATCAATATGGAAAACGGAGAGAAATGTCTTTCTTTTTTAGAGCCTTTTGAACAACATGGAGCCCCCTTAGATGCTGCCTTACAAACAATGAAAGCCAAAGCATTAAAGCTTTGCAACCGGAACAACGAGGCGATTGAAGTGTATCAGCAACTGGTAGAAAGCAAAGAAGCTGGCTTAGAAGAATATTTTGACTTAGCAGAATTGCTCCATCAAAACAGAGCCTATACTGAGGAAGTCACTGTATTGGAAGCGGCCGAACCTTTGCTGGAAGGACCGGAAAGTAACGGAGGTTTGCACTTTGACAACCTCCTGGACTCACTGGAAGACTCCTTCAACCAACCTTCCACCACCAAGGCGCAATACTATTTGCGTTTGGGCCTCGCCTATATGCGCCTGGGAAACAACCCAAAAGCGCTGGGACAACTCGACCTTGCACATGCCTGTGACGAAACGTTGGGTACGGTACTTTACGAAAGAGCCAGGGTGTACATGGACCTGAATGAATTTGACAGGTCGTTGGAAGACTTTGCCCATGCCCGAAAATTAAAAGTAAGCCATGCCATGGTACTCTTTCAGGAAGCATGGGTGTATTACTATCAAAAAGATACGGACAAAGCTATTGAGGCCATCGAGGAGCTGGGGAATTATTACAACCAAAGTTCCAATATCGCACACCTGGAAGGCATGGTGTGGCAAGATGCCCAAGAGTATGAGAAAGCCTTGGAAGCTTATAACCGCAGTATCGCTTATGGCAGTAATGACCCTTATACTTGGCGAAACCGGGGCGTGGTCTACCGTGTATTAGAACACTATTATGAAGCCTCGGAAGACCTCCAAGAATTTATCAAAAACTATGAGTTTGGAAGCTCCGACTATATCAATGGGATGAGTCAATTAGGCTGGCTGTATTACGCAGAACAAAAATACGAAAAGGCAGCCAACATCATGCAAGAGGTAATCGCCTCTTCCTATGCGGAGGCATCCGATTACCGCCTGTTGGGGGAAATCTATAAAAATGACAAGAAATACGAAGAAGCCCTGCCTTATTTTGACAAGGCTTTGGAATTTCAACAAGACTTTGGCATTGCCCATGCCAGTAAAGCAAATTGCTTGATGCAATTGAACAGGTACCAAGAGGCCTTGAAAGGCTATGTGTCAGCGGCAGAATCAGGAGAAGACCCTGGATTTCATTATCAAAATGCAGCTTTTACCTGTTTCAAAATGCATGATCATCAAGGCGTCATTAAATACATCTTTAAGAGCTATGAATTTCGCACGGAAGACTATTGGGCAATGAACCGCCTGGGCGAAGCCTATCTTGGATTGCAACAATATGAAAAAGCCTTGGTAGAATATACCAAAATTCATAAACTGAAAGATGATGAGCAATATAAAAGGGATGCCTGGAGGTTGTATACCCATCAGGCAAAATGTTACTTAGGCCTCAATCAATACGAAGAAGCCAAAAAGTACCTGATCCTTTCTATGGGCTTTGGTGACTATTTGGAACAATACAAATTGTTAGCAAACATCTCCGAAGCGGAAGGCAATTACCTGGATGCCTATACTTGTTACCAATATTGTATGCTCATTTTTCAACATGAAGGCAGCGATGCCTCGGAAATGGAAGAGAAGATGAAAAAACTGGCCCACTATGCGGAAGAGTATCAGTATACGATGAAAAATGACACGGAAACAAGCAGTGGAAATACTGCCGAAGCCTGGCTATAAAACCTAAGACGAATTTCAACACACCAAATAATTCTCTCTTACTATCAAAATACCAGTGATTTGAATGTTCCCTTTAAGCGTGGTCAAACACGCTTAAAGGGTTTCTTTTTTCTCAAGGGTTCTTTTGGCCCGTTTGAGGATGTACAGTGTCTCTTTGGTAGCTGATTTTTTCTCCCATGTATTACAAAACTCCTTTACAAAATCCGGGGAGGATTTACTGGCATCGTTTAACCAGTTGCCCACACTATCTCGCACATATTTCGAAGAGTCAGACATCAAGGGGGCTAAAATAGACAAGGCTTGCTCCGGCTTTTCCTTCAAACTATCCAAATGTTTACACCATACACCACGGGGCCTGGTCACTTCCGTAGTAAATCGCCTGATATTTTCATCTTCGCTTTGTGTCCATTTACTCAAAATCCGGATCGCAATACTTAAATGCTTTTCCACTTCAGGGCGTAAAGCCATCCAAATAACTTCTCTCACTCCAAAATGTGAATCTGAAACCAGCTCCTGAGAACGTTTTAGTTTTGCCTCAATATCCAAATCCTCGTTGAGTGCCAGCAAATATGAAGCATAGCATCGTAAAATATCGGCTTTATGGCTGATTAACTTCGTGAAAGTTGGCTCTACGCTCCCATGTTCGAAACAATATTCGAACAACTCCTTCCCAATGACTTTTATGGAATTCATGGCAGAGTTATTTTTGAGTTTTGTCAAATGAGGATTGATCCTTTCCAAGGCCTTTGTCAAAGCTATGGCAGGAAACGTATGTTCTATCAATTCCTTTTGATCCACTGCCAACCACTCCGTCAGGTTGACCGTTGCAATTTCACCTTTGTTCAATAATTCCAATACATCCTTAGGGATATCTTGTACTTTTTTGGCCCCTTTTCTGTCCAGAATTTCTGCCTTTATCATTCTTTTATCGTTTATTTTTACACAAAAATACGCGATGGACTTTCAGCCATCAATACCGCATTTTTTGATCACTAGGGGATAAAAAAGTCAATTTTAGAAAACAACACCACTAGCTATGGAAAATAAACTATGCCCGTTGGAAAAAGCGGTGAATACTATCAGTGGGAAATGGAAAATTCCGATTATCTGGCAAATTCACGAGGGAAAAAAAAGACCCAGTGAGTTTTTACGGGGCATCCAACAAGTGGACAGAAGGGTATTAAGTCAACAGCTAAACGAAATGGTTGCCGATGGACTCCTTACCAAAAAGTCCTTCCACGAATTACCTCCGAGAGTGGAGTATGAATTAACCGATCGAGGCCGTCAGCTTGTGGAAATTTTATGGAAGCTGAACGACTGGGGAAAATTGCTTTTAGCCTCTGTTTAACGTTTATCTTTGGCGCTGCAATTTCCTATTTCAAATCCATCCCAGCGAGTTTTACGCAAACCTCTCTTAACGGTTTGCGCTTAGTGAATCGTTTCTGAGCTGTTACAAATTTAGATAGTAAAGTCATCAACAATATAATTTTCATGGAAAACCTGTTTAAAGCCCACTAAACCCTCTTCAAGTGCCTTTCTGAGAGTTTTAAATTCTTTGAACTGAAAAAAATCACTACTGACAAAAGACACAATCGGGCTCACCAATAAGCTTTCCGTCTTTGTTCACTTCAAACTTACAGCACTTGGAAAAATTTTCCTTGAGTATGGCCTTGGCTCTTCGAATTCTCGCTTTTGTATTGGCCAGGCTAATACCTATCTTTTGGGCTGTCTGTATTTGGGAGTATCCTTCTATATAAACCAATCGGATAGGAGTTTTATAGATTTCAGGTAATCTATTGATAAACCGGTCAAAACAACAAATATTCGTATAGGCCTCCTCTTCTTTTCTCCAAAGGGAAATTTTACGCGTTTGAAAGCTCTGCTTCCGGTAATAGTTGTTGATTTCATTCCTTACAATCTGAAAAATCCAGGCCTCTGTTTTGGCCTCATCCTTAAGCTGATGCAGGTATTCGTGGATTTTTAAGAATACATTTTGCAATACTTCTTGGGCAATATCTTCCTCCTGTACTTTTTTCAAAATGAAATAGTAGACAGGTAGATGATACTGTTCCCAAAGTGCTTTGGTTTCCATAATTACAAATTAAAAAGAGGTTGGCTGTTTTTCAAAGCCAACCTTCTTTGTTTAACAACATTCGCCTTCCTTACAATTGCATTGTTCACATGGGCAATCGCTAGAAGCACAATTGACACAATCGCATTGGTCACAACTACATTCGATACATTGACAAGTATTCATAAGATAAAAATTTAATGTTCACTAAAGGAGACCGAAAAAGGGTAAAAAGGATACATTTATTTTTATTTCTTTTATAGAAAATCCAAAAAACGGCTACGGCTGAAATGCTCACCGAAGCTAAAAATGCTGACAAGTAGGGTGACTTGTGTATTTTGGATACCAATGGCTTGAAAGGAAAAACCAATAGAAAGAAGGGGGCAAAATATCTTGATGGTAACAGCTAAGGTTTGTTTGATTCGATGTTATAAAATACACCTAATTTTTCCTATGTAAATAATAAATCAACTCCTCTTCAGAATAGGGATTAAACTTTAGGATTAAACTGTATTCGTTTATTTTAAGAATTTCGATCACTCTATTATCATCCAACACGAGTAACCTTCCGTCTTTGTTAATCCTATAATCGCCAATCTCCATCCTCTTTTCTGGTAAGACATTGTAAAATAGTGTATAACTTTTATCACCTTCTGACATTATGTTGAAACTTATACGCTCATACAATTCATCATCTTGGAAGACCCAATTGCCTTGCAATTGAGCTATTAATTTATCAATATCAACCTCAAAACTATGCGTACAAAATGTTAATTGATCAAAATTATTAACAGCATTCACCACCTCAAATCCCTGATTATTCATCGCTCTCACATAGAAGTATTGTTTTAAAGAGCCGTGTATTCCTAAAATAAGGATAGAATCAACCTCTACAAGTTCCCAGTTGAATAAATGACTTGGGAACGCTTTTCCTTCTGTGTCTTTGGGATATGTCTGTAATAGTATCTGGTCATTGATTACTTCCAAGTAAAAATTTGCTTGGTTACTACCTTTATTTTTTCCGGCTGCCCATGTATTTTCCTGTAAAAAACTTTTAAACGAACCCTTCATTGATTTTTTTAAATTGAGCAGGTGATAAGGTGTTAAAATTATGTCATCGTTTAACAGTACTTTATATTCCCCTATCCGTTTTATAGTCAATTTTTTATAGCCATCACAAGCATTACCCATGAGCAATGCTCCATCTAAAACTTCCCATTTTCGTTTCTTTATCGAATCTGCCCTATAATGTAAATACAAAATTCCATCCTCTCTAAAATCATAGATAATGGGTTTATTCACATCATTCATATTGATGTTCACCCATTTTCCAGTAATAAAATGCTGACAACTAGCTTGAAAGGATGAAAAAGTAAGCCCAATGACTAATAATATATAAATTCTATTCATGATATTCTCCCATTATTTACAGAATAACCCAGGTGTATTTTCTAACTTTTTAAACATCTTATTATACCGAGTTGTATAAACTGAGTCATCATAACTATCTCTATCTACCTCACTTATAAATTGAGCATAAAGCAAAGCTTCTTTTTTGTTATTCCCTAAAACTACCGATTAAACAACAGTTTAAAAACTTGTTGGAATTTTAAGAGCTACTGTTTGGGTCAATTCATGTATAGTCAAGTAATTTCCGGTCAAAGACTAAAATCAAGATTTAGAGTTTTTCTGATTCCGTCTTGGCTTCGGTGAATAACAGCTCTTGCTTGACCCCTCTGTCCCCTCTCAACTTCTCGTGTTCCTAAAGGAGCCTTATTGAAGTAAATACTGCTCTCAATTATTATTTTTGTAAAGAATACAAATGAATTTCAGCCAATGACGTATCAGGAGAAACTTCGAGCCATTATTGAAAAGCTTCCCAAAGAACCAGGGGTGTATAAATATTTGAATGAAGAGGATAAAATTATCTATGTAGGGAAGGCCAAGGCATTGAAGAACCGGGTAAGCAGCTATTTCAATAAGGACAGTTCGCTGAACCGGAAAACCCGGAAACTGGTCAGTGAAATCCGGGACATTGAATATGTAGTGGTCGATACGGAATACGATGCGTTACTTTTGGAAAACAACCTGATCAAGAAACTCCAACCGAAGTACAATATTCTGCTGAAAGACGATAAAACCTATCCCTTCATTTGTGTTACCAACGAGCCTTTTCCCCGGATTTTCCCCACCCGGAATATTCAAGACAAACGGCACCGTTACTTTGGCCCTTACGCCAGCGTCCGGATCATGCACGCCATTCTGGAGCTGTTTAAAGATTTATATACTTTGCGCACTTGTCAACTGAGCCTAACGGAAAAAAATATACAGGAAGGCAAATTCAAAGTGTGTCTGGAATATCATATTAAAAACTGCCAAGGCCCTTGTGAAGGCTTACAAAGTGAGGCGGATTATTTGGAAGATATACGCCAGGCGGTAGATATCCTAAAGGGAAAAATAAGCCCGGTGAAGCAATACTTCAAAGAGAAAATGACCCATGCAGCCGGGCAAATGGACTTTGAAAACGCCCAACGCTATAAAGAAAAGCTGGAAGCTTTGGACAAATTCCAGGAAAAATCACTGGTAACCAATCCGAAAATCACCGATACGGATGTATTTACCATTATTTCCGAAGAAAATTACGCATATATTAATTTCATCAAAATTATCAATGGATGCATTAACCAAACCAAGTCTCTGGAAGTAAAGAAAAAACTGGGAGAAGAGGATGTTGAAATCCTGGAACAGGTGATTGTGGATACCCGGGAACAATATGGCAAACAATCCCAAAGAATCCTTACCAATATTGATTCCTTAGAAGGCATTCAGTTCGATGTGGCGGTTGTCAAACTGCCTAAAATCGGAGATCTGAAAAAACTGGTTGAGCTGTCTTTGAAAAATGTCATGTACTTTAAAAAAGACCGGCAAACCGCCCGCTTGAGCAGACAAAATGCCAACCAGAAAAATCAGGTGCTGATACAATTGAAAAATGACCTCAACCTAACGGAACTCCCCAAGCATATCGAATGCTTTGATAATTCCAATATCCAGGGGACCAATCCGGTGGCTTCTATGGTCTGTTTTAAGGATGGAAAACCGGCCAAAAAGGAATACCGGCATTTTAAAATCAAAACGGTCGTTGGCCCGGACGACTTTGCTTCGATGCACGAAGTAGTGACCCGCAGGTACAAACGCTTGATTACCGAACAAAAGCCTTTGCCTGATTTGATTGTGATAGACGGAGGGAAAGGACAATTAAACGCTGCTTACAGAGCTTTGCAAGAACTGGGAATACGGAAAGATGTGCCCGTGGTAGGTATCGCTAAACGCTTGGAAGAAATCTATTATCCACATGACCAATTACCCTTGCATATCCATAAAAAATCACCTGCTTTGGCATTATTACAACATTTGCGGAATGAGGCCCACCGGTTTGCCATTACGTTTCACCGCGACCTACGCAGTAAAAACAGCCTGAATACGCAATTGGAAGAAATTCCCGGTATTGGCACTTCTACGGTGCAAAAATTACTCACCGAATTCAAATCCGTAAAAAAACTCAAAGAGGCTGCTCCCTCTGAAATAGAACAACTCATTGGCAAACACAAAGCACAAATTCTACTTAATGGATTGAAGAAGGATTGAAACACGCAGGGATTATTATCAAATGAACTGTTCAAATATATTCTTTCAGGTTTCAATAATCACCTGCTCTTTCTTTCGGTGTACCAGCAAGGTGCCGGCCAACAAGAGTACTCCCACGAAACCGATCAATGATACTGAAAACAACAGTGGATAATACGTAAATACAGTCGCCCAACCCAACAGACGCAAAGTAGGAACAAGAACGAGGATTACTTCGATTCCTAAATAGCCAAGCACAAATAAAACAATCCCGAAACGAGCTGAGAACCGCTGTGCCTGCAACCACTTCTGATCAACAAACCAAGCGATCAATGCCAAACTAACCACGCCAATCAGTACCAAATGCAAATAGGCGATTACAAAATCTCGCATGGAAAATGCCAGTTGGGCGATAGGCGGAAAGGCAGAAAGCAACTGCAAAATAGTTTTTAATACAAATGCAGCAAATGCCAAAAGCCAAAGTTGTTTTGCAAGAGGCTGTAGCTTGGCGCTAATTTGTTTTGAATATACTTTTAACAATCGAAATAGCGGATACAATGCCACCACTTGTAGTAAGGCAGCCAAACCAGCCAAAAGATACACCGGTATACTTGGCCGTGTCCACAGTGTAGAGAGTAAAAAAGCCGGAACGATTGCGAGTAAATTGAGTTGGTAAAAACGCTTGACCCAATGAATGGAAAGTGGAATGTTACGATCGGCCAATGCTTTAAAAAACAAGCCAAAAACTGCAAATAAAAACCAACCGTTGTATTGAAAATGCAAGTAGAAATATATTGCCAGATAATACCACTGGCTGCCACCCATTCCTTTGGCTGACAAGGGCCCCAAAGCCAAAGGGCCTAATCCGGAAAACAACATCAACACCAAAGCGCTTTTCACAAACTTCAGCGCATAAGCTTCCAAACTATTTTCCGGATACTTTAAATGAGCACTGTCCTTAAAGACCAATACGGTAAACACTACGGTAAGGAGCAAGTGTACGGTGGAAAAAACGATGGACCAAAGTGCATATCCGGTAAAAGGAAAAGTGAACATCATACCCACTACGGCTATTTGCAAAGCGATAAACAACCTGCGGTATTTTACACTTTGCAAATTACTCTTTTGCAGAAAAGCATAGACAATTCCTGTAAACAGTGCATTGAATACCCAACCCAAAAAAGCCAAGTGAGAATGCGTATGCAATAGGTATTGATAATTGGCTCCGGGCACACCGTTAAATTGCATCCAACGTAACAGGCACCCCATAGCTACCACTAGCAATAAATTTATAAAACTTACCTGCATCCACCGTAAGTAAGTTTTGCAGCGATCAGGTACATTGGTTTGCTCAAGAATATGTATCTCTGGAAGACTCATCGCACTATTTCATACATCTGTTTCCGGCCGGACGGGGATATTTTGTGGAAAAGAATCCATACTCTGCACTCCTTGTCAGACAAGCAGACATAATTATTACTCAGTAAAAAAATAGCCCCTTGGAACAACCGTATTCCAAGGGACAAAGGTATACTCACTTAATCAAAGCGTTCATTGAGAGTCAACACCGGCACTTCAGAATGTACCGCTACTTCTTCGGCAATACTGCCAAATAACGTTCTGGCAAAACCGGTATGGCCATGGGTATTCATTGCAATCATATCCGCATCTACAGAACGGGCAAAGTTTAAAACCCCTTCTTCCACCTCAATGGAATTGTATAAATTACTGGTGTAATTCTCAAAACCGTTTTCTTTCGCAAAATGCCGTATGGCAGACAATACGTCCGGGGTGGTATAAAAATTAGAAGGGCTGACAATTTTGACAAAGTGAACCCGGGCCCCATGCAACTGTTGAAGGCTTTTGACATGCTCCACAATACTTTGATCTATATATTTGAATTGAGAAGCAAAGACAATGTTCTTATACTTATTTTCTTTCCGTTCTTTGGTAACGGTCAATACGGGAATAGGTGCATGCCGGATAATATCTGCGGCTTTCGATTTACGTGCTCCGCTTTTTCCTGTAGTACCCACTACTACCAAGTCACCTCCGTCTTTTACGACAAACTCTGACAAATAACGTTGCATGGTATCCGTTTTCACCTCCACCTCAAGTTTGGCTTCCGGATATTTCTTTTTGATTTCGTCAAACCGCTCATGCACGGTTCCCAGCAAATCATGCATATAGGAAACTTCCGGATTATCTTCATTGTATCCCATTGCGGATACGTTTCCCACATCGGCAATCATTTGAAAAGGGGCCGGACGCTCGCCTACATAAGGAATATCAATGACATGTAAGAGCTTTACAACCGCTCCGGTTTCTTTTGCCAAAATAACGGCCTCATCAATGCCTAAATAGGATTCCGGGGTGAAATCAACGGGTACGACAATTTGTTGGATATTCATGGTATCAATGGATTAATATTTAGAGTTATTTGTAGAGAGGATTATCCTCTTCTTGCTATCTATACCCCAAAGAATCAGTAAAATACCGAAAAAAACAATGAGATAAATCATACCTCTACCGGACCCTGATCAATAAGCAAATTTTCATAAAGACTTGAGCAAATCAGTCCCCCCCTCTGAGTCAAAAGCATCAAACGGTTATTTCAAGGCACTCAACGGTTAAAAACGTCCTTAATCCCTGCCCCTGTAAACTATATAACAGATCCCTGAATTACGCTTCTCTGTTTTCAATTTTTCTATATCTTTGCGACTATGGCAAAGAAAGAGAACAACCAGGAGAATACTGCTTTTCAAAAAGTGGTATCTCACGCGAAAGAATACGGATTTGTTTTTCCTTCCAGTGAAATATATGATGGACTGGCAGCAGTGTATGACTACGGTTCAAATGGAGTGGAGTTGAAAAATAACCTCAAGGAGTTCTGGTGGAAAGCCATGACCCTGATGCACTCCAATATCGTAGGGGTTGACAGTTCTATCTTCATGCACCCGACTGTTTGGAAAGCTTCCGGACACGTGGATAGTTTTAGCGACCCACTAATCGACAACAAAGATTCTAAAAAAAGATATAGAGCCGACCAATTGCTGGAAGATAAGGCAGAGGAATATGAAAAAGCCGGAGAAACGGACAAAGCCTCCGCTTTATTGACCAAAATGAACCAGCTTCTGGAAGCCGAAGACCTGCAAGGAGTACATGACTTAATCCTTGAGGAAAATATTACCTGTCCGGTATCCGGCACCGCCAACTGGACGGATGTACGGCAATTTAACCTGATGTTCTCTACCCAGACCGGGGCTGTAGCAGACGAATCTAGTACGATCTATTTGCGTCCGGAAACGGCCCAAGGGATCTTTGTCAACTTTTTGAATGTACAAAAAACTGCCCGGCAAAAAGTGCCTTTTGGTATTGCCCAAATCGGTAAGGCATTCAGAAACGAAATCGTAGCCCGTCAGTTTATTTTCCGTATGCGGGAATTCGAACAAATGGAGATGCAATTCTTCGTTCGCCCCGGCACGGAGATGGAATGGTACGAGCAATGGAAAGAAAAGCGTATCCGTTGGCACAAAATCTTGGGGACCCCGGAAGCATCCTTGCGTTTTCACGATCACGAAAAGCTGGCCCACTATGCCAATGCCGCTTGTGATATCGAATTCCAGTTTCCTTTCGGCTTCAAAGAGGTGGAAGGTATTCACTCCCGCACCGACTTTGACCTGAAAAGCCACCAGGAATTCTCTAAGAAAAAGCAACAATACTTCGACCCGGAAGTCAGCCAAAATTACATTCCATATGTAATCGAGACTTCGATCGGAGCCGACCGTTTGTTCTTGTTGAGCTTGTGCAGTGCCTATACCGAACAGGAAGTGGGAGAAGGCGATAAGAAAAAGACCCGGATTTTTCTGAAATTCAACCCGGCCCTGGCCCCTGTCAAAGCAGCGGTATTGCCACTTGTGAAAAAAGATGGTTTGCCGGAAAAAGCCATGGAACTGGTAGATGACTTGAAATACGACATGAAAGTAGTTTACGAAGAGCAAGCGGCGATTGGTAAGCGTTATACCCGTCAAGACTTGATCGGGACTCCTTTCTGTATCACGGTGGATCACCAAACCTTGGAAGACAACACTGTGACCATCCGTGAAAGAGACACTACCGACCAATTCCGTATGGATATCAGCGAAGTAAGAAGTTGGTTGCTAGAACGCGTGTCGATGAACAACTTATTGCGTCAATTGTAGAAATCATTGTATAAATCAATGCACCCGCTGGCTTTCAGGCTTGCGGGTGTTTTTTTGGAAAAGAGAAGAGGGGTTTGCCAAGGCATATAGGCTAAGTAAGCGGAAAGCGAAGTGTAGACTTACAAGTTCTATAAAGCAGCTTTTCAACAAAGTCCAAACATGCCCATACTTAAAGCATTTGCATTTTTTTCATTCCCCTTTGTTTCAAATCAACCATTGCATCACATCAAAGCAGGAAACTATGCTATCCAAAATCGCTTTATTCAATACCCGTAGACACGCCAAGGCGATCTTGCGATTGGATAAAAATTCAATCCAACTAGTGGGGGAAAATAAAATCGGGAAAACCACACTGATCGATACACTGAATTTTTTGTATATGATCAATAGTCGCCATATGACTTTTGACAATGGAAAATACAGTTTCAAGGATACGATCGGGCACTTATTTCCTTACCCGAATCAAAGTTATATCGTCTTTGAAAATCACAAGGGGCAAGCCGGAGGGCATTTTTGTATCTTGGTCAAACGGAAAGATGACCAAGTGGAATATTATAAAATAGACCAGGCATTTGATGAGATTAATTTTTTCAAGGAGAACGGAGAACTTTGCAAGTTTACGGAGCTAACCAAGCAATTTTTAAGTACCGGGGTTTATTTTCAAAAACTGGACAAAAAAGACCTGTATCGTGAAGTCTACAGCTCGGACCACCAACGCAACGCTTTCGTTTGGCTTACCGACAAAGTCAAGCGCAAAGGCCAGGCGCTGGAAAATAGCTTTACCAAAGTATACCGCTACCTGCTCAACTCCAAACTCATCGATGCCGATGCCTTAAAAGAAGCGCTCACGGTCGCTGACAACCGGCATTCGGAAGCTTTGACCGTATTTTCAGACACAACCAAACTGGAAGAAATCAACCGGCTCAAAAAGCTTAACCAAGATATCCACAACCTGAAAGCCGTAAAAGAAGATTTTGAAAACTTTCAGCTTGTTGTCAATGAATACAAACACAGTAATCAATTGGCCGGGAAATTACTGTACAGTTTCCAACAAAAAACCTTAAAGGAACTGGATTTTTTGCGCAGTGAATTAGAGCAGTTTGACGAACAAATCGTACTATTTTCCAAAGTCAAAAACGAACTGGAACCTCAAAGAGATAAATACCTCCGGGAAGAAACCCGCGTCAGTATAGAGATAGAAAATAAAAGCCGCCTGATCAAAAGTTCTGAGGAAACTCTTCGTGAAATTGAACTGCTCAATCCCACCGGCTATGAAATAGAGGAATTGGTGGATGTATTTCAAGAGGAAATCATTAAGCTGGAAGAAAAAGCCAAAGAGCTTACCTATCAATTTCAAAATATCGAACGCTACCAGCTCAATGAACAAAAGCAAGCCAGCCGGGTCAGGGCTTTGCAAGAACGGATCAAAGTATTGCAAAACAAAATCCGGAACCAAGGCAAGCTGCTCATCCACAACATTTCGGATGATAAACCTACGCAGGAATTGCTCAATGCACTTTTTTCTGACAAAGTATTGGCCTTGGAAGACCGGGTGCTAAAACCGGTTTCGGCGTTGCTTGACAACTTGAAAATCGGAGACGGAGCCATTGACATTTCCGGTATCCAACCCAAACCCTTACAAACACTCGCGGAGGTAAAAACAGAATTGCAAGAATGTGAAAACGAATTGCGGGAAGAGAGTAAAACCTTGGAGGTATTGCAGAAAGAACAGCAAAAAAAGCGGGAATACGAGGAAATTAACGGACAAATCAAAGCGACCAAACAAAAAATTGAAAAGGTCAAACTCTTTCGTCCGAATAAAAATAATATCGAACAGCTTGCATCGGAATTGAAGATTCTGGAAAAGCAACAAGAGGAATGGCAACAGCAACTGGATGAGGTAAAAGCAGAAATCCTGAAAAACAATCAGCTCATTGCCGAATACAATCAACGCAAGTCTGCCCACAAAGCCAAAGTCTACCAATATCAAGAGTGGCAGGAAGAATTTTCTTCACAGGGATTTTCACTGGTTGAGCAATTGCTTGACAAACCCATCGAACAACTCCGGCAGGAATTGAAAAAAGAAATAGGAAAACAAAGCGATTTAAAACAGCGCAAAACCCAAATGTTTCACAGTTTGAAACAGCGCTTGAACAGCACCTTGGCCGATGAAGAAGAATTTATCCAAAAGCTTACGAAAGAGCTGATCACCATCCCGGACAAAGAGAAAATGATGGGAGAGTTCCTGGATAGTTTGTCTCATCAATTTACCGAACCGGTGCGCAAACACTTGCAGATTTACGAGCAGTTCAAAGTCTTTATCGAACGCTTCAACCGGGAAATTGACGAATATAAAATCTCGGATTTGGCCTCTATCAAAATCCAACTCAAAGACAACAGCACCCTCCTCAATGATCTGACGAAGATCAGTAAAATCATCCGGATCACCGGGTTTCAAGTGGATGTGTTCAATGAGTTCAACAGTCGTGAGCAACAGGCGTATTTGAGAGTCTTGGAAGAGTACCTGCGCGAACCCAAAGCCCGGAATTACAACTTTGACGAGTTGTTTGACATTGATGTGTTGGTAACCGATGAAACAGGCAGCAAAAAAACCATCAACTTAAAGCGCCAGAATGAATCCACCGGAACCATCCGTATGATTAATTTGATCTTGTTTTTATTAATCATCAAATATTTCAAAGTAGATGATGAGGAAAATAAAGTGGTGTTCTGTGTGGATGAACTTACCATTGACCCACACAACATCGGCCAACTCATCCGCTTCTGTGAGAAAAACGGCTTTATCCTGATTTTTGCCAGCAACTTACAGGGTATCGGGATTGAAAAATACTATTTCATGAAACGCTCAATGCAAAACGGCAACCGGGTGTACTTGGATGAAACCTTTACCAGTCTGGCCAAACGGAAAGCAGGTATGTCAGTATTGAAGGATTGAAGGATTGAAGGAAGGGTGACCACAGAACATTGAAAACATGAAGGCAAGCGGAAAAACGGTACTTAATTTTTTAGCGGATAACTATATTTTTATCGAGCAGGTTTTTGGCATTGCCAAAAGCAACAACTTCTTTATTCCTCATGAGATACTGGAAGCAAAATGTCTGCAATTCGAAATAGCTATTGAGAAGCTGGCAAGCTACCGGATTGTACAAGTGTTGGGAGATGGCAACTACGAGTTGAACAAGCGTTTTTCGGATTTTTTGGCGTTTCTACTGGATGACTTTCGCCTGGATCTTCCCGAAAGTATCAAAAAATACCAACAGTCCATTGCCCAGATTTTCACCCAACTTTGCGAAACGGAGGAAACATCCAAACAAGAAGACCTGGCTAACGGTTTGGTGAGTGAAATACAGGAGTTTACCTTACAAATTCACGCCAATACACATAGTCTGTACGATCAGGCTATGGAATTAAAATCCAACAAAAAGCAGATTGACTATGTGGACAAGGTCAAAAAAGCCGGTCATCTGGTAAAAAATTATATCAAACCGCTCAATGATATCCTGAACAAGGAAGACCCACAAGCGCTAATCCGACAACTGTACAAAGTAAGTGATTTTGCCAACTTGCAAAGACACAATGTTCAAGACCTTTTACTGAGGAAACAATTTGAGAAACTCTACCAACATGTGGCATATGCCAATGAGGAGATCTTGAAAAACATTGCCCTGATTACCAAAGAGCTTACTCCTTTGTTGGAAAGAATCCGCACGGAGAGCTTGGTGTTAACAGGGGTCAACGAAATTTTACTCAAAGCCCGGAAAGGAAAAATTGACTGGAAGGTAGGCCTGCAACGCGGCAAACGGCCTGGTGTTTACGCCTCCAACTTTGAATTGGATGTAAAGGTATTGGTGGAGAATGCCTTCAGGCAGCAACCTATGATCATCATACCGGACGGGGTAGCAGATGACAACTGGATTTTTGACAAGGATGCTTATAAAGAAGTACTCTTACAACAATTACCCGTAAAGAACTTTTTTCAATGGTGTTTTGAACAATTGCAAAAGGAAGAAGCCGACCTGAAGGCCGAAAAGTTTTATATTTTGTCCGCACTGTTATTCGAAAAAGAAATCCGGGCGGAGTTTCAAAAAACAGAGAAATTCACCATCGACTTGGCCGATTATGAATTGCAGGTTCCAGTCGTATCCGTAGAAGTTAACCCATCAACCCAAGAGAATTAATTATGCATTATCCGGAATATCATAAACAACTGGTCAACGATTTATTAGAGGGAAAATTTATCCTTTGGTCTGATCACCAACTCTTCACTTCCTTGAAAAAGAATAAGGACTTTTATGCCGAGTTTTTTCAAGAAACGTATGGGTACGAACTCATTATCCGGAACGAATACGCCTACCTGACTTCGGATGATACGGATGAAAAATTATCCAGAAACTTTACGGTTTTCTTGGCAATTGTCTGTTATGAGTTAAGCCAAAACAGCGAAAATTTTAAAGAGAAGTTAGAGTTTGGAGAGTTTACAACAGATGAAATTCTACTGTATCTGGAAAGTCCTACTTTCAGTGAACTGGTTTCGGAGCTGGGAATTTTGGAAAATGACCTCAATCGTTTTTTAAAACAGCTCGCCCGGAGAAACCTTCTACAATATACGGACAAGGAGCAATACAAATTTCGCTTCACCAAAGCTATTGACCTGTTTTTGACCCTGGCCGAAGTGGTAGCCCATGAAAAGATGCAAGAGATGGACCAAACGGAAAGTTGATGACATGATACTTTGAAGGATAGCTTGTTCAAGAACCCCTCATCAACTCAAATTTTTTGAATAAAACTTACCAAGTTTATCGTAAAAAATTCTCCATTTATTTATTTTGGAAAATCTATATTCTGAAGTGGTCTACACGTATAGTTTTTGACCGAAGATGGAATCAAAATCGGCTCATCAAGGCACTTTTTGAAGAGAATAGCCAGGGCTATTGTTGAGAAAAGTAACACAGAGGAGGCGTTTTTGAAACATTTTTCAGGAAAACGAAAAAGGTTAATTCACTTCTCTAATTAAAATTCACAATTCCTCTATGAAGTACTTTTACATCACCATTTTCTT
This sequence comes from Rapidithrix thailandica, assembly GCF_039710355.1. Taxonomy (NCBI): domain Bacteria; kingdom Pseudomonadati; phylum Bacteroidota; class Cytophagia; order Cytophagales; family Flammeovirgaceae; genus Rapidithrix; species Rapidithrix thailandica. The sequence continues at coordinate 245,930 of NZ_JBDKWZ010000001.1, read as the reverse complement.
ACTCACTTTTCTAAGCACATCCTTAACAGGCCTGGCACAGGTAAGGATTGGCTACACATTTGGTCTCAATCAAGCCAAAGCAACCATCAAAGACAAAGCGTCCAACACTTCGGTTAGTTTAAAATCTATTTTGGGCTTACGGGCCGGGGTATCCATGCAAGTTCCGGCCAGCGAATCCTTCAGTCTGATAACCGGGGTCTTTTTGAACCAAAAAGGATTTGAATTTACCGATACCGGCAGTGGAGAGGACGTTGAAATAAAAATCCACTATCTAAGTCTTCCCATATTGGCTCAAATAGGGATGTCCTTCCGTAAAAATCCCAGATTGTTTATAGATGCGGGACCGGTCATTTCCATAGCAGCCTCAGGGAGGGTCAAAGTGGATGGGCAAAAAGGAGACCTGGATTTTAACTCGGATCACGAAGGTTCTATCAAAAGGCTGGATCTCGGGTTTACCTTTGGTGCCGGTGTAGAGATTGACCCGATTAAGATCAGGTTAAGTTATGAGGCTGGCTTGGCAAATATTTCAAATTCCACGGAGGCCAGCTTAAGAAACCGGGTATTCTCCCTCACCTTAGCCTATCAGATAGAAAGAGCTTTTTAAGCCATACGACAAAGGCCTTCTTTTTTTGAAAAAGAAGGCCTTTGTGGCTAACATTACAGAAAGCTTAGGCACCAATCAATTCTTTGTAAGCATCGGCATTTAGCAAATTCTCAACATCCGCAGCATTATCAGGCTTTATTTTAATCATCCAACCTCCCTCATAAGGCTCATTATTAATCGCCTCAGGCTCGTCTTCCAGCCCTTCGTTAATTTCCACCACTTCACCTGTAATAGGCATAAACAAGTCAGAAACGGTTTTTACCGCTTCTACTGAACCAAATACCTCACCTTCTGGCACGTTTTCACCCTCAGTAGTGATGTCCACGAATACAATGTCACCTAACTCACGTTGTGCAAAATCAGTGATACCTACTACCAGTAGCTCACCCTCTACTTTTACCCATTCGTGATCTTTGGTATACCTTAAATCAGCCGGAATATTCATTTTACTTTTAGTTTATCGATTAATGTGAAAATAATTCGCGGATCAAAGAAACATATTCTCCCCAAAAGAAGCAAATTATATTCTTTGAGAAAAGGCAGCTTTTCGCACCTATTTCACCGAATCCGTTCAAGCGTTTGCGCATGTTCATTATTCTTTGCAATTTGGTGCTTTATCTTTCAATGAGATAGAAACTATCGACAGTGGTAAGTTTACTGTTGGCCTTGCAAGATATTTGTTGAGAAAACCTCAATTTTTTCTTCAAAATTAAAAAACTCCTAAACAACACATTACACAATGAAAACCATTAACCCCAAAGAAGTTTCTACGGCCGAATTCCACTCCTATTTATTAGGGGCAGTGGCTCCCAGGCCTATTGCCTTTGCCAGTACTGTTGACCAAGCAGGCAATATTAACCTCAGCCCGTTTAGTTTTTTTAATGCCTTTGGAGCCAATCCTCCCACCCTGGTCTTTTCTCCTGCCCGCAGGGTCCGGGGCAATACCACCAAACACACGCTGGAAAATATATTGGAAGTAAAAGAAACCGTAATCAATGTGGTCAATTATGATATGGTGGAACAAACATCTTTAGCCAGTACCGAATACGAAAAAGGCGTCAATGAATTTATCAAAGCAGGTTTTACCCCTCTTCCTTCCGAAAAGGTGCGCCCTCCCCGGGTAGCGGAGTCTCCGGTACAATTTGAATGCGCGGTCAAAGATGTTATTTCTTTAGGGCGGGAAGGAGGAGCCGGCAACCTGATCATTTGTGAGGTTTTGCTGGCACATGTGCGGGAAGAAGTACTGAACGAGCAAGGAAAAATCGACCCTACACTCATGCACCTTGTGGGAAGAATGGGCGGTGACTGGTACTGCCGGACCTCCTTGGAAAATATGTTTGAAGTCGCCAAACCCTTGCGCAAAAAAGGCATCGGGGTAGATCAACTTCCCGAAGCTATTAAAAAGAGTCATATTCTTACAGGCAACGATCTCGGAAAGCTTGGCAATGTAGAACAAATACCTTCTCCGAAAGAACTGGAACCGGTATCCGTTGATGAACAAAAGAAAAGGGCAAACCCTCATGAGTATGCCCATCAACTGTTACAATCCGGAAATATCTTAGCCGCCTGGAAGGTGCTTTTGGACTAGCTTTTTTTGATGAGGATGCAAGTTAGATGCCTCTCATCCTCATCAACTACCTTATTCAAACGGTTCCACATTCACTGCAAAATGGTCTGTTTCATAAACCAAGTCGAAATTCAATTTCATTTTGTAATCCTTCCAACTTGTGTCGTCTACATTCACCATATCCTTATTCATCAGTTTCACTACCTTATTAATTTGCTCCAAATTATAATAAATCACCGTATAGCCTAAGCAAACGCCTGTATACTGATCAAAATAATATTCTACTTCCGTAAATTTATTAGTCGTAGAAGTGCGAAAGAAGGATAAACGGTCTTCAGAACCTTCTTTAAGGATCTCCCTCCCTTCTTTCATGACTTTGTTTCTGACGGCATTGATGTGTTTTCCTACAGAGTTATCTTCTTGTGCGGTACAAATCAAAAAAGAGCTGGTGACAAAAAATAAGGTCAATAAAAACTTCATATATCAGAAAGGTTAAAAAATGGGTCTTGATTGTACAATCAAAACGACCTTTCTAAGCAATTGAAGGTACAAATAATCAAGGAAACTTACATAGGTAGGTTAATCGCAAGTAATGGAATCTAATTGGGTAGGTATAGGCTATATACACCTAAAGCTCCGGTATTTATTCCCGGAGCTTTAGGTAGCTTTATCTAAAATCAGACAACCTAAAAAAGATACTTTATACTTTTTGAGCCAAGGCTTCTTCCACAAATTCAAACGTGGAAAGCACCTCTGTTTTTCCATCAATAATTGCCACATTGTGTTCAAAGTGGGCAGATGGTTTTTTGTCAACGGTAACGATGGTCCAACCATCACGAAGTTGCAACACTTTCCGTTTTCCCAGGTTGATCATCGGCTCAATGGCCAGTACCAGTCCATTTTGGATTTTAGGACCGTTACCCCGCCTGCCAAAGTTCGGTACATCGGGTTTCTCATGCAGGTTACGCCCTACGCCATGACCTACCAACTCACGCACTACCGAAAAGCCATGCTTTTGAGCATGTTGCTGAACAGCATAACTGATGTCACCGATATGGTTGCCTAATTTCACTTGCTCAATACCCAAATCCAAGCACTGCTTTGTCACTTCTACCAAACGTTGGGTTTCGGGATCTACTTCACCGATCATAAAGGTATAAGCATGGTCACCATAGAAGTCGTTTTTTTTCACGCCACAGTCAATGGAAACGATATCTCCGTCTTTGAGAGGGATATCGTTAGGGATGCCGTGTACCACTTGCTCATTTACCGAAGTACATAAGGTATTCGGAAAGCCTCCATATCCTTTAAAGCCAGGCTCTCCGCCATGGTCACGAATAAATTCTTCCGCAATTTTATCCAGTTCCAACGTAGAAATACCGGGTTTGATTTCCTGTGCCATTAGCCCCAAAGTTTTGGAAACAATCAACACACTTTCTCGCATAATCTCAATCTCATCCCTAGTCTTGTAATAGGTCATGGCTATTTATTTTTTGGCAGTTTTAATATAATTTCTTCTATAAAAGAATTGCAAATATAGCGGTTTTCCTGATCAATCAGAACTCCCTTCTTCCCAGAAGGCATTTGGAAATGAAGCTTTTGTAAGCCTCACTGAAAAAGCCATACCGGTGTAGAACCTTACAATCGAAGACTTAAAAAACCTCCTTCCCACTTGACAAGGTATGTGAAGATTTTTACGCCTGGAAACCGAATCTGAAGAAAAGTTACTTTTTAATTCGTGATTTTTCTAGTATTTTTATAACCGAAATAAACTTAACTACCTGTAAATCAAACAAAGATAAAGTATACATTAAAGTATCAGTTTATATTTTTTCAACTAATTCCGTAATCTTACTAGTACAAGACCACAAGGTTTTCTTTATAAATTCTCTCAAGGTTTTTCTAAAAGAAAAAAGAGGCTTATTGCTAGTACAGAAAATAAAAGGGGGGTTATCTTTGTATTTTTCCTCCGGGTAAACCGCTGCAAAGAGGGAGTTTGGTATTGCTGTTATTACCAAAAGACAACCCTTGCGTTTTGCCCAGTTGAAAAATAGAAGGGTACTCAAAGTAAACTTTGCTTTGACTTTTTAACAAACCAAAAAAGACAGCCCATGGAAGTAATACATCCGGCCATTGAAGATTATTTGCAAGCTCATACTTCGGAAGAATCACCCCTGCTGCAAAAAATTAACAGAGAAACGCATTTACATGTATTGATGCCCAACATGATTTCAGGCCATGTACAAGGGGTCACTTTGCAGTTTTTGTCACAAATGCTCTGTCCCAAAAGAATTTTGGAGATCGGTACCTTTACAGGATATTCAGGCATTTGCCTGGCTCAGGGGCTAAGTGATGACGGACTATTGTATACCCTTGATATTAATGAGGAACTGGAAGACCGGGTACGGGGGTATTTTGAGGAAGCCGGGTTAACGGATAAAATCCACTACCTGATCGGAGATGCGACCCGTTTGATACCCAACCTAGAAGAACGTTTTGATTTAGTGTTCATTGATGCGGATAAGCGCAATTATTCTCTATATTTTGATTTAATCATTGACAAAGTCAACCCAGGAGGCTTTATTATTGCGGATAATGTCTTATGGCATGGGAAAATTACCCGGCAGGACATTAAAGACAAAGATACCGAAGCGCTTCGGGCTTTTAACCAAAAAGTACAGCAAGACAAACGGGTAAGTAATGTAATCCTACCTGTAAGGGATGGCTTGTTGATAGCCAGGAAAAACCAGTAGTGATCTTGAACAATCTTAAGAGAAAAGCAATTTTTTTATTCTTATGAAAAAACTTTATTTATCCATCCTGATCTTAATCGCGCTACACACGTGGGGGATTACTCAGTCATTTTCGGTGCCAGAATCAATGATGTTTGCCGGGGTAAAGCTGAAGATTCACAACGAGGTGCGGGCCCGTATACAGCGGAAAGTGGATGACTTGATGCGTAACCCCAATTACTACCAGGAATACGTAGACCGATGTAATCTTTACTTTCCACTGATAGAAAAAGTATTCAAAGAAGAAAATCTACCTGATGATTTTAAATACCTGGCTTTGCAAGAAAGCGCTTTGCTTGCCAATGCCATTTCCCGTTCCAATGCGGTAGGTTATTGGCTATTCAAGGAGTTTACGGCCATTGAATTAGGGATGCAAATCAATACTCAGGTGGACGAACGCAAACATATCATCTCGGCCAGCCGGGGAGCTGCCCAGTATTTAAAGAAAAATAATTATTTCTTGCGCAACTGGATTTACTCCTCCCTTTCGTACAACCTGGGTTTGACCGGAGCCAATAATATTATTGACCGTAGATACATCGGGCAAGATAAGGCGGAATTGAAAAAGGATACCCACTTATACATTATCCACTTGTTAGCCCATAAAATTGCTTTTCAAAATGCGGTAAATAAAAATAGCTCGATCATCACCTTATGTGAATACCCCGCGAATGGGAAAAGTATCCGGGATATTTCACAATTAACCGGGATCAGTGAAAGCTCCCTATTAATGTACAACCGTTGGTTAAAACACAACCCGGTACCCAATGATAAAAAGTATACCTTCTTGCTACCCATCCCCGTAAGCCGGGAAGCGGAGATCAAAAGTAAGTTGGGGCTGTCTTACACAGGCATTCCCGGGGGACAAATACCGCGTAATAATAATACGCCTACAGAAAATCTTGAATACACCATCGCCAGGGATACGATCTACGAAATCGTCAATGATAATCCCTACCCTATCATCCGGAATGAAAGAAAACGGCCTATAGCCGGGGACACTATCACCTTAGCCACAATTAACGGCAAAGAAGGTTTTATTGCCGGAAAAAACCTGAACATTCTCACCGTCACCAATACTTTGGGGGTTTCTACCAATAAGTTTTTGCGGACCAATGATATGACGATGTTTGATGAACTGGTGGAAGGTCAGGTGTATTATTTAGATAAGAAAGACAGCAAAGGCCCTGTAGAATACCATGTGGTCAAAAGCCCCAACGAATCCCCATGGGAGGTTGCCCAACGTTATGGAATTAAGCTCAATAATGTAGCAAAATTCAACCGGATGGGTAAAACCGAAATGTTAGTGATGGGACGGGTACTTTGGTTGCAAAGCAAAAGGCCTAAGAAAACTCCGGTGGAGATCCGTGAAGTCGAAATGAAAATGGTCATCACTGAAGATACTACGGCAATTGACACCATTCCGCAAATAGACGAAGAACCTGACATTCCACAACCGGGTACGGATATTATTACCATCGGTCCTAATATTCCGGCCAGTGACTCTACCGATGCTTCGGGTACGCAATATCATACGGTACAAGCCGGTGAAACGCTGTTTACTATCAGCCGTCAATATGGTGTCACTATTTTGGATTTACAGGAATGGAATAATTTGCAGAATGATTTAAAAGTAGGCCCTGGGCAAACCTTGATTGTGAAAAAGCAAACCATAGCCAGCAACAATCCTACTACCGGAAATAATGTACCACCTACCGCGAAAGATCCGCTGGACAGTGTCATTTTGATCGATGATGAAGGTAATCCCACTTCCGTTCCTACGGACAACTATCCGGATTATAATACCCCAGCGGTAGACAATACACCTACACAACCGAATTACAACCAACCGGCAACGGATGTCACCGGAGGCGCTGAAAGGTACCACTACGTACAAAGAGGAGAAACTCTCTTTGGAATTTCCAGAAAATACCAAGTGAGTGTTGCTGATATCAAAGCTTGGAATGGATTGTTTGATAACAATATTGATATTGATCAAAAGTTAGTGATCCGGAAAGGAAGTACTTCGGGTAATACAAATTATAACCAACCGTCTGTAAACCCGACTCCTGATTACAACCAACCGGCAACGAACTATACACCACCAACAACAGTTAACCCCTCAGCGACAACGCATACGGTGGTGAAAGGAGAAACCTTGTATGGCATTGCCCGGAACTATCAAAAAAATGTAAAAGACCTGATAGCATGGAACAATCTGGGAGGCGATTTAAATGTAAAAGTAGGTCAAGTCTTGTATTTGGCACCGAGTGCAAATGCCTCTACCTATTCGCAAGCCACTACCCTACCAACCGTGGAAAACGGATACCATGTGGTGAGAGCAGGAGAAAATTTGTACAGTATTGCGGAGCTGTATAACATAACGGCTCAAAACCTAAGAACATGGAACAATATTCCACAAGGTAATGATGTATACGCCGGACAAAAACTGATTGTAGATAATCTGTTAGCTCCTGCAGGTACGGTAAATACACCGCCTACCTATACAAACAGTGGTAATGCCGCAGTCTCCGACTATCATACGGTAATGAAAGGAGAAACTCTCTTTGCTATTTCCAGAAAATACCAGGTAAATGTAAAAGACTTGCAACGATGGAATAACCTGAGTGGCGGAGATATCAAAACAGGACAAAGCCTGCGGGTAAAGGCTCCGGGGAGCAACAATAGCTCTTCAGCTACCTTTACTCCAACCACCATTACCAATAAAAACAACGAAGTATTTCATGTTGTACAAAAAGGCGAAACGCTCTACTCGATTAGTAGAAAGTACAATATCAAAGTATCACAGATAAAAATCCTCAATCAGAAATCCGACAATTCAATTGATATCGGAGAGCGATTACGAGTGAAATAAAACTAAAAAGGCTGGCATTAACAATGCCAGCCTTTTCCCCTAGTATACCAAATTAAATGAGAATATCTTTTATATTTTAATCAATTCCACTCTCCTGTTTTTCTGCCTTCCCGACTCTTCCGTATTGGATGCCAAAGGTTTTTCATCTCCCCAGCCAATCGCTTTCAAACGCTCGGCACCGACTCCTTTCTTTATCAAGGCATGCATCACCGAATTTGCCCTTTGTTCTGACAAACGCTTGTTCATTTCTGCTGAACCTACGTTATCCGTATGCCCCTCAATACTAATTTTTAAGTCTGGATTTTTTAAGAGCACCTCTGCAATGGTGGTTATGTTCGTCTCGGCATCCGGGGGTAATTGAGCCGTCCCCGATTTAAAATTAAAGTACAGGGAAAACGAACCTTTCTGATTGAGTTCTTTTAATAAATTATCCGCAAACAAATCTCCGGGTTCCATAGCGGCTTCTACTACTGCCAGGCTATATCCCTTGCCATCTCCGTAGGTTTCCAGTGTTACATAAAAACTCTTCTGAAACTTATTTACTTTGAAAGTAGCATGGTTATCATATTGATAGACCAAACCGCCTCCAAACTTTTTCACCAGACTTTCATAGTTTTTAATCAATTGATTGCTGGAAAGCCCTCGGGAATCCACAAACTTGTCCAATTCAAATTGGACCAAGGTTTTGTTCCCTTCTATACGTTTAAATTGATCAAACCCCGTAGCAAACAAGAGTTGATCCGCTTTTTGTTCGTTATATACAATATTATAACTTCTCAACTTGGGGATAAGAGGCTTCACATTCATACTTTGAGAGAAAGCCGTGCTGACAGAGAGAATCCCCCACCCGAGAAGTACTCCAAAAAAGTTCATTTTTTTCATGACAGTATTACACATTAGGTGTTAATTGTAGTACGTCAACAAAACATGCTCTATTGTTATTCACCCCAATGTTTCTGTCGTAATCCAAGCTTTTACTCCATTAATGCCAAATATTGTCCAAACTATCGAATAGTATTGCCGAAATAATACAATTTACATTTCAGGGAACGTTTAGAAAAAAGTAAAAAAAACTAGTTTGTGACAATAATTTCAAGTTTCTATGATGGGATAATCTAACGGAATATTTTTTAAACTACTTTTTCAAAATATTTTTTATAATATTAACCTGAGAAGGTGGCATATTCTAAACAATTTGGTGTAAAAATCACTTTTTTTGCAAAAGTCCTACTTGGGTTATATAACTTTTTGACGCTTAGAAAATTCCTCAACAGTAATAGATGGTCAGACATTTCCTCCTTTATGGATTACTATTGTGTACGTTGATAGCCAGCATGGCGTGTACTAAACGTGTATGCCCGGCATATCAGAGCGTATATCTTATGGATAGTCGGCTGTCTGACCAGTATTTTTCATATTTCACCCGGGATTCCACTCCCAAACTTGACCCGGACGCTATCGCCTCTAACGACCAAAAAACGTTATATACCGGAAAACCAAAAAAATGGAACGGTTTGGTAAAAAACTCTCGCAGAAGTTTTTTTGCCAGAATTTTTAAAAAGAAACGAAAGCCTTATGATAAAAAACTTTTGTATGTCATTAAGGCAAAACCCACCTACCCTCATCCGGATTCATTGCGTGCAGATTCTGCCTTGATAGATTCGGAAGAATACTATGCCGAAGATGGTTTTCAGATGAGTGAAGACGGCAGTAGGGCCGATTCTCTATCCGGCAAATTGGCCAAAGGTCAACAAGCCACCCCCAATGAACCGCCCAAGAGTATGGAACAATATTATTACGAGCTCAGGTTTGGTGAACTGTTGAACCCTCCGGCGGATTCCTTACAACAACAAGAAGGGGAAACTTCTGACGAAGTTGAAGAAGAAGAAGGGACAAAAGGCAAGAAAAAAAGGAAAGAAAAGAAGAAAAAACGCAAAAAGAAAAATAAAAAAGAGGCCGAAGCTGATTTACATACGGTAGGTGAAGAGCTAACGGATGACGAAGAAGACGTAATTGTAGAAGAAACACCCAGAAAAAAGGAAAAGAAGCAACGTAAAAAGAAGAAAAAAGAAAAGCGAAAAAAAAACCTCAACAAAAAAATAGAGAAAAAAACACAGGAGGAGGAAATTAAATAGCTACTATCACATCCTCTTTCCACCCGAAGCCCAATGATAGTCACACACTATGGTTGGGCTTTTGTTTGAATCAAGGTAATTTTCACATAAGTTTGAATAATCGAGGATATTCATGTATCTTGGATAGATAAAAAGTACACAAATCCTTTGTAAATATGAACAAAAACAGACGTATTTTCCTAAAAAACATAGGACAAGTAGCCGCAACGGTGGGCTTGTCATCCACAATCATTCCTATAGTAAGTAGCTGTGGAAAAACAAGTAACGAATCGGCCAACAACCAGGAAAGCAAAGCAGGAAACGAACCTGCTACCACTGCTTCCACGGACTTGTTTTTTAAAATCTCGCTAGCTCAATGGTCTTTACACAAAGCTTTGTTCAATGGTGACCTCGATAACCTGGATTTTGCTGCTAAAGCAAAAAATGACTTTGGCATTGAGGCAGTAGAGTATGTCAATGGCTTTTTTAAAGACAAAGCAGAAGACCAAGCCTATTTGGCAGACATGAAAAAGCGCGCAGATGACCTGGGAGTTCAAAGCCTTTTGATCATGATTGATGGCGAAGGTAACTTGGGCAGTACTGACGAAAAAGAAAGAGTCAAAGCTGTAGAAAATCATTACAAATGGGTAGAAGCAGCTCAATTTTTAGGTTGCCACTCTATCCGGGTCAATGCAGCCGGTAAAGGCACTGCCGAGGAAGTAAGCAGTGCAGCCATTAGCAGCTTAGGCAAACTCACCGAATTTGCTAAGGATTTTAATATCAATGTAATTGTAGAAAACCATGGTGGCTATTCTTCCAATGGCACCTGGTTGGCCAATGTGATATCACAAGTAGGCATGGACGGCTGTGGTACTTTGCCTGACTTTGGCAACTTCTGTATCACCAGAGGCGAAAACGGCTGTCAGGATGAGTACGATCGTTATCAGGGAATTACAGAGCTCATGCCTTTTGCCAAAGGAGTAAGCGCTAAATCTCATGACTTTGATGCCGATGGAAACGAAATCCACAGCGACTATTACAAAATCCTTAAAATTGTAAAAGACGCAGGCTATACCGGGCATATCGGTGTGGAATATGAAGGGAGCAAACTCAGTGAAGACGAGGGGATCAAAGCAACTAAAGCGCTACTTCTAAAAGCCGGAGCGACTTTAAGTTAAAAAAATTTCTTTCCCGGAGAAAAGCACAAAACTTTGCTACTCTTTCTTTATTAAGTGGAGTAGACAAAGTTTTGTTGCATACAAATAATATGACCTAAGCCCCCTCTCTTCTTTACTGAAAAGTAGTTTACTGGAAATACTTGTGATAAAATGGAATTATTTTACTAAATTTCCTGCCTACTTTAACGGGTTTTAAGAAGCGTCAAGAAAATGGTCAGTATAGAATAAATACAAAATTTTCCTTCTTTTATTCCATCAATATTAATTATAGATTTGCACTACATTCTTTTCTAACTAGAAACATCTTAATCTGATAGATAGTAAAAATATTAAAGAGCTCATTTTTATGTTAATTGGTTTTAGTTTTTTAACTATCAAAAATGCAGGTTTTCTTAAACCTGCTTTTTTTTGCTCTTAACAACCTTTCGTGTTCCTCTACAGTTATCCTTCTCCCAAAACGTAAAGCTCCCTCTCTCCCCTATTCAAAAGCTCTTAATAATGGTTAAGCAATTAGGTTGTCTTTTATATTTGACCTACTATTGTACAAGTTTTTATTGAATTTATACAATAAAAATCATACACCATGTACAGAGGTCTCTTGCATAAAGTCTACGGTTCAACCGGTGATATTGAACCCATCTTAAACATGGATAGTCTTACAGTGAAAAAACCTCAATGCAAAAACCAACGTAAGACAAGCAATAGTGATCAAAACACTGAAGTGTGTTATTTTAACTTTCAAATGCTGAAAAACGCAATGCAAATTGGGTTTTAAACAATGTTCAACCGCTTCATTAAAGATAAATGTAAATGTTAATCGGCTAAATTAAATTATAAACCCATCCGGCTCAGCTTGATGGGTTTCTTATTAGAGCACGTTTAAAATGCGTTGCGGTAGGCACCCCGTTGGTGGTAAAAATTCTCAATTTAAGGTTCTCAGAATACTGCACTGAACTTTCTGAAATAAGAGTTTTGCCCAAAAAAGATGCGCTTAGTACTCCACTCAGAAGCGCTTTCCTGACAAATACCCTCATCTTTTTATCTCTCTTTTTTTAAAAAAGTATTGGCTTTTATTTTTAGATAAACCTAAAAATATATTTACCTTTGTTTAAAACCAATTCATATTGTAATAATTCATGAAGAAATATATCCTACTACTGCTATTTAGTATCACACTTCTTTTAACTGGCTGTAATTCCTCTACTGATCAAACCAATCATTCAAAAGACACGCCCTATGTAGTCGCTACTACAGGTATGCTGGGAGATGCTATCCGGAATATTGCCGGAGATTTTATCAAAGTGGATGCTTTGATGGGCCCGGGGGTAGACCCACACCTCTACAAACCCACCATGAACGATTTGTCCAAACTGAGAGAGGCTGACGCCATCTTTTATAACGGTTTACACTTAGAGGGTAAAATGGTAGAAGTTTTGGATAAACTAAATCATGAAAAACCCACCATCCCGGTAGCCAGTTACCTGAAGGAAGAAAAACTTATAGTGGTATCGCAAGACGGAAACCATAAAACATATGACCCTCATATATGGTTTGATGTAGCATTATGGCTGGAAAGTATTCGCTCGGTTCCTGAAAAGCTTTGTGAATTAGATCCGGAACATTGTGAAGCTTACCGGCAAAACTTTAAAAAGTACGAACAACAACTTCAGTCCCTGCATGAGTGGACCTCTGCACAAATTGCAAGCATCCCTCAAGAAAGCCGGGTCATGATTACGGCCCATGATGCATTTACCTATTTTGGCAAAGCATATGACATTGAAGTGAGAGGCTTACAAGGAATCTCCACCGTAGCGGAATTTGGTTTAAAAGATGTGACTGAATTAAAAAATTATATTGTACAACGAAAGATCAAAGCCGTATTTGTCGAATCTTCTGTTCCTACCAAATCCTTGGAAGCCGTTGTATCAGGCTGCCAGGAACAAGGGCATCCGGTACAAATCGGGGGGACATTGTTTTCGGATGCTATGGGAGCTAACGGTACTCCGGAAGGCACCTATATCGGCATGGTAAAAGCCAATGTCAACACCATTGTACATTCTTTAAAATAGAACAATGGAATTTATTCATTACGGAAAAAAGACTCAATTATGATCGCCCATGTACCTAATCCGGTCATAGAATTACACAACCTGACGGTTACTTATCAAAACAAGCCGGCTATCTGGAATATCGATTATACACTTCCGGAGGGAAATTTAATTGGCATCATCGGCCCTAACGGCTCCGGAAAAACGACCATGTTGAAAGCCATTATGGGCTTGATCAAACCGGGCAGCGGTTATGTCAAATTATTTAATAAAAGCCTGGAAGAGGTCAGAAACCGGGTAGCCTATGTACCACAGCGAAACTCGGTGGACTGGGACTTTCCCGCCAGTGTATACGATACGGTGTTGATGGGAAGATACACCCGGAAAAACATTTTCAAACGGGCCAACCGGCTTGACAGGGAAATTGCTCTGGAAAGTATTCGAAAAGTACAGTTGGAGAAATTTAAAAACCGGCAAATATCCCAGCTCTCCGGAGGGCAACAACAAAGAGTATTCATTGCCAGGGCTTTGGCTCAAGAAGCGGATTTATACCTTTTGGACGAGCCCTTTGCAGGTGTGGATGCGGCAACCGAATCGGCCATTATGAGTTTGCTCACCGAAATGAAATCCAAAGGCAAAACCATAGTTGTAGTCCATCATGATTTACAAACCGCCTCTCAGTACTTTGATTGGCTGGTGATGATCAACACACGGTTGATTGCCTCCGGGAAAACGGAAGAGGTTTTCACCAGCGAAATCCTGGACCAGACCTATGGCGGACGCTTAAACATCTTAACCCAAGTAGCCGATTTGTTAGGTCGAAAAAAATTCCCGGTCAGAGAAAAAAATTAAACGGTATACGATGGGAAATCTCTTTGAATTTTTGCTGCTGGACGATCCCAATGTACGTTGGGTATTACTGGCAGTCGTATTGATGAGTGCGAGCTCGGGTGTGGTCGGCACGTTTACTTTTTTGAGAAAACGCGCCCTGATTGGCGATGCCATTTCCCATGCCATCTTGCCAGGCATTTGCCTGGCTTTTATGCTTGCACAAACCAAAAACCCCTTCTTTTTACTGTTAGGAGCTTTTACTACCGGTTGGTTAGGGCTGTTTTGTATTGACATGATTACCGCCCGGACAAAACTCAAACCGGATGCTGCTCTAGGCTTGGTGCTGTCTGTATTTTATGGTTTTGGCGTACTGTTGTTATCCATTATTCAGAATTCAGGCAATGCCGCTCAATCGGGCTTGGACAAGTTTTTATTTGGGAAAGCAGCGGCCATGGTCCAAGAAGATGTCATGGTATTTGGCCTTTTCAGTTTGGTACTCATTAGTGTTGTTATCTACTTTTTCAAAGCCTTTACTCTCATTACCTTTGATCGGGAATATGCAGGCACCATCGGAATTCCGGTCAAGCGGATGGAGTTGCTGATTTCCGTACTCACCGTTTTTGCCATCGCTATCGGCATTCAGGCCGTAGGAGTAATATTGATGGCAGCCTTGCTCATTACCCCTGCCGCAGCAGCTCGGTACTGGACCGAAAACCTCAAATGGATGATTTTCCTCTCTGCGGTATTTGCCATCTTTGCAGGAATGATGGGCACTTTTATCTCCTATACATTACCCAAAATGCCCACAGGCCCCTGGATTGTCACTGTACTTTCGCTTTTAACCGTGTTTTCAGTTTTACTTGGAAAAAAAAGAGGTATTCTCTACGAATTACAGACTCAAAACAGGGTAAAAAAGCAAATTCTTGGGGAAAACATTTTGAAATGCCTGTACCACTTGGGAGAAACGGACGATGCTTACCAACGTTATCGCGCATTTGATTTGATTCAGGATACTCGCTCCATCCCTACACGGGACCTCAAAAGAGGATTGATAATTTTACAAAAGAAAAACCTGGTAACCGTAACGGGAAAAGAAGTGGCCTTAACGCCTTCAGGTGTGGAAGAAGGAAGGAGAGTAACAAAAATCCACCGTTTATGGGAGATTTATTTGACCAAACATATGCAATTACCCTCCGACCATGTACATGAAGATGCCGAGGCCATTGAACATATCATCACCCCGGAACTGGAAAGAGAATTGGAAAAACAACTGGAATACCCTTTGGTTGACCCTCATGCCTCACCCGTACCCTACAAGGGCAAAGAATAAAAGGGCTTTTAACTCAAAAAAAAATAGTATATGGATGCCTTTTGGATCATACTCACCGGAGCTTTGGTAGCCGCCACTTGCGGACTGTTGGGTTGCTTTCTCTTACTTAGAAAGATGACGATGGTGGGCGATGCCATTTCCCATGCGGTACTGCCTGGTATTGTGTTAGCTTATCTGGTAGCTCACACCCGTGCATCACTACCGATGTTGATTGGAGCAGCGATATTCGGTGTACTCACCACCATTATCATCGAGATACTGAATAAGAAAGGGAAGTTACAAATTGATGCCGCCATTGGGGTAGCATTTACTTGGTTATTTGCCATTGGCGTTATTCTGGTTTCCGCTTTCGCAGATAAAGTCGACTTGGACCAAGAGTGTGTCCTTTATGGAGAAATCGCCTATGTCCCACTCAATACTTGGATAGTAAACGGACAAAACATGGGCCCTCAAACGGTTTGGATATTAAGCATCAATTTTGTGATTATCTTATTGTATATAATACTGGGTTACAGAGGTTTGCAACTTACTAGTTTCGACCCTCTTTTTGCTGCTACTTTGGGCATAGCCACCAGTTTCTGGCATTACTCCCTGATGTCCGCAGTATCTCTCACGACTGTCCTCTCTTTCGAATCCGTTGGTGCCATTATGGTAGTTGCTTTTCTGGTAGGTCCGCCGGCTATCGCATATATGCTTACCGACAACCTCCCTAAAATGTTACTCTTATCGGTACTGTCCGGGATCTTGGCCGCTATCGGAGGCTATTTTTTGAGTAGTTGGGTCAATGGTTCTATTGCCGGTGCCATGGTCAGCTGTATTGGCCTGGAATTCATTATCGCTCTTTTGATCAAAAAAGGCAAAGAGAAAACAAGTATGGAAGATGCCGCACATCATATCCGGGAAGCCGGCTTTTCAAAACATAGTCCTTAACATGCAAACACACTAACCGCCTAGCATTCACGGCTTTTTTGAACAACAAGAAGTTCAATCCATCAAGCCATCTGTAAAAAGCCGTAAGAGCTGCTCGTAGCCCTTACGGCTTTTTCCGTTCCAATTAAATTCGTTAACAAATTGGTAAACTTCTCTTAAACCCAACTTTTACCCTTAAGATTTAGTAATTTCAAGCCCCGTTTTATACACCTTATTCAACTAAATCAAAACTTACATTTTAAAATGTATAAAATTCCAATTTTAACGACACTGTTTATCAACCTTCTCATTCATATGGCCGCGGCACAAGATCCCGTGCCTTTTGTGCGCTTTCCGGCATTGAGTCCGGACGGATCACAAATTGCCTTCTCCTATCAAGGGGATATTTGGGTGGCCAATGCACAAGGAGGAGAGCCTCGCAGGCTAACTATTCATGAGGCCTATGATCAATTACCCAAGTGGAGCCCTGATGGCTCGCAAATTGCCTTTAGCAGCGACCGTTATGGGAACGATGATATTTTTGTCATTCCTACCCAAGGCGGACTGCCTCAACGAATTACTTATCACTCATCCAGTGATGAAATAAGTGAGTGGACAAAAGACGGACAACTGCAGATGGAAACCCGCAGAACCTATGTAAACGTGGAGCGCGAAAGAGAGTTGAGCCAGGTTTCGGCCAAAGGCGGCACTCCTACCCGTCTTTTTGACGCAGTGGGTTTCACGCCCAAAACTTCTCCGAACGGACGCTTTATCGCTTTTGTGCGAGGTACTTGCCGTTTGGCCCGTGAAGCTTACAGAGGTCCTGCTAACCGGGAAATATGGCTTTATGATAACCAGCAAAAAAGCTTTCAACAACTGACTCAATTTGACGGACATGATTTTAACCCCGTTTGGAAAGACGACCAAACCCTCTTGTTTATCAGTGCCCGCAATGGCAAATTCAATATCTTCAAACTTGCTTTAGACAATAATGGAAAAGCTCAGGGAAGCCCGGAAGCTTTGACGTCATATAAAGACTTTGGAGTAAGGTATATGGAAATCAGCCGGGATGGTAAAAAAATCGCCTTTGAGCAATTTGCCCACATCTATACAATGAACGCTGAGGGTGGAAATCCTCAAAAGGTAAATCTACAATTGAATACGGATTACCGCTTTGACCCAACCGAACGCAAATCTTATTCTAATAATGCCTCGGAATATGCCGTTTCGCCTAATGGCAAATACCTGGCCTTGGTCATTCGTGGTGAGATTTTCGTCAAAGAAAACGATAAAGAAAAACGAAGAACCGTACAATTAACGAAAAGTGAGGCAAGAGATCAGGATATTGCCTGGTTAAATGATTCTACTTTGCTCTTCACCTCAGACCGGAATGGCCAGTACGACCTGTTTATGGTACGCTCGTCCAATCCCGAACAGCCGGATTTATTCAAGAGTTTAAAACACGAAACTCTTCAAATCACCAAAACGGCAAAAGATGAGGCACAACCGGTGATTTCTCCTGATTTCAAAAAAATTGCTTATACCAGAGGAGGCGGCACGTTAATCACGGCTTCAATCAGTCCCGAAGGAAAACTGAGTAACGAAAAGTTATTGTTAGACGGCTGGGCACACCCCGGAGGTGTCAGCTGGAGTCCGGATGCACGATGGTTGGCCTACTCCTTAGAAGACCTTAACTTCAACGAAGAAGTATATATTCACGCAGCAGATAATAGTAAAAAACCTGTAAATGTAAGTTTACACCCACGCCCGGACTTTCAACCTGTATGGAGTAAAGACGGGTCTAAACTGGGTTTCCTATCTTCCAGAAACAATGGCGATGCCGATGTTTGGTTTGTTTGGTTGAAAAAAGAAGATTGGGAAAAAACCAAACAAGACTGGGAAGATTTCGAAGAAGACCAACCTTCAAAAAAGGAAAACAAAGGAGACAAGAAAGATAAAAAAGAAGAGGAATTACCTCCTATTCAGATTGACTTTGAAAACATTCACTTACGATTAGCTCAAGTAACAGGTTTACCGGGCAATGAATCTAGCCTGGCTATTTCCAATGATGGCAAAACGTTTTACTTTGTCAACAACCGTAGCGGCAGAATGAGCTACAAGGCCAAGCAAGATTTGTTTCAAATCCAATGGGACGGAACGGAGATGAAGCCGATGACCTCAGGAGGTCAATCGCCATTTGCCGTAAACATAGGCCCTAAAGGCAGTCATTTGTACTTCATCAGAAAAGGCGGCTCTATCGGCAGAATCAAAGCTTCAGGCGGCTCGCAAGAAAGCCTCTCATTTACGGCCAGCATCCAAATCGATTACACCGCAGAGAAAAAACAAATCTTTGACGAGGGATGGCGCACCTTAAACAAGCGCTTCTACGATCCGGAATTCCACGGAAACAACTGGGACCAACTGAAGAAGAAATACGAAAACTGGGCATTACAAGCATCCACCAAGCGGGACTTCCGCGAAGTATTTAACTTGATGCTTGGCCAACTCAATGCCAGCCATATGGGTATGTACGGCCCTGACCAAGCGGAAACACAACAAGAACGCACCGGACTGTTGGGAATTGATATTGAACCACTGGCTAAAGGTGTAAAAATCAAGCGTGTGATTCCAAACAGCCCTGCAGACCGTTCTCAAAGCAAATTGGAAGCCGGTGATGTAATTCTTTCGGTCAATGGAACAGAAGTAAAAGCCGGAGAAAACTTTTATGCTTTGCTGACACACACCGTCAATGAAAGGGTGTTGTTGGAAGTAGAAGGAAAAGACAAACAAAAAAGAGAAGTGATCATTCGCCCAAGCGGCTCCATTTCTACTTTACTGTATGAGGAGTGGGTACAACAACGCAAAGAATTAACCGAGAAATACTCCAATGGACGCTTAGGATATATCCATATCCGTGGGATGAACTGGCCAAGCTTTGAAAACTTTGAACGGGAGCTTACCGCAAGTGGCCTGGGCAAAGAAGGTTTGGTCATTGATGTACGTTTCAACGGCGGTGGCTGGACCACTGACTACCTGATGGCAGTACTGGATGTTCGTCAGCACGCTTATACCATTCCCAGAGGGGCTGCGAAAAGCCTGGACGAAAACGAGAAATTTGCCAAACATTACCCTTACGGTGAGCGCTTGCCCTTCCCCACCTGGACCAAACCCTCTGTGGCCATGTGTAATGCCAATAGCTATTCCAATGCCGAAATTTTCTCTCATGCCTACAAAACGCTGGGCTTAGGTAAATTGGTTGGAGTACCTACATTCGGAGCGGTAATTTCTACCGGAGGGCAAGGTTTAATTGACGGTTCTTACGTGCGGGTACCTTTCCGGGCCTGGTATGTAAAGAAAACCGGAAAAAACATGGAGAACATCCCGGCCGAACCGGATTATTTGATTTACAATACTCCTGAGAGTAAAGCCAACCACCGAGATGAGCAATTGCAAAAAGCAGTAAATGTGCTGCTCGAACAAATTGATTCGGAGAAAAACTAAGTATTAACTTGCATCCTATAAAAAACGCCTCGTTCATTAGCGAGGCGTTTTTCGTATCCGTTATCCTGAATCAAAAGCCGGGGTTTATTCACTTTGTCAATTGCAATCTAATATTCTGCACGACTACCGGCCCCAACTCAAAAGAACTTTGCAAAGCCTCTTCAAAAAGTTGCTCTGCCTGATGTTTCAAACCTGCCGACTGATAGATCAAGGCTGATTGATAAAGAAGAGAGGGTTCGAAAGTTTCCCCCACCACATGGTTTTCTACAATGGCCAATGCTTTGTCAAACATTTGACCTCTGGCATAAGTCCTGGCCAATAGCAAATAAGCACTGGGAGTAGAGCGATTGTTTATTTCATCTTGTGCTAAGGCGATAGCCGTTTGAACATCCTCCTCTTCAGCCACTAAAGCTACCCGAGAGGGTCGGTACATCTCAAAATAGCCCGGTTCATAGGTCTCTTTTTCAAACAAAGCCAACTGTTTCGCTCTTTCTTTTCTGTCATTTTCAAATTCGGCAATCTCTGCCAAGGTCAAATAGACATCCGGTGATTTTCTTTGTGTTAGAATAAAGGATAAAATTTCCTTGGCATCATCTGTTTTCAAATCGTGGGAAAAAGCAAGCCAGGCAATTCCTTTCATGGCATGCAGCGAATGAGCACCTTCATCCAATACTTCCAGATAAGTGTGATACGATTTCTCAAATTGCCCTGCATGCCCATACATATCGCCTAAATTGGTTTTGACCCACAGGTACTTATCTTTCAAACCCTTTTGGGCGGCAATTGCCTGGGCCTTTTCCATCAAAAAAAGAGCAGAATCCAAATTTCCTTGATGATCCTGAAACTTTGCCGCGCGAATTAAGTAATCAAAGGAAGTGGGTGCATACGCATGCTTCAATAAGTTTTCAGCAGGTTCAAAAGCTCCGGTTTCCATATAGGCATCAAATGCCATGAGCATTGTGGAAAAATTAAAAGGCTCCAGGTTTAATGCTTTTTCTACATAGCTCTTTGCCTGCTGAAACCGGTGTTGCCCAATGGCATTGGCAGAAAGCAACAGGTAATTATTGATTTTCTTTTTTCCTTTCAGAAAAGTATTTGCTTTATGCAAAAGACTGTCCGACAATTGGATATCCTTTAGATTCCCAAGGAGTTTATACTTCCGGCTCAGCAAGGCCGCAGCCTTTTCCATATACAAAAAGCCCTCCGGTTGTTTATCAAGTTTATCCAACCAAAAAGTAATTTCAGCATCCAGTTTTTCCGAAGGTTCCGGCTCATAATTCTGTTTCAAATACCGGGTATAATCCTGCCTGTGGGTGATCGTTTCGGACAATGACTCTACTTTGGTAACCTGCCATTGGAACAAAGCCCAGACAGCCGCAACCAACAAGATCAGAAGAATTACTATTTTTTTCATGAGAAAATGATCTAAGGAAGAAGAATTGAAACGGGTAAAAGAATCACAAAGGCATAACTTTTACATGCGGATAATCGATCACATTTAATGAGGTGATGCCAGGTATGGAAATTGAGTTAAAAATGCCTTGTCATTGGCCTGTACATTATCACTGATTAACCCTTTTTGCGTATCATTCAAATTATTAAGGTCATTTCCGGCCAAAGCCAGTATCAAGGTTACATCCACTACGTCATCGCTTAATCCACGACCGTTCAATACATTCTCCCCTACTTTGATATTGTTCAGGTCCGAAGGGCCGTAAGTAGACGCTGCCGTTTTATTCGAACCCAATACATCTGTTGCCAAAACCGTAGCCGTAGTGGTATTATCCAAGCCTAAAACATTCGTATAGCTCTCCGAGTCCAGCCCGATGTACTCTTGCAATGCATCCAAAATACCTTCAAATGCCATCGCATTTCCGGCCCCTTCCGAAGGCAGCGTTTGGTTATAATTGTTTTTTGCCTCGGCATCGCCAAAAAAGTTAAATACGGTATTGATCGCAGGTCGCCCCATTTGATCAGCCAATACATATTCCGGATTGGTCACCACAATGTTCACCGAAGCCGTATTGCTCCCCTCACTATTGCTCACTGTCAGGGTAGCTGTATAGGTTCCCGCCATCTTGGCAATAAAAGAAGGCATATCCGTATCCAGACCCGTTAAAGTGGCGTTGCTTCCATTGGGATCGGTCAGTTCCCAGGCATATGTCAGGCTACTTCCCATCGAAGCGGAGCCATCCAGGATTACCCGTTTTTCCAGGTCTACCGACTGGCTGTCTCCTGCACTTGCTTTGGGTTCATTTCTTGGGGCCACATCATCGTCATCGTCTTTACAAGCCATTGTCATCAGCACGCTCATAATCCACAAACAGGCAACTATTTTATTCAGGTTTTTCATGTCTTGTTAGGGTTTAGAAGGGTAAGAAATAAGGTTTACATTTTCCGTTTGGATTCTACCCAAGAGGTAAAGGTATTCGTATCTCCCAGCATATCTTTGGGTACTTCCACCACCACTGACAATACATTGGTACCGGCAAACGTATCCTGTCCGGGGTTGTTAAAAGCCGTAGGGTCTTCGCCATCCGGTGTTCCTTTGGCTACTCCGTTCACAATGGCAACAAACCGGAAAAAATCCATAAAGAACGGGTCGTCCCTGGGCCCGGCAAAGACTTTCATGCCATTGGCTTCTCCTATTTGTATCTCCTCATTATAAGTGCTGATTTCCGATTCCACCCGGTTGGCTTCATTTTCGATCCTACTGGTCCGGCCTGTTTCAGAAGGAGCTATGGGACCAAAAGCAATCACTTTTCCATCTCTGAAAAGCGCTTGAATCACCAGGTCTTCCACATTATCCGCATCCGTATCAATATTAAATTCATACATCACCTCCTCATCAAAAGAAGCTGCGGCCGTAGCACTGGGTGCTGTCAGGCCTGACACATTACAGACAAACACATAATTATCTGCATTATCAGGGCTTTCAAAAGCATAATAATCGGTAATATCCGCCAACGAACTTCCTTCGGCCAAAGAGCCTACCGCCGGAGCATCGAGATGATCTGCCGCAATCAGGTATACCCCTATCGCTATTGCACATACAACAGCCAATGTTAGCATTATGCGTTTCATAGTGAGTTGTTTTAGTGAATGACTTGATTTGACTGTACATACGAAGTATAGGTTGTTACCGGATTTTTATATATTAATTTTTCCAAGAAAATCCTCCTTACACTTCAAAAACAAGCATAGAGAACCTTGTCTATTATTTTGAAATAAACAGGCTATGAGAATAGAAAAAGAGGGGTTTAAAAAAATTAGAAAAAGTTATCTCTTAACTTAAGGTTTTCATTGACAAAGAAAGCTATTATGTTCTATTCAACTTAACCAGAAGAAGCCGGGTCCTATGTAGGAAGTCATTTATCACAGTATTATTTAACAACCTACAGTCTTATCGTTCTTGTATACTATTTGGTTCTGTACAATGAAATATTTAATTTCGAAGCTGGTCTTTTTAGAGTATACTAAAAAAGCAAACTACATTTCCTTCTTTTACGGTCATAATTTCAGCAAAACCGTTCATTTAAGATGATTAGCGTCTTATACGGCAATAAGGCAGAGGGGAACAAGCTTAAGATATACGTTGCATAGAACATAGAAAAATTAAAGAGTAGATGATCAAACTATTGACGGGAATCATTTCCCCTACAAGTAGCAATTCAAAAATAACTCCTTCTTTAACCTTAATCATTATCTTATTATTGATAGGCTTGGGACTCGACTATTATGGCAGTCCCGTATACTGGCCGGGCTTTATTTCAATGGTTGTATTCTACGGATTGATCTTTTACTTGGGCATGTATGCTTCCAGTCTTAAATCGTCCAACAATCTCAACCAATTGCTATTGGCCGGACGCTCTATGCCTGTTGGTATTGCAGTATTCACTATGAGTGCCACCTGGGTAGGCGGAGGCTATATCAACGGAACCGCCGAATACACCGCTTCCAGTGGATTGGCGTGGGTACAAGCACCTTGGGGCTATGCACTGAGCTTGATTATCGGAGGGCTATTTTTTGCCGGCAAGATGCGTACCTACCGTTTCAAAACCATGCTGGATCCTTTGAGCCAACGTTTCGGCAAAAAAATGACCGCTGTTTTATTTTTACCGGCATTGAGTGGGGAAGTGTTCTGGACGGCAGCCATCCTGACCGCACTGGGTACTACCTTCGGCACGGTCCTGTCTTTGGATTTTAACACCTCTATCTTGCTATCAGCTACCATTGCTATTATTTACACCGCCATCGGTGGCTTATGGGCAGTGGCGCTTACGGATATTTTTCAAATGATTTTGTTATTAGCAGGGTTGTTTGTCATTCTGCCTTTTGCCTTAGACCACACAGGGGGCTTGGCAGAAACCTGGAATACATATAGTCAAAATCAGGGCACTTCATTGCTTCCTCCTTGGAAGGGATGGAACGATGCGGCATGGGGCAACACCTATTGGCAATGGTGGGACTATGCTTTATTACTCACTTTCGGAGGAATTCCCTGGCAAGTATATTTTCAACGGGTGCTTTCCTCTAAAGATGCCAAAACAGCCAAACGGTTATCCATCATTGCCGGGTTTGTCTGTATTTTGGCTGCTATCCCTGCCGTGTTGATCGGTATGATCGGAAATGTAGTCGACTGGAATGCCATAGGCATCAACCCACCCGAAGAAGCGGCTTTGACCTTGCCCTATGCGGTACGCTACCTCACACCTCCTTTGGTAGCCACCGTAGGTTTGGGAGCAATTGCGGCCGCAGTCATGTCTTCAGCGGACTCTTCGATTCTTTCGGCTTCTTCCATGTTTACCTGGAATGTGTACAAACCTCTTTTTATAAAAAAACAAGATCCTAAAAAACACCTTCCCAAAATTATCAAGCGGAGTATCTGGATCATCGGCATTTCGGCAACCCTCTTGGCATTGCAAGTAAAAAGCGTTTACGTACTATGGTCTTTGTGCAGTGATTTTGTGTATTGTATTCTCTTTCCTCAACTCACCACTGCATTGTTTGATAAAAAGGCCAATGTATACGGATCGATCAGTGGATTTGCCGTGGCTTTATTCCTTCGTATGGGTGGCGGGGAAGCGGCCTTTGGATTAGAGCCATTTTTACCGTATCCGATGATTGAAAACGGTGAAGTATTGTTTCCATTCCGGACAATGGCAATGGCTTCCAGTTTGATCACCATTCTTATTGTTTCCAGACTCACCCAAAAAACATGTCCTGCTACACCATTGGTGCCTTGTAAAGATTAGCACCAGAAATCGAATTATCTGACAACTTCAACAAGAACAGCCCGCATGATTCATGACGGGCTGCTTTTAGTTTATCACAATTAGTATCAATAACAAAAAAGGACGAATCACATCATCAATCCTGATTTCTTTATTAATATTCTTCTCCGATCAATTCCGCACAACGCTCCCCAATCATCATACAGGTAAGATTAGGGTTGGTACTCACCATCGCAGGAAATACGGAAGCATCCGCCACACGCAAACCTTTTACGCCTTTCACTTTCAAAGCGCTGTCTACTACTGTAAGCTCTTCTTCCGGATTTCCCATCTTGCAAGTTCCTGCTGGGTGGTATACTGTGTTGTGTGTTTTTTTAATGTATTCAAAAATTTCCTCATCGGTTTGCACCTCTGCCCCCGGGGCCAACTCACGTTTTACCCAAGCCTTCATGGCCGGTTGCTCCATCAGCTTCCGGGCTACTTTGATACCTTCCACCATGATCTTCTGATCGTAGCCTTCCGCATCGGTAAAATATTTAGGATCTACCAAAGGAGCATCGGCCGGATTAGCCGAACGCAATCGAATAGTTCCTTGGCTTTTGGCCCGCATCACATTTGGCGTAAGCGAAAAAGCATTCTCACTGGTAGGATACCCATTGGGTACAGTGTGCATATCGAATGCTACCGTGCCAAAATGAAACATCAAGTCGGCAATAGGCGCTTCTTGTTCTACTTTACAAAACAAACCGATCTCATATTCTTGTGCTGTTTCTTTGGGAACAGACTGGCTTGCTTCCCACACAATCACTCCCTCAGGATGATCGATCAAATTTTCACCTACACCGGGTAAATCTACTTTTACAGAAATACCGATTTCTTCCAGGTGTTTTTTAGGGCCTATCCCTGATAACATCAACAATTTAGGCGTGTCAATCGCCCCTGTGCTGACGACCAGTTCTTTTCCTATTTCAATTCTTCCTTGATTGGTTTCAATGGCTTGAACCACCCGCTCTTCATCCAATACAATTTGACTTACTTTGGTATCACAAAGTACTGTCAGGTTTTCAGGCACTTGCTCACTATGATGCAAATAAGCCACGGAACTGGAATGCCGGGTGCCTCCTTTTTTATTCAACTGAAACCAACCTGCGCCTTCTTCATAATGCCCTTGCGGGAATTTTACTTCGGGAATCCCATAAGTGTTGGCCGCTTCTATCATGGCCTTACCACAAGCATTGTTCGAGTCGGAAGCTTCCAGGTTTACTTTGGAAAGCATTTTATTATAACTAGCCCTGACGGTAGCCACATCCCAACCTTCAACGCCCAAACTTGCCCAATTTTCAAAATCATAATCAGGGGCCTGAAAGGCAATACAAGAGTTATGAGAACTACATCCCCCCAGTACTTTTGCCCGGCTGTGTCGCATCGCGCTGTTTCCGTTTTGCTGCGGTTCAATGGCGTAATCGTAATCCAATTCACTTTCCAGCAATTCCGGCCACCTGCGCAACTCTAATACTTTTTCAATATTCTTATCATTTGGTCCGGCTTCTATCAAAGCCACAGTTCCCAGGTTTTGTTCCGCCAGGCGGTAGGCCGTCACCACTCCGGCAGAACCTCCTCCCACTACGACAAAATCAAATTTCATAAGTAATCAGGTCAATTAATTATATAATCAATAAGGTGCATCCACACCGTTCATTTCCACATATACCGTTTTGAGTTGGGTGTAATGTTCAATGGCGGCCAGGCCATTTTCGCGCCCGATACCGGATTGTTTATATCCGCCAAAAGGTACTTCCACAGGGGTAATGTTATAGGTGTTGATCCAACAGACTCCTGCCTGCAACCGCTTCACTACCCGGTGGGCCCTTTGTAAGTCCCGGGTAAACACTCCGGCGGCCAAGCCAAAAGGTGTATTATTGGCCCTTTGTATCACTTCCTTCTCCTCTTCAAACTCCAACACGGACATCACCGGCCCGAAGATTTCTTCCTGTACAATGCGCATCTCCTCCGTACAAGCATCAAAGATGGTAGGTTCTACAAAATACCCTCCGTTCAAAGGAGAACTTTGCTCAAACTGTACACGCCCCTCACCACAAAGCTTACGGGCACCTTCTTGCTCTCCTAATTCAATATACTTCAACACTTTCTCCATATGCTCTTCGCTGATCAAAGCCCCCACATCAGTAGTAGCATCAGTCGGATCTCCTATTTTCAGTTTCCGGGTACGCGCTAACAATTTTTCCAAAAATTGCTCCTTTACCTCTTTGTGCACATACACCCTCGTGCCATTGGAACAGATTTCTCCTTGGGTATAAAAGTTACCCAACAAGGCACCTGAAACGGCTTCATCCAAATCCGCATCCGGAAAGACGAGAATCGGTGATTTCCCACCTAATTCCAAGGTTACCTTTTTCAAAGTAGCAGCACTGGCTGCCATCACTTTCTTACCGGTACCCACTTCGCCTGTCAGGGAAATTTTGGCAATATCAGGATGTTCGGTCAGGGCTTTGCCCACTTCGCCATCTCCCTGGATCACGTTAAACACACCATCCGGCAAGCCGGCTTCTTTATAAATTTTGGCTAATTCCAAAGCCGTCATCGGAGTCAGTTCGGCTGGTTTAAACACCATACTGTTTCCACAAGCCAAGGCCGGAGCTGATTTCCAACACGCAATCTGGATCGGGTAATTCCATGCCCCGATGCCCGCACAAACCCCCAAAGATTCTCTCCGGGTATAGGCAAAGGAACCACCCAAGTCATAATGTTCACCATGAATAGAGGCGGCAATTCCCGCAAAAAACTCTATGGCTTCCACACCTGAGAGAATATCAACCTCCACCGCTTCGGCATAAGGTTTACCCGTATCCAACACTTCCAGTTTTGCCAGCTCTTCATTGCGTTCCCGTAAAAGTCGGGCTGCTTTCAAAAGAACTTTTGCTCGTTCGGCACCTGGTGTTTCCGACCACACTTCCCAACCTTTTCGTGCCGCAGTCACTGCCTGTTCTACTTCTTTTTCAGTCGCCTGATACACTTCACCCACCACTTGACCGGTAGCCGGGTTCGTTGTATAGAACGTATTAGATGAAGATGAGGAAACCAGCTCTCCATCGATAAAATGTTGTATTTTCTTCATTTGTAAAATGATCTTGTGACAATGAATACCTTGAAGGGGACTTGCAAATGAGTGCATTTGTTGAGCATAGCAAGTCCTAATACTTTGAAAATTCCCACAAAACTAATGCTTATCCGACAGTCACCCAAAAGCGTGATCTTGAAATTTGACATGAATAGGTTGTATACAATACAAGAAGTGAGAGAAAAGGCTACCGCCCTATCACTGTACAAGGTTTGGCAACATCAGGAGTGAGGTTTTCACCTATGGATGAGAGTTACAGATTGCTCGCCTAGTGAAGTAAATTAACCTTTTTCTTTTTCTTAAAAAATGCTTTAAAAACGCCTCCTCTGTGTTACTTTTTTCAACAATAGCTTTAGTGCCTTGATGAGCCGATTTTGATTCCATGTTCGGTCAAGAACTATACGTGTGAATCACTTCAGCGTCAAGCGGCTTACTCTTTTAGCAAACACTGAAAAAAAGCACCTTTCCAGTATTTACATTCAATTTCAAAAAAATTAAAAACTCACATGCCAATCGTAATTTCGTTGGTCTTCCCCTGTTTTGCGCAAAGCCACACAACGGGAATTAATCCCAAGTTGTTGATCGCTCAACAAAAGCTCCTCTTTTAAAATTTTGTCTGTCTTAGGTAATTTCGTTAACAGATTGGCCAACTTACGCAACGAGGTTTCTTCTTGGTTAGGCGGAAATTGGGCATACACTTCATAATTCGGAAACTGAGAGACATACCGCAAAACCTTCCGTATCCCTGGAAAGCTCACATCATCAAACACAACCACTCCTCCGGTTTGCAGAATTTTGTCCAGGTAAAAAAAGTCCACCAAAATCCAATCAAATTGCTTACTGGAATCGATATAGGCAAAATCAAATTTCCGGTTGTCAAAATGAAGTTTAGGCAAGATTTCATAACAAAAATCATCTGAAAAATCGAGAAACTCTTGGTATCCCGCTTGCTTTATCAAATCCAAGCCATTATCTCCCCATCCCGAATGTTGGAATTTGTCAATGACAAAATGCCTCCCTGCATTTTTTGAAACCACTTCTAAAATGGCTAAAGTGGAAATCCCATAAGCAAACCCTATTTCAATGGATTGAGAAAAATGATTGTCAATAATGATCTTTTGCAGGAATTCACATTGGTATTGGGACGTTTCCGAATGCACTTCGACCAATTCATTATTTGAATTGACAAATGCTTTGGACGCAAAAATCTTCTCGAGCAAAGTATGCATATCATGGGTAGTATTAGATAAAACGAAAGAGTTTCATTAATACAAACATAAAAGAAGCTACATCTGCACATTGTTATTTGTAAATAAATATTAATATCCAGAACATCTTTTACATACGTAAATTCAACTTCTCTCAACCCCAACCAGTAGTTATCCATAGACAAGAACTATCCACTTGAAGGATAAACCATCTGACCGAATGGAACCTCTAGTCAACTTTTGGTATATTGAGGCTGGTTGTACTCCACAAAAGAAATGAAATGATCAACTATAAAAAGATACTAACTTTACTTGCCGGCCCTGTTGCATTTATCCTTATAAAATCTCTCACTTTCGAAGACCTTTCCTACGAAGGCCAAACGGTGTTGGCCACCACTGCCTGGGTGGCTATTTGGTGGATTACGGAAGCCGTGGAACTGGAAGTTACCTCTTTGCTTCCTATCTTGTTGTTACCGCTTTCCCAAGGCTTAAAGATCGGGGAAGTCACCGCATCATACGGACATCCTTATATCTTTTTATTTATGGGGGGATTTATGATCGGCTTGGCCATTGAAAAGTGGCTGCTTCACCAAAGGATTGCTTTTACCATTATCCGGCTGATTGGCAACAGCCCTAAAAAAGTCATTCTGGGTTTTATGCTGGCCACAGCATTTTTATCCATGTGGATTTCCAATACGGCCACCTCCATCATGATGTTACCCATTGCTTTATCAGTGATCGGCTCGGAGAATAACAACAATCTATTTTCAAAGCATTTACTCTTAGGCATTGCTTATTCGGCTTCCATCGGAGGGATGGCTACGTTGATTGGCACTCCTCCTAATATCATTTTTGCAGGGGTCATGAAAGATTCATTAGGTGTAGAAATTCCTTTTGGAGAATGGATGGTGTTTGCCTTACCGTTCTCATCTTTTTTAATTGTGGTCACTTGGCTATACCTCACCGCCAACATTCCATCCGAAATGAAAGGTTTTACTTATCATTTTAAGGCTCCCGAAGCCCTTACCACCCCTCAAAAACGGGTAGCCATTGTATTTGCCTTAGTCGCCCTGTTGTGGATCAGCCGCTCTTTTGTCATTGTCAAATTCATCCCGCAGGTCAACGATACCATCATCGCGATTTTCGGAGCAGTCATTTTGTTTATCATCCCTTCCGGCCAAGAAAAAACCTACCTGATGGACTGGAACACCGCCAAAAAACTCCCTTGGGGAGTACTCTTGATCTTTGGAGCAGGCTTGTCCATTGCAAAGGGTTTTTCCAGCACCGACCTTACTAGCTGGTTGGCCAATCAGTTTCTGACCTTGAATTTTATCCCTATCTTTTTAGTCTTATTGATTGTAGTAGCCTGTATTAATTTTCTCACCGAAATCACTTCGAATACTGCTACAGCCAGTATGATTTTACCACTACTGATCACGCTCGCCACCTCGCTGAAAGTCTCCCCAATGACTTTGTTGGTCGGGGCGGTGTTAGCGTCTTCCTGTGCCTTTATGCTTCCGGTGGCTACCCCTCCCAATGCGGTGGTATTCGGATCGGGGAGAATCAAGATCGGAGAAATGATCAAAGCCGGCGTCTGGTTAAACCTCTTCTCCATTGGCGTCATCTTTTTGTTTGTCTGGTTTGTGCTGCCTTTGCTTTGGGAGATTTAAGTTTTAAGACGAATTAGCCTGGTGGTAACAGCTTTAAAACATGTTTAAATTTCACCCTTTATTTGAAAAGAGCAAAGCGAAACAATCACTCAATTGGAAGTTTTAATCCGGGCATGAATGCCTAAGGAAGGGACTAACTTTATGAACCTTACTTGAATTCTTTCCTCCTGCTAAGGCTATTCGGAAAAAAATCTTTTTTTTTACAAATCAACTTAGTGAACGATAACAGAACCTGATAGAAGGGGCAAAAGGTCGAGCACAAGCCCTAAATTGGACAAGTTGATTTTCATAAATAAAGAGTAACTAATATTCACAAAAATAAAACTTACAACCAATGAAATCTAACCGAAGGTCCGCCATAAAATCCATGGCGGTATTGGCAGGCGCCACCGCGCTTTCTCCTCAGGCAATGGCCTCAACGGCCAAAAAAGGCAAATCGAAAAGGGTATTGAGAATTGCCCATATTACCGATGTACATATCCGCCCGGAGCATGATGCTCCAAAGCGTTTTGAAAAATGCATGGAGGAGGTTCGCAAGCACAAACCTGATTTTTTCCTGAATGGCGGGGACACCATTTATGCCGCAGACTATAGCCATATTACCCGGGAGCGTGTCAACGAACAATGGCAGATATGGAGCCAGTGCAGAGCATCCATCAAAGAATATGAGGTATACAGTTGCCTGGGGAACCACGACATGTGGTGGGCCGCCCCCGACAAGTCGGATGAGATGTATGGGAAAAATCATGTGGTGAAGCAGCTGGACATACCGGGCCGTTATTATAGCTTTGATAAAAACGACTGGCACTTTATCGTTCTCGACAGCAACAACAAAAATGCCGGTTCGCTCGATGAGGCGCAGCGCGAATGGTTGGAGAAAGACTTAGCAGCTCTCCCCGCCAATACCCCGGTGTTGATTATGAGTCATTACCCGCTGCTGGCTGCCTGTACCCACTTGGATGGCGGAGGCATGCACACCGATTATAAATACCTGATCGATTTGTTTTACCAACACAAAGACAAAGTCAAGTCATGTGTCAGCGGGCATATCCACTTGTTGGACAAGGTGGTTTACAACGATGTCTCCTACTATTGTAATGGTGCCTTGAGCGGTTTTTGGTGGGAAGAAGGCGATAAAAACTCGGCCGGGAAATCTTATTATTTACAGACCCCTCCCGGCTATGCCATCATCGATCTGTACAGTGACGGAACAGTGACCAATGAATATATTTCGCATAGTTTTTAAGGATTATTTTAAACTGTAACCCATAGTCACCGGGAAGTCTATTTACCCGGTGATTTTTATCCACATTCAAAATCTATGTGTCCTTTTGTGCTCTATGTGGTTCAATTTATTTAGAACCACAATAGTAACATAGAAGTACAATAGGGAAATTACCAACCCTCACCTTCCAAAATCTATGTATCCTATTGCGCTCTATGTGGTTCAATTTATTTAGAACCACAGTAGTAACATAGGAACACAGTAGGGAAATTACCAACCCTCACTTTCCAAAATCTATGTATCCTATTGCGCTCTATGTGGTTCAATTTATTTAGAACCACAGTAGTAACATAGGAACACAGTAGGGAAATTACCAACCCTCACTTTCCAAAATCTATGTATCCTATTGTGCTCTATGTGGTTCAATTTATTTAGAACCACAGTAGTAACATAGGAACACAGTAGGGAAATTACCAACCCTCACTTTCCAAAATCTATGTATCCTATTGTGCTCTATGTGGTTCAATTTATTT
>NZ_JBDKWZ010000001.1:201398-213072 GCF_039710355.1 Rapidithrix thailandica | reverse complement strand
AGGTCCACAGTAGTAACATAGGAACACAGTAGGGAAATTTCTTGCAGCGGCTGCCGCCAGTGACCTACTGATCTCAAGCCTGTTCCCTAACAAATGAGTTAAGGGGGAGGAAAGCCTCAATAAAAGTT
This sequence comes from Rapidithrix thailandica, assembly GCF_039710355.1. NCBI lineage: Bacteria > Pseudomonadati > Bacteroidota > Cytophagia > Cytophagales > Flammeovirgaceae > Rapidithrix > Rapidithrix thailandica. The sequence goes on along the minus strand of NZ_JBDKWZ010000001.1, from coordinate 212,944 downwards.
ATATAGGAGTAACAAGTTTTGATACTACTGGGCATAAAAAAACAGCTACAATTGCTTGTAGCTGCTTCGTTTTTGAGCCCCCTACCGGGATCGAACCAGTGACCTACTGATTACAAGTCAGTTGCTCTACCAGCTGAGCTAAGGAGGCATCCTTTAAAAAGGTGATGCAAATATATAATCGTTTGGGTTTCTTTTCAAACACTTTCCCCTTATTTTTTTAATCTTTTTTCCAATTAAAATATAACTATCTGATTTACAAATAGATTTTTCTAACTAAAAATGATCAAAAACTTTCTTTCCTGCGATCCTTTCATTGACAAAGCATTTCTTGTTGGGGATTTCTTCCGGAAAGTAGTTGACCGGACTGTTGATGAATATGCCAGGCCCGGTACATAAAAAACACTCCCATAGCAATGAACAGGACAGGGTAGAGTTTTTTGACCAGGTTCCGGATGTGCAATTGGACAAACTTACCAGCTACCGCAACACTAAACATCATCGGTAGAGTGCCCAACCCAAACAGAAACATATACCCCATCCCGTTAAGGGCATTTCCACTGGCCAAGGCCCCGGTCAAACCCATATAGACCAAACCACAGGGCAAAAAACCATTGAGCATCCCGATGGTAAAATACGTGGAGAAACCTGCTTTTTTCAAATAGAGCCCTAACTGTTGCCTGACCCAATTCATCCAACTACCTATCAAAGGCAAGCGAGATAACAAATGATCCGGATTGATTGCAAAAAGGCCTACGCAAAGCATAAAAACCCCTAACAAAAAGGTAATATACAATTGATAACCTAAGACAAAAGCCAGGCTTTGTCCGATAAGTCCGGCTATCGCTCCCAGTAGACTATAGGTAAAGGCTCTTCCCAAATTATATAGTAAGCGCTCTATCAAAAGTTTCCAGGTATTTTGCGTTTTCCCCTGAATGGCTAAAGCAATAGGGCCACACATACCCAGGCAGTGAAAGCTGCCCATCATTCCCAAAAGAAATGCTGTCCATACCATATCTATGTAAGGTTCGTCATAGAATTTTTTCTTTAAAAACTTTTGTTAAGCCAGTCATCTGGCAAGCTATGGTTTCACAAAAGTCTGTTCATCGTAGAAGGCTTTTCCATCTTTTGTCCATTCAATCATTACTTTCCACATACCGGATTGTACTTTCCGGGCCTGTACAGATTGAAGTGTTTGTCCACTATTTCCCAATGCTATTTCAAAATCCCATTGAGGATTGGAAGGACGTAAAAAGGTAATCTTTCCTCCTTCACCGGTTCCACCGGGAATATTTACCAAGATGGCCTGCATCGAGGTATCATATTGCAAGGTAGGTTTCACTCCTAGTTCTTGTACATTTCTGACCTTTTCCATCTGTTCGTCATACACCAACTCCTTTTCATAATAATTTTCTACCATCAAGTGATGCGGATGGTTCGTTGTTTGATAAACGGCAGTCAAAAAGGTTGAACAAACGATGATAAAAGCGAGTGTAATGCCGTGTCCCCAGTTGAATTTCATGGATGTATAATTTAAGGTTTGAAGGACTGATAGTTAAAGGCCGGAGGTAGATTTTGAATTCTCCCTTCCAGGCCTTTCTACTTTTTTAGAGGTAGATTTCTGAATTAATTAGGCCCGTAAAACGTGGTGGATACGCTTTCCAAAAACTTCCCATCGGTATAAACTTCCATCTCGATAGGTGTTTTCATTCCTTTCAGTTTATCAACAGGCAATTCAATAAAGAAAGCTCCGTCTACATTTTGTTCGGCTTTCAAAAGAATGGTTTCGCCTACGATTTCAACTGTTCCTCCCTCCGGTTGTTTGAGTTTCAACTCAATAGGCAAATCCTCAGAGGTTTTGTTCACAACTTGTACTGTATATAAATTGCGAATATTTCCATTCTCTGCTTTATGAAACATTTGCCCGGGAGCTCTTAACACTGTTGTCTCAACAATTCCTCTGGAAGTCAAGGAATAACCGATTACACTGAGTAACACAACCAATATGGCTGTGTACCCCATCAATCTTGGCGTAAATTGAAAAGGCTTTTTCGCTTCGATATTTTCTTCAGAAGCATAGCGGATAAGCCCGCGGGGCTTTCCGATTTTATCCATCACGTTATCGCAAGCATCGATACAAGCAGTACAGTTCACACATTCCAGTTGTACACCGTTACGAATATCGATTCCCGTAGGACATACTTGTACGCATAATTTACAATCGATACAATCTCCTTGTGACTGGTTGGCTTCCGTAACTTTATTTTTCTTTAATTTTCCTCTAGGCTCTCCTCTCAGGTAATCATAAGCAACGTTGATGGTTTCTTTTACCAGTAATACACCTTGCAAGCGCCCATAAGGGCAGACAGTTGTACAAGCTTGCTCACGGAAACTGGCAAATACCCAATAAAAGACCCCGGTAAATATGACCAATGCAGTAAAAATAGTCCAGTTTTCTGCCGGAGGAAGTGTTACCATGGCGAGCAGGCGGTCACCCCCTACGATATACCCTAAAAATGTATTAGCAATCAGAAAAGACAAGAAGAAGAAAATGGAATATTTAAAAGTCTTTTTCCGGATTTTTTCGGAAGTCCAGGGAGCCGCATTTAATTTCTTTTGTTGGTTGGCATCGCCTTCAATCCAATATTCAATCCGGCGAAAAACCATCTCCATAAAAATCGTTTGGGGACAGGCCCAACCGCACCAAATCCGGCCAAATGCTACCGTAAACACCACAATGAAAATGATAAAGAGAATCATTCCCAATACAAAAATGTGAAAATCCTGTGGGGTAAACAGACTTCCAAAGATGACAAACTTCCGCTCAAGGATATTCATCATCAATAAAGGTTGACCACCAATTTTCAAAAAAGGGCCGGAAAACAATAAGGCTAATAAGAGGTAGCTGGTCCACTTTCTCCAAGTATAGTAGCGGCCTCCGGGCTTTTTAGGATACACCCAAACCCGCTTTCCACTGGTATCTACCGTGGATATAGCATCGCGGAAGTTTTCTTGGTATTTGCTATTTGTAGTAGCCATTGCAACGCTTTTTTAGATGATTAAGAAGTTAGTTAGTAATTGAAAAGGTTTGTTATCTTTTCGAATGAAAAAACACAATGATGGTCGAGCAACTATGGTCAATAGGTAGTAAGTTGATACCAGGGGAAAAGTCATTATGTCCTCTTGGCTTGCCCTACCGGGCTCCCCTCCTTTAAAAGAAAAGGAGGGGAACAATTAGGTATTAATAAAAGTAATAGGTATCAAACAGGCGGATTAGCTTTCCGGTACATATTTATCTCCTTGAGGTGCTTTAGGATTGGGAGGATTTGTACCTTGTAAAGTCAAAATAAAGCTTGAAACTTCCTGAATTTGCTTCGGCTTGAGTTTGTCTTGCCACGGCAACATTCCTTTTTCTTTCACTCCGTATTTAACAGTTTTAAAGACATCGTTAACCGAACCGCCATGCAACCAATACTCATCTGTCAAATTCGGCCCTACCCCTCCTTCACCGGCTCCACCATGGCATACTTTACAATTTTGATCGTAAATTTTCTTTCCGGCAGAAATTCCTGCTTCTTCACTGATCAACTCAACATTATTTTCATTGATTGAGCTTTCGGCTTTTGCCAAATACGCCTGGACTTCCGCTTCGGCTATTGCCATTTCCGTTTTAAACTCCCCAACCGAAACCGGATCAGTGCTTCCATAATGAAAGATAAACAGGTATACCACCGAAAAGACAATGGTTACATAGAAACCGTATTTCCACCAAGGTGGTAAATCGTTGTCCAATTCCTTAATCCCATCATAAGCGTGATCAAGCATAATATTCTCTTCCTTGGACACAGGTATGGCTTTGTTAAATTTATTCCAAAACCATTGTTCGAAACTTTCCGAAGCCTCTTCTTTGGAGTCGGACGAAGGGTCCATTTTATGTATTAAAATGCGGTATACCGCCAGGATTTGGAACAAGAGTACCAAGGCTAATATGACCAATAGGCCTACGATCATCAAGATACCGATCAACGCCAGGTCGTATTCAGTCATCAAAGCAGAAGCGGTTTCTTGTTCTGCCGCCCCGAAAGCCTGACTCCCTCCCAAAAGGCCCATTGCTACAAACAGCGATCTACGGATATATTGTTTAGTTTTTTTCATGTTGACAATCATTGTTTTCAAAATCAAGAGGCATACTTTCTAACTCATTCAAATCGTCTTTTTTCAAGCTCAAAGCATATAAGATCCAGGCACTGAAAAAAAGGAAGAATAAAATCAGCCCGATGACTGGAAAAATATCTATTCCCTCAATGGATCGTAAAACATCCTTATACATAGTGAAAAGTATTAAAAGCGGGCAGTAGAGCTACCCGCTACAGGTTTATTTATCGGGTACTTTTTCTGCGTTTTTGATATCCGTGCCCAGGCGTTGCAAATAGGCAATCAAGGCAACAATCTCCGTATCCGGCTCTACCGCGATCTCATCGTTTTTCAAGCTTTTGACAATTTCTTGTGCCTGAGCCATCAAATCTTGATTTGCCTGGTGTTCGTAACCTCTTGGGTAAGGCACTCCCAAGGTTTGCATTGCCGAAATTTTGCTTGCGGTGCTAGCCGTATCCAATTTGTTGGTGATCAACCAAGGGTAAGCCGGCATGATAGAGCCTGGTGACATGGTTCGTGGGTCGAACATATGTTTGTAATGCCAAGAGTCAGGGTATTTTCCGCCCACTCTATGCAAGTCGGGCCCGGTACGTTTTGATCCCCATTGGAACGGATGATCGTAAATAAACTCTCCGGCTTTTGAGTAATCGCCATATCGCGCCACCTCTGAGCGGAAAGGCCGTACCATTTGAGAGTGACAGGTATAACAGCCTTCTTCCACATAAATATCTCTACCTTGTAATTCCAGTGGAGTATAAGGTTTCACAGAGCTGATTGTGGGCACATTGGACTGCACTAAGAAAGTCGGCACAAACTCTACAATGGTTCCTACCAAAATCATTACACAACTCCAGATCGTCATTTGTACCGGTCTTCTTTCGATCCAACGGTGCCAGTGGTGATCTTTTTCGGTGTATTTCTTTTCCATAGCCGGGGCACTGGCCGCTTCGTTTGCTTGGAAGGTTCCCGCACCCATGGTTTTGGCCAAGTTGTAAATCATGGTAATCACCCCAACAAGGTACAATGCTCCACCCAGTGCTCTGAGTTTGTACATAGGAAGAATTTGAATGACAGTTTCTAAGAAGTTAGGGTATTTCAAAAATCCGTCAGGAGTAAACTCTTTCCACATCAAACTTTGTGTCCAACCGGCCCAATACAAAGGCACGACATAAAAGACGATTCCCAGTGTACCGATCCAGAAATGGAAATTGGCCAGTTTGGTAGAGTGAAGTTTTGTCTTGTATAATTTAGGGATTAACCAATAGAGGATTCCAAAAGTGATAAAACCATTCCAACCAAGAGCACCTACATGTACGTGAGCCACAATCCAGTCAGTATAGTGAGCAATGGCATTCAGCGATTTCAACGACAACATCGGCCCTTCAAAAGTCGCCATCCCATAGGCGGTCACCGCCACTACAAAAAACTTCAATACCGGCTCTTCCCGTACTTTGTCCCAAGCTCCCCGCAAGGTCAACAAGCCATTCAACATTCCTCCCCATGACGGAGCGATCAACATCACAGAAAAGACCGTTCCCAGAGATTGAGCCCAGTCAGGCAAAGCGGTGTATAACAAGTGGTGAGGACCTGCCCAGATATAAATAAAGATCAACCCCCAAAAGTGAATAATCGAAAGGCGGTAAGAGTAGATCGGCCGGTTGGCAGCTTTTGGGATAAAGTAGTACATCAAGCCTAATACCGGAGTCGTCAGGAAAAAGGCTACCGCATTATGACCGTACCACCATTGTACCAAGGCATCCTGCACCCCTGCATATACCGGGTAACTTTTAAAAAAGGAAACCGGTAATTCAATGTTGTTGACAATATGCAATACCGCCACTGTCACCCAGGTAGCCAAATAAAACCAAATAGCCACATACAGGTGCCTCTCCCTTCTTTTCAGAATCGTGCCCAACATATTGATACCGAACAGCACCCACACTACGGTGATGGCAATATCAATAGGCCATTCCAACTCAGCGTATTCCTTGGAGGAACTAAAACCAAACGGTAAAGTCAGGGCCGCAGAAACAATAATCAGTTGCCACCCCCAGAAGTGAAGGTTACTCAACACATCGCTGAACATACGGGTTTTACAAAGGCGCTGTAAGGAATAGTACACCCCCATAAAAATACCGTTCCCCACAAAGGCAAAAATCACTGCATTGGTATGCAATGGGCGAAGCCGGCCAAAGGTTAATTGCGGCAGTTCAAGAACATTAAAAATATGGCTGGTCATCTGTAATGCCACTAGCAACCCGACTAACATCCCCACCAGCCCCCAGACGGTGGTTGCAATGGCAAACTTCCTGACAACAGCATTGTCGTACTCGAAATGCTCTATATTACGCACCTCTTTCTGACGTTGACTCAGATCTGGTTGTTGTACTTTTGTGATCATCTTCAAATAAAATTCTAATACTTGGTGTATAGGTATCTTCGTATTGATTGGATTTTACAGACCAAATAAACGCCCCCAAAAAACAAGTGGCGACAATCAGACTGATTCCGATAAGGATAAAAATGACGCTCATAAGGCTTGAGAAGTAGTTAGGATCAAAATTAGACGGAGAGGAGTTGCTATTTTATGACCCTGGTCATATTCGGAAAAAGAGATTTGATGACCTTTATCATATTAATATCAGAAGGTTGAAGGAAGGAAGGATTGAAGGATTGAAGGTAAGCAAGATAGATTAAGGGAGAATATTTGTCTGATGAATGCTTTTTCAGCATGAAGCATAAAGAAGCGGGGTTTACTACTTTTGTCGCTTAGCATATTCCGTCCTGATTACCGGATATTGTTGACTATCTTTGAAGAAGGAGAAAACACAATTGACTATGGCATTATTTCGAAGAAATACTTCTTCTGAAAAGAATGAAAAAATCAAACTAAATAAAAAGAACCTTAAGGGTTTGCTGGGAATCTATCACTACATGTTGCCTTATCGCAACTCCTTTATTGCCGGATTTATTTGCTTGCTGTTTTCCAGTACAATCCTGATGGCATTTCCTTACCTGACCGGAAAGTTAGTCGATGTTTCTACAGGCAAGTCCACCTGGTTATTTACCGAAATAAATCAGATTGCTTTAGCTTTATTAGGTGTGTTAGTAGTGCAAAGTATATTTTCTTTTTTCAGAATATTCTTTTTTGCCCGGGTCAGTGAGCACGCTATGGCCGCCATCCGAAAAGCGTTGTACACGAAATTCATGTTTCTCCCGCTCGCTTTTTTTGATCAACGCAGAACCGGAGAGCTCACCAGTCGCATTACCGCAGACATTTCCACTTTACAAAATGCCTTCAGTGTAACCTTAGCCGAATTGGTCCGGCAAAGCAGTGTGCTTTTAATTGGCATTGGGATGCTCTTAGTTACTAATGCCCGCCTCACCTTGTTTATGGTGGCTACCTTTCCCGTTTTGGTACTGGCCGGCTTACTGTTTGGTAAGTTTATCCAACGCTTGTCCAAAGCTACTCAGGATGCATTGGCCAAATCGAATATTGTAGTGGAAGAGACTCTTCAAGCAGTCAGTATGGTAAAAGCCTTTACCAATGAAAAGCACGAGATTAACCGGTACTCCCAGGCACTTGGCCAATCTATTCGATTAGCCTTAAAAGCAGCCCGGTACCGGGGAGCGTTTGTTTCTTTTCTCATCTTAGGGCTTTTGGGTGGTATTGTATTAGTACTCTGGTTTGGAGGAAAAATGGTCCACGAAGGGAGTATTTCCATTGGCGATCTTACTTCTTTTATTATTTACACCATGTTTATAGGCGGTTCGATCGGAGGCCTGGGCGATGTATACGGCAATTTGCAAAAAGCGGTAGGAGCTTCTGAGCGAGTGCTGGAAATTTTGAACTTGGAGGATGAGTTTTCTCATTCTAAACCTTTTGAAAACAAGCTGCGATTAGATGGACAAATTGAGTTTTCTTCCGTTTCGTTCTCCTACCCTACCCGAAAGGAAATTCATGTATTAAAAGACATTCATCTATCTATCCGACCGGGCGAAAAAATCGCCTTAGTAGGGCATAGCGGAGCGGGGAAATCCACCGTCATTCAAGTGCTTTTACAATTCTATTCGTTGGATCAAGGTCAAATCCTGATAGATGGCAAAGCCGTTCAAGACTACCCATTGGAAACGTACCGGGCCAATATTGGCATTGTTCCTCAAGAAGTGATTCTTTTTGGAGGATCGATTAGGGAAAATATTGCTTATGGAAAACCCCATGCCACCGAAGAGGAAATATACGAAGCCGCCCGGAAAGCCAATGCCTTGGATTTTATCGACTCTTTTCCTGACAAAATGGAAACTTTGGTAGGAGAAAGAGGAGTAAAACTTTCCGGAGGGCAACGGCAACGCATTGCTATTGCACGGGCCATTTTAAAAGATCCTGCTATTTTAATTCTCGATGAAGCGACCAGTTCGTTGGACGCTCAGTCCGAAGCATTGGTACAAGAAGCATTGGACGAATTGATGCAAGGAAGGACCAGTATTATCATTGCCCACCGCCTGGCTACCATTCGAAAAGCAGACCGGATTTATGTCTTGGAGGAAGGTTCCATTGTAGAAGAAGGCTCTCACGAAGAGTTATTACAAGACAAAAGTGGAATTTACAGCCATTTGATTCAACTGCAATTCGACTTGAAAGAAGAAGCGCTCAGTGAACAATAAAAGACCGGAAAAATATCCGCACAGTGGTAAAAAAAGAACTGCACAGCAAACTCAACACAGATGCTTGTCATTCGCATTGAAAGTTTACTCTACAGTTCTCTAATCTAGGTTGTATGCTTATACCGTTTCGCTAAGGAAGTGATTAAACGTATCACCACGCAAACCTAAACGGATCGTTTCCAAAGGAATCACTTCGTTGGGAGCAATATTCCCCAAGTTTACATTTGCTCCAATCAATTTGATAAACCAAACTTGCTGCGCTTTTTGAGGAGCTTCCCAGATAATTTTCTCAAAAGGGATTTTGGTTAAAATTTCTTCTACCAACCCTGATCGAACTTCCCCGGTGGAACGGAACAAACCTACGTTACCACTTTCCCTGGCTTCCCCGATCACTTTCCAGGCTCCGGCATCCAGTTCTTTCTGCATCAATTCGATCCATTTGTAAGGAGGAATGATTTTTTCGGCATCTTTAGAGCCTACTTCAGATAAGACGGTTACCTGTTTTGAAAGCGTACTGATAAATTCACATTTCTGATCGTGTGGCAATTGGATAGAGCCGTCCGAAACTTCAGTAAATTGCATTTCCAGGTCATCCAACAACTTCCGGAAATCGTCAAATTGATTTCTTACCACAAAGGCTTCAAAGAGTGTTCCGCCTAAATAAGTCGGAATTCCGGCCTCTTTATACAACTGTAATTTTTCTTTCAGTTTAGGATACACATAAGAGGTTGCCCATCCCAACTTCACGATGTCTATATAATCGGCTGACGACTCCAAAATGTCTTCTGTTTCCCGAAGAGATAGTCCCTTGTCCATCGCCATGGTAAAACCGTACTCTCTAGGCTTTTGTGTCCTTTCAGGAATTTGCTTAAGAAAAAAGTTCATAGTACAAAATTGGTAAAAATTTGAATCACATATCCAACTACCTCGATAGCCTTATAGCATGATGTTATGCAATACCAGATACACCACAAGTATATTGTCCGTCACTTGACGCCAATTCCACTTGTTCCATATCTAGGCTTTTAATTGCTTTATGATTTTATAAATCGTTTTCTGCATTTCGATATCTGTAAAAAATTCATACAGTTGCGTATGTTTGTCATGGTCTAATAACAGGCCTGTCTCTAGATAATGACAAGCATGTTCCAAATGACCGCTGGCCAAATAATAAGCACCAATTCTATAGACCAAATCGGCATTCTCAGGCAGTTCTTCCAGGCCATCGCGTATGATGGCCAAAGCCAAGGGATAATTGGCATCGCGAAAATAGATTTCCGACCATTTTAACCAGACCTCCGGGTTATACGGATTGATTTTACTGGCACTTTCGTAAGCTTCCAAGGCCGCTTGAGCATTGCCCAGTTGGTATTCGGCATTGGCTAGTGCCAACCAATACAGGTCATTTTCCTGGTTGTAGGAAGTTGCTTTATTCAGAAAATGAACGGCAGACAGCCATTTGCCTTGGGCTTGCAAACAATTACCCAAGCCGAAATAGGCTTCGTCATTTTCTTTATCCAACTCTAAGGTGCATTTGTAATAGCGTATGGCATTGGAAAGGTCTCCGGCCTTTTCTTTACTCATGCCCAGGCAGCAATATACCTCGGGCGAAGGCCCTTCTAACTCCACCGTTTTACGAAAAGACTCATAGGCCTCTTCAAATTTCCCCACGTCAAAATACGCATTCCCCAAATTAAAGTGCCCTGCCGCATAATTTTCATCGACCAAAGTGGCGTATTCAAAGGCTTCAAAGGCTTCTTTGCTGTAATTTAGTTTGGCATAGATGACACCCAAGTTATTCCAGGCGGGTGCATTATAGGGATTTTTGTCTATATATTCTTGGTAGAAATCGATACAGGAAGGCAACATACCGATCATTTCCTTACAAAAGGCATGTTCATGAACTACTTCTTCAAAGCCTAACTCCAGTTCCAATGCTTGCTCGTAAAAGATTACGGCCAATTCAAACTGCTCGGCCGTTTGCAATACCAAACCGGCCTGATACAGCACATCTACTTGGTCTTCGGCTTTGGGAATGGCTAATTGAAAATAGTCTACCGCTTGCTGATAATCTCCCAAAACGGTAAAAAGATTGCCTTTGCAAAACAGGATTTCAAAATCTTCCGGCTGACGAACTTCCGCTTGCTCGAGCGTTTCCATAGCCTTTTCAAACTCTGTCATGGAAAGCAGAATTTTGGCTTTGATCACGAGCAAATCTGTAGAAAAAGGATAGAGACCCGTGGCAACATCGCACGCTTGTAAGGCCACTTCCAAGCGGTCCGTCTGAAACAGATACTCAATCATTTCTTCAAAAGTATTGAGTTCAAAATATACAGATTGATTAGATGCAAGCATCTCTTCAAACTGCTTTATCGCCTCTTCCAAACCTTTTTCTCTTCTAAAGTTATCCGCCATCAACAATGTTATTGGTTATGATTTTACTAAACCAGCAAGAACCTGATGTATTCAAAAATCCTGGGTTTAGCGCTGCAAAAATAATCAAGATTCTACACAAATCACTAGCGGAGAGAGGGATTGTTTCCGAAGCCCCCTTCACTAGACTGACAGGTGTATGAGCTTCTTTCGGCTAAAATGCCCTTAAATCAGGACCAACCTCTATTAAGAATACACTTTCATTTTTTCAAAGGCCTTCGGTTATTCTTTCATATGGGTACATACCCAATCCAACGTTGCGTTCAAGTTCCGGAATTCAAAATTGAGATATTGAC
>NZ_JBDKWZ010000001.1:0-201298 GCF_039710355.1 Rapidithrix thailandica | reverse complement strand
CACCTTACTACTATCATAAACAAAATTACTTGTGGAGGAGTTGACCGTTTCTTTAGTGATCAAGGGAGCTTTTCCGGAAAAGAAAGCCATGAGGGCGGCAAGACGGCACAAGACCAACCCTTGCCATCGTTTAACTTCGGTGGTAGGAGCCGGGACGTTTAGTTTTTGGGCTATTTGGCGGAAAATATCCCGGTATTTAATACTTTGAGCGTTAAGAATAAAGCGTTCGTTGCTGACTTCCGAGTCTAATAACTTCACCACTACTTCTGCAATATCACGCACATCCACATAATTAAGAGAGCCTGAGGGGTAATATTTTTTCCCCTCTTTCACATACTTGAGAATCTGCAAACTACTTCGGTTCCAATCCCCGGTAGCTAATACGATAGAAGGATTGACGACCAATACATCCAGCCCCTCAGCCATCCCTCTCCACACCTCTTGTTCGGCCTGATATTTACTGATTCCGTATTTTGAGTTATTTTCCGAGTTGACCCATTTGGTCGTCTCGTTAATCATTTCCTCTTGTTTATTTCTTCCGATCGCGGCTACAGAACTAATATGGCAGAGCTTTTTCACTTTTGCTTGTAAACAAGCATTGACCAGATTGGCAGTACCTTCTACATTTATTTTAAACATTTGTTGTACTTGCTTTCCGGAAAATGACACCACAGCAGCAGCATGAATCACATAATCAATGTCTTTCAGGGCATCTTCCAAGGAAAACACGTCCAAAATATCCCCTTCTACCCATTCGATTTTTGAAGTGATGTCTTGCATCTGGCTGGTATCACTGTTCTTTCTTTTTAAGGCTTTTACTTGTTTTCCCGCTTGCACCAATGCCCGGGCGATATGCCCCCCGACTACCCCAGTGGCTCCTGTGATTAAATATTTCATTATCTGTTAATGTGTCTGTTTGTTGAATATGTGCTCTACCCTTTTTGGGTAGACAGAGGCTCACAAAGTATTATTCAAGACGGATTGGGTTAATACTTTGCGGAAGTAATACTCGTCCCGTCCTTCGGCAAGTGTATTTAAGTGTTTGATTTTGTGACAATCCGATCCTACAAAAGCGACTAAGCCGTCATCAATCAGCCGTTCGGCCTGCTTTTGAGAAGCTTTGGAGTAATACCCGAAAAGTGAATTGGCATTGATTTGTAGCAAGACATTCATCTTACTTAATTCTGTCAATTCTTCGTAAGCATTAAACAAATATACATAACGCTCCGGATGAGCCATCACCGGTTTGTATCCTTGAGTTTGCATCATAAATACCGCTTCTTTCAGAAAAGAACTGGCATTCATATACGAAGTTTCGAACAACAAGTATTTATCCCCAAAAGTTAAAAGTGGTTCTTCCTTTTGTAATTTTTCAATCAGGCTCTCGTCCAAATAGTACTCCGCAGCTGCTTCCAATTCAATATCAATCTGTTCTTCTTTCAGGCGGGTTTTTACCTCGGCCAATTTACTCAGGATATCCTCTTTGGTATTGGTATAAAAATCCCCCATTACATGAGGAGTGGTAACCAATTTCCGATACCCTAAGCGCACAAATTCCCGGATCATCGTCAGGGTTTCGTCCATCGTAGCAGCACCATCATCCAAGCCCGGAAGCAAATGAGAGTGTATATCGACCGTTAAAGGTTGTATTGCTTCAGGATCGATCGTTTGCTTTTTTTTCTTTTTACTAAATATTCCAAACATAAATTATTGCATTTTCAAATAACAGTTCCACATTTTCTTTTCCACTTTTCAAACTGCTCTTTTCCTTGATGAACCTCCTGTGGATGCCTACTTGTAGAAGCTGAATTTTCAATCTTAAAGTAAGACTTTCTTGAGTAATAGCCTGTTCCAAATTACCAAACAAAATGGTAAATCCCTCACTGTATTACTTTCTTCCTTATGCGTTGCCATAAACTGGTCATCTCCGGGGGGTCCTCATAATAGCCATTTGCTCCTTCATACCCGTAGGCATATTGGCCGTATTGAGAATTAAGACTTACATCGTTGAGGATCACTGACAGGTGCCGGATATTTTTGGAATGATAAAGGTCATTTATACTATTTGCATATGTTTGCTTCGAATATTCGGCCCGAACTACGTAAAGCGGTAAATCCACTTTATTCATAATGATAAATCCGTCTGTCACAATTCCTACGGGAGGTGTATCGAATATGATCACATCAAACTGCTCTTTTAGCTCGGTTACCATATCCTCAAACCTCGATGACATAATCAGTTCCGAAGGATTGGGCGGTAAAGGCCCGGCAGTCAGATAATATAAAGAAGGAATGGAAGCCTTTTGGATACACTTGTCTAAAGTGGATTTGCCAATGATCACCGATGACACCCCCTCCACATTCGAATGATTAAAAGCCAAATGCACTTTTGGTTTTCGCAAGTCAAGGTCCACCACAATTACTTTCATTTCAGACATGGCTATTACACCGGCCAGATTGAGGGTTACAAAGGTTTTTCCTTCCCCACTCACAGTCGAAGTCACCGAGATCAAACGCTGTTTATGTTTGGTTGAAAAGAAATCCAAGTTGGTACGCAATGAACGGAACGACTCACTCATGGACGACTTTGGGTTAAGCCCTACTACTAATTGGGAATACTCCATTGGCTTTCGGTAGGAAGGTACCACCCCCAAAATAGGCGCTTCAATCAATTTCTCCAACTCCTTCACCCGGGTAATTTTATTTTGCATAAAATACCGTAACAGCACTAATCCGACAGACATAAACATGGCGACCACCACTCCTATGGCATAAATGATAACGGGCACCGGATAGATAGGAACACTAGAGGCATTGGCCTCGTCCAACACTTGGAAATTAGGTACCGTACCTGCTTTAGCCATCCCAATTTCAATCAATTTTGTTGAAATAATATTGGAGATTTCTTCGTAAATTTCATAACTCTTGGTGAGTTTCTTAAAATCGTTATCTTCCTGATCATTTTGATACAAAGAAGCCTGTAAACGCCCTATTTCCCCTCGGATTTCGTCTATTTGTTTATTGATAAAATTCTTTTGTAAGCGAATGATTTCATAGAGCTCCAGTTTGGAATTATTGATCGCCTTTTTCCTTTGTTGAAAGGCAAATGTTGACTCTTTATATGCCCCCTTCAAACGGAAAAAATCTTGTTCTGCCTTATAGAGTTGGTCCAATAACTCGTTGAGTTTTGTATTGCCAATGAGGGAGGCAATGGCAGTTAAGTAAACGGTGTTGGAGTCTGATTTGATCAACTGCTCTATTTTTTCATAATTCTCCAAATCCATCCGCAACTCCAACTTTGCATCTTCATACTCCCGTATACGCTCCATCACCTGACTCACGTCCTCTTTTATCGTGATTTTGTTCATCCGGGAGTACCTTTCCAAAGCTTTCTCAAACCGGTCTAAGGTATCGCGGGTAATCTGCAATTGTGCATTCAAATAATTCAGCGACTGCTCGTATACCCGGTTTTTATTATCAATGGTTTTCACCAAATAGTTTTGGTTCAATGCGCGAACAATGTCAATTGCCTTTGTCCTGTTGTGATCCTGAAAAGAAATCCGCAGGGTATTCGCACCTCTGTTGTCAATAGCTACTTCCAGGTTTTGATCGAAATACTTATATAAATTTGCCTTACTGTTGATGACAAAGTAAAAGTTTTCATTTAAGTCTTTTTCTTGCAAGGAGCCATTTTTCAAGATTCTCACTTTTAACCCTGGCCTCTCAATCAATTCACTAAAGGTATATACTGGGGCTTCTTCGGGATTTTCCGAATCCAGGCTAAGGCGAAATTGATCTTCATTAATGATTTTCACAAGAATATTGCGATCCTGCATATCCGGATTCGCATAACGGTACTCTACGGTGAAAGGAGTGCTTTGAAAGCGTTCATCACTTAACAGATCTCCCTGTACAAAATAACTAACATACAGGTTTAGGGAGTCAATCACCCCATCATAAATGGAGTTAGACTTGAGTAATTGCATTTCCCCGGCCAGGTTAATCGCATCAATCCCTTCCTGAAACATGCCCACTTCCAATTGCAATAAGTCAGAAGAGCTCTTAAACTCCAACTTGATCCGAGATTCTGCCTGGTATACCGGTTTACTCCAACGAAGAAACAAAAAGGTACCTAAACCGGAAAATAAGATAATTAAGAAAATGAAAGGCAGGCTTTTACGAAGTACATACAATAGCCTCTCCAGGTCAAACTCACTGAGTAAGTTGACCTCTTTTTTAGCTTGTATTTTCAATTGAGGGTTCAAGTACTCCGTCATTTATTTATTAATTAGTATAAAGAGGGCTGCCACACTTGTAATCAAAGAGACGACAAAAGCAAAGTCCTTCAAAGGAGCAATGTCCACTTTTCTACGGGGTTCTACATATATCACATCTCCCGGGAGGACTGTCAAGCTAGCCAACTTTACAGATTCAATGCTTGACAAGTCTACTACTTGTACACTTGGATTTTTCAAATCTCCCCGAAGCACACGAATATTACTGGCTTTGGCTAACTCCTGAAAGTCACCGGCCAGGGCCAGAATTTCCAGCAAATTCATTCCTTCATTCCGCAATGGAATAACCTGATCACCCAACGCTCCCATTACAGTCACCCGTTTGTTGAGATACTGCATCACCACATAAGGTTGTTCGTAGTGTTGTTCATAAGCTTCTGTCAACAATTCTTCGGCTTGTTTGAGAGTAAGCCCCGCTAATTTCAACTTTCCGACCATGGGCAAGTTCACCATCCCTTGCCCATCCACCAAATGTGACTGTGGCGGCATGCCATTCCGGAAAAGCGGCTGAGTATACATCGAGTTGACGTCATTCACGGACTGACTCCGTTGATTTTGTTGATTCCCATCTGTACTCAAGCCCAGTTTCCCTGTTTCGAACTCCTTATTAGGATCAATCAAAGCCTCTCCTTTATTGGTATATACGGATATTGCCAAATAATCATCTTCTTCTATCAAGTAATTGCGACTTGCATCCAAATACGTTTTCTCAAAAGCCTCAAGATTAATTGACTGGTCCGTTTGAAAAATAATACTCTTCCGGGAACAAGAACAAGTAAAAACTATTAAACAAATTACTATATAGGTAGGGTTAAGCTTACAAGCATATTTTTCCATAGGATCATCAAAAAATCAGTTCAGCTGCTTAACTGAGTATCAAATATGTATGTATCTTGCAAATGGAGATCCATTCTCAGTTAACTTGATCAAATAAAACTAAATATAGATTAAAAAATACTTTTATTAAGCCGGAAAATTAACTATTTCTTCTATGAAATCTGAACTTTCCTCCTCTTATTTGAAAGCGAAATTAATCAACTTGTAAGATTTACTTTTGTTCTCTTGTATTTTTCCCTCTTGTGGCTCCTCTAGTTTTTTGAATTACTCGTAATAACTCCTACTTTTATACTGCATTACATTTGATTTATACAGCCTGTCAACCAAAAGGTACATCTCTTTTAGCAGGTTTTTTTAATCAAATTCAACCTAAGATAATGGGAGTTACAATGAATATTCTACGTGCAATAGTAATCGATGATGAACGTCTGGCAAGGCTGGAACTTAAATCACTACTCAAAAAATATGATGATATCGAAGTAGTGGAAGAAGCTGGGAATGTAGATGAAGCCTATGAAAAAATCATAAAACATCAACCGGATTTACTTTTTCTCGACATCCAAATGCCAGAAAAAACGGGCTTTGACTTGCTGGAAATGCTGCCATCAGCCCCCAATGTGGTATTTACCACAGCCTACGATGACTTTGCCTTAAAGGCTTTTGAGATCAATGCTTTAGACTATCTCCTAAAGCCTATTGAACCCAGGCGCTTGGAAGAAGCCATCAAAAAAGTCAGAAAAAAAGTGGAATCCAAAGAAGCAGCACCTACCCAAAATTTCTCTACTGAAAAGTTGTCGGAAACCGACCAGGTGTTTGTCAAAGACGGGGACAAGTGTTGGTTTGTAAAACTGTTGGACATTAGTTTATTTGAATCGGACGGCAATTATGTAAAAGTGTATTTTGAAAATAACCGTCCGCTTATACACCGTTCTTTGAATGCTTTGGATGAGCGTTTGGACGACAAATTATTTTTCCGGGCCAGCCGTAAGTATATTATCAACTTAAAGTGGATCGACAATATCGAGCCTTGGTTTAATGGAGGCCTGATGGTAAGTCTAAAAGACGGGCAAAAAATTGAGATTTCCCGCAGGCAGGCCGCGAAGTTTAAGGAGCGCCTCAGCCTGTAAAAAGACATAAACCAAAAGGAAGAAATACCTTTTTTCATCCTTTTGGTTTCTTTCACAAAAGAAACAGTATTAATTTTAGGAATACCCTGTGGGAAGGAATTGATTACTGAAGGAGTTCGTAGATTTTTACCTTTTGGCGGATTTCTTCTTCAAGAGCGATGGGGACTTCTTTTTTCTTCACGTTGGACCGGATCAAATTTACGATTTCCTGTTCCACCTGAAACTGCTCTTTACATGCAGTACATTTTTCCAATTGTTTTTGGAAGAGGAGCCTCTCTCTAGTTGATAATTCATTATCAATAAAATAATGAACCATTTCGCTGAACTCTTTACAAGTAAGTCTATTTCGGTTCTTTTTGAGAGATAGTTTTACTAACCACTTATCAACGCTCCCTTTAAGGTTGTTAAACAAACAATGAATACCCATTAAAGGGCTTTCTTCTTGTAGCTTTGAATTCATCTTCATGCAAAAAAATTTAAATTCCTAACTATCTATCCTATGCAGCTACTAATCAAACCTGAATTGCACAAAGAGAGTTCAACGCCCATCTAAAATTTTAAATCGGTTTTTTTGTGAGTTTTTATCCTTAACAGTGTACTTCCGAAAACAAAAGGTGCCGGTAAAAAGGCACCCTTTTACGTTTTAGCCGGACCATGTTTATTTTTTATCCGAAGAACCTTTTTGGTCCGAAGCCTTATACTTTTTTGCTTTGTGAGGCCTTCTTACACCGAAGGTTCCTTTGGTAATTTTTCCTCTTCTTGTTTTTTTATCTCCTTTTCCCATAGTAAACTTTAATTTTATTTGATGAATGTTCTACTATAAGATAGAAGATTCTGGCAAGAATCACAAGAAATACCCAGTAAACCAACACTTTATCAACTCTCTCCTTTTAATGAAAGGTTTGCAACTCCTCTGATTCTAATAGTTGAAGTGTGGGACCAAAAGCTACCTTCTCCGATTGGAGCATTGCTGCTACAACCGTATCTGCATGAATGCCTCGATACCTTAAAGGAATAAGAAATGAAAAAAGTTGGTTAAACATCTTAGCAAAACCTTCACCTAAACGGGCTTCTTGTCGTTCCCCCAGTAGTAGTGAAGGCCGGTAAATCAAAATCTTGTCAAAAGGCATTTTTCGAACAAATTCTTCCGCTTCGCCCTTCACCCGGTTATAAAAAAACATTGAGGTCTTATTACTTCCCAGAGCCGAAACCAAATGAAAGTGCTTTGCTCCGGCTCGAAGTGCGTATTCTGCAAAATATTGAACATACGTACAGTCCACTTTGTAAAACTTTTCTTTCGAACCCGCTTTTTTCATCGTGGTTCCCAGACAACAAAAAGCTGTGTCGACAATAACTTCCGGGGGCAGATTTCCAAGCGTATCAAAATCCACGTTTATCTCTTTCAACTTATCATTCTCAATTCCCAGAGGTCTTCGTACCAATGCTATTACCTGGCGATAACTCTCTTGTTTAAGTAAAGCTTTCACCAAAGTGTGCCCTATCAACCCGGTAGCTCCTGCCACTAAAGCCACTTTGCTTGTAATTTCTTTTGTATCTGACATGATAAGTCTTGTTAGGTAAACTGTATATTTCCAAATGTACAACATCTAATGAAAGGACCGGATAAAAGAAGTATGATGATACACTTCGAATACCTTTTACAAAAATTGCTTAATCAATTGTTATCAAAAAAGGGATTCGTTACGAATCCCTTTTTTGATAAGTGAGTATATATTCGAATTTATTTTGCAATGCAATCAATTCGTTCCGAAGTCATATACTTCGGTACGGGAATATTAAAGTTATCCAAAATGCTCGGTACAATGGTCACAGAATTCACTCCGTACTGCCGCTCCTTTTTAGGTGTCTTATCTTTAGGATCATAAACGACTAAAGAACCTTCCGGCACATGATAGGCTGTACTTCCCGTTTCGTCATCAATAGGAATATTTGTGATTCCTAATTTCTCAAAAGGCACCTTTTCGCCCTTATACAGCACGTATTCATGATCCATATTTCTATGGCCCAAGTCAATGCTAAAGAAGTTGCCTTTTAGACGATAACTGATTGGCTTTCCATTAATCTCCAACTGGTCGAGGTTCTCTTTGAATGGTTCGATATACGGCTCATCCAAAGTCAAATTGTACTGAGGGTGCATTGCCGGTTTAATTTCCCAACAACCTTCCGGAAGTTCAAAAAACCGAAGAAAGTTATTGAAATCTTCACAATATACCTCCGTTTTTAATTGCTCGGCAATGGTTGCCTTTTGCCCCATACTACTTGCCATCACCAACTTGTATTCCGGATTGGCATCTATAAAACGAATCAAGGCCTGCAAGAAGTCATTGAGTTTTCCCATGGTAAAATCAATTTCACCCTGATACGTTTGTTTCCATTCCTGACTCAAATCATACTGTTTATAATCTTCCGGAAAGGTAGCTGCCCAATACCGGTGCATCGTTGAGGCTACATGATTCGAAAAATAAGTAGAAAAAGCAGGAGCTGTTTTTTTCAATAATTTCAAATAGACATCAAATGCCAAAACGGTTTGAAAAGTTCTTCTTCGAGTTTTCTTCCAAGGTGTTGTCCGCTCTGCTACCAACTGCCCGGCTACATCCATCATAGTCTTCGACTTGATCCCTAAACCCGGCAAACTCAAAGCCAGGGAGGTAGCGGATTTCATATCAATACCGGTATCTACATTTCGCCCCGACTTCCGCGACATGGCCAGGTTGAACTGTTGAAAAGGCATTAATTTCTCAGGATGGGCCAATGAATCTCCCGCAAAGGGATCGGGAACATAAAACGCATAGTCCTTGTAATTTGCCGGTGCCGGAAAGCTATGCATAGACGCAAATACTCCTGTAGAAATGCCTTTATTGATCAGAATTTCCCAAATGGAAGGGTATTTGGCATTTACTCCCGAAAGATCTTCTCCAAAGTCTTTGATTTGATGGTGCTTATTGCTCACCCCCCGATGCAAAGTAGGCCAGGTAATCCAAGGAGAGAGGTGCCCGGTATCTTCCGTCACGGTTTCTATCTGGCTCGACACCTTCATGATCTCAGCCAGAGTTGATTTAGGATGGGTTTTGCAATAATGATCTATTACCTTGAAAGGTACTTCATTGAGTTCAAAAAGGATTATCTTTCGCATGGAGATCGACTTGTTTTATGTAAATTTTTAGAGTCGTAATTTCACAAAGAGTGCGGTTCATAGCGAAGTCACTCTTTTTTGTACAAAAAAGTGTTTCTGTTTCTACAAAAACCAGACTGTTTTCACCAAATTCTTGTCTTATTCAAGATATCAACACAATCATTTAGCAAAAATGGCTTTTCTTAAGATTTAAAACCAAAACTTATATCATCAAATCTGATTAATTTTATCAAAAACCGGTGAGCAAAGTCAATTATCCGAACCAATGATCAGTCTTGCTCAAAATCCGCTTCAAAGATCCGTACTCCTTTCCGGGAGAAGGAAACCAAAAAATGAGAAGTTAACAAAACCTTATCTGTAACTTCCTCGGGCAACAAATACGTTTTTCTTTCTTGGGTATACATATCCATTGTCACCAACTTTCCCCGATGGATAAAATAAATCATATTGTTCCAAAAGGAGAAAAAATCAGTGGCGGATGCGTCTAAACGCCGGTTAAAATTGCCCAAAAGGTCGAAGACTAAAATACCCGACTGGGCATCATTGACAAACAGCCAGTTTTGGTACTCTCTCATATAATTAAGCTGTAATTCGTCTCCAAACAAATCATTGGTCAAGGGTGCGTTAATCAACAGTTCCCCCGTTTCTTCATCCAACTTCTTGATACTCATATCAAATTCATCATACAACCAGATATGATTATCTGTTGCCAGGGCCGCTGCCGGAGCATGTCCGATCAGTTCCGGGGGAAGTTTTTGCACGTTGGCCGTTCCTAATTGACGGTCAAGCAACAAATACTCCTGGTAATCGGCATTGAAAGCAAATATACGGACGGTTTGCCAAGCATCTATACAGGCAAAGGAACCGGGCTTGCCATACGAATAATCACCCTCAGTTTGTCCACTGGGTAAATCATATTTTTTGATTTGTCCTAATACATCTGCGACATAAATTTTCTGATTGCGATCCATACTTATGGCTGTGATTCCATTCAAAGGAACATGTTTGATGGAGCGATACCTTTGCCCTTGGCATGGCAAAAACGACAAAACCAGAAAAACACTCCACAGTACGTAGGTCAAGGCATTCATATTAATCCGGCCCGTTTTTTAATATAATATTCGGTTTCTAATTTATCCGCCCGTCTGATTACTTTCTTAACCCAATCCATTTGCAATTCTTTTCTTTCTTCGGCACTCAGTTGCCAAGGAATATCAGAGGTATGCAACTGCCGGATCATATGACTTAAACAAATAGAGGCGCTTACCGAAAGGTTATAACTTTCCGTAAATCCGAACATAGGAATTTTTATCGTTAGATCAGCTTCTTCCAGAGCTTCCTCTGACAAACCGGTAAGTTCCGTTCCAAACAATAAGCCTATTTTATTATCCAGTGGCAAGTCGTATAAATCAATGCTGCTTTCCCCGGGAGAAGTAGCCACTAAGGTGTAGCCCTGTTGTTTGAGTAGTTGCATCGTCTCCCGGGTATTGTGATGCCGGTGTAAGTCCACCCATTTTCCAGCCCCTCTGGCCACGCCCTTATTCAGTTTATATTTATTGAAAACTTCAATCACATGGACATCCTGTATCCCCAAGCACTCACAAGTCCGGATCACCGCACTGGCATTTTGCGACTGATAAATATTTTCCATTACCACTGTCAAATGCCGGGTACGATACGGCAATATCTTATTGAATAAAGACATTTTATTTTCGGTGACAAACCCGGACAAGTACTCTAGTAGCTCCTGATCTATTTCTTCTTTTACTTGTTCGTTCATATCTGTTGTATTCCTGATCACTTCAAAATTAACTTCTCTTTGTCAAAATGTCACCTATTCCGGGCTTCTTCCCATTCTCTGAATTCCCTATAAGCCTTTTGTCCTACTACCCGGAATGCTCATTTCAGTATTCTTCTTCAAGCAAACTATCCGGAGGTTGTCCACAAACTAACATATGTGAACGATTATGAACAGTACCCACTAGTACTCATCCAACAAAAACAACCCACAAACAACTGTATATCAATACATAACAAAAACATGGCACAAGTCTGGCAAAAGGATAAATACAAATTGATTTTTATAGAACAAAAATATCCAACCATGAAAAAGTCCACTGTTTTGATTTTTAGCTTTCTTTTTAGTTTAATCAGTATGATAAGTTTTGCTGAGAATAAAAAACACCTTGCCGGAGAAAAAGCAACCGCTGCATCTGTTGGGTTGGCTTACAATTACTATGTTGTACAGAATAGCCCTAACCTGCGATTTGCGTTTAAAAACACGAAGCCCGGTACAGTCAACATCAGCTTGTACAACAAGAAAAATGAATTGGTGTTTAACAAAGCTTATGTAAATAAAGAGTTCAGTAATAACAATATCAACTTAGAAAACTTCGGTAACGGACAGTATAGTTTGAAAATAGAAAAAGGTCCTTTTGTGGAATATCATGTATTGCATGTAGGAGAGCGTACAGTCAATGAGCTTAGTCCTTACGATGTATTTGTCACTTCTCAATTCAAACAAGAGCAAGTACTGGTATCCTTTACCAATGCGGTAACCCCTACTTCCATTGTGATTACAAATGATGCCGGAAAGGTAGTGCATAAAGATGAGGTTAATAAAACCCATTTTAACACCTTAATTTCCACCCAAAAGTTTAGAGAAGGGGCTTATACGGTGACGATAACCGGTAGCGAAAAGTCAGAAAGTCATCGCTTCTGGGTAAAAAACACCAAAAACCTGAATGAATAGAACTACCTTATATACTACTAATCGTCAAATTAATTTTCACTCACCCATCGTGAATTCAATGAGTTCATGATGGGTGAGTTTTTTATCAATTTATTAGAATACCATCCCAGGTACAAGGACAAGCCAACTGCCATCAACTTATTTTTCCAACTCTTTTTCTTCCAAAACAGAGATATCCAGCACCTCCAGGTCCAGGTACCAATCGGGGTGTGGCGACCATTCATGGCACATGGGACATTGGGTTTGCCGGTGTACTTTAGAACAAGAAGGGCACTTTCCATAGGTAGCAAATGTATTCCACACCTGGCCACACTCACAACTCCAGTAACTACCGCCATCAGGTTGCCATTCGCATTTGGGACATTGAATCATATGTTCCTTTTCAGCCATCATTAATTGCTTTAAAATTCAAGGGTTCTATTTATGAAACACGCTTTTAACGCATAGAAAAACCAACACTTAATCGATCTCATCAACAGGGAATTAATTTTATAAAAAAACTTCAATAATTCACCATCGTTTACACTTTCATTAGAGAAAAATTGCAGTACTTTGCAAATCCAAATTCTCACCAACATCACTGTAGCATTCCGGGTTTCCCCGGAAACAGTTACTGACAAGAAGTAAAAAATTCATAAACATCTGATACTAACCTTATAAGAACAGGACACACCCCTGGGCTGTTCTATTGCGGGGTATTGTCAGTGGTATTCAGGAGGCATAAAAGTTTATCCCATTTTATTTGTATCAATAATTTTTATAAATAAATCAAAAATGAGTATAAAGGAATACATACCTCATTATAAAAAGAACCTTAGTTTATCGTTACCGGTAATGTTGGCATTGGCAGGGCAAATGTCAGTAGGTATTGTGGATAATATTATGGTGGGGCATATAGGCACGACTCCATTGGCTGCCGCTTCGTTTGCCAACGGAGTCTTTGTCAATATGTTGGTATTCGGGATGGGCTTTGCCTATGGCCTGACACCTTTAGTAGGCCAGGCATATAGCAAGCGGAATGTCACAGAAATTGGGGGGCTATTCAAAAATGGCTTGACAGCCTACCTCTCTTTAGGGTTGCTTTTAACATTTGTGGCACTTGCCCTCTCCTTGGTCATGCAATTCATGGGACAAAAAGTCGATGTATTGCATCAGGCCACCCCTTATTATCATATCATTAGTTATAGCCTTGTGCCTCTCATGCTGTTTTTTGCTTGTAAACAGTTTGCCGAAGGAATTGAGTCTACCAAACCTACCATGGTATTTACCTTGCTCAGCAACCTGATCAATGTAGGATTGAACTATGTGCTCATTTTCGGAAAGTTTGGGGTAGAACCCATGGGTCTGGTCGGAGCCGGAATCGCTACCTTGGTTGCCCGGGTATTTATGGCGGTAAGTTTATTAATCTATTTGCTTCAATCCAAAACCTTCGCTCCTTATCAACAAGCCTTTAAAAACAGTAAAATCAATATTGGACAGGTCAAGGAACTCAGTCGTATTGGTTTACCTATTGCTTTCCAAACCACCTTGGAAACCGGGGCATTCAACATGGGTACGATTATGATGGGTTGGATCGGAAAAGTAGAGCTAGCAGCCCATCAGATTACACTGAGTCTGGCTTCTCTTACCTATATGATTGCCAATGGAATCTCTACTGCAGCTACCGTCCGCGTCAGTAATCAATATGGAAAACGGGAATTCACCACCCTTCGGAAAGCCGCCCATAGCGTATTTCATATGTCAGCGGTATTTATGATTGTGTCAGCCATCCTACTGGTTTTTACCCGGCATTACTTACCCCCGATCTTTGTGCAAGCCGACCCGGAAATACAGGACCCCCTACTAGTAACGGCCATGGCCTCTAAGCTGATCATAGTAGCCGCCTTGTTCCAGCTGTTTGATGGCATTCAAGTGGTAGGTCTGGGAGCATTGCGAGGACTTACGGATGTGAAAATCCCTTCAATGATTGCTTTGCTTTCGTATTGGGTGATCTCTTTACCTGTAGCCTATGTATTGGCTTTTGTTTTCGACTTAAAGGAAACCGGAATCTGGATCGGCTTTTTGGTGGGATTAACCATGGCCGCAATTTTACTGGTGCTTCGCTTTGAGATTGTAAGCAAAAAATTAGAACAGCAAAACACTCAAACTTCGGATGTACTAGTATCCGGATAATTGATAACTTGCCAAATGACAAATTCCTTCTTTCAATATGGATTCACTAAAAAAATGTTAAATCCCTTTGAAAGGTAGTCTAACACTGTTGAGATGGGTATATTGTTTCAAAATAACAAGTCAAACAATAAAAACATATCTAATTGACTATCAAGCCAATGAAGAAATTTCTTTTTCTATTTATCTTGGGGTTTATCTGTTGGAATTCCACTTTGGCCCAACCCGAAGTGAAGGTGATCAAGATGGAACAACTCGAAGCCATGATAAACCATACTTCGGGAAAAACGTATGTAATTAATTTCTGGGCTACTTGGTGTGCTCCTTGTATCAAGGAGCTACCGGATTTTGAAAAGGCCCGGGATACGTTTAAATCCAAAAATGTAGAATTTATCTTGGTAAGCTTAGACTTTGCCAATCAATTGGAAAGCCGGGTGATTCCTTTTGTAAAGCGAAAAAACTTAAAATCAAGGGTGGTGTTATTAGATGAGACCGATTACGATACTTGGATTGGAAGAATAGATCCCGACTGGGAAGGGGCAATTCCTGCAACGTTGGTAGTCAATTCGCAATCCCAACAAAGAAAGTTTTTTCCAAAAGGCCTGACTTACGATGATTTAGTAAAGATTTTGCAATCCTTTATATAACAAGAAAATATCATTAAATGTATTTGAGAACACATACAAGGTGTTCATCTATACAGGTTTCTTGGCCACGGTGCCGGGAAATGCTCCATCATGAATGTAATTTTCATCCAAACAGTTTTAAACATGAAAGCAAAACCCATTATTGCTCTGATAGTTACACTAGGATTATGGACTGTATTCTCCGCATTTTCGGTGAATGAAGGCGGCTATAATGTGGGAGATAAAATCGAAGGTTTCAAGTTAAAAAATGTAGATGGGCAAATGGTCTCATTGGCCGATTACCCCAAAGCTAAGGGCTTTATTATTGTATTCACCTGTAATACATGTCCTTATGCCAAACTATATGAGCAACGTATTAATGACTTGAACAAAGAATACGCTTCCAAAGGTTTTCCTGTAATTGCCATCAACCCCAATGACGTCAGTCAGCAACCGGGTGATTCTTTTGCAGCCATGCAACAAAGGGCCAAGGATAAAAACTATTCGTTCCCATATTTGCACGATGAAAGCCAAAAGGTAACCAAGGCTTTTGGCGCAGAAAAAACCCCACATGTTTATATTGTGAAAAAGCAAAACGGTTCTATGAGAGTAGCTTATATCGGCACGATAGACAACAGTCCGAACAATGCTGCACAAGCCAATAAATTCTATGTAAGAGATGCGGTAGATGCCTTGTTGGCTGGCAAAGAAGTGAGCAAAACCACAACCAAAGCAATCGGATGTACTATTAAATGGAAAAACAGTTAGGCCCTTATAATTATAAGTTGAAAGGTAAAAAAACCTCCTCTCCGGTAGTACACTGGAGAGGAGGTTTTTTTATCCCCGTGTTGCGTAGGTATTGACTTAACGAAGCCGGTCCGATGAACGTACCAGTTTTTCATCTTTACGGATAAAGCGGTTGGCCAATAGGTTGAAAAACAAGCCTACGGCCGGCAAATAAAAACCGATATCAAAAGCACCTTGATTGGTTTTCACCTCAAAATATTTTGTCCCTTCAAATAAGAAGTACACCATACAGCCAATTGTTGCAGCCATTAACAATACATTCAATAAGTTTAATTTCAATTGGGTCAACCTACTCTTATAACTAAAGATGGAGCCGATGGCCACTGCTGCAGATAAAAATGCTAAAGCTGCAATGTAAAACGTATTCACAGTATTGACGGCTTCTTCTCCTTTTGAATGCACCATTTGCAGAGCTGTCAATACTACGGTTTCGGTTCCTTCACTACTTGTTTTTTCCCAAATGGAAGTAAACACCACAGAAAACATAGCAATTGCTACCAATGCCAAAAAAATTGATTGAACCCTTTGTAACATACTTTTTTTGATTTACACGAATCTTAAAATAGACTTTGAGTTTTTGCCTTTCTGCACTGCACATCACCAGGCAAAAACAATTGCGCAAATTTAGCGATTCAAATTTGATAAAGAAAGCCGTGCCCTTACAAGAGTTCGGGTCCCTATAAGGTTTTCTATAGTTTAGGCACCTCAGGTATCAAACAATTTACTTTCTCCTCTAAACCAACACTTTACCAACCCACTCCCTGTCAAATCCCGGGCAGATCTCATCGGCTAGCCTTCAAAAGAGTTGGTAAATAGGCCTAATCTTACCAACTTTATATGCTCATTAATTTGCAACCTATCTAAAATTACAGACCAAATGAAATTAGATATATTAGTACTCGCAGCCCACCCTGATGATGCCGAATTAAGCTGTTCAGGCACCCTTTTGGCCCATATAGCGCTGGGGAAAAAAGTGGGCATTATCGATTTTACACAGGGGGAAATGGGAACGCGCGGTTCTGCCGAAATTCGAAAACAAGAAGCGGAAGCCTCTTCCAAAATTTTAGGTGTTCATATCCGGGAGAATTTACAATTTGCAGATGCTTTTTTCAAAAATGACCGGGAACATCAGTTGGAAGTCATTAAAGTAATCCGCAAGTACCGGCCGGAAATCGTTTTGGCCAACGCTCCCCAAGACCGTCACCCCGACCACCCCAAGGCAGCAGCACTGAGTGTGGAAGCCTGTTTTTACAGTGGCTTAAAAAAGCTTAGTACTCAACTGAACGGGCAGGCGCAAGAAGCTTGGCGCCCCAAAAAGGTTTACCACTTCATTCAATCTGACTATATTGAACCTGATTTTTCCGTTGACATCACTCCCTATTGGGATAAAAAAGTGGAATCTATCAAAGCCTTTGCCACTCAGTTTCACACGGGATCGGCAGAAGACAAGACAGCACAAGACAGCACTTTTATTTCCACGCCTGAGTTTATGCATTTTATTGAATCCAGGGCCCGCCATTGGGCAAAACCACTCGGTGTAAAGTATGCAGAAGGATTTGTCAAAACGCAGCCTATTGGAGTGAAAGATTTATTTGATTTACTCTAATGAATCAGAACCTATTCCAGTACTTCGAAATAAAAAAGCCGGTATTGCTACCGGCTTTTTTATTTATATACAAATCAATGAATGACTTAGTTTTGAAGCTCTCTGGAAGTAAAGCTCTGCTTAGAAGCCACTAAAGCTTCGTATTCTTCTCTGGAGCCCACCCGGATTTTTTGATGTTCTCTCACACCGGTACCCGCAGGAATCAAGTGACCTACAATCACGTTTTCCTTCAAGCCGTTCAGTTCATCCGCTTTACCATTAATGGCCGCCTCACTCAGTACTTTGGTAGTTTCCTGGAAGGATGCTGCCGAGATAAAGCTATGAGTACCCAACGAAGCTTGTGTGATACCTTGCAAGGTCGGACGAGAAACCGAAGGTTGTGCATCTCTTACTGTCACAGTCTTCAAGTCTCTACGCTTTAGGCTAGAGTTTTCATCTCTCAGTCTCCGAGCTGTTACGATCATACCTGGTTTCAAGTTGGTAGATTCTCCTGCATCTACAACTACTTTCTTATCCAGGATCTTATCGTTCTCTTCACGGAAAGAGAATTTATCCACTACCTGGTTAGGCAAGAAGGTCGTATCTCCCGTATCCACAATGATTACTTTTTGCATCATCTGACGCACAATCACTTCGATATGTTTGTCATTGATTTTCACCCCTTGCAAACGGTATACGTCCTGAATCTCGTTCACCAAGTATTCCTGTACAGCAGTAGGTCCTTTGATGTTCAGGATATCAGAAGGAGTAATCGCACCGTCTGACAATGGCATTCCCGCTTTCACAAAGTCATTTTCTTGCACCAAGATATGCTTAGAAAGCTGCACCATGTATTTCTTACGCAATCCGTCTTTGGATTCTACAAAGATCTCCCGGTTACCCCGTTTGATACCTCCGTAAGAAACAACTCCGTCAATTTCACTCACTACTGCAGGGTTCGATGGGTTTCTGGCTTCGAACAGCTCGGTAACCCTTGGAAGACCCCCTGTAATATCCCGGGTTTTACCAATTGCTCTCGGGATCTTCACCATAATTTGTCCCGCCTTCACGTTATCTCCGTCTTCGATGGACAAGTGAGCTCCCACCGGGATGTTGCTACTCACCTCAGTGCCATTGGTCGCTTGTACTACAATGGTTGGGTTTTTCGTTTTATCTTTGGTATCGATAATTACTTTCTGTCTGTGACCGGTTTGTTCATCGTATTCTTCACGGAAAGTGATACCTTCCTCGATAGATTCAAACCTGATAATACCGTCAAACTGAGAAAGGATGACTGCGTTAAACGGATCCCAGAAACAGATCGTATCAGCTTTTTCTACTTTGTCTCCGTCTTTCACTTTTAAGTAAGATCCGTAAGGAACGTGGTTGCTTAACAGCATTCGTCCACTCTTTTCCTCAATGATCTTCACTTCTGCTGTTCTAGACATAACGACTTCCACATCATCGCCTTCAGGTGACTTAGTCGGCACGGATTTCATTTCTTCAAATTCAATGATTCCGCTGAATTTAGCCCTGATGGATGCGTCTACTGCGATGTTAGAAGCGGTACCCCCTACGTGGAATGTACGTAAGGTCAACTGAGTACCCGGCTCACCGATAGATTGCGCAGCAATAACTCCCACAGACTCACCGATTTGCACCAGCTTACCTGTAGAGAGGTTACGACCGTAACATGCCGAACAAACCCCTTTTTTGGATTCGCAAGTCAGTACAGAACGAATCTCTACGGCCTCGATATTGGTTTCTTCGATTTTTGCTACAATCTCCTCTGTGATCTCATTTCCGGCTTCTACCAACAACTCATCGGTCAACGGATCGTATACATCGTGAACACTTACACGACCAAGGATACGCTCGCCCAAAGGTTCGATGACTTCATCGTTTTCTTTTAGGGCTTCCACGTTCAATCCTCTTAAAGTACCACAGTCTGTTTCGGCTACTACCACATCTTGCGAAACATCGACCAATCTACGTGTCAAATAACCCGCATCAGCCGTTTTCAAGGCAGTATCCGCCAAACCTTTCCGCGCACCGTGTGTTGAGATAAAATACTCAAGTACATCCAGTCCTTCTTTAAAGTTCGAAAGGATCGGGTTCTCAATAATGGCTCCCACAGAACCTTGTAAACTTTTCTGCGGCTTTGCCATCAATCCCCTCATTCCACCTAACTGACGAATTTGCTCTCTAGACCCCCTTGCTCCGGAATCCATCATCATAAAGATAGAGTTGAAGCCCTGGTTATCTTCTTTCATGCGAGTCATCAGGGTATTGGTCAACTGCGCATTGATACGGGTCCAGATATCAATCACCTGGTTGTATCGTTCGTTATCAGTGATTAATCCCATGAAG
Organism: Rapidithrix thailandica; assembly: GCF_039710355.1. NCBI lineage: Bacteria > Pseudomonadati > Bacteroidota > Cytophagia > Cytophagales > Flammeovirgaceae > Rapidithrix > Rapidithrix thailandica. The sequence continues at coordinate 181,576 of NZ_JBDKWZ010000001.1, read as the reverse complement.
TAGTTGTTCCAAACTACATCCACCTCTTTCTTCGCTTCGTCAATCAGTTCTTGTTTCACATCCGGGATGATAATTTCATCCATACCAAAGGACAAGCCCCCTTTATAGGCGTTTTGGAAACCAAGGTATTTGATATCATCCAAGAATTTAGCCGTGCGGGCCATACCCACAATTTTGAAAACTCTTGCAATAATTCTTTGCAACATTTTCTTGGTCAGCAGTTCGTTTACGAATCCTACCTCTTCAGGAATACATTCGTTAAAGACTACCCGGCCGGCTACGGTTTCAATAATCTGGGTGCTTAATTCACCCGTTTTATCATCTCTTACTTTCCCTCTTACTTTGATGTTCGCATGTTTAGAGATTTTTCGCTCATTCAATGCGATGATTACTTCTTCCGCAGAGTAGAAAGTCATTCCTTCACCCGCTACGATTTCGGTATCCGTAGTTTTTCTACCTTTTGTCAGATAGTAAAGCCCCAATACCATATCTTGTGATGGTACCGTGATCGGATTACCGTTAGCCGGGTTCAGAATGTTATGAGAAGCCAACATCAATAGCGAAGCTTCCAAGACGGCCTCATGCCCTAAAGGCACGTGTACGGCCATTTGGTCACCATCAAAGTCAGCGTTGAAGGCGGTACATACTAAGGGGTGCAATTGGATTGCCTTACCCTCGATCAGTTTCGGTTGGAAAGCCTGAATACCCAAACGGTGCAAAGTAGGAGCACGGTTAAGGAGGACCGGATGTCCTTTCAAGACGTTTTCCAAGATATCCCAAACAACAGGGTCCTTCCGGTCAACAATCTTCTTTGCGGATTTTACGGTTTTGACAATACCCCGCTCGATCAACTTGCGGATAATAAACGGCTTAAATAACTCAGCCGCCATGTCTTTCGGCAATCCACATTCGTGCAGTTTCAATTCAGGCCCTACAACGATTACCGAACGGCCGGAATAATCCACCCTTTTCCCCAGCAAGTTTTGACGGAAACGCCCTTGTTTACCTTTCAGCATATCGCTCAAAGATTTCAACGGCCGGTTACCATCGGCTCTTACTGCATTTACTTTTCTGGAGTTATCGAACAACGAATCCACTGCTTCCTGAAGCATCCGTTTCTCGTTTCTCAAGATCACTTCCGGTGCCTTGATATCGATCAAACGCTTCAAACGGTTGTTTCGAATAATAACCCTTCTATACAAGTCATTTAAGTCAGATGTGGCAAAACGCCCTCCATCCAAAGGAACTAAGGGACGCAGCTCCGGTGGAATTACCGGTACCATTCGAATGATCATCCATTCCGGACGGTTTTCGATACGGGTACGGGCATCTCTGAAGGCTTCTACCACTTTCAGGCGCTTCAATGCTTCTGCTTTCCGCTGTTGAGAAGTATCGTTTGCGGCAGCATGCCTTAGCTCGTAGGAAAGTTCGTCCAGATTGATTCTTGACAGCAACATATCCAAAGCCTCAGCACCCATCTTGGCGATAAACTTGTTTGGATCATCATCGTCCAACTGCTGGTTCTCACGTGGCAGTTTATCCAGAATATCCAGATATTCGTCTTCGGTGAGGAAGTCCAAATAGTTTACACCATCTTCGGCTTTCACCCCTGCCTGCACTACTACGTAGCGCTCATAATAAATGATTTGATCCAGCTTCTTGGTAGGTAAACCAAGCAAGTAGCCAATTTTATTAGGCAAAGACCGGAAATACCATATGTGCGCAACCGGTACGACCAATTGGATATGACCCATGCGCTCTCTCCGCACTTTCTTCTCCGTAACCTCTACACCACATCGATCACAAATGATACCTTTGTACCGGATTCGCCTGTATTTCCCACAATGACATTCCCAGTCCTTCACCGGACCAAAAATGCGTTCACAGAACAAACCTCCCATTTCAGGTTTGTACGTCCTGTAATTAATGGTTTCCGGTTGGGTAACCTCACCATGAGAGCTCTCTAGGATAGACTCTGGTGACGCTAAACTAATAGTGACTCTATCGAAGTCATTGGTGATTTTTTTATTTTTTCTAAATGCCATCTGGTAGATCGGGTTTTCAAATCCGCAAATATATGTAATTTACCTATAAGTTCCGTAATTTTTATGAAAAATACTCACAATATTTTGAATTCTTTTTTTGCTTCTCTCTTTCCTATAATTTTATCCGTGTAAAACCTAACAGTCAATCCAATATGAATTCCATGAAAAGGTATTGTTTTTTGCTTTTATTCCTAATGTCTCAGCAAGTTTCCGCTCAAATCCTCTTTGACTTGCCCGGGCAGTTCACTATTGACTTCGGGCTGAACCGCACGCAAACGGAAGATATCAACGGGTATGATATCAAAGCTTGGGGTTCTCGCGGGGTCAACCTTTACTATATGTATGAGGTACAATTGTGGAATGAGAAATTTACGTTTCACCCGGGCTTTGGCGTAGGCTTGGACCGGTATAGCTTTAAAGGCGATATTGGCTTGGTGAAAACGGCTGACCGTCTCGCATTTGTCAACTTACTGGAAGCCAATAGCGCAAACGGTTGGCAAGAAATCAAAAAATCACTCATTGCTTTGAACTACTTTGAGATCCCTCTTGAAATTCGTTTTCGCACCCATCCGGGAAAAAATGCCTTTCGTATAGGCGCAGGAGCAAAAATCGGCTACCTCTTTGACTCCCATACCAAAATTGTGTACAAAGACCAATTTGGTGATCGCAGAAAAATGAAAGACAAAGGCGATTTTTATGCAGAAAAATTGAAATACGGACTCATCGGCCGCATTGGGTATGGCCCCATTAATTTCTATGGCTTTTATGGCCTGAGTGATATTTTTGAAAGTGATAAATTTGAACCCGGGCAATCGGTTTCTATCCAACCCTATTTTGTCGGGGTTACCCTGACGGCATTCTAATAGCATAGAAAATACAGGGTCAAATGCCCTAAAATACCAGCGGAATTCCCTGTAAAGTGACTTATCCATACAGGTATTAATGACCTTTCTTGAAAAATGCCCTTTTGCACAAAACGGTTGCAAAAGGGCATTTTTACGTTTAATTTGCTCTGAATACCCCAATCAACATATAAAATCTTAACCAATATTTTTACTATGAAATTTGTAACCCTTAACATAAGTCAGCGAATTGCAACTATTACCCTCAACCGTCCGGAAAAACGCAATGCCTTAAACTCAGAACTTGTTCAACAGTTAGCCCAAACCTTTGAAGAAGCAGCCTCTGATACAGAAGCAAAACTTGTAATACTCAAAGCCGAGGGGAAAGCTTTTTGTGCCGGAGCGGACCTCGCATATTTACAACAGTTGCAACAAAATAGTTATCAGGAAAACCTAGAGGACTCCCAACAACTCAAGCAACTCTTTCAGCAAATCTATACCTTTCCCAAACCGGTGATTGCCCAAGTACAGGGCCATGCCATAGCCGGTGGATGTGGATTGGCTACCGTCTGTGATTTTGTTTTTAGTGTACCGGAAGCCAAATTCGGATATACAGAGGTAAAAATAGGCTTTATCCCGGCCATTGTGATGACATTCCTGCTCCGGAAAATCGGAGAGGGCAAAACCAAACAATTATTGCTCACTGGCAATTTGATACCTGCGGAAAAGGCGCAATCCTTAGGTTTGATTAATTATATCGTAGAAAACAAATATCTCAACGAACAGGTAGCGGCTTTTGCCCGACAGATGATTGAGGAAAACTCAGGCCAGTCACTTACTACTACCAAACAAATGATTCACCGCTTACAAGAAATGGGTTTAGAAGACGGCCTGAACTATGCTGCGGAAATGAATGCCAAAGCCCGGGAACTGGAAGATTGCCAGAAAGGGATTGCGGCCTTTTTAAACAAAGAAAAACCCACTTGGTAAATCCCTACGATATGGTGAAATGGTGAATGAGTGAAATAGTGAATGAGTGAAATGGTGAATGAGTGAGTGTTGGTTGGAGAAAGCTTTGGGATGTATTCACCGTTTCACTCATTTGTTCAGTAAAACCTTCAACCGGCTAATTCCCTCCAGATTTGCGTTTAGCTTTAATTCCGTAGTTGTATTTGGGCACTCCCCCAATAGGAATAGTCCAAAAGGGCAAAAATTCTCCGTATTGATTTTGGATATAGAACACGATGTTATTGTTCCGTTGAAAGTTCCGTTTGATAAATTGTACATCCAAGGAAGTGTTGAGTTCTTCTTGTACAATTTCGTGCTTACTACCCTTCCATTCGGCTTGCCCGGAAGTCATTACTTTTTCAGAACGCTTTGCCACGGACACCAAGCGGATAATGCCGTCTTGGTCAAAATCAAAGTTGTTTTGCTCTACCGAAATGACATGTTCATCTATATAAGGATAGATATGAGAAACCGAACCCGGTTTATGAGGCAGGCGGAAGGTATATTTATACGTAAAGGCATTCGCACCTTCAATGCGTTTATTCCGGTCGGGGTTCGTACTTAAATAGTATTTGTAAATATTACCGTCATCACCTACCATACCTTCAGCAATAACCTTAAAAATATAGCCGTCATAATGACTGGCAAACTCACCTTCCACCGGATTAAACGGCCCAAAGGTGTACCATTTACTATCGTACTCGGGGTCATTTCCAAAGGTTTTGGCAACCAGTAAATTCCCGGCATACTTTCCTTTGGATTCCTTACCGCTTACATCTCTTCGTTCATAGGCGGAATAAGCATTTTTCCCACCGTAAATTGAAAATTTCACTTTGGTATTAAATCCCAATCTGACTTCATCCAATGCACCTCCGATATCCGGATCAAAAACCCTTAGATACACAGGGCCTTTGTAGGCAGCTGGGACTTTAAAGAAAAAGATCTGGGTACGATCATCATCTCCCCAGGTAGGCAAGCCATGGCCTCCAAAAGTCACCAAGTAGGGTATATTTTCATCTTCCCCGGGAACAGGCTGCGCCCAAAGCCCTAAACTCCACAACAGGAAAGAGGCCATATATAAAAGTTTGTTCCACATGTTCGTCCGGTAATTAAATTATAGTCAATAATAAATACCCGGTCAGCCTTTTAAAATTCTTACCACTTTCACATACTGATATTTTTCATAGGCTTCCCTATTTTCCTCAAAATCATTGTTATACTCAGGGCCTTGTACCAAGACCCGGTCTTCTTCAAACACAATTTTTTCAATATCTACGCTTCGCTCTTTCAACATTTCTATGAGGCGTTTCTTAGACTCCCGGGCCCTTTCTGCAGCCAATTGGTAATTGGTTTTTGATCCGTCTGCCACCGGAACTTTGGAAGCGCTGGCTTCGATCAACAAACGCACTTCGCCTTCAATTTTAATCTTTTCCTCTACTTCATTCACAAACTGATTAAACTCCCCATCGTCTTCTTTCACTTCTACCACTCCATACTCGTAATAAAATTTGTATTGAATCGGGGTGTATACAATCAATGAGCTGTCACTTTCACTCCGGTAGGTCACAATCGCTTCTTGATACCCTTCATCTTTCATGGTTTTAAAAGCAGGGTAAGTATCGGTCAGTTTATCTTTTTTGGCAATGGTGTACAAATAGTTTTGGGTATTGAGATCATAGATTTCCATGATATTTCCAAACGCACTCCGGTATTCGTTGGCCCGGGAAAAAAAACGATCATCCGGCAATAGTTTTTGAGGGGAAGCTTTCAACAAAACGCTGTATACGACATCACTTCCCAAAGTAGCACTGATACCGCTAATACCCTTGCGCAAGTAAGGATAAGAATTCAGCACAAAGGGAGAATTCAGACTCGCCAAAAATTTCTCCTGCCTTTTCTTATTCTTTTTTGTCAACATTTTCTCACCCATCACTAATAAGTATTTCACACCGCAATGTTTATCCGGATTTCCGTTTTCATCCATTCCCTCCACACCCAGTTGAATACGGTAAAGCCCGGGCTCGGCAAACATATGATTGACTTCCACACCCTCACTTCTGAATCCATCGCCAAAATTCCAATAAAACTTTTGGGGTAGAAATCCTTTGATCCGGGTTTTATGTCCACTGAAAGCAACCTCCGTTCCCACGGCAACCGTGTCTTCCGGTGTATTTATATATACTTGCTCTTGTTTTTTTACTTCCAGTTGATAATTTGCCTCGCTCCAAAACACTTCTCCGGAGAGAGAATCAATGATATACAGGTTGATATCATAAATACCTTCTTTGGTATAACAATGGTCGGCAGTCACTCCCCGGACCTGAGTTCCGTCTCCCAAATCCCATAAGTATGAAAGGGGTAAGTCTTCAAAATCTTCCAGGGTGGTATTTTCTTCGAAGAAGGTATAGCAAAAATTCTCATCAATTTGCACCGGACAGCCTGTAAAAGCCGGTGAATTCATTTCAAATTGGTAGATATTGTCATCGTTGGGATCCAGCCCCCGGTTAGATGAAACATAGCCAATTTTCCGGGGCTTATCGATATAGAAACTAAAATCGTTGGCATCCGAGTTTACGGGGGGACCCATGTTAATCGGCTTTACCCATTTGCCCCCGATTTTTTCAGTATAATACACATCGTACCCTCCCAAAGAGCTTTTCCGGTCAGAAGAGAAAAACAAGGTACCGTCCGAGTGAATAAAAGGAAAGCGTTCGTTATACGGTGAGTTAACCTCAGGCCCCAGGTTATGAGCCTGCTGCCAAGTACCGTTGCGGTAATAACTTACGTAAATATCCGTCCCCCCCTGCCCACCGGGTTGATCAGAGACAAAATACATTGTGCTATCATTGGCCCCAAAACTGGGATGAGCCGTTACAAAAAACTTACTACTCTGAGGAAAGCGCGTTACTTTGTCCCATTTTCCTTCTTTAAATTCTACCCGGAATATGCTTAAATAGTTGTCACTTTTTTTTACATCGGAAATTTTATCAAAGAGGTAATTCCGGGTAAAGTACAACACATCTCCCTCCGAGTTTAAAGTCCCGACTACATCGTGCACCAAAGAGTTAACATCTCCTTTGAGCAAACGAGGTGTTCCCCAATTTTCTCCCAATGAATCTTTTTTCCGAACAAAATAGCAATCAAACAAAGGCAGTTTTTCATTGTCCTCTATATATGTGACAATGTTTTCGTTAAGCATATTAGAATTGAAAATCAGTCCGTCTTTATAAGGAACTGCACCGAAATCTGAATGGAGTGTATTAAATGGCAAGAGTTTGAGGCTGACATCCTTATTGACAGGCACCTCTATAGCCCCTACTGTTGTTGCAGTCTTCTTGTCCTTCTTTTGAGCAAAAACAGAATGGAATAAGGTCAAGAAAAAAAATAAAACAACTAAAATCCTTTGCATAGTCGTACTCACGTTAAAAATACTTAGGGTGCATCACTTTCGACTTAAACCTGAACTCATACATCAATAAAATTTCATGAGAACCGTGGTGATATTTTTTCAAATCGGAAATTCCTACTTCATAGGTATACCCCACCCGGAACTGATCTGAAACGTACAATTGCACAATAGGTATCAAGGCATCCTGATGCCGGTATGAAAGCCCTGCCAACAGCTTTTCATAAAAAATGAAATTAGAGTTAATATCAAATTGCACCGGAGAATTCTCAATATACCGAAGTAGTGTAGAGGGTTGCCATTGAATATATTCGTTGAGATTCAGTAAAAAGCCGGTAGAAAACAAGAAGTTCCCGAAGGTACGCTCGTCTCCAAAAGGGCTACCATTCGTATTCAAAAGGTTGGGCGCGGAAAGCCCTGCAAAAAAAACATCGTTGTAATAATACATCCCTACACCCACATTAGGCACAAATTCATAGTTGGGTATATCGGTAAATAAAGGATCATTTTCTTCTTCCAGAATAGCCTGGCTCCAATTTGTCCGCACATGTGAATAACCAAACTGTAAGCCGAAAGACAATTTACTTTCTTTCAAGCGATGAAACAAGCGATATCTGCGATAACTTTTATTGACCCTCTTCCGGCTTTTGTCTTTGAAATCCACATAATAAGCCAGCGTTCCATAGGCCCCGTATTGATTGGTTAAGCCTATTTTATCTTTCAAGAACATCAGGCCCAGGCCCAGTTTTTGTCTTTCCAAACGGCCGTGAGCGCTTAGCACCTGGGTAGTAGGCGCTCCCTCAAAGCCTGCCCATTGGGTGCGGTGTGTTGCGGCAATACTCAATGCCTTCCGGGAACCTGCATAAGCCGGATTAATGGTCAGACCATTGAACATATAGTTACCAAGTAATGGCAAGTGTTGGGCATTCACCAAAGAATAGCTGATAAAAAGAAGCACTATGAGTAAATATCGTTTCATATTAGCTTTTTTAAGCAATTGACCGTCAAGAACAAGGCTTTCCGTTTCCCCACCTATTCACTTAGTCCTTTTTCAGTAAGACTGTTCCTTTAAATTTTCTTCCGCCAGGCAGTTGCAACACATAGAAATAAGTATCCGATTCCATGATCTTCCCATTGGTATTTCGCCCGTTCCAATCGTTCTGATAGCCGGAAGAGCGATACACTTCACTCCCCCACCGGTTGTACACTACCAGTTCATTCTGTGCATAGCGGGGGTTTAATAAACCCATGATCACAAACGTGTCGTTTGTCCCATCGCCATTAGGAGTAAACACATTCACCGGAACCAGGTCTGTCACATAAATTTTCAATACGTCTACCGAGCTTTCACAAGAGCCCCCGTCCAGGGCTACGGTCCAATACAAGGTATTCTCTCCGTTCACAAGAGTCACCATCGTAGACGGAGCTTCCGGGTTGTCAAACACAACTCCGCTTTGATCGGCCGTCCAGTAGCCTTTACCATTTTCGGGGATTTCAGCTTCTACCTGTATCATCACTTCTCCTCTCAAATCCATTTCCTTGACAGGACCTTCCTCCGTCAGGATATGCGCCACAGCTTCGGAAGGCTCCGGCACAACGTCTATCAACACTTCATCCGAAGCGGAACAGATGCCATTCGTAATCGACCATGTGAATACATAGGTTCCTTCACTCAGCCCGGACACCTCACTGGTAGGGTTTTGAGGTTGTTGAATCGTCAATCCGTTTCCTCCTTCTACAACTTCCATTGTCCAATTACCGGAATAACCGGTTGGTATAGTCCCTTCCAATTGAAAGGTGCCATTATTGGCAAAACAGATAAACCGGTCGTTCCCTGCGGTAAATGCGGGAAGGGGCAATTGTTCTATACTTACAGGCTCCTCCTCAAATTGAGTGATGATACACCCATTGCCATCCACAAGGCGTATAACTTTGTATTCACCCGGGGTATTTACTTCAAAAACCGTATTTTTCTGACTGGTTTTCAAGGTATTTTCCTGCGTTCCGTCGGTGTAGGTCACTTCCCAAGGGGCCACCCCTGATAAGTTTAACTGTAACTGTGTAGGACTGCTACCATCCACACAAATTCTCGAATCGCCTATCACTTGGAAGCGGGCATCCGAGGCCGGCAGATGATTCAACTTCACGGAACCACCCAATTCCAATGCGTTACAGCCATTGGCATCTTTTAAGGCCGTTACCCGGAAAGTACCCGCTTGGGTAGGGTTAAAGAAGAAGGTATTGGTATTCACGGTCAGCGTTTGTTCCAATTCTCCATCGAAATAACTCAACTCCCAAGGCGCTTGCCCTGTCAAAGTAATTTCTACTCGAACCGTCTCGTTGTAACAGGTCGTAATTTCTTTCTGTCCATCAATGGTAATACCGGCAGTCGGCAAGGGATTTAATGTTAAACTCACCGGCTCTCCTAATTCAATCCCCTCACAGTGTTGATCCTTTACATCTAAAATTTCATACGTTCCGGGGGTAATGGTAGTAATACTATAAGGTGAAGCATTGGCAACTACACTTTGGGTATTTTTGCCATTTGTATAAGAAAACTGCCATGGGCCGGTACCAGTAAGCTCCACATCCAGCGACACCGGGGTTGCTCCATCGGTACACGCAGTCATACCACCCACAAATTTTGCTGTAGGCAATTCATACACACCGGCTTTTACTGTAGCCGAATACACGTCACAACCAGCCGGAGCCATTACTAAGACCCGGTAATAAGTGGTCACAGTATGGTTGACAATCTCATATTTCTCTGTATTGGCATTGCCTACATCCCGGATATCATTGACAAAATTATCCGTACTGGCTTCCCAACGGAGTATTTCACCGGTATGCCCTCTTAGTTCCAGTGTGGCGTTTTCACCTTGACAGATAATAAAATCATTGCCTAATGTACCTCCGACATTGAGGTCTTGCAGAGCAAGCGTGACAGGGTCGGAAAACTCCGGGTTGCATATACCGGATTGAACCAGTGCCCGGTACGATATTTTTTGAGTGAGCGGTGGTACTTCCAGGGTAGTACTTTGTTTATCAATAAAAGTAATGTCCGAGGCAAAACCATCCGTACTGCTTTCCCAGCGCAAAATAGCTCCTTCGTAATTTTCCAGGGTAAGTGTCTCGGTGGTTCCGGGACAAACATCCCGGTCCGCTCCCAAGGTTCCGCCTTGAGTAACCGGAGAAACCTCTATGGTAATGATGTCCGAGTACTTCGCTTCACAATTACCCGACTGTACCTTTACCCGGTAAGAAGTCGTTTGGGTAACCGGGCCGAAATTATAGGTAACCGAACCCGTATTGAATAAGTTAGTAAACGTTTGAAAATTATCCGTACTGCTTTCCCACTGTTTGACACTACCGTTTGAATTGATCAGTGTTAAAGAGCCTCCTGTATTATCTCCACAAAATTGCAGGAAATTTCCTTGTTCAAACTCTCCTCCTTCCGTTGGTAAATTCACTGAGTAATTCAAAATATTACCTTCCAACACCTGACTTCCGATACATTGGGTAATGGTGTTGTAAACCACAATATGAAACGACCCGTTGCCCAATCCTAAAATATCCGGATCGATAGAGTAGCGGTTGTTTAAAGGGTCATGAGTGTAAGGCACTTCTTCTGTCAGCGCCCCATCTTTAAAAATCTTAAAGGACTCATCCGGGCCGGCCCCTGTCAATACCATCGAAATAATACCTTCGCCCAAACACACATCTAAAGCCGCTCCCACTCCCAATACAGGCTTGGCAGTGGGCAAGGCATTGATATTTAATTCGGCTTCCTGGCTTTCAACCGTATTGCCGCATATATCCGTCACTTCTACCGTATAAAGAGCGGCATCTGTCAACGTAATCCCTCTCACCCATAAGGTATCGCTATTCACCCCTGAAACCCTGGAAGAGTTACTCATTGGATTGCCGTCTTTTTTCCATTGGTAGGCAAAGGGTCCGGTACCTGCAACACTGACTGTATACATTGCCTCCGAGCTCTCACATACTTCCACATTTTCAGGATGCCGGATCACAGCAACCGGTTCGTAGTTAATTTCAATTGTCTGTACACACTGGGTAGTATTCCCTGAAGCATCCTCTACTGTCCAGGTAATTTGTGTGGTGCCTGCCGGATATTGCCCACTGGCATCCGTGGGGTGAACAGCATAGGGTGAATTATGTGAAATATTGAGACCATCCGTACAATTATCTGTAAAATGAATGCCTAATTCCGGCACCGGAAGGGTGAGGGTAGCAATACAAGTACCATCATCTACCTCTGCCTCAATGTTTTCCAAACATTGCAACATTACCGGACGCTGATTATCGCTTACCGTAATCGTCTGTGTGCAAGTAACCGGAGGATTTACCCCATCGGTCACTTGCCATGTAATGTCGGTTACACCCACCGGATATTCACCGCTGGCATCCATTGCATCTGTGCCATAAGGAGAATTATGAGTCATGATGGCAGAACAATTATCATTGTAATCCACACCGAAACGAGGCGCAGGTATGGAGATCACAGCTCCACAAGCATCTGTATTAGTAGTTATAGCAATATCCTGCGGACAATTAATCAAGGTAGGAGGTTCTACATCTTGAGCAAGTACTTGGGCTACTCCACTGCCCTTTCCGGTACAAGTTGTAGCATCCGATACACTGACAATGGTATACGACCCGGGAATTGAAGTCTCAAACGAATATTCCGGGCTGTTTAAATTATCTACTGTAAAAGTATTGCCATTCCCATCGGTATACACCACTGACCAAGGAGCGGTACCGGCTGTTAAATCGATGAATACCGGAACCGTAGATTGACTTCCCGCTTCACACACATTTCCTCCTCCACGGATCGTAGCTGTAGGCAGGGGGTTTTCAGTCACTTGGGCAAAACGGTTTTGCAGCTCTCCTTCACAATTGGCATCTTTTACCGATATGAGTTCATATGCTCCTGCTTTGGTAACTTTAATGATTTTTTGTTCGGTAAATGAAGAAACCGTAAAGTTGGAATTCCCATCGGAATATTCAATTTGCCAAGGAGCAGCTCCTGTGAGTAATACCTCTAATTCGCCATCACTCCCTTCACAAATGGTAATATCCCCGGAAAAAGAAGCCGTAGGAAGTGCCAATACTTCAACTTCTGCTTCTTCACCCAAATCCAGCCCTACACAACCACTTCCCTTATCGGTCAATTGTATAATGGCATATTTATGAACACCTACAGCAGTCGCTTCTACCGAATACACTTGCCCTGCCGGGTGATTGGTGACACTTTGCTGGTTTCCCTCCTCATCTTTATAGGTAAAATCAAACGGTCCGACCCCTGCAAAAGAGAACTGCACCAATGCCTTTTCTCCAAAACAGACTTGTTGATTACCTCCTAAAGAGGCAGTAGCTGTGGGCAAGGCATATACATTTACTTCTTCACTTTCTCCCAAATCAAGTGCCTGACAGCCAGAAGAAGAGTATGAGAGTTGAGTAAGGCGAATCGTATGAGTACCTACCTCCGTCACACTTACGATAAAAGGCTGGTTTGTGGGATGGGCCTGAACTACAAAGGAAGCATTGCCCACTGTATAGGTAAAATCCACCGCTCCGGCACCTGCAAAGTCAAACTGCACCTCTGCCGTCTCACCGGTACATACAGAAGGTTTAAGTGCTGTCAAAGAAACGGAAGGCAATGGACTTAAAGTGATACTTACTTCTTCCCCCAGGTTTACCCCCTGGCAACCATTTCCGGCATTCAAACTCAAGTGATCTCTCAAGCTCTCCAGCCGGTATGCACCGGCTTCCGAAGTAGTAAAGGTGTACGTATTACTTTGCCAGTTGTTGACTTCCTGAAGCGCTCCGTTAACACTATAAGTAAAATCAAAAGGGGCCGTACCTTCCAGGTCTATAGCCAAGTCAATAGATTCGCCTTCACAAATGGCAATTTCATTTTTATTATTGGGAAGCCGGATCACTCCTTTGGGCAGAGGTACGGTTTCCACCGACACTTCACCGGATATATTGGTATTTTCACAACCCGAACGGTCTTTTACACGCATTAATTTATACGTTCCCGGGTCTTGTACACGCAGAATATCCTGGGAGGAATTCGTCATCTTGGTAGAGGGAACCCCATCAATTGTATAGGTATATTCAAATGGCGCTGTGCCTTGCAGGTCCACCACAAGTTCTGCAATACCTCCTTCACAGATGGTGCCTCCACCGCTCAATTGGCCGGAAGGCAATGCATGAATTGTTATATTCTGTGTATCACCCAACTCGGAAGCTTCACAGGTAGTTTGTGAATTTTTCAAGTCTAACAATGAAACCGAATGGTTCCCTGCCTTAGTCACCTGATAGACATATGTATTTTGTGTGTAATTGGTCTCTGTGATCTCCTGCACTCCCCCCAGTTCATCTATATACTGAAGTGTAAAATCAAAAGGAGCATCCCCTTGGATATCTACTTGCACTTGGGCGGTTTCACCTTCACAGTATTCGTTTTTCCCGGCTACGGTACTGAGCACGGCCGAAGGTTTGTTGAATAGGGAAAATCGCACTTGTTCATTGGGCTGTATAGCGCAATTCGTAGGTTGAGAGGTGACTTTAAGCAGCGTAAACGTATATTCCCCAATTTGATCAAATACCTTTTCGAAGCGGGTTCCATTGACTGTTTCTGTCACCGGGTTCTCCCCATTCAATTGATATTCCAGTTCAAAAGGAGCTTCTCCTGTCAAGTCCACAGTGACATTGGCTTGCGCTCCCTCACATACATTCCCTGAAGAAGCAAGGGCTGCTGTGGGTAATGGGTGGACAATCACCAAAGCCTTCTCACTGACAAGTAATTTGTTACACTCGTTGGTTACCTGCAATGTATACTCCCCTTGTTCCGCAGGGCTTATATTGGCTATTTGTAAATTGGTGGTGTTCACCCCTGTAAACTTTCCACTATTTGTCAGGGCTATGCCATCCTTAAACCATACCAAATCATAACTCCCCGTACGGGACAATTCTGCTGATAGTTGTACATTTTCCCCTTCACAGGCACTCTGCTCTACGGGTTGTTGGGAAAACGTGATGGCCGGTAGCACTTCCAAGTTAGCATTACTGCTCTCTTCGTTACCACAGGCATCCTTCACCAGCACACTATACTCACCTACATCTTCAGGGGCAACTCCATCAATCACCAGTTTATCACTGGTAGTTCCGGATATTTTCCCGGCATCCGTTAAATCAACGCCGTCTTTTTTCCATTGATAGGTCAGGGGTTGCCCTCCTCCAACTACCTGAACGTGAAATTCCACCACTTCTCCCTCACAGCTTGATACATTCGAAGGGCCTTCTAACCGCATCCCTTGCAAAGTAACTTCTACATTAAACTGACAAGAACTTTGGTTACCAGCTTCATCCGTAGCAGTATAAGTAAGTAAGGTAATCCCGATAGGAAACAGCCCTAACAGTGGAGACAACTCAACCTGGATATCCCCTTCAGCAGACACATTGTCCGTCACCGAAACCGGATCCGGAATTTGCACATTGGTTTCGCAACCACTGAGCAAAGAAACCACAATATCCTGCGGGCATACGATTACAGGCGCCTCGTTATCAATGGTATATTTTTCATTATTAGCGATATTGCCCGGCCGGTCATTCCCGCTATCGTCCTGCACCGTACCACTAAAAGTCAGCCCCAGCTCTCCGTTGCCATTGATATTCCGAACCGTCACCATGTATTTAGAATAAGTATCGTCAGGAGCGGCAGTATTGGAAGCCGGATCAGCCTCCACCTGGTGGATCACTCCCGTGACAGAACCCGAAAGCGCCAAACCAAAATCAACTATTTCCACCCCTTTTACTTCTTCATTAAACTCCACTAAAAACACGACTTGCTCTGCATTGGTAATCGCATTTTCCGGCTGATACAATTGCACCTGAAGAACCACAGGCTGGGCCAGCACCCGAAAGGAGGAAAATAATATCCATAAACTCCATAACAAGCCAAGACGTAAAAGAAGGCCTTGGCCAAGTGTATGTCTAAGTGTAGGTAATGGATGCTTCATTCAAACTTAGTTTTGTACTAACTTGAAAGTAATTGATTTTTACTTGTTGCAGCCTTGGCACAACCGAAAAAGCAGCTCAAAAAGCCGTTTTAAGTTATTCTTGAAGGCATGATCATGATTCATAACCCTATGAAACAGACCGACATTCTTTGCTAAGTTATAAGAATTAGCTTACTGTAAAGTACTTATGTAAGTTTTACAACAAAAGAATATTTTTTATATACAATAAAATTACTAATCTGATTCACTTATATCTATTCTTAAGGAAGAAATTTGTTGTTATAAATCGTTAATACCAACCGCTCAAACCATCCCTTCCAAAAGAAAGGTTTACCTTTTACACAACTTTTAGTGGGCTACAAACCCATAAGGTAACCCTGCTATAAAAGCATTTTAAAGGCAATTTTATTTCTTAAAACTCATATACAGATAACAATCCCGCAGAAATCACCTCACAATATCCAGCGGTTTCAATAGACGTATCTCATACCAAGAGACTATCAGAAGGGGAATATTTAAGCAAGTATACGGTACTATTTTGAGATAGCGGAAACTTCCATTTTGAATATTTGTTAATGCAAAAAGCAAAAAATAAACAAGTAATAAAATTATAAAAATGAAAAACTTAATATCAAATAAAGAATATTATTAAAAGTATATGTCTTTTAGAAGATTCTAAAAGGAAGAAGCCAAAAAACAAACACAAATAAAACCAAGTGTTGGGCAAGCCATCCCTTATAATCAGGTAAGGAGATGTTTTCTTTTCTCACTTTTCCTATTGAGAAAAGAAAGGGCAAGCGACATATCAAAGAGAGAGGAAATTTCATTATTATGAGGCATCGTATCGCAATATTCGCTCGCATTGACACAGGGCTGCACTTCAAAAATAATAGGTTCATGATCACAAATTAAAAAGAGGGCTTTGCATGAAAAATCATGACAAAGCCCTCCTACTTAAAATCTATGTATTGCTTCCAGCTTAACTCATAATATTAAATGTTAATAAGGCTGACAGGTAAGCCACAGCGGTCATATACACCAATTGCAAAGCAGGCCATGCCCAGCTTTTGGTTTCCCGTTGCACCACGGCCAAAGTACTCATACACTGCATCGCAAATACATAAAAAACCAGTAGTGACATTGCAGTGGCCGCGTTGTACACCAGCTCTCCGGTTTCAGGATTGCGTTCTTTACGGATCTTTTCAATCACCCGGTCTTCCTCTTCGCTCCCGATACTATAAATGGTCGCCATAGTACCTACAAACACCTCCCGGGCGGCAAAAGAGGTCAATAGAGCAATCCCCATTTTCCAATCATAGCCCAGCGGTTTGATGGCCGGCTCAATCGCTTTTCCAAAAATACCGGCATAGGATACTTCCAGTTGCTTGGACGCAATCAGGTTATCCAATTCCTCTTTGGGTAATTGTGAATATTCCGGATGAGCTTTTACCTGCTCGGCTACTTTGTCCATAGCATCGCCCGGGCCGTAAGTAGCCAACACCCATAAGACAATCGAGATCACCAAAATAACCTTACCGGCTTCTACTACAAAGGTTTTCACCTTTTCCCAGATCGTGATCAATGTATTCTTCCATTGCGGGGTTTTATACACCGGCAATTCCATTACAAAAAAGCTGGACTCTCCGGTTTTTAAGATTTTTTTCATCACATAGGCTGAACCCAATGCCCCTACCACTCCCAGGATATACAAGCCCAATACCACCAAACCTTGCAGTTCAAACACTCCCCAAAACTTTTCGGCAGGCACTACAAAGGCGACTAAAACCGTGTATACGGGAATACGGGCCGAACAACTGATAAAGGGGGTAACGAAAATCGTAATCAATCGCTCTTTCCAATTACTGATGGTACGGGTAGACATTACTGCCGGAATTGCACAAGCCGCCCCGGAAAAGAGGGAAACCATACTTCTTCCGTTCAAGCCGAATTTACGCATCAGATTATCCGAAAGGAATACCGCTCTGGCCATATAGCCCACTTCTTCCAACAGCGCTATAAACCCGAATAAAATAGCAATCTGGGGAATAAAAATGACCACTCCTCCAATACCGGGAATAATCCCTTCCGTAAGCAAGCTGGCCACTACACCCTCCGGCAGTACGGAAGTAAAATAAGCGCTTAAAGCAGAAAAAATATCATCAATAAGGTTCATCGGGTATTCAGCCCATGCAAAAATGGCTTGGAAAACGACAAACAATATTGAAAAGAAGATAAGCGAACCCCATAATTTGTGAGTGAGGACTTTGTCTAATTTATCTGTAAAAGTATCTTCCTCAGCAGACATGCTTTTCTTCAATGCCAGCTCCACCATTGGGGTGATTTTAGCATACCGCTGCATGGTTTCCTCCACTTGCAAGCGGATACTTTGAAAAGCATGTTTCTCTGTAGTTTGTATCAATTGTTGCTTTTCCGCCTCTGTGAGGTAATGCAACCTTTGATGGTGATGTGCCAGTAGCAAGGCCTGATAGTCATTCTTCACCAACATGCTCTTTTTCACCTCTTCAATAACCGGAGATGCCAATGCGTCCAAGGGCATAAATTCCTGTGAAGGTTGATAAAGAACGTCCTCTACTTTGTCAAGTAATTCCGAAATTCCTTTTCCGGTTCTTCCGTTGATTTTGACTACCGGAACTTGAAGGCTTTTTTGCAAAAATGCAAGGTCTACCTCTACCCCGTTTTTATCGGCCAGGTCCACCATATTTAACCCCAGCACTACCGGAATACCCAAATCTTTCACTTGAGAAAGAAGCAATAAATGCCTTTCGAGATTCGTGGCATCGACCACACAAACCACTACTTCCGGATAATATTTACTTTTGGTATCCAACAACACGTCCAATACCACCCGCTCGTCCATAGAAGTAGGGTACAAACTGTACGTTCCCGGAAGGTCGATCAAGGTTGCTTTCCGGCCATCACTCAGATGCAATGAAGCGGATTTTTTATCTACGGTAACGCCAGGAAAATTCCCTACGCGTTGATTTAAACCTGTCAAACGGTTAAAAACCGAAGTTTTACCGGAATTGGGATTCCCGATCAGGGAAATATTGATTTGCTTAGATGATGTACTGATTTCCAACTTATTCAAGGATTATGTTAGCAGCTTCTTTTCTTCTCAATGCCAGGTAATTCTGGTTCACTTTTAAATACAGGGGACATCCAAAAGGAGCCGTCCGGAGCAACTTAATACTGCAGCCTGGCAACAATCCCATTTCCAGGAGTTTGACAGCAATCTCCTGGTCGACAAAACCGCTCACCTTGCTACTCTCACCTTCTTGTAGCTCACTCAAATTCCGTTGTACTATCATTTTATTTACACATCTTATTTAGATCAATTTTAAATTAATGCTAAACTAGAACAGGAAGCTCAATTATCCAAAAAGGCGTATGGCTAAAAAAACTGATTTTTGTCAAAGAATGGGGCCAAGGGGGGCTATTGACAGAGAATTCCCTCTACGAAACAAAAACCGTTGCGGTCAATACGAGTAAGGTATTGAAGCTGTGTACTTAAAAAAATCAAAGGAGGTAAAGCTCTCAACCTGAGCTACACTATTTACTCTCCGGGCCGTTCACTATCGCTAGCTTCTTTCTCTCCTAAAAACTGCGATCCGGCACTGATCCAAAAGTTATTATACCCCTCTCCCACCACAAGAGTAATTTTGTTGACAGTCATCAATTCCAATACAGAAAGAAAATTAAAAATAATCGCAATTTTTTCGGGAATCTCATCGATAAGCTCCGTAAAAGCCACTCTCTCTTGGGTCAGCAGTTTTTTGAGAATGTATTTTTTCTGTTCTTCTACTTTGTAGGGATACTGAATTACCTGATGACGGGGGCGGGCGTTCTCAGTTTTATACCGGCCCAAAAGTTTTTGATAAACGTTTAGCAACTTATACAAATCCAGGTTTTGCAACTCTACTTCCACCCCGTTGTGTTCCGAGATCTTTTTTATCTCTTTCAAGGCATTTCCCCGTTTCTTCCGTTGCAACATTCCCTCTTCCCAACCTTCCAATACCTCCAGCACCGATTTGTATTTCTTGTATTCCAATAGATGTTTGACCAGTTCCTCCCGGGGGTCAATTTCGTTTCCCTCTTCGTCTACATCTACCCGGGGCAGCAACATCTTGGCTTTGATCCGCATCAAGGTAGCAGCCACCAGTATAAACTCACTGGCCACCTCAAGGTTCATTTGTTCCAATTGCTCGATATAGGCTAAAAAATCCCGGGTAATTGTAGAAATCGGAATATCGTGAATATCCAGCTCATCTCTCCGGATAAAGAACAAAAGCAGGTCAAACGGCCCTTCAAACAGCGGTATTTTTACTTCAAAGCTCAAGGTTAATGCATTTGCAAATAAAGTAGATGCAGAGAAAAATCCCCCTCCTTGGTTGTAGAAAGAGGGGGAGTATAAAAAGCTTAATATTTCACCTTTACTTTGGCAATATCATCGATTCGCTTTTGAGCGATTTCCATAGCAACCTCCTGGGCATTGCGCTGTTGCGCAAGCGAGATATTCAATACGTCAAGCGTTTTGTCATAAATCTTCTCTACATGCCCTTGTGTCCAGTCGGTATTGGCTTTGATCACTTCCGCATATACGTTGATGACTCCACCTGAATTCACCAAAAAGTCAGGAGCATAGATAATCCCTTTTTGGATACAGGCATCCCCATGGATTTTTTCATCCTTCAGTTGGTTGTTAGCACAACCCACAATCACCGGACTTTTCAAGCGTCTCAGGGTATCATCGTTGACGGTAGCCCCTAATGCACAAGGCGCATAAATATCCACGTCCAGGTCGTAGATTTCCTCCGGGTTCACCACTGTCACATCGTATTTGGATGTCACTTGCTTCAAGCGGTCTTCAAAGACATCACATACATATACTTTACAATTTTCTTTGATCAGGTGACCGATGATGTATTGCCCGACATTTCCACACCCCTGTACAGCCACGCGTTTGCCTTCCAGACTATCCGAGCCAAAAGCTTTTTTGGCGGCAGCTTTCATGGACACATAAGTGCCATAAGCGGTAAATGGCGAAGGGTCTCCCAGGCCACCCCGGTACTCGGGCATGCCGCTCACATATTGGGTCTCCATCGAAATGGTTTCCATGTCGCTCGAATTCATCCCTACGTCTTCAGCAGTGATGTATTTCCCGTTCAGGTTTTCCACAAATTTGCCAAACGCCCTCAACAACGCTTCGGTTTTTTGCGTGCGTGCATCCCCGATAATGACCGCTTTTGCCCCACCGAGGTTCAAGCCTGCAATGGAATTTTTAAAAGTCATTCCCCGTGACAGACGCAGTACATCCGTCAACGCAGCCTGTTCATCTTGGTAAGGCCACATTCGCAACCCACCCAATCCAGGACCTAAAACGGTATTGTGGACGCCAATAATCGCTTTTAAACCTGATTCTTCATCATGGCAATAAACTACTTGTTCATGCCCCATGTTGTGAAGCTCTTCAAATACAGAGACTGATGAGGATTTCACCTGCTCTTTTGAATTTCCTTGTGACATTTAAACTCGGTTAAGGTAAATTACTAAAAACAATTTCATGAATCTTGGTCAACGCCAAGGCACAGAATACTGATGATTTATATGTGTTGTTATATACTGATTTCAAGCGGTTTTCATGCTTGCCCCTTCATACTATTTAGCTTCTGGCCTTTTCAAAATTCATCCCGTACAAATCTATAGAAGAATATTCTACTTCAGGAGCTCAATTTAAACTTTTCTTAACAAGAATTTCCGGTTCAAACGAATACCTTTGTAAGATCAAGGTTCCTGTCGGTAGTTACAGGAATATTACTCGCTTCTTTCCAAACATTTCCAGGCGGTTCATTACCTGGAAAAAACATGGATAACCTCCTGTAGGTTACCACCGGGAGACCAAACATTTGACCAAAAGATATTCCCTTCAGGGATCAGAAAATAACATTACATTATGGAATCTGATAAAGAACTCAAAGGAAATGTATTTGATTTTCGAATACTGAAAAGAATTTTTGCCTTTGTAAAACCGTACCGGGGGCGTTTTTTCTTTTTGGTATTTCTCACCATTTTTCTAGGTGCTCTGGCCCCTACCCAGCCTTACCTGATCAAACTGACCATAGATAATTATATCGCGGTAGGGAATATGGAAGGCCTTACCATGATGGTAAGCCTGCTGTTCGGGATAGCCGTACTACAGGCAATTGTACAATATTTTCACACGTACTTGTCCGGTTGGCTGGGGCAATATATAGTCCGGGACATCCGCAACCAACTGTACCAACATATCCAGCGCCTGCGTTTGCAGTTTTTTGACAATACCCCCATTGGAAAACTGGTAACCCGTGTGGTCTCGGACACAGAAACCCTTCTGGAGATTTTTACCAACGGCCTTGCTGCCATTATTGGCGATTTGCTTCAGTTGGTGTTTATCTTGGGGTTTATGTTGATTATCAACTGGAAACTGGCCTTGGTCAGCTTAGCCACCTTCCCTATAATGCTGCTGGCGACTTATATTTTCAAAGAAAAAATTAAAAAGGCCTTTAGCAAAGTGCGGAATGCCGTCTCGAACCTCAACACCTTTGTGCAAGAACATATCACCGGAATGAACATTGTACAGATTTTCAACAGCGAAGAGAAGGAATATGCCAAATTCAAAAAAATCAACAAGGAACATTTACAAGCCAACTTACAAACGGTAAACTACTATTCCATATACTTCCCGGTGGCAGAGGTTATCGCGGCTTCGGCCACAGGTTTATTGGTATGGTATGGTGCCCGGGGAGTGATTCAAGATACCATCTCTTTGGGTGATCTGATTGCCTTTATCATGTACATCAGCTTGTTTTTCAGACCTTTGAGAATGATTGCCGACCGCTTCAATACTTTGCAATTGGGCATTGTGAGCTCAAACCGTATTCTGAACTTGCTTGACAATCACGAACATATTCAGGACAACGGGATTTATTCTCCCAAAAATATCCTCGGGAAAGTGCAATTTGACAATATCTGGTTTGCCTACAAGGAAGATGACTACGTGCTGAAAGACATCAACTTTGAGGTAAAGCAAGGAGAAACCCTCGCGTTGGTTGGCGCCACCGGAGCCGGAAAGTCTTCCGTGATCAACTTGCTTAGCCGGTTTTATGAAATCAACAAGGGCCAAATCTTTGTGGATGATATTCCACTTACGGACTACAACCTTCCCAACCTAAGAAAGCACATTGGGGTAGTGCTGCAAGATGTATTTTTATTTTCCGATACCATTGAGCAAAACATCACTTTGGGCAACAAAGACATTTCTCATGAGAAGGTAAGAGAAGCTGCGGAATATGTAGGGGCTTTGCAATTTATCGAAAAGCTACCCGGGGGCTTCCAATACAACGTAATGGAACGGGGAGCCACCTTGTCCGTTGGGCAACGGCAAATGATTTCCTTTGTCAGAGCCTTGGTATACGATCCGAAAATCATCGTGCTGGATGAAGCCACCTCTTCGGTCGATACCGAAACCGAAGAAATGATTCAGGCAGCGATGGAAAAACTGATGAAAGGCCGTACCTCTATCGTCATTGCCCACCGCTTGGCCACCATTCAAAAAGCAGATAAAATTCTGGTATTGGACAAAGGAGAAATCAAAGAAGCCGGTACGCACGAGTCACTGTTGGAACAAGAGGGTCTGTACGCCCAATTGTACGAAGTACAGTACAAATCTGTAGTTTGACACGAAACTGATAAAAAGTAACAGAAGCACTTAACAAAACAGCCCATCATTGATACCATGGGCTGTTTTGTTAAAAGGAAACCAAAAAAAAGACCCTTAATCAGGGTCTCTTTCCAATAAAACACATCTGTATGAAGGGAAAAACTATCAAATAGAGGTTATGCTACATCCATGGAAATACTGTCCAGTATTTCTTTCAAATGTTCATCTTCCACTACCGATAGATTATCTGCCTTTTCTAAGAATTTCTCATAGACTTTGTCCAACACCTCTTTTTCAAGGTCTGCCCCTAAGTTTTTCAAACGGAAGTTCAAGGCAGCTCTTCCACTACGGGCAGTCAATACAATAGACGATTGGTCTACCCCTACTTCGTCCGGAGAAATAATTTCATAATTATCTTTATTCTTTAAGAAACCGTCCTGATGAATACCCGAGGAGTGCGCAAAAGCATTACTTCCCACAATTGCTTTGTTAGGTTGCACAGGCATCCGCATGGTAGTTGACACCAGTTGGCTAATAGAGTAGATCTTTTTCGAGTCAATGGCTGTATCAAAGTCCAACCACTTATGTTTCCGCAGGGCCATCACCACCTCTTCCAAAGAAGTGTTTCCGGCTCTTTCTCCAATACCATTAATGGTACATTCTACTTGGCGGGCTCCGTTTTTCACCCCCATAATGGAGTTGGCGGTAGCCATACCAAGATCGTTATGACAATGCGTGGAAATAATGGCCTTCTCGATGCCTTTTACGTTTTCTTTCAAATATTTGATTTTCAATCCGTATTCTTCGGGAATACAATACCCTGTGGTATCCGGAATATTCACCACGGTAGCCCCGGCCGCAATCACCGCCTCTACTACTTGTGCCAAATATTCATTGTCGGTACGTCCGGCATCTTCGGCATAAAACTCCACATCTTCTACAAATTTCTTAGCGTATTTTACCGCAGCTACTCCTCTTTCAATCACTTGCTCCCGTGTCATTCTCAATTTAGTGAATACGTGAGGATCAGAGGTTCCCAGCCCGGTATGGATACGAGGTCTTTTGGCATATTTCAGGGCTTCGGCAGCCACTTCTATATCTTTTTCTACCGCACGGGTCAGTCCGCAAACGGTGGTGTTTTTTACGAGTTTGGATATTTCCACTACAGATTCGAAATCTCCCGGGCTGGAAATCGGGAAACCGGCTTCGATAATATCTACACCTAGGTTCTCCAGAGCTTCCGCGATAATTAATTTCTGTTGCGTATTTAAGCGGCAGCCCGGCACTTGCTCTCCGTCCCGTAATGTAGTGTCAAAAATAAAGACCTTATCCATGTGAAAAACTGATTTTTATTTAAACATTCTGTTGAAATGATGATTTAAAACTAGTTGGCGGCAAGCGGATTCAAAAACTAAAAAAAAGTAATTTTACGACTTCTAAAAAGGTAAATATCCTGTATACTCTTTGTATATTTGAATATATTCGAATTATTAATTGTGAATAATTACGATGGCTAAAGAGAGATCCGATGCGCTTTTTCACCTCATTAAATCCTTGAAAAAAAGTGAGAAGCGCTATTTTAAGTTGACAATTGGGTACGAAGACAAAAGCAAAGACCCTAAGTTTTTGCGGCTTTTTGAGTTGCTCGACAAGCAAACTGTACTCAGCGAAGAAAGCCTGCTACTACAAGAGCCTTCTATCAAAAAAGAACAGCTCTCTAACTTAAAAGCGCATCTGTACCTGAAGATTTTGCATTGCCTGAAGATGTACCATGAGGCGAAAGTTCCGGACATTGAAATCCGGGAGCTGGTCAACTATGCAGAGATTTTGTACAATCGTTGCCTGTACGAACAGTGTGTACAAATCTTGAAAAAAGCCAAAAAGCGGGCAATACGCAATGACAACCTGGAACTCTTGCTGGAAATCCTGAAATGGGAAAAAAAAGTTTTAGGGCATACCATCGCCAAAGACAATCAAAAAAGGGTGAATAAAATCATTGAAGAGGTCAATGATGTCAACCAGCGAATCAATACTATCAATAGCTTTTCCAACCTGGCTGTAAAGCTGAATTCGTATTATTTAAAAGTGGGCTATATCCGCAACAAGTCAGAATACGAGCGGGTACAGAGGATCTTTCAGACAGAACTTCCCGAGTATAGCGAAGAACAACTTTCTTTTACGGAAAAACTGCATTTATACGATTTACTGGTAGGATATTATTTCTTCCTTCAGGATTTTGAACAAGGCTATCATTACGCTAAAAAATGGGTGGCCCTTTACGGACAAACCCAAGATCTGATCATCTCGCACCTCTCCCTCTATATTAAAGGCATTAATAACCTGATGATCGCCCAGTACAGGCTTTGGAAGTATTATGAATTTGTCGATACCAACAAAAAACTCAAAGCCATCAAACGATTACCGAAAGTTACACTCAACGAAAACATTCAGGTAAAGCTTTTTAAATACACCTATGTGCATGAATTTAACCGCTATTTTATGCTGGGTGATTTTGACAAGGGGGTAGCTTTGATGAACAAAATCAAAAGCAATCTGGAAGTCTATATCAACCAACTGGACAGGCACTCCCGCTTGATTATGTATTATAAAATTGCTTGTTTATACTTTGGTAGCGATCACCACCGGGAAGTAGTCTTCTGGCTGAATAAAATCATCAACACCCCCGAAATTGATATCCGGGAAGACATCCACTGCTTTGCCCGTATTCTGAACCTGGTCAGTCATTATGAACTGGACAACATGGATGTAATCGAATACTACATCCGGTCAACTTACCGCTTTTTATTAAAGAAAGACGATTTGCATTTTTATCAAAAATACATTTTGAATTTCCTCAAACACCTTAATAAAAACATGACTCAGGAGGAGCTGATCCGTCACTTTCAACAACTCAGAGAGCAGTTGATTCCCCTGACAAAAAGCAAGTTTGATAAACGCCCCTTTATTTATTTTGACATCATCTCCTGGTTGGAAAGCAAAATTCAAAACCGCAGGGTGCAAGAAGTCATCCGGGAAAAAGCCCTACAACGCATTTACCTGGAAGCGGAAGCGTTCTAAGGATTGAAGGAATGGGGAAGAAACCTACCTTACCTCTGCCATTCATTGCTATCACCAACCCTTATACCTTGGAGGCTGGACACCATGCATACGCAAATAGATGACCAATGCCCCCCTGTGGTGGGTACAATGGTTGCGCATGAGTTCAAAGATACCTTGTTTATCCATATAAGCCTCTTTTGCAAAAAAATCATCCACCTTTTCTTTGAGTTCATTGTCCGGAGTTTTTTCAATAAGTGCCGTTACAAAATCAAAGGCCTGGGTAACCGCTTCGATCGTTTCTCTTTTATTCAAATTTTCCAAAGGCAAGTGATGCAGAGGAGTGTCCCGGTCACCGGATACATAAGCTTGAAGAGCGGCAAAATTCTTCACCAAGTGCAACAAATGTTCTTGAAACGTCATCACCCCTTCGGCAGGCCGGTAATTGTATTGCTCCCCGGGCATAGCTTCCGCTACATCCAAAGTATAGGTTTTGGCCCTTTGCCACATCGGCAAAAACCGCTCGGCAAAGGTTTTGGGGATGTCGGTATTTTCATTCACAACAAAGACTTTTTCCATTGACTGACCTTGCACATCTGCGATCAACATAGTACAACTTAACACCAAAAACAGGGCAAAAGAATACATATAATTTCATTCGTTAAATTCTGAAAAGAAATGATCTTAGCTGATAAAACTACAAAGAATTTGAGTAATGACCTGGTTTTTCTGTTGTAGAATCAAAATAGAAAAGGGAGAGGAGGGATTAAGTTTAATACCTGTTTATTTTTTTGAATATAGTATTAGAGTCTCACTCAACACCTCTTTTGTTAATTTCAATTTGAAGGGCTTTTTCCTCAATCAATTGACAATATGACTTTTTCAAATCATCAGACAAAAAGCTTTGATCAATAAAAGAATGCCACTTAGGAATGAGTTTGTTAAACTTATTGAATAAGTTACTCATCACTTTAGCATTAATACCTGCACGTTCCATTGCCTTTACAAAATCCTTTCTTTTAAGTTTTTTCTTTTTGCCATTCAGGGTTAAAGCAAGCTCTTCATCATCCCCTTCAACAACCAATTCTGAAGCTATCAAATCATAAGCTGGACACAGATGATAGCTAAGTTGTTCATCCTTTAAAAGGGAGAAATTTTTAAGATGCATGTCATTATTTCCAGTTAAAAAACAAAAGATAACTAGTTCATAAAAGTTTATTACATCCAGTCCAGGATTGGCTGCATATTTTAAAATTGCTTTGGCAATTTGTTCATAAGAACCTTTGTATTTATGTTCTGTTAGCCTTTCCGTAAGTTGGCACATATCCTCCATATGTACTTTCTTCCCTTTTTTTCGATCTACCCTTTTGGTAATATATGCGAGTTTTCCGGATTTCAGAAAAATAAGAGAATGGTCAACAGTCTTAATCTTTGCAATTGTGGCAAGATGCATTGTCAAATCCTCCAGTTCTGGGAGACTTCTATAGGATTTTGTTGGCGGCTTCAAAATATACTCTCCCCACAAACCCACAATTGTAAACCGACTGGGAACCGTACGATCAGCAGTTTTATCAATCCCCAAAGACAGTTTGGGTTGGACTCCAGTCACCGTTTTATGACTCTTAATTATACTTTCTGCTAACTCGAACATATCCTCTTCGGAATATGTCAATTCCGGAGGTATTTCGCTACCAAAAATCTTTTTACTACATCGGGAATGATAACCTAAACTACTTTCAGGCTTTTTCTCCTGATCTTCTGAAAACTCCTTGTAACAATAAAGACATCTATTTTCATTCATAAATCATGCAATTGGCTCAATAGATACTGCTCCTATACAATCCTGACAAGTAACCAAGAGAATACCCATTCTATCCCTAATATCAAATTTCCAGTTTTTCTCTGCAATATCAAGCAACCAGCCTTCTGGTATTAAGCCATCAAAAAAAGAAAATAACACATTGCAATGATATGTTTCATGGCTGAGGGGTAAAGTAAGACTTATAGGTTCAGCATTTTTTTTATGTAAATATGCCTGCTCATATTGAAAATGGTACCCTTCTTCATCTTCAATCAATACCCCTGCCCAGTCCGAATACATATATACTTTAGCCTGCTTCATTTATCAGTTCATTTCTATCCATAGGAATAGGCCCTAACTCATAACCAAAAAGCTGTAAAACTTGATTTACTTTATCCATTTGCAATGTAGATTTTCCTCTTTCAAGTTCTCGAACAAACCGGAGACCCACTCCAGCTTTAAGGGAAAGGTCTTCTTGAGTTAGCCCCAAGCCTTTTCTTTTTGACTTTACAAATTGGCTTAATTTAAGATTATCCATACTTATTTATACCTGTACGGGTATAAATATACAAAAAAAATATATTTTATACCTGTACGGGTACAAATACTAAAATAACATTGGTATTTATACCCGTAAGGGTACATTTTTCATTTCGGATATCGCAAACATTTCCGAAATGTCATTACACCTCTGGCAGGAGAGCAATAAAACTACAAAGAATTTGAGTAATGACCTGGTTTTTCTGTTGTAGAATCAATCTCATAGTCTGTTACTTCACAGCATTAAGGCTGTCTAGTAAAAGATATATAGTTACAAAGACTCTAAAATTCGCAAAGAAATAACTCATTACAGTTCAACTACTTACGACTCTTTGTATCTTAGAGCCTTCGTGGCATTTTTTGTTCTTTTGACTTTGTGAGCAGTTTCATTTTACAACTCTTATCAATGGATGGGTCCAACACTTTTTTGAGCATTGCGGTAGTATAATATTGAGGATTACCGTGAATAATACCAGATTTTTCAAAGTACATAAGCTTAAAGAGCTTCAAATCGTAGACAACTCCTACTCTCTCAAAACTTTTCACTGCCTTTTTAAAGTTCACAAAATAATCTTAGGTTTATATAGCAATTCATACAATTAACTAAATGAACTATGAGTGTTCCCCGAAAGAGCATTGTCATTTGCATTGACGGCACCTGGAATTATGCCGGGCAAAAAGATGAAAAAGGCGTATTGGCCAATACCAATGTCTATCGTTTTTTCAACTTATTAGCCTGGAACCCACCTTCTACGCCCTCTTCACCCGAGGCTGACTTACATGCCTATCAACTTGCAGCAACAAAGCAAAACCTGAAAGCAGACGGGTTCAAACGCTTCGACAATGCAAAAGGGGAAACCCGACAAGTAGCCTTGTATTACAACGGGGTGGGTAACCCGGCAGAACATGGCTTTTGGGGACGCTTAGTCGGCGGCTTGTTAGGACATGGAGCTAATAAAATTCGAAATGAGGCCTTTTACGACTTGGCCCGGCTGTATCATGAAGGTGACTCTATCTATGTATTCGGTTTTAGCCGGGGAGCTGCCATTGCCCGGATGCTTTGCAACCATATCCGTTTGTACCAACTCGGCAAACAAGGGTTGATGAAAGACATGGTTAATTACCTGCCCTTTCGCTTTTTTTCATTCAAAAAGCGGCTTGCTTCCGAACAAGCTGCCCCAGTAAAACTTCTAGCCGTATGGGATACGGTAGCTGCTTTTGGCATTCCTAAAAACCTTTTCGGCATTCCTTTTCAACGGATCAACCTTTTTAAAAACCTGACCATCTCTCCCAATATAGAACAAGCATTACATATGCTTTCGGTAGATGACCAACGGGATGCTTTCCAGCCCACCTTAATGAGCCCGGATCTGGAAAACAAAGACAGAATTACTCAGATATGGTTTCCCGGTATTCATGCCGATATCGGTGGAGGCTATGCAGAAAAAGCGCTATCCGACATTACGCTTAAATTTTTGCTGGACTACCTCCTTCATCATCAACTGGACAGAAAAGATACGGAACAGGAGAACCCGGGGATTGCCTTCCGACAACAAAATCTCCAAGACTTCATCCGGACAAATTTACACCCTGATCCGGAAGCCACCATGCATATAGAAGACAGCCTTTTGTACCAAAAACAAGTCCGGGATATTCCTCACGATGGTTTCCTGCACCAGTCGGTTATTCATCGTTTTTTAGCCAAGCCTATGGTTTATTACCCCGCCAATGTCATTCAATACCTCAAGGCGTTGAAAGAACGCGAATCCTTCGCCCGGCTGATAGATGAAAATACACTTGACCTGGCCTTTAAACAAGAGCATTTCGCCAAAGCCTCTACCATCATCGAAAAGAAAATCTGGATTGATCAGGAGCGGTTTGTGCATTTGAAAAAGTAATCCAAAAGCCGCAAAGCTTTACAAGTGGGGCACCGAAGTTTTGATAGTCAGCACAAAAGTTACAGAATATCAACTATGTAATGAATAACCTTAATCATTTGGTGCGCCTTATGTAAAATACTTTGCGGCTTTCGGACAAAAATCAAAATATTTTCTCCTGGGATAATCCATTGTCAAAAGCTTTGATCCGGTTGTAATAGTCAATCACCTGAATCAAATCCTTTTTATGCTTGATATCAAATTTATGATCTTTGATATATTCTTGGATTTCCAGCTTTTTATCTAGCGTGAGTTCGTAAAAAAGTTTTTTTTCAAATTTAGTATAATTTGTCGAAAGTAGCTTTCTTGAGTGATCGTAAGTGTAGCGCCTCAGCCTTCCCAAAGCATCGATAAAGTACAACGATTCAAATATTTTGACTTCAAAGGCTTTCAATTTGGAGTCGTCTTTTACAATCTTTAAAAAGCGATACCATTGCTCCGTATTTTCTTTCAAGGGTACGGACACAGGTGCTTCGGACAATAAGTCCTGTTTCAGTTTGGAACGGAGCTTTACCGGTTGAATCTCCTCTATGGTTCTCCGGGCCAATAAAGTCAAGTTCTCTCCATCGGTCAATAACTCAAAGAAGGCTTTTCCCGGGCTTCCTTCCTTATCTTGATGCGGCAGGGCAAAGAACTTGCGTAAGCCCCCTTGCTTTTGATCCCAAAACTCAAAGTAGTTGACTTGATGGGAAGCATAGGTTTCCCATTTCCCCTCTCGATGTACCAATACCAAATCTTGCGAAAACTCATGAGCGACAGAAATTTTTCCTTTCAATGTTATACCATTGACTAACGTAATTTTTCCATCACCCCAAGCGGTGGATCCTTCTTGTGCGTAAGTAACCACAAACATCATTATGAATAAAATAGAGATACAACTCTTTTTCATGGTGGATAGACCTTTTGGTTTGAATAGATGTTCGTTTGCTTGCGAGTCAGTGATTGGGTACTCCGGATTTTCTCAGGCTATGATCGCCAACCCGATGTTAGTTTCAGTTTGGAAAAGTGTCAATACAAACATAAAGCAATTTGCAATATAGTACCTATAAAAGCACAAATATTACACAATGTATTAAGATTAATTAACGGAGGTAAACAAGCACAAAAGAAACAAAACATTACCTATCCAATTACAATTGATATTTAGTTAATAAAATAAAATGAATTTACCTATTAAACATTACATACAATTCTTCCTTTTCAAGGTCTTCAAACCCTACAATTCATTTTCTTATCCGGATAAGCCTTGGATTTGTAAGTGTATGCTCCAACTTTGTGCAAAGACTCACAAATACGCTTGAATGGAAGTTATAAAAGCAAAGAACTAATCAGCCCCTTCACTCACCAATTCCGTGGGTTTAATTTCCGTTATAGCTATGAAGTCATGCATAAACAAGCCAACTAAATCATGAAAGGAAAATTCCTGTTCCCCTTACTCCTCCTTCCCTATGCATTTTTAGCGAATGCTCAAACCACTGATATTTTGATGCAAAGCTATGACGAAGCCATACACCAACAGGTGGGCACTTACCGGCTTCCGAAGCATAAAGGCTGGGTGCAGTTTCCCATTGGTTCTTCCGACATTGCCAAACGGTACCTGGTTGATCCGGCCCATTTGCACCAGGTATCCACTATTGAACTGGTGTATACCGACTACCCCAAAGGTATGGATATGCGGGAACTCAACCTCAGCCGTTTCCGGGCTTTGCGCACAGTACTCCCGGGTATTTTCCAACAGCCGGGAATCCGCTGGCGGGTAACCCGGCAAACGGACCCCAACGATGCCAAAGAAGCCACCGCAATGTTTCACGGCTTTGTCATTACCCTAAAAAACAATTTGCAATCCTTTCAAGAACAGGTGCTGGATTCCATTCCCCAAAACATTCAAAAGGAAATGGTAGAAGCTCCGGACTCCACTACTTATGCGGTATTTGAGCGCAAAGCCCCGGGATGGAACGAAGTGGTGATCATCAGTGACTGGACCTTGAGCATGTACTCTTACACTTGGCAACTGCTACAATGGCATCTGGAAAACTACATTCACTCCCCCATAATCCACTTTGTATTTTTCAATGATGGCGACCGCAAATCCACACATCAAAAGCAGATTGGCAAAACGGGAGGTATTTACAAAACGTCTTCTCAATCGGTGGCTACCGTAGCCCGGCTGATGTATCATATCCGGAAAAGAGGCAATGGAGGGGACCGCCCGGAAAACGACCTGGAAGCCGTACTTTATGCACAACGCTCTTACCCTTCGGCAGATGAGTTTGTACTGATTGCGGACGACTGGTCAAAGGTGCGGGACATGGAATTGCTTACTTACATCAAACGCCCGGTAAGAATCGTTTTACCCGAAGCTCAACCCATTGTGAAAGAGGGAGCTGTTTACCCTTGGCTCATCCAGGAGTATATCAAACTGGCTTTGCATACCGGGGGCTCCATACATACCAAATCGCAGGATTATGAATCAAAAGAAGAATTGCTGGCACTCAAAAAATGGGTGGATGAGCGATATGCCAAAGCAAAAACCTATTGGAAAAAACGCGACCCTTGGGTGGATATCAATACCTTGCTGATCGAGCGGTAAAAGGAGCCGAACAATATAAATATGAATAGCCTTTTCCTCGGGTTCACTCCATAAGAACTTGGAGGTTTTGAACTTATTCACATTCGGTATATCATATAACAGAGCGATGTATATGCTTCCAATCATTTTTTAGCTCAACGAAAAAATGCTTCCCACAAAACAAGAATATACCTTTTTATTAGTATAATTATAGTTTCGTATGGAGATTTACGTAAAGTATCTTTGGCAGCTCATGCAATTGACAGAATAAATATAAAAACAACACTTCAACCGGAATGAATATGAAACAACACTTCAACCTTAGTATTACCTCCCCTTGTTCAGAGGATTTTGAAAACTTTCAGGCTACGGAAACAGGAGGTTTTTGCAGTAGCTGTCAAAAAAATGTGGTAGATTTTACTCAAATGAATGAAGAGGAGATACTACAGTACTTTAAAAATAATACCGGCAAAACTTGTGGGAAGTTCAAGCCTCGTCAGTTAAAAACGTATACTTTATCTTCAACACCGCCTAGGCGTTACGGCCTTCAATGGATCGGAACAGGATTTATAGGGCTTTCATTGTTATTTGCCAATAACGATAGCATGGCACAATCCCAATCGTCACCGCCCATGCCGGTAGAAACCCATTCCAATGAAAACACTAACAAAAGTAACTCAGAAGAATATAGCCAACCGACAAGCCATACTATAACAGGCCAAGTCATAAATGAAGAAGATAGAGAACCACTACCTGGAGTGAGTATTATCGTCAAAGGAACGACCAAAGGTGCAATTACAGATATCAATGGTCGATTTAAAATGTCTGATATAGAAGATGGGCTTGTGTTACAATTTAGCTATATAGGATATAGTACAATTGAGCACGAAGTAAGTGGCCAATCAACCATTGATATAAGCATGGAGAAAGATCAGGTTGAACTAATGGGGGATGTGGTTGTAGAAGGTGTTTACACTTCCAAACCCTCATTTTGGCAACGGATCAAAAGGGCATTCCAATGATCCGGGGCTTATTATTGGGAGTACTACTCATGGGAGCCGGGCAAGCCCATGCCCAACTCTCAGGCTTTGATAACCGGGATTATCATCGGGCTGACAGTGTAGCGGCTCTCTATCAGGGAGAAGATTTAACGAATTTGCCCATACTCGCCCACAAACTCACCGCTGATTTGCCAAGTGAATTGGAAAAGTTCAGGGCAATTTATACCTGGGTAGCCACCAACATTGAAAATGATTACGGTTATTACTTAAGAAATAAGCAAAAACGGAAAAAATTACTCCATCGCCCCGCAGAACTAAAAGCCTGGAACGAGGAATTTCGCTCAAAGGTATTTAAAAAGCTCCTGAAAGAGCAAAGTACCATTTGTACCGGATATGCCTATCTGGTAAGAGAGTTAGCAAATTTTGCTGGTATCGACTGCCATATCATCGATGGTTATG
The DNA here is from genome assembly GCF_039710355.1 of Rapidithrix thailandica. Classification (NCBI taxonomy): domain Bacteria; kingdom Pseudomonadati; phylum Bacteroidota; class Cytophagia; order Cytophagales; family Flammeovirgaceae; genus Rapidithrix; species Rapidithrix thailandica. The sequence continues at coordinate 147,146 of NZ_JBDKWZ010000001.1, read as the reverse complement.
GCCGGACGGCTGAAGCAAATGTGGGTGGCCAGGGTATTCCCAACCATTCCTGGAATGCGGTAAGGCTTAACAACAAATGGTATCTCTGCGATGCTACTTGGTCAAGTGGGAGTATCGACCCACAAAAGAAGTCGTTTGTTCGCAATTATAATGACGGCTACTTTTTAGCTGCTCCCGAACTGTTTGCAAGAAATCATTATCCATTGGATAGCGCCTGGCTTTTAACCGATACCCAGCCTACCTTACAAGCATTTTTAGAAGGACCATTGGTTTATAAACATGCGTTTAGCCATCAGCTTCAGCCCATAGCACCGGCAACTTTACAAGTACCGGCGAAGAAAAGCGAAGTTTTTGTATTGACGTTAAAGACAGCAAAAAATGCTGATGTAAACCAACTTACCCTGGAGCTCAAACGTGGAAAGGATAGCCGTACCGTCAAACCGGAGGTAAATCAAGTAGGAGATGAGTTATATGAACTGCATTATAGCTTTAAACAGCGGGGGAAATACGATGTGCACTTAAAATCAGGAAAAGACTATATCGTCACCTATACCCTGAATGTAAAATAGCGGTTTTTGTGCCGGAATGTCCCTTATCCGGAGAAACCCAGATTACATATATTATCCAATACTACATAAAACAAAGAGGCTGCCCTTTGCGGACAGCCTCTTTTGTATTTTCAAGCGAGATACCGCTTAGTTTTTAGACAGATAATCCGCTACACCTTCGCGAGTTGCTTGCATTGCGTCTTTTCCTTCTTCCCAGTTAGCCGGACAAACTTCACCATGCTTCTCTACGTGTTGTAAAGCATCTACAACTCTCAAAGCATCGTCAATGTTACGACCTAATGGGAAGTCATTTACGACTTGGTGTTTTACAATACCGTTTTTGTCGATCAGGAAAGTACCTCTCAAAGCGATAGGCGCTCCTTCGAACACCAACTCTCCTTCTTCATTATAATCATAGTCACCACCTAATACTCCAAAGTTATAAGCGATTGACTTAGAAACGTCTGCTACCAATGGGTAAGTTACACCTTCGATACCACCTTGGTTCTTAGGAACATTCAACCAAGCCAAGTGAGTCTCCTCAGTATCGGTAGAGCACCCTACAACCGCAACATTTCTCTTCTCAAATTCAGCCAATTTTTCCTGGAAAGCCAGGATCTCGGTAGGGCAAACAAAAGTAAAATCTTTTGGATAGAAGAAGAAGATTACTTCTTTCTTACCCAAGTATTGCTCTAATGAGAAATCAGAAACGATTTCCTCTCCATTGATCACTGCAGGAGCTACAAATTTCGGTGCCGGCTTATTTACTAATGACATACTTGTGTTGAAATTTTTAGTTCAAAAATTGAATACGTTGCGAAATTACTGCATTCACATCTTCTTACAAAAAGTATAGCATAGTAAATTGACTTACAGCTTGGTGAGCTTTTTCAGGAAACCGCCTTTGAAGACTCTTAAAAGGCTATTTACAAGCTTTTTTCTCGTTAATGTTATTTCTTTGTGAAATAATAAAACCTTACACTCAAAAACATGCTGACAGAAGGTGCAATAGGCGATACATATGGGGCCGGTTTTGAATTTGCCGATCGCGAAGTGATCCGTTTACATAATCGCCTGGAAACCTATATCCCTCATCCCAAATACGCTTCTCTGCACAAGCGATATACGGATGACACACAAATGGCCCTCGGAATTGCCGAACTCCTGTTGGAAGGCACAAACTGGAATCCGAAAATGATTGCAGACAAATTTGTAGAGGTCTTTCAACGCGACCGGCGGCAAGGTTATTCCGAAAAATTTTACCAACTCTTGGATAAGGTTCAAAACGGACAAGAGCTTCTGGATGGCATCCACCCTCAAAGCCGCCGGAATGGGGCCGCTATGCGTGCTTACCCCATCGGGATACTGGGCAACGAATCCCAAATCATGAAACTGGCCCGGCAACAAGCGCTCATCACCCATCATACGGACACCGGCATTCGCTCCTCTCAAGCCATTGCCTTAATGTTGCATTATTTTCGGTACGACAAAGGCCCGCAAACCCAACTTCATGTATATTTAGCCGATTGGCAAAATTACCGGTGGAATAACCATTGGCAGGGAGAAGTCAGAGTAGACGGGGAAGATACGGTGGCAGCCGTACTTACCTTATTGGAAAGCGGAAACAGCCTCTCCGAAATATTGAAAAAAAGTATAGATTTAGGAGGTGATGTGGATACGGTGGGCTCTCTAACCATGGCCATAGGCAGTGGTTGCAAAGCGATTGAAAAGGACTTGCCCCTATGGATGTATAAAGACTTGGAAGATGGCACCTATGGAAAAACCTATCTGCAAAAGCTGGATCAACAATTACGTACGCTCACGCTACAGTTGTAATTACCTGAATAACAAAACAATTGACTAAATCATGTTTGAATTACTGTACGAATATTTTACCCAAAATTCTATAGAATCCCTGGCGGCATTGTTTGGTGTTATTTGCGTTTACCTCAATGCCAAAGAAAACATTTGGACATGGCCTACCGGACTTGTCAGTGTCGGTTTGTATGTAATAGTTTTTTGGAACGTATTTCTTATTGGGGATTTCGTCTTGCATATTATCTATGTAATCCTGGGAATATACGGTTGGTATAACTGGCTCTATGGAAGCAAACAACACAGCGAATTGGCGATTACCTTTTCGGAAAAGCGGGAATTATTGGTTTTACTCTTGTTAGGTGTGCTCAGTACTGCCGGCACAGGCTATCTATTACAACGCTATGCCGACTCTGGCGTGCCTTATTGGGATGCAACCACCACGATTTTCAGTTTGATCGCCCAATGGCAATTAGCAAAAAAACGCATAGAAACCTGGTTCGTATGGATTTTTGTTGATGTGCTTTGTGTCGGCATTTACTACTACAAAGGGCTTTATATTACTTCAGGATTGTACTTTATCTATTTGCTGTTGTGTATCGTAGGAATTAATACCTGGCGCAAACATTATCGCCAACAATTACAAGCAGTAGCATAACGGAGGAATGGAAAGAAATCCCCCTTCTTTCCTTCTCCCCCTCCCCCTCATTCCCTCTTTCCTTCACACCTTCTTTCCCTCAACCCTTCTCTCCTTGTCCCTTAGTCTCCCCAAAGCCCCGGCTTTACGACTTCCAGCACATGCCCGTCCGGATCTTCAAAGTAGAACGACCATTGTTCTCCCCACCAATGATGTTCATGCGTAATCGCAATATCTTTTTGTTGCAGTTTCACTTTCCATTGTTCATAATCCTTTTCCGGGCATTCAAATGCCAAGTGAATTTTTCCAAGCGCATAATGGGGAGGCAAATGTTTGTCACTACTCGTTGCCTCAGGTAAAAAACAAAGCAACACCGAATGCCCCACTCTAAAAAACACATGACGTTTTTCCGCCCGGCTGATCAGGTCAAAGCCTAATACTTCCTGATAGAAATGCTGGGTGCGGTCCAGGTCTTGTACATAGAGACAGGTTTCTTTGATTCGGGTAAATTTCATGGTGGAAATGCTTAAAAAGTAAATGATTGCTGATACTAGAAGTTAAGGAGAATTTTGCAAAAAGAGTAGATGTAGCTCCGGAAAATAAAAAGGCCCTGGTGAATACCAGAGCCTCTCATACCATTTCCTATACTGTAATCTTTGTGTTTAAGTTTCGCAATTGTGAGTTATGAAATCATAAACATGAAAAGCATTAAGCTCAACATGATCAAGAAAAACAAGGTAACGGTACGCATAGTTTGTCTCCAGGCTTTTACATGCTTTCTAGGCATCAGTTTGAGTTTTATCCATTGTAGTAAGCCCGAACTATAATAGTCATCCATGGATGTATGAAAAATTGGTTTGCATAGGTAATACGTCATTTTTTTTGCCAAAGTTCATCTCATATAGGCCCTCCTTAAAAATGACCGTTTAAAATACTCAATCTAATTTAAAAAATTCTTCTTAAAATCTAAACAGATTTCCCAAGGAAATCCGTCACAAAAAAGAAATGCAAATATATACAACGGCACAATAAAAAACTGATAATCAAAGTATTTTACCCGATCTACATTCCAATTAATGATTTTCATCAGCCTGCAAAGAAGATGCATGCATCAATGCTACCCCCCTTTTTCCTCAATTCCCAGTTTCCTCCGGCCTTTTCTGCGCAATTTTATTGCGGGGATGCCAGGCTACCTCCTCGGCTTTTAAGTCATATGTCATGGTCCGGGCCAATACAAACAGGTAATCCGACAAACGGTTCAGATACTTGATGACCAAATCATATATTTCTTCACTTTCACTCAAGGCAATACAAAGCCGTTCGGCCCTCCGGCATACTACCCTGGCAATATGACAAAACGACACGGAAGTATGCCCCCCGGGCAATACAAACGTCTTTAAAGCAGGCAAGCCTGAATTCATCAAATCAATTGCTCTTTCCAAATACTCCACATCGGCTTCGGTGAGGTCAGGCACCTTGAGTTTTTCTTTGTCCGGGTCGGCCGCTAAATGCGCTCCGATCGTGAACAAGCGGTCTTGCACTTCTTTTAATTCTTGACTACGGCATTGGTTCACTTCCTGATCGCGCACTAACCCAATGTAAGCGTTCAGTTCGTCCAGTGTTCCGTAAGCTTCAATTCTGGGATGTGTTTTAGAAACCCGTTTCCCTCCGTACAAAGAGGTGGTTCCTTTGTCTCCGGTTTTGGTATATATTTTCATAATTACAAAGACTTTATGCGTAAGTGCCTAAAGATACTAAATAAATCACGTTGTGGGGTATTGCTCAATGAATGAGTGAACGGGTGAATACCCGAGTAAAACGGAGGGGATATGATTGCATAGATTCGCACTCTTCCACCTAAGTAAAAAAGATAGTCCGAATGGGAAATTGCGAAAGATAGATATATCTACTAACTTAAACTATCGCTTTTTCAACTCTCATGAGTTTTTTTACAAACTGATATTGATTAATTCCACACCTGATGTCTAACACCTACAGAACAATTATGGACAAATTAAACCGCAGAAAACTCCTTAAGAAAAGCATGCTGGCCGCCGGGGGGCTGGCATTAACCGGGGCCGCATGCAACACGAATGAACAAAAGAAAACCCCTCGGGAAGAAATCGTTTCGGGCATTCCCTTAACTCAACGGATCAAACTGGCCATTTCCACTTATTCCTACTGGCACTTTCGCGAGCCCAAAACCACCGTACAAACGGTGATTGAAAAGGCCGCGGCCCTGGGAGTAGAGGGCGTGGATATTCTTCACCGGCAAATGGACTCGGAAGAAAACAGCTATTTGCAAATGCTGAAACGGAAAGCTTTTACGTTGGGCATTGACCTCATCTGCCTTTCGATTCACCAGGATTTTGTAGATCCGGACCCTGCCGTCAGGCAAAAAAACATTGACCATACATTGCACTGTATTGAGCTCGCTTATAAAATGGGGATTCCCTGTATCCGGCTCAACTCAGGGCGGTGGAATACCATTAAATCCTTTGACGACCTGATGGCCCAACGGGGAGAGGAACCCGTATTGGAAGGGTATACCGAAGAAGATGGCTTTAACTGGTGCATTGACAGCATTCAAAAATGCTTGCCCAAAGCCGAAGAATGCGGAGTAATGCTGGCATTGGAAAACCACTGGGGACTCACCCGCACCCCTGAAGGCCTGTTGCGCATTGTCAATGAGATTAATTCCCCTTGGTTGGGCTTACTGATGGATACGGGGAATTTTTTGGAAGACCCGTATACCAAGTTGGAAAAGATAGTAAAAAAAGCCAATTTCATTCAAGCGAAAACCTACTATGGCGAAGGGGAATGGTACACCCTCGACCTGGACTATCAACGCATCGCCAACATGCTGAAATCGGCAAACTACTCCGGTTATATTTCCCTGGAATTTGAAGGGAAAGAAGCACCGGATTCAGGAGTTAAAAAGAGCATTGAGTTGTTCAGAGAAGTATTTAGTTAAAAACATATCATATTTTCTTCCTTTAAGGTTTACTCCGGGCCTTGTCGTTCGCACCTATTCGAACCTCCGGTTTAAACCTTAAAGGAATAACCCCTCTGACGAAAGCACTCCGATATACGTTTGCTTTTCCCTATCCGAACGATCGTTAAGTTTTTTCTCCAAACATACATAGTTACTTTTCACACAGGTAACGGGGCAGGGCTCTGGTAGCTAGTAAGTCAAAATACAAAAGCGCTTTGAGTTTCCGGTTCTAAGTCTTTTACTGCTAAAGTTTACACACGGAAAGGCAACAATTTAGGAAAGTTCTTACCTTTGTGCATAAGAAGGTTCTTCTCCTAACAAAGAAGATGAAAAGGGAAACCGGTGAAAATCCGGTGCAGTCCTCGCTGCTGTAACCCTATCAGGTCAGGAAATAAAGATATACCTGACCAAAATTTCCGGCCATACCAGCCACTATCCTACCGGATGGGAAGGCGGCCGAGAACAGGGAAGCCAGAAGACCTGCCTTTTATATAGTTCAGGAGTTTTTCCTTCAGGAATTGCTGCTAGCTTTCGGGGATAAAAGCATTTTAATCTTATGAAGACAAACAAAAGACAACTGCAAAGGAGCAAGGCTGTACAAAGCTATCTTTGCTTCTTCTCAAGCCTTTTCATGCTTGTTTCACTTTTTGCCTGCCACTCTCAGCGCAAAGAGGAAACAAATACGATGGTTTCTCAGGAGCCTGCCACGGCTACCGTCACTCCGCTTACCACCGTACAACATGCTCAAAATTTTAAATTGACCTATCATAAGAAGTTCAAAAAACTTCAGGTCTTTTACAAAGGAGACACGTTGGTTTATTACCTCATTGCCAAAGGGGAAACTCTTCCGGAAGGAATCAACAAAGAGCAAAGTACCATTATCCGGACTCCGGTAGAAAAAATAGCCTTGACATCGACTACCCATGCATCCCTATGCAGCTTTTTGGAGGCCACCGATGCCATTCACACGGTTACCTGCGGTGAATATTTTTATGATTCCACCTTGCTTCAAGCCTTACAAAGCGGAAACATACAAAGCTTTGGCAATTCTGTTTCCATCAACCAAGAGCTATTGTTTGCCCAACAACCCGAGGTGATGATCGCTACCTCATGGAGCGAAACACAACTGGAGATCTATCGCATGATCAATGAAGCAGGCATTCCTGTGGTATTAAATGCCGAATGGCTGGAAACCTCCGCCTTGGGAAAAGCCGAATGGGTAAAGGTGATGGCAGCCTTGCTTGACAAAGAAGCTTTGGCCAATGAAAAATTTCAAAAAGTAGAAGAGGAATACCAGCGTTTGGCAAAGTTGGTAGAAAATACCCCGCAAAGCCCTACCGTCATTTGTGGTGTCCCTTATAAAGGCACTTGGTTTATGCCCGGAGGCAAAAGTTTTATGAGCCGGTTATTGTTGGAAGCTGCGGGTAACTACCCTTGGCAACAAGACAGTACTACGGGCAGTATGCAGTTGGACTTTGAGGCTGTGTACCCGGTAGGAGTAAAAGCCGATAAGTGGATCATTACTTCCAATGTACAAAGCCTTCCCGAACTTCAAGCCCGGGACGAACGCTTCACGGACTTCCAGGCTTATCAACAACAAGAAGTCTATTCCAACACCAAACGGACCAACCCCACTACACAGGGAAATGACTATTGGGAAAGTGGTGTCACCCACCCTCATTTGGTTTTGGCCGATTTCATCAAAATATTGCATCCGGAACGCCTTCCAGAGCACAAAATGCACTATTTTGAGCGCTTAAACTAGCAATTTATTTTTTATTTCTATCCGTCTAGCTTTTGCAAATCAGTACAGAACATAGGGTCGTACAAACACCCTCCTCCAGAGGTAGGCAACTCCTTTGGATTACGGGCTTTTTTGTTTTGTCTTTGGGCCTGTTTCTCGGGGACCTACTGTTAGGATCGGTCAAAATCCCTATAACGGAAGCTTTACGGGTATTGGGAGGAGTGGATATTGAAAACCAAATTTGGGAAAATATCCTCTTAAAAATCCGGTTGCCCAAAGCCTTAACCGCCGTGTTTGCCGGAGGGGCACTGTCCGTAGCCGGTTTGCAGATGCAAACCTTATTTCGCAACCCTTTGGCCGGCCCTTCGGTATTGGGCATTACGGCAGGTGCCAGTCTGGGAGTAGCGTTGGTCATGCTCGGAGCGGGAAATATTGCCTCCGTATATTCTCTAAAGCATTTGGGATTAACAGAAAGCTGGTTGTTGGCTGGGGCTGCTTTTGCAGGAGCCTCCTTAGTAATGCTCGTCATTTTGGCAGTCGCCTCTGTCATCCGGGACAATGTCGTATTACTCATAGTGGGACTAATGGTTGGAAATATCACCATTTCCTTAGTGGCTGTTTGGCAATATTTCAGCAACCCGGAAGAAATCAAAGATTATGTACTCTGGACGTTTGGCAGTGTAGAAGGTGTTACCGGAGATCAACTCATCGTACTAGGCTTAGCCGTACTCGTGGGTTTGGTATTGGCCTTTCTGGCTTCCAAACCGTTAAATATGCTTTTGCTTGGAGAAAATTACGCCCGGAGCCTGGGTTTAGGCGTTCGCCAAATCCGTTTTTGGGTGATTCTTTGTGTCAGTTTGCTGGCAGGTTCTGTCACAGGCTTTTGCGGGCCCATCGGTTTTATCGGCATTGCCGTCCCTCATCTTACCCGGGCCTTACTCAACAGTTCCGACCACCGGTTAATTATCCCGGGGGCATGTTTTCTGGGTATCGCGATTATGTTGGCTTGTGATATCATCGCCCATGTACCCGGTAGTAGCATTACCCTACCCATGAATGCCATCACCGCCCTGATCGGTTCACCGGTCGTCATTTGGGTGATTATGAAACGAAGAAAACTTCAACAATAAAGAATTGAAAACAGGCCCTGTACAACAATGTCTACTACATCTTCCATAGCGACTCTTGAACAATTAGCAATTGGCTACCAACCTAAAAAAGGCAAGGCGTTTTCCTTATTTAACAGAGTCATCCAAGAGCAACTGATGCCAGGAGAGTTGGTATGCTTGTTAGGTCCGAATGGGGTGGGTAAATCGACTTTATTAAGAACCCTGGCCGGATTGCACAAACCCTTACAAGGAAAAATCTATATAGGAGCAACCCGTTTGGACAAACTCTCTGCCAGCAAAATGGCCAAAATGGTGAGTGTAGTACTCACAGAGCGGATTCCTACGGACAACCTTCCGGTCTATTCCTTAGTCGCAATGGGCCGGTATCCCTACACCGGATGGTGGGGGAATTTATCTCCCAAAGATCATGAACATATCCAATGTGCACTCTTAGCCACTCATACGGATTCTTTTGCAGACAAAACCATAGACAAGCTTAGTGACGGAGAACGGCAAAAAGTAATGATTGCCCGTGCTTTGGCACAAGACACTCCTCTAATTCTGCTGGATGAACCTACGGCCCATCTGGATTTACCCAACCGGGTGGAAGTAATGCGCTTGTTACACAAACTTGCTCTAACGACAGGCAAAGCCATTTTACTCACCACGCATGAACTGGATCTGGCGTTACAAGGGGCCGACAAACTTTGGCTTATGCAATCCAAAGAAGGAATGGTCAGCGGAACCCCGGAAGACCTGGTTCTTAGCGGGGCCTTTGAAAAAGCATTTTCCAGCAGTGGGTTTGCTTTCGATAAACGCAGCGGACGCTTTAAAATGCACACGGAAGGAAAAGCGCCAATCGTACTCAAAGGCACCGGAACAGGCAAATATTGGACCCAAAGGGCTTTGGAGAGGCAAGGCTATGAGGTGCATTCACAAACAGAAGGAGGGATGCCCCTTATAGAAGTGTTCAAGCAAAACCAAGTGTATACCTGGCACATCCGTCTACATGACCAAATCCATACTGTAAGCAATATTGAAAGCCTGTTAAAAACCCTTCAAACGTCTCAACCGGCCATCAATAGCCATGCATCTTCTACCTAAATCAGATTGCAATTCCCTGATCAGAAAAATTTAAAAAGAACAAGTGAATCAGTAAAAGTATACCATGAGCAAACGGATTCTTATCAGTATCATATGCTTACTTAATTTTCCCTTTACGGGAATTGCTCAATTCAGCGATAGTTTGATTTGGTTGAAAGAAGTAAAAGTATTAGGTCTTCCGGATGAGAAAAAATACAGTTTGGGAAGTCAGGTACAACTCCTTGATTCCACCACTTTGGCCCGCTATGCTTCGGCCAACCTGGGCGATGTACTCAGCCAACAATCCGGTTTGCACCTCAAACAATACGGCCATGGGATGACCGCCTCTGCCACCCTGCGGGGAACGGGTTCCAACCACAGCGCCATCTTATGGAATGGCCTTAACCTGAACTCCCTTACTTTAGGGCAACCCGATTTTTCTAACATTCCCGTCTTTTTATTTGATAAATTAAAAATCCACTTGGGTGGAGGCAGTACTTTGTATGGCAGCGGGGCCATTGGGGGCAGTATTTTGCTCAACTCGGAAGCACAATGGCATGATGGCTGGCAAATCAATCTTTCACAAACCATCGAAAGCTTCGGAACCACTTTTTCGGGAATAAAGGCCCGGTACGGCAACGGAAGCTGGGAAGGGAAAACGGTGATTTACCATAAATACTCTCAAAACGATTTCCCTTTCCGGAATACAACTAAGTATGGCAAACCTTCCGAACGGCAAGACAATGCCTCTTACCGGAACTACGGGCTGTTACAAGAAGTATCGTACCGGCTTTCTTCCCGGCAATCACTTTCCTTCAAAGCCTGGTACAACCACAGTGCAGACGAAATTCAACCCATCATGGCCGACAACCGGAAGCCCTCCACTTATACGCACTTGACGGATCGCTCCCTGCGTATCCTTTCTGACTACCGCCTTCACAATCACTTAGGTATTTGGCAGGCTATGCTTGCTTATGTACGGGATTATCAGAACTATGACGATAAGTCTACCATCGCTACTTCTCGTGGCATTCTCAAACTTCAATACGAAAAGACCTTTGAAACTGGTTTCCGGATGAAAGCCGGAATACAAGGAAAGCGGATTTTCCCCGAAGTAGAGGCCTATCCTGAAAACACCGTTCAAAACCGGATAGATGTATTTTTGCTGAATAGCTATCAATTCTTTCCTTGGTGGAAAGCAGGTTTTAATTTACGTCAAAATTTCGTTTCGGGCTACCGCTCCCAGTTTGCCCCTTCCATAGGTAACGAATGGCTCCTTTGGAAGACAAGCAAACGACAACTCCGGCTAAAGGCCAATGGCTCGCGAAGCTACCGGATTCCCACCTTTAATGATTTGTATTGGCAACCGGGGGGCAACCTGGACTTAAAACCTGAATCGGGTTATCATCTTGAAGGAGGGCTGGATTACCAATATCAAACTTCCGGTTGGCGGTTCCACTTCGGAAGTGTGTATTTCTACTCTTGGGTAAATGACTGGATTTTATGGATACCTGTGGGAAGTTTTCACTCGCCTCGGAATATTAAAAAGGTACATTCCAGTGGCGTTGAACTCAATGGTGATGTCCGGTATACCCTCGGGCATTGGCGGTGGAATGCGACAACCCGGTACAGCATGATCCAGGCCATAAATCAAAAAGGACTTAGCCATACGGATCGTTCGGCTAAGAAACAACTACCTTATACCCCCCGGCATAAGCTTGTCGGTTCGTTGACAAGCCATTACAAACAATGGCATTTTTCACTTTCGGGAAATTATACCGGAAAGCAATATACCACCCCCACCAATGAAGGGGCACTTCCTTCTTATTTTTTGATGGATGTTAATGTAGGTAAAAGCTTTCAAAAAGACTCCTTTAAAGGCTCCGTACAAGTCACGGTAAAAAATGTAGGAAATGTTTCTTATCAGGCTTATGACAATTATGCCATGCCCGGAAGGTACTATCAAGTTCAACTGAATTTTCATTTTTTCACATCAAATAAATAACCAAACTTTATGAAGAGGCAATTACAATTATTCGCTTCGTTGATTCTGATTTTATTTGCATTTTCCGCTTGTGAAAATGACGATGACAAGCCGGCCGATCTTTTACCTGGTTATGAAAAACCGGGAGTATTGATTGTAAACGAGGGAAATTTTGGCAGTGGCAACGGATCTTTAAGCTGGTACAACACACAGTCTCAGGAAATCAGTAAGAATATCTTTGAATCCGGGAACGAGTCCAGAAAAATCAGCGCCAGTATTCAATCGGTCACCTGGTATAAAAATACAGCCTATCTCCTTTGCAACAAAGCCGATAAAATTGAGGTGGTAAACGAAAAGACCTACCAGGCACTACAAGCACCGATTGAAGATGAACAACTGGTTTCGCCCCGGTATTTTGCAGGAATCAATAACAAAGGTTTCGTCACTGTATGGGGAGCTTTCGATGAAAACTATACACTTCCCGAGTCAAAAGTAGCGGTTATCGACCTGGAAAACCACAGTATTAAAAAATTCATCGATGTCCCTTCAGGACCGGAGGGAATCATTGCACTGAATGATAAAATTTATATAGCCAACAGCTATACGGATATCGTAACGATTATCGATCCGTCTACAGAGGCTATTGTAAAGAAACTGAAAACCAATACCAGCCCTAAACATTTTGCAGTAGACAAAAACGGACAACTATGGGTAATCAGTACGGGTGGCTTTGCCGGAGGTACGCCTCAATTACAACGCATCAACCCTGAAACCGATGAAATTGAACACAGCATTGATTTAGCCGGGACCCAGGCCACCGGTAATATGGCCATCAATGGCAGTAAAGATAAAATCTATTTCTTAGGAGCGGAAGCATACCCAAGTACTACTACTCACTTGTTTGCTGTAGACATTACGGCTACCGAAGGCCCGGAAACATCACTTCTCAGCGGGGAAAATTATTACGGGCTCGGCATTGCTCCCAATTCCGGGGATATTTATATCGCGGACTCCAACAACTACCAAGGGGAAGGCTCCGTGTTGATTTTCAATGCTTCCGGAGAAGCAAAAAATACTATAGCATCCGGAGTATTGCCCAATAGCTTTTTATTTAAATTTTAAAAATAAAAACACCCTCTGAGAGGGCATAATTACTGATTTTGAAAAAAAACCAAAAAAAATCAAAAATACTGATTACATCCGCTTCTATGAGTCACACTATCTATTACAAGACCTAGGCAAGGTCTTTCTTATGTGTTTCTTGTGATTAACAATATAAAAAATGCATAAGATAAAGATTTGACCAAATATGGAAAGTCTGTTTGACCTTAGGTCCTAATTTCCTTGAATTTGGTTTGAATAATGTCCATCGACCTATCTTTTAGTATGAAAAATATCCCCCGGCATCGAGTATCGGGGGATATTTTTTTGTACGGATTTCCACCCATCCGGATGGGTATTGCGGAAATTAATCCGCCATATGCATTTTGCGAACCGATTTGATAGTAATCGGCCAAGTCATAGACATGGCTCCTTCCAACTCCACATCTCCGGAAAAGTCTTGCTTCACTTCAGCTCCCTTTGTCCATCCTGATTTTTGGTCCAAGGAAAGCATTCCTTCTTGCGTCCCGGACAAGTTGTAATTCATCTTTCCAACTCCCGGCACCTCCATGCCACTGCCTCCGGCATTTTCGGCTACGGATTTCACTTGCACCTCGGCCACGCCTCCGTTCAGCGCCACCAATTTCCAAGTATTGGTTAATTTCAATCCTAAAGCCGAAGTCAAGGATAAAGTTTTAGACCACTCATCGCCCACACTTACTTTCTCCTCAGGGTAGATATCAAAAACAAAAGCCATATTTTCGCGAATGGCTTCATTGCCAAATTGCTTGCTCAACGTTTGTTTCAATTGTTCTTTTTGGGTTTCTTCCAGGTTATCATAAGAATCTACCATATTGGTCAACAACTCATCGGCTCCACGTACCTCTTTGATTTTCCCGGTGGGTGTAACCGTCAATTGAAAACCCTGTCCCACCAAAGCCGCGTAGCTTTTTACCTGGTCGTTAAGTTCTTGCGAAGGGTTGCCGGAGTCATACGCGACATCCCCCATCGGATTCCCCTTCTGCTCGTACCTTACCCGTTCATAGGTGACTTTAATCCGGTAATTTTTATTTGGGTCTACCTCAAGTACTTCGTAGGCATAGTCCATCCCAAAGTTTTGTTGGATGTTTTGATCCATTCCCATTATGGTTTGAGCAATATCCTGATTGATGCTTTCCACAGTTTTAAAAACATCTCCTTTTTTCAAATTCAATTGGAGTTTTACTTTTTTTTGCCCGAAAGTACTGTGAAGCTGAAAGGCCATTACAAATAAAAAAGTAAACGCAATACGATACACGTTTTGATTCATCTAATAAAGGTTTTAGTTAAATTAATAAATTAGCAAACGGAAGCTAGTAATCAGGCCACAACACGGACAAATACATTCCGTTTCCGATCCTTAGCACCCATTACTCAAAGCTTATGGATAAAGACAGCAACTCTGCCCATGCATGCCAATAAATAGAGGAAATACCTAATGCTTTTGGCTAATATATAAGATTATCTCCAATGTCCTAGTCCTCTTATTTTTTTCAAGTACCTGAATTAAATACGGTTCCCCATTATCAAATGGCGGAGTATGGTTTAGTGAATAAATGAGATGGCGAAAGAGTGAGTTGAAACCAAAAATAATATTCCTTTTTCAGATTTCAATACGGTAAAGTTAATCCTGACTGCCCGTTGTCCGCTTTTCGCAAAACATTTTTTCGGCTACCCAATGAGTATACGCCATCACCATACATTCCTGCATAGTGATCACCAAGCACAGACTGAGTTAATGAGTCCGTCACTTGCTTTTATTCTGAAAAAAAGCAAAATTAGGAATCCAAGTATATCTGTTCACGGTTCCATAGGCATTTTGGTTACCTGCACTAATTCTATGAGAAAAGGAACGCTATTTTCCCCGGTCAGCCTAAAACCGTATCAACAAGTAGCGGCTTTCTGCTCTGGTAATAACATCGAATAGAATAAGTCTATACGACCTTATAATCCTTATCCAAACTAAATAACAGGCAAATATGAAATGGATAAGCACCCTTTTATGGCTGATGTATACCACCATCACCTTCAGTTCTGCTCAGAGTTTACGTATGGGCATCATTACCGATTTTAAACAAACGCCACAAATTACAAGCTTTACCCAGCAGCTAAAAGAAGAGATTCAAAAAACATTGGGTCCCACTCACCCTCTCCTATTAGACAGTACAAACCTCCGTTTTGCCGATTGGGACATCGAAAAAACACAAAGCCATTACCGGTCTTTATCCTCCCGTTGTGACTTGGTGATAGTATTGGGTGCCGCAAGCATTCATGGAATTTTACAAGATTCCATGTTAACGGTTCCCACCATTGCCCTGGGAGTATTTGATGTAAGCTTGCAAAACGTTCCCTATACCGAAAAAGGCACCTCCGGGATGGCTAATTTTTCCTATGTGCTTACCGCACACGATATGGAAGAAGAGTTAAGCTATTTTTATGAAATCTACCCTTTCAAGCACCTTAGTATATTGGTAGACAGCCGGACCCGGCAGATACTGAATACAGAAAAAAGCAAAGAAAAAATCCAGTATTTCCAACAGAAGTTTAATGCGGAAATCCAACCCGTATTTATTGAGGAAGATCCCCAAAACTCTCTGAGTGAAATCCCTCAAAATACCGATGGGGTGTATGTGGCTATGCCCTATGAACGCAGTGAAGAAGAAATTCAACAAATTGCCCAATACCTGATCGGGCAACAACTGCCTTCTTTTTCAATGAGTAAACGACAAGTGGAATTAGGCTTAATGGCTTGTGTATCGGACAATAACAACATCGACCAAGTACTTAAGAAAGTAGCCGTGATGGTGGATGACTTACAACGCGGAGAAGCTTTGGCCGATATGCCTGTCCATCTCAACTACAAGAAAAATTTGTATATCAACCGGGGCACAGCCCGGAAGGTGGACTACTCTCCTACATTTAAGCTTTTATTTACCGCCAATTTTATCGGCCGGCAACAGGAAACGGAACTCCCCTCTTACAACGCTCCGGACATTGTGGAACGCGCATTGAGTCAAAACCTGGATATTCAAATCAGCCAACAAGACATATTATTGTCCGAACAGGAAGTAAAACAAGCTCGGTCACAGTGGTTGCCCTCCGCTGAAGCTTCTGCACAACTTATCCAAATTGACGAGAAAAGGGCAAATCCTTTGATTAACCAAGCCGAGAAAACAGCTTCGGGGGGAATTACAGTACAGCAGTTAATTTTTTCCGAACAAGCCATCGCTACTATCAAAATCCAAAAGCTCCTGAAAAAAGCACAGGAACATGCTACCCGCCAACAGGTAATGGACATTGTATTGGATTGCTTTACAGCTTATTTCGATATTCTCCGGGCCAAAACCAATGTCAATATTCAGGAAGAAAACCTGGAAACCTCTAAAAAAAACCTGGAGCTGGCCAGGATTAAAGTCAGCTTGGGTTCTACGAACAACTCTGATATTTACCGTTGGGAAAGTGAAGTGGCCAATGTCAGTCAAAATGTCGTTGAGGCACAAAGTAGTTTGTTACTGGCAAAAATCCGGTTAAACACTTTATTAAACAACAGCCTGGAAGAGGAATTTGAGGTGGAAGACGTGACCCTGGATGACAATGTCTTTGCCATCTTTTCATCCAGTGAATTGGGGCAGTATATTACCGGGCCGGAGCAACTTGCCTTAATTACCGGTTTTTTGATTCAAGAAGCCTTGACGAATTATCCCACCAAACGTCAGTTACAAGCCAATATGCAGGCCGTACAACGGCAAGAAGCGATGAACAAACGCCGGTATTACCTGCCTACTTTAGCCGCTCAGGGGCAATGGGAAAGTATTTGGTGGAGAGGAGGGGTAGGGTCGGAACCGCTGCCGGGCAGTACCTTTAGCGACTCCCGGTGGAATATCGGCTTGAATTTGTCTTACCCTTTATTTGATGGCAACAGACGGCAAATCAACTTGCAAACGACCCGCATCCAAAAGGAACAATTAAACACACAAATCCAATCCTTAGATCAAAACCTTACCCTGAGCGTACAAGCCCAAACCCTGGACTTGTTAAAAGCCAGTACAAATATTCATTATGCCAAAGTAGCCAGTGAAAATGCCCAAAAGAACTTTCAATTGGTACAGGACAATTACACCAAAGGG
Source organism: Rapidithrix thailandica (assembly GCF_039710355.1). Lineage (NCBI taxonomy): Bacteria > Pseudomonadati > Bacteroidota > Cytophagia > Cytophagales > Flammeovirgaceae > Rapidithrix > Rapidithrix thailandica. The sequence continues at coordinate 129,964 of NZ_JBDKWZ010000001.1, read as the reverse complement.
CTGGTTTCTATCATTCAATTGCTCGATGCTCAGCAAGCCGCCTTAAGGGCTAAAGAGGCCTTTGCCATTTCGGTCTACGATTACCTGATTGCCTTTCTCAGTATAGAAAACAGCATAGGTTTTTATCATTTATTGGCAACTCCGCAAAACCTGACGGAATTCTACCAACGCTTAGGGGAATACATCACAAAGGATCAAAACTAAATTCTATGAAAACAGGAGCACACCTATTGTATTTGACGTTTCTTTGGGGAGCATTTGCATGTGGGGGTAAACAAGAGATGGAGAGGAACGAACCCATAAAACCCGTAAAGTTTGCCACAGTGCAATTACAAGGAGGCAAGCAAGCCAAAACCTTTAACGGAACATCCCGCTCAGCCTCCGAGACCAATCTGAGTTTTCGCACCAATGGCCTGTTATTACAAAGGAATGTCAAAGTGGGGGATAGAGTAAGAAAAGGGCAACTACTTGCCCAACTGGACCCCAAAGATCTTTTGTTGAATTACGAAAAAGCCAAAGCCTCATTGCAAAGTGCCAAAATCCAGTTGGAAACGGCCAAGTCCAATCTGGAACGCATCAAGCAACTCTATCAAGCCAACAGCGCTTCTCTCAACGATTATGAACAAGCAAAAAATGCCTATGCCAATGCCCAATCGGGCTACCAAACGGCCCGTAAATCCCTGGATCTCCAACAGTCACAACTCGACTATGCAGAAATCATCGCCCCTACGGACGGTGTAGTTTCCGCCACTCATGCCGATATCAACGAAATCGTACAAGCGGGCTCCCCGGTCATTGTTATCAACTCCGGAGAAGGGGATATTGAAGTCAATGTGGGGATACCGGAAGTCTATATCACCAAAATCAAGCAAAGTGAGGAAGTCGCGATAAAGTTCTCTTCCATTCCTGACAAGGCATACCAAGGTATTATTACGGAAGTGGGCTTTTCATCTGCCGGAGCCGCTACGTATCCGGTCATTGTCAAAATCCTGGATGCCGGGGAAGAAATCCGGCCCGGCATGCCTGCCGAAGTGACTTTTTGGTTTGGAGAAGCCGATGAGTCTCCCAGCCTGGCGGTCCCGGTCAAAGCGGTCGGAGAAGATTTTGAAGGGAATTTTGTATACAAATTGGAAAAAGATACGGCTCAGGTATATCTCGCCCGGAAAGTCAAAATAGAGTTAGGCCCTTTGAGTAATCATGGATTTGAGGTTTTGGATGGTGTAAAAGAGGGGGATATGGTGGCCACAGCCGGCTTGCGCTCTCTGTACGATGGCCGGAAAGTGACTTTGTTGGCAAATGAGTAGCCCGACTTACTTTCTCAGCAGGAAATAATAACCCTATACACTGATCAAACTTCTTTTTTCAAAATCATTGATTCATACAAAAACCATAAAACCACTCCTTTTCAACCGCCTTTACCTTTGTTCAACACTAAGTTAACGCTCCATGAATCTCACCGCACTTGCCTTAAAATTCAACCGGGTTACATATACACTTCTCTTAATGTCCATTACCTTGGGAATTGTCAGTTACCGGAATTTACCTCGCGACAGTATGCCGCCTTATACGGTACGGGTCGCTTCGGTGGTCACCAACTTTCCCGGTGCAAGTCCCGAACGGGTAGAACTGTTGATTACGGACAAAATTGAAAAAGTCGCCCAGGAGATTCCCGAAGTAGAAACCATCAGCAGCACCTCCCGCACCGGGCTGTCTGTAGTAAATGTAGAATTAAAAGACGAGGTTCCGGCCGTAAAACTCCAAGCCATATGGGACCGCTTGCGCAGAAAAATAGAACTTATCCAAGCCGATTTACCGGAAGGTATTTACGGCCCCATTGTGAAAGACGAAGATATTGGCGTGGTGTATGGCATTATTGTGGGCCTGAAATCCGATGGTTTTGAATACAAGGAGTTGAAAGAATATGCCGAAGACTTGCGCGATGAGCTGATCCGCCTGGAAGATGCGGCAAAGGTAGAAATCGGAGGAATCATCGAAGAGCGGATTTTTGTGGATTTTAATAATTCGGAACTGGCAAAATTAGGTCTTTCCAGTAATCAACTTAAAAGCATTATTTCCTCTACCAATATCATCATTCCGGCCGGAGAAGTCAACCTGGGAGAAGAGCGGATCATCCTGGAGCCTTCGGGAAACCTGGAAGCCATTGAGGACATCCGGAACATGTTAATTCCTTTGGGAAATTCCGGGGAAACCATCCCCTTGGGAGAAATTACAAACGTGAACTGGGGCTATATCACCCCCCGGGAATCCTTAGTCAAAATTAATGGGGAGGAAGCCATCGCTCTGTACATTTCGCTGATAGAAGGTGCCAATATTGTCCAGCTGGGGGAAGAGGTGGATAAGCTTCTTTTGGACCACAACCAATACCTGCCGGTAGGTTTGACAGCCCAACGCGTTGCCTCACAAGACCTGGATGTCAATAAAAATGTCAATGATTTTATCAACAATGTCTTCCAAAGTATTGTCATTGTCCTGTTGGTAATGTTTCTGTTTCTGGGGGTAAGAACAGGCGTAGTGGTGGCCAGTCTGATTCCCGCTGCCATTATTATGACCCTTCTGTTGATGAACCAGGCCCTCATCGGCTTGAACCAGGTATCTTTGGCGGCACTGATCATGGCTTTGGGCATGTTGGTTGACAACGCCATTGTAATGGCCGAGTCCATGATGGTGAAAATGGAACAAGGAGAAAGCGGGATAGATGCCGCCATCGCAGCCAGCAAAGAATTGATGGTTCCTTTGTTAATTTCTTCTCTGACCACCTCGGCCGCTTTTTTAGCATTTTTTCTGGCCGAATCGGTGATGGGTGAAATCATGGGCCCTTTGTTTTCGGTCATTACCCTGGCATTACTTTCCTCCTGGTTGATGGCCTTGACCATTGTGCCTTTGCTAGCGGTGGTAATCATCAAAGTAAAAAAACAAGAAGGAACCCCTAAGCCTTCCCTCTTTGATAAACTGAATATATACTATAACCACCTGTTGGATATGGTATTAAAACGGCCACTTCTGGTACTCTTTTCCATCATAGCCTTGTTTGTTCTGTCAGTATTTGGCTTTGGTTTTCTTCCTTTTGTTTTCATGCCAGATAGTGAGCGAAACCTCGTCACGCTGGATTTAAACCTGCCCTTGGGCACCAACATTGAAAGCACACAAGAAAACATTGCCAAATTAGAACAATTCATCAAAGACAGTTTATTGATTCATGAAGAGCGTTCCAAAGGAATCATTGACTGGTCCTCTTTTATCGGCATCGGACCCAATTCTTATGACTTGGGGTATTCGCCCGGAGAACAAAATTCAGGCTATGCTCATTTACTGATCAATACCTCTTCGGGAGATGACAACGATGAGGTGATCCGGTCTTTGGAGCATTTTTGTTTTGCTCAATTGCCCGATGCGCAAGTCACTGTAAAAAAGCTAGGTTCAGGAGGAGGCGCCTCCACTCCGGTTCAAATCCGGATTACCGGTGCAAACCCGGATGAACTATCCCTACTGAAAACTCAAATCAAAAACCAACTCATTCAAACGCCCGGCACCAAAAACGTAGACGATGACTGGGGACCCAAAATCAAGAAGTTTTTAATCCAGATTGACCAGGCCCGTTTAAGACGTTCCAGCCTCACCAATCAAGACATTGCCGTATCCCTAAGTACCGTGCTATCCGGCTATACGGTGGGTGAATTCCGCAAAGAGGACAACAGTATTCCCATCGCAATGCGGGAAGAAGGCAGTCAATCGATTCATTACGAAAACATCGAGTCCTTAAACATCTTTTCGCAAAGTACGGGAAACAACGTTCCCTTGGCCCAAGTAGCCACTCTCCTGCCCCGTTGGGAATATTCGAAAATTCTGCGAAGGGATTTGAAACGTACGGTCACGGTAGAAAGCCAACTTCAAGAAGGGTTTACCGCATCGGAAATTACCTCTGCGATCAAACCTTGGCTGGAACAACAGAGCCACTCCTGGAAACGCGGGTATTCGTATGAATTCGGAGGAGAAGCGGAAAGCAGTTCCAAAGCGATGGATGCCGTAGTCGAAAAGCTACCCTTGTCATTTTTTATCATCTTGTTTCTGTTGATTTTACAATTCAATTCCGTTCGCAAAACCATTGTCGTGGTCAGTACTATTCCTCTGGGGCTTATTGGAGTGGTAGGTGGCCTCTTACTTGCCAATTCTTACTTTAGCTTTACCGGCTTTTTAGGTCTTATTTCCTTGGCGGGAATTGTGATCAACAATGCCATCGTCCTCTTAGACCGGATTCAAATCGAATTGACAGAATTTAACCGCCCTCCGGTAGAAGCCATCAAACAAGCAGCCAACGAGCGTTTCCGGCCCATTTTGCTTACCACCTTCACTACTTCTCTAGGGCTCATTCCCTTATGGCTGGGCGGTGGCATTATGTGGGAACCCATGGCCATTGGTATTATTTTCGGACTTTTGTTTGCTACGGTTATCACACTGTTATTTGTTCCCTTGATGTACAAATTACTTTTCGGGGTCAAAAAGGCATGATCCTGATACATCCCGAAGTAAGGGAGTACATGAGCAAATTTGACAAACATATTTTATCAACTTTATCCGTTTTCTTTGGATATTCCCATTTGTAAAAGAATGGAGGAGTCCGTGATCCGGTCATCTTCCGCCAGTAAAAATGCCTTGCTCAAAATCACCAACAAACCTTGATCCCCTTCAAAAGGAAGAAATACATCCGGGGTCTTCACAGCTTTCCAATCCGGCACAATACAGAGGTACTGATCATTGGGCTCCATCAGGATATTGGTGCTTCCCAAATGGATTTTATAATACCGGAATTTACCTCGTATTCTTAAAAAGCGCCCTTCAATTGCGGCTACGTCTTTGATTTTCAAACGGGGGATCAGGCTTTCCAAAATCACTTTCCGTGTTTTGGCCACCTCATTCAACTCGCCAAAAGAAAAGTGCTGCCAGTATTCGCGATGTTGGGTGTCTTCCCAATTCGCTTCTATCCCAATGGAGCAAGTTGCCACAAATAAGTCCAAATCGCGAAGAATTTCGGACAAGGCCAACGGATCTATTTCCGCCAAAGGCAAAGGTTGCCGGTTTTCCAGGGTATAAAAACTCAAGCGCTCCACCCGGGCAAATTCATATTCGTTGGCCAGATCCAACACCGCCTCCACCCCGTATTTGGAAAAATGCACCCAAGGTGGTTCATAACTGTACACGCTGGTGTAGTACCACTGCCTTTGCTCTGCCAATGCTTTGAATTTGAAATGACGTAATACATGCCCGGAATATCGGTTGCTGTACGTCCCGGTTTGCCTTTCGGCTTCTGTCAGTAAATACACTTCCCGGAAAGCTTGCTTGAATGGCTGAAGAATTTCATATTCCAATAAAAAGTCCCGCCAGGCTTTTACATCTTCTACTCCGGCTTTGGCCGGATGCCATAAGGTTACTTTCTCGAAATCCCCGATGTTCACAGGGTTCAAGTGTACATCCACCAATTGGCCTTTGTGCCAAATAGCCGCTTGGCTTTGTGTTCCGTCCGTAAAAGTCCAAATCAGTTTTTTACCAACCCAGCTTGTCAGCTCGTGTTTCAGGATATACCTTTCCCAATCCGCTACCGCCCAAGCCCGGCGGTTTTTCCAGGCATTTTCCAACTTGATTTTTTGATTTGACAGGCTTTGTTTAAGCGCTTTTACCAAGGCTTTTACCTGCTTCACCTCCTCCCCGTATGCTTTTTTCAATGCTGCAGGCTCCCGCTTCACTTGCTTTCCCTGAGAGTTTTGCCAACGCAGTTCTACCTTGTTATAGGCCTCAATTTCAATACAAGCCTGATAGTCATCAATTTTTTGCCATAGTTTTCCTTCCCGTACACCAAAGTCTTCTACTAATTGATCGAGCAAAGCCTCTTTATCAAAACCGGCTTTTTGGTCGATCCGGGTAATGGCTTTGGCTACCTCCCCGACAAACACATAGTGCTTGGCTTTCAATTGCATTTGTAATAGGGCCGCATAGGACTTGGGATGAGGATATTCGCTCATCAGGCGCAGTCCCGTAATGCCCACACTGCTGGACAAAGAGCCTCTTTTCTTCAAATGGGTAAAAGCCTTTTCAGTGGTTTTGATCACAAAATCCAAAAACAACTCCTGATCATACATAAACACAGTATGTACCAAAGCACAGATAAAATCTGCCCGCCCCTGCCGGAACCAAAATAGCGCTTCTTTCTTAAAACCGTCCAGCAGCTCATGGAGAAACTTTTTCACCAAAGGTGTATTTTCCTTTGTGATAAAGCTTTTACTTTTTTCCAGCCACTGGCTTTGCGCTTGGCTCAACGCAAGCGGCTCATACTCTTTGTCATAACTTTCAAAGTGTAACAAAGGGCGATCATATAATAACAATACTTGCAGCCACCGAAACCACTCGTCACGGTCGCCCAGAAAGTCATAAGCCGTACCGTTTAGCCATTGCCATTTTTTGTGAATTTTAAGAGTTTGCAGATCCTCCATGAGCGAGTTCTTGAAAAGTGTAAAGGGAAAAGGCCGTTATGAAGGCGCTTCATCATTAGAAACTCGCTTCAGATGCCCTTTCCCCAGATTGTACCTGATTTATAAAAGAAATAAGGCTATTGCTGCAACTGTGAAAGGATAGTCGGATCGGTAATCTTATCATCTTCGGCTAATAAAAAGGCCTTGCTCAGCACCAACGACAAACCCCGGTCGCCTTCAAACGGCAGGAACACCTTATCCGACTTGGCCGTAGACTTCCGGTCCGGCACAATACACAGGTACTGATCATTCGGTTCCATCAGGATATTGGTACTGCCGATATGGATTTTGTAATTACGAACCTTGCCCTGTATTTTCAAAAAACGTCCCTCTATTCCCGCCACGTTTTTGATTTTCAAGCGTGGAAGCAAGGTCGCCAATACTTCTTTGCGGGTTTTGGCCACTTCTGTCAGGTAACCAAAGGAGTAAGACGACCAATAATCGTGATACTCGGGCATTCCTCCGTTGTCACGCCATTCCGGATCGTTACCCACACTGCTCACCCCTACAAACAAATCCACATCCCGCATCACTTCCGATAGTACAATTTTGGGAACGTCCTCCATTCGCATCACTTCCTCCTCTTTGGCCGTATCGGTAAAGCGTACCAGGTCGGTCGATACATACGGTAACATGCCATACGTATCGTCCGATTGAACTTCATGAATCAGGTATTCAGCCATGATGCCATGTTCCGGCAATGAAATAGTGGCACTGCTACTGTCTGCATCTCCGTCAAAATTACTCAGCAAAGTATATTTCCAGCCTCTAAGAGCCGTCAAGGCATTAAACTGGTGTTGTTTAAGGATATGTGCCGCCATCCGGTTGGAATAGGTACGGGTATTGACCTCCGCTTCGGTCAGCAAATACACCTCACGGTAAGCTTGCTTCATTGGTTGCTGGATTTCCAAAACCGCCAAACGGTCACGCCAGGCCATTACCGTATCCGAATGGATCGGATGCCATAAAACCACCTGCGTTTCCGGGCCCACTTCAACGGGCTGCCCTTTCACATCTTCCCATTGCCCCTTGTGAAAAACCGCCTCTGTTGTTTGCTCTCCTGTGGTCAAGGTCCAGATCAGTTTTCGGGCAATGAGGCTCACCAAGCCATGATCCAGATAATACGCCTGAAACTTCTCATAACTCCATGTTTGGTTCCGTACAAACAGGCGATCAATACGGTCACGCTGGGCGGTAGAGTATTTTTGAATTTGTTTTACCTCTTCCTTCAGCCCTTTGAGCTTTTCCTTTAAACGGGAATCACTTTTCACAAACGCAGGGTCGGATTTCTGGGTAGAGCCATCCGGCTTGTACCAGGTCAATTGGGTTTTGCCGATACCTGTAACGGCCACCTCCAATTGATGCTCCTGAAAAGCTACTGTCTTTTTGCCCTCTACCAGGCCGAAGTCCGGTACGGACAGCTCTTCCAGCTCCAAGGAGGAAAGACCCCGGTTCTCAGCGACTTCGTCTATGTATTTTTGAATAAGTTTTTGGGTATTGTTCTGCCGGATCTTCAACTTCAAACGAGACAAGTGGCTGATTCCTTCCACTCCTTTGGCATGGGCCAGCACGTAGATACAAGCATTGCCCACCACACCGGAGGCAGGCCCTTCTCCGGGGATTTTCTGAAAAGCGCGTTCGGTCAGTTGGGCCAAGACAGACAACGTTTTCCGGTCATGGTAAGCCATCATCGTCCACACCAAGCCCTTTAGCAAGATGGCAATTTGGTCTAAAAACATCTTGTGCAAGCGATAAGGAAATGACTCCGAATCTCTATAGTAGGGAGCGACTTCCACTATTTCTAACACTTTTGTCCCCATCACAGTCCCTAAAATCTCCTGCATTACCTGTTTATAGCGGTTTTTCTTCAAGTCCTTGATCAAAACTTCGGCTTGTTTCAACCACTTTTGAGAAGGTTTGCTCGTAGTTGCTGTCAAAGCATGGTAAAAGACCTTATAAAAAGCATCCTGCTCTTCTGCTTTTAATCCCGCCATCAACTCGTTCACATATTTGCCGTACAAATATTTCCCAGCGCTATCCTCTTCGGGAAAGAGATAAGGTTGTGGCTTGTAATCCGCATTACCAGAAGAAGATAAGATTTTCTCTAGTTTTGCTCTTTGCGTTTTAACCTTTTCAAGAAAAGAAAACCGGTCAGAATCAAACTCCTTCCATTGTAGCATTTCTTCTATATAGGTTTTCAAGTCCTCATCCAAACCCTCTTTTTTGACATGCTTTTCCAATTGTCCAATGGCATAAGTCACCGGCAAATCGTGAAACTCCTGCCAAAAACGGTACTTAAAGTTATCCGGCACCTCTCTAAAACGCTTAAAAAAAGTAATCAACTCCGTTGAAGTAAATTCCAGCTTTTGCCGCAATAGGGACTCAAAAAGTAAACTGGACACCCTCCCTAATTGAGCGTAATAGTCCATAGCCTTATTATCTTTTTTTATACTTTCCGGTGTGTCTGTTTTCCGGTCATAATAGGTCTCCCAAAAAGTAATAAGTGACAGGACCAGCTCTTTTTTCGCACCGGCACCAAGCTTCTTAATTTCATCATATTTAGGTGTGTCATTCAAGGAAAGGCCCCACTCATCTTTCTTTAGTATATCTTGGTACAGTGCCTCTATCAAATCAAAGGTTTTTACCGGGGCTGGGTCCGAATTCATCCCCAAAAACACTTGTCTTACACTTTCACTCATTACAAGTTAATTGGTTTTAGATTTTATAATTGGTTTTAATAGTTCTTCTCATAGGGTGTCATCATTCCGTTATCGCTTCAACTGTGAAAGGATAGAGCGGTCGGTGATTTTATCGTCTTCGGCCAATAAAAATGCCTTGCTCAATACTATTGATAACCCTTGATCTCCTTCAAACGGAAGAAAAATATTGTCCGATTTGGTCGTAGATTTCCGGTCGGGTACAATACAGAGGTATTGATCATTCGGTTCCATCAGGATATTGGTACTTCCGATATGGATTTTGTAATTGCGAACCTTGCCTTTCACTTTCAAAAAGCGCCCGTCAACGGCCGCTATGTTCTTGATTTTCAAACGAGGAATTAAGGTCTCCAACACTTTTTTACGCGTCTGAGCTACTTCGGTCAAATCGCCAAAAGAATAAGACGTCCAGTAATCGCGGTACTGTGGAATGCCACCGTTGTCACGCCATTCCGGATCGTTCCCCACACTACATACCCCCACAAACAAATCCACATCCCGCATCACTTCCGATAGCACTATTTTGGGAATATCTACCATTTGAAGCACCTCCCCACTTTCCTTATTGACAAAACGCACCTGGTCGGTGGCCACATACAGCCAGATACCCGCATCGTTAAAAGCATCGTCCGCATGGATTTCATTGATCCAGTATTCGGCTTCTATCCCATGCTCCGGCAGAGAAAATGAGGCAATGGTATTGTCACGGCCATCATCATATGTACCCATCAGCGAGTATTTCCAACCTCTCAGTGAGGTCAAGGCTTTAAACTGGTGTTGTTTAAGTATATGAGCCGCCATCCGGTTGGAATACATACGAGTATTGGCTTCTGCTTCGGTCAGCAAATACACTTCCCGGTAGGCCTGTTTCATGGGTTGCCGGATTTCCAGTGCCTCCAGACGATCACGCCAGGCCAATATCGTATCCGTATCCGAATGGATCGGATGCCACAAAACCACCTGTGTTTCCGGCCCTACTTCAACAGACTTCCCTTGCACATCTTCCCATTGGTCCTTGTGAAATACCGCCTCAGTTTTTTGCCCGTCTGTGGTCAAGGTCCAAATCAATTTTCGGGCAATGGTGCACACCAAGCCATGTTCCAGGTAATACGTCTGAAATGTCTCATAGCTCCATATATGATTCTGGATAAACAGACGGTCAATACGGTCGCGCTGGGCAGTAGAGTATTTTTGAATTTGTTTGATTTCGTCTTTTAAGCGTTTCAGACGGTCTTTATGTTGCTGGGTACTTTTGACAAATGCAGGCACCGATTTTTGCGGGTTACCATCCGGCTTGTACCAGGTCAATTGGGTTTTACCAATGCCTGTGATGGCCAGTTCCAGTTGATAGTCGTCAAAGGCTACTGTTTTTTTTCCCTCTATCAAGCCGAAGTCCGGTACGGAAAGTTCTTCCAGCCCAATAGTGGATATGCCCAGTTTTTTTGCGGCTTCGTCTATGTATTGTTGAATAAGTTTTTGAGTGTTGTTTTGCCGTATTTTCAGTTTCAATCGCGATAAGTAGCTGACCCCTTCCACCCCTTTGGAATGGGCCAATACATAAATACAGGCATTCCCCACCCCACTAGCGGCAGGTCCTACATCGGGTATTGTTTGAAAAGCGAATTCCGTCAAGCGGGCCAAAATCAATAAACTTACCCGGTCGTGGAAAGCCACCATCGTCCAGACCAAACCTTTTAGCAAAGCCTTATTTTTGTCTGTAAAATATTTATGTACTGTATATTGGCGCCCGGAAAACGCGTGGATTTCTGTGACTTCCGTTATTGTTAATTCTGTTGCAAAGCCCAAAATATCCTGCATTACCTGCTTATACCGGTCTTTTTTCAAGCTTTTGATCAAGGTTTTAACTTGCATTAACCAACTGGAAGAGGGTTTGCTTGCGGTAGCTGTCAGGGCATGCTGAAAAACCCCGTAAAAAACGACCCGTTCCTCTCCTTCTAATGCGGCAATTTTCGCATTGACATATTTTCCAAACTCATCTCCTTCCGACAAATGGTACGGTTGAGCGAGGCCCAGTTTTTTGGAGGCAACTTCTATATATTTTTGAATGATTTTTTGCGTACTTTCCTGACGGATGCTCGATTTCAAATGGATCAAGTGATTGACCCCTTCTTCCATTTTGGAATTCCCCAATACAAAGATACAGGCGTTTCCCACTCCGGCAGCCGCTGGCCTGGCAGCTACCGCCCCCTGCCCGGGGATTTCCTGAAAAGCCCGTTCGGTCAACTGAGCCAAAGTTAGCAAATTTTTCCGGTCACAATAAGCCACCACGGTCCAGATCAAACCCTTTAACACAAGTGCATTTTTATCTGTAAAATATGCCTGATGCGTATAGTGAGTTGTCCGGCCTTTATACTCGGTAGTTTCTACGACTTCCGTCACTTTCATCGTCACAGCAAGATCCAACACCTCTTGTATTACCTGTTTATACCTACCCCTTTTTAACGCTTTGATCAATTCTTTTGCCTGCTTGAGCCACTTTTGAGAAGGCTTGTCCATAGTGGCAGTCAGGGCATGCTGAAAGATCTTGCCGAAAATGTTTTGTTCTTCTTCTGTGAAAGCGGCAACTTGCTCATTGACATATTTTCCGAATTCATCTCCTTCTGATAACTGGTAGTTTTTTGGTTTGTCATCCGGGGTTAAGTTGTTTTCTAAAAATGTATTTTTCTCAGTGCCGCTCATTATTAAGTTAGTGTTTTTAGGTTTTGTAAATGGTTTTAGTTTTTCTGTCAGTTTAAAAAATCCCTTCTCTGTGAATGCAACCGATCACCCTCCTACCAAAGGGGTTAATTTCACAAAGCTGATAGAGGTGCTATCACTAATCAATACCTCTTGTTCCAGGCTTTCGGCTTGTTCATCGTCCACCAATACAAAATAGCCGTTTTTTTGAAAGGCATCCCATGCGATATATACCTGCTTTTCCGGGTCGATGGTGCGTTTCTGTTTGAGTTTATAGCCATTCAAGGTTTTTTCAGCATCGTTGGGCTGTACCAGTCCATTGAAATACTCCGGAAGCTTTTGGTTATACGCTTCTACTTCCGCATATACTCTGGCAGTGATCAGCTCTTTTACGGTGATCCGTTCGTTTTCCAGTGCTACTTCAATTTCACTGATGAGCTGTCCGGTGAGACTTTCGTCTTTGATGGTTACGGTTTTCATATGTTCTTTCAGTTTAAAAAGCAAAAAGGTCAGTATTCTTTGCTGTAAAATACATTTTCCTCCTAACGTTTACACGTCAATGAAGTTTTCTCTATCGCGAAAATATTCTATCAGTCCGTAAACTATTTACGAAGTAAAATGAATTTGAAAATTCTGCCGCATAGCCAAAAATTCCTTGGGTATAAATGGTAAACTTGTACACAAATCATACTGTACAATAGCCATGACTGAAGCTTACCAAGAGACTTTTAAAGAGCAAGACTTTTCACAGCAAGTACTCCAAGACCGGACTTTTGAAGAATGTCATTTCATTCAATGTGATTTTTCAAAGGCTTCTCTCAATAAATCCCTTTTCCGGGAATGCATTTTTACGGATTGTAATTTCAGCAACGTCCACTTTCCGGACACCTCCTTTCAGGAAGTGCGGTTTGAACAATGCAAACTCATGGGACTCGACTTCTCCACTTGCCGTCCTTTATTACTGGAAATGGCTTTTCAACAATGCCGTATCGACCTTTGTACTTTCCGGAATATAAAAATGAAAAAGACGCCCTTCAGCCATTGCGAGCTGATAGAATGCGACTTCTATGAAGTAGACCTGGAAGCGGCAGATTTTAGCCTGACGAACTTGCGCGGTACCCGTTTCGAACAAGTCAACCTGAAAAAAGCCGACTTTCGAGGAGCGCAACATTACGACTTCAACCCCCTGAACAACCCCATTCAAAAAGCAAAGTTTTCTTATCCGGAAGTACTGGTCTTTTTAAAGGATTTTCAGATCGATATTGAGTAGACCTTTATAAGGTTGGAGGATTGAGGGATTGAAGGGTTGAGGGGAGTAAATTACGTTTCTGAAATCTTCCATAGATATATACTGGGAAAGGAACATGGGTATAAAGCATTCTTTTTTAATCTTTGACACCATCATCGCTTCGCTCAAACACTCATCCTTTCCCAGTATTAGCAACTAAAACCCAACAAACAGTTACCAACTATCGCTTCAACTGTGAAAGAATAGTCGGATCGGTGATTTTATCATCTTCCGCTAATAAGAAGGCCTTACTCAAGACCACTGATAAGCCCCGGTCGCCTTCAAACGGTAGGAAAACATTCTCCGATTTGGTCGTAGACTTCCGGTCGGGTACAATACAGAGGTATTGATCATTCGGCTCCATCAGGATATTGGTACTTCCGATATGGATTTTGTAATCGCGAACCTTGCCTTTCACTTTCAAAAAGCGCCCGTCAACTTCCGCTACCTTCTTGATTTTCAAACGAGGAATTAAGGTCTCCAACACTTTTTTACGCGTCTGAGCTACTTCGGTCAGATCGCCAAAAGAATAAGACGTCCAGTAATCGCGGTACTGTGGAATTCCTCCGTTGTCACGCCATTCCGGATCGTTCCCCACACTACATACCCCCACAAACAAATCCACATCCCGCATCACTTCCGATAGCACTATTTTGGGAATATCTACCATTTGAAGCACCTCCCCACTTTCCCTATTGATAAAACGCACCTGGTCGGTCGCCACATACAGCCAAATCCCCGCATCGTTATAGGCATCGTCCTCATGGATTTCATTGATCCAATATTCGGCTTCTATCCCATGCTCAGGCAGAGAAAATGAGGCAATGGTATTGTCACGGCCATCATCATATGCACCCATCAAGGAGTATTTCCAACCTCTCAGTGAGGTCAGGGCATTGAACTGGTGCTGTTTGAGTAAGTGAGCGGCCATCCGGTTGGAATAGGTACGGGTGTTGATTTCCGCTTCGGTCAGCAAATACACTTCCCGGTAGGCTTGCTTCATCGGCTGTTGAATTTCCAGCGCCTCCAGACGCTCCCGCCAGGCCAATGCCGTATCCGTACCCGAGTAGATCGGATGCCATAAGCTTACCTGAATTTCCGGACCAACCTCAACAGGTCGCCCTTTCACATCCTCCCATTGCCCCTTGTGAAAAACCGCCTCTGTTTTTTGCTCGCCCTCCACCAAAGTCCAGATCAACTTTTGAGCAATACCTTTCACCAAACCGTGTTCCAGATAATACTCCTTAAACTTCTCGTAACTCCACACATGGTCTCGAACAAACAGGCGATCGATACGGTCGCGCTGGGCAGTAGTATATTTCTGGATTTGTTTGACTTCGTCTTTCAAGCGTTTCAGACGCTCTTTATGTTTCCGGGTACTTTTGACAAATGCAGGCACCGACTTTTGCGGGTTGCCATCCGGCTTGTACCAGGTCAGTTGGGTCTTGCCAATACCCGTGATGGCCACTTCCAAGTGATAGTCGTCAAAAGCTACTGATTTTTTACCATCTACCAGGTCAAAGTCCGGTACGGAAAGCTCTTCCAACTCTATGGCGGATATGCCCAGCTTTTCGGATGCTTCGTCTATATATTTTTGAATCAGATTTTGAGTGTTATTTTGCCGGATACTCAGTTTCAATCGCGACAAATGGCTGATTCCTTCCACTCCTTTAGAATTAGCCAACACATAAATACAGGCATTGCCTATTCCGGCAGCGACAGGTCCTACTCCCGGGATTTTCTGAAACGCGCGCTCGGTCAACCGGGCCAAAAGCAGTAAACTTTTCCGGTCGTGATAAGCCACCATGGTCCAGACCAGGCCTTTTAGCAAAGCCTTATTTTTGTTTGTAAAATAGGGATTGTCTGAATAATATAGGTTACTTTCTGAACAATCATCGGTATTCTCTTTTAACTCCACTGCAAAGCCCAAAATTTTCTGCGTCATCCGTTTATACTGGTCCTTTTTCAAATCTTTGACCAACTCTTTGGCTTGTTCCAACCACTTTTGAGAAGGTTTGCTCGCAGTGGCGGTCAAAGCATGAAGAAAAACCTCATAAAAAACACCCCGTTCCTCTTCTTTTAAAGCAGCAACTTGCTCATCCACGTATTTTCCCAATGCATCTCCTTCCGACATCTTGTGCTTCGGGTTGACATCCGGAAACAAAACGCCTTCCAGTTTTTCTTTTGCTTTTTGTAGGTCCGAACCCCAAGGGCAGTAATTGAACTCCTCCCATTGCAGCATTTGCTCTAAAAAGGTTTTCAGTTCTTCATCCAACCCATTCTTTTTGACATGTCCTTCTAACTGAATCATGGCAAAGTCAACCGGCATGACGGAAAATCTACCCATATGACGAATATTGGCCGGAGCCTCCTTTAAATAGGTAAAAAGGCTAATCAGCTCTTGAGAAGTAAACTCCAATTTTTGACGTATCAATGATTCGAATAAGGAGTCCGCTATTTTCACAAGATTGGCTTCATACTCCAATGCCGCTTCATTATCAGAGCTATGTATTTCTAAGGGGCTTTTACCTTCAGGGGAAAAAACTTTCATAAAGTCCAAGAGAGAGAAAAGCAGGTCTTTTTTAACACTGGCACCGGACTTCTTAATTTCCTCGTACTTAACGGTATCTGTCAACTTTAAATTCCAGTAAAAATCCCGGTTGAGTCCGGCGATTTCTTTGTGAAGGCTCTCCATCAATTCACAAGTCTCTCTAACGGCCGGGTCTAGTTTATTTTCTTGAAATAACTGTCTTACAAATTTGATCATTACATGTCAATTGTTTTAGGTTTGTATATGGTTTTAGTATTTCTGTTATTTTTAAAAAAGTACTCTGTAAGTTCAAGAAAATACTATTACTTAATCTCTGGGCTTATTTTCCTCCTAACGTTTACACGTCAATGAAGTTTTCTCTATCGCGAAAATATTCTATCAGTTCGTAAACTATTTACGAAGTAAAATGAATTTGAAAATTCTGCCGCATAGCCAAAAATTCCTTGGGTATAAATGGTAAACTTGTACACAAATCATACTGTACAATAGCCATGACTGAAGCTTACCAAGAGACTTTTAAAGAGCAAGACTTTTCACTGCAAGTACTCCAAAACCGGGCTTTTGAAGAATGCTATGTCATTCAATGTGATTTTTTGTTTTAATTACGTTTCTGAAATTTTCCATAGATATACACTGGGAAAGGACATGGGTATAGAGCATTCTTTTTTAATCTTTGACACCATCATCGCTTCGCTCAAACACTCATCCTTTCCCAGTATTAGCAACTAAAATCCAACAAACAGTTACCAACTATCGCTTCAACTGTGAAAGAATAGTCGGGTCTGTGATTTTATCATCTTCCGCTAATAAGAAGGCCTTACTCAAGACCACTGATAAGCCCCGGTCGCCTTCAAACGGTAAGAAAACATTCTCCGATTTGGTCGTAGACTTCCGGTCGGGTACAATACAGAGGTATTGATCATTCGGCTCCATCAGGATATTGGTACTTCCGATATGGATTTTGTAATCGCGAACCTTGCCTTTCACTTTCAAAAAGCGCCCGTCAACTTCCGCTACCTTCTTGATTTTCAAGCGAGGTATTAGCTTCTCCAGCACTTTTTTACGCGTCTGGGCTACTTCGGTCAGATCCCCAAAGGAATAAGACGTCCAGTAATCGCGGTACTGAGGCATCCCTCCGTTGTCACGCCAGGCCGGATCGTTCCCCACACTACACACCCCCACAAACAAATCCACATCCCGCATCACTTCCGATAGCACTATTTTGGGAATATCTACCATTTGAAGCACCTCCCCACTTTCCCTATTGATAAAACGCACCTGGTCGGTCGCCACATACAGCCAAATCCCCGCATCGTTAAAAGCATCATCCGCATGGATTTCATTGATCCAGTATTCGGCTTCTATCCCATGCTCAGGCAGAGAAAACGAGGCAATGGTATTGTCACGGCCATCATCATATGCACCCATCAAGGAGTATTTCCAACCTCTCAGTGAGGTCAGGGCATTGAACTGGTGCTGTTTGAGTAAGTGAGCGGCCATCCGGTTGGAATAAGTACGGGTGTTGATTTCCGCTTCGGTCAGCAAATACACTTCCCGGTAGGCCTGCTTCATCGGCTGCCGGACCTCCAGAACTGCCAAACGCTCCCGCCAGGCCAATACCGTGTCCGTTTCCGAATGGATCGGGTGCCACAAAATCACCTGTGTATCCTGCCCTGTTTCCACAGGTTCCCCTTTCACGTTTTCCCATTGTCCGTTGTACCAAAAGGCCTCTGTTTTTTGCTCGCCCTCCACCAAAGTCCAGATCAACTTTTGAGCAATACCTTTCACCAAACCGTGTTCCAGATAATACTCCTTAAACTTCTCGTAACTCCACACATGGTCTCGAACAAACAGGCGATCGATACGGTCGCGCTGGGCAGTAGTATATTTCTGGATTTGTTTGACTTCGTCTTTCAAGCGTTTCAGACGGTCTTTATGTTTCTGGGTACTTTTGACAAATACAGGCACCGACTTTTGCGGGTTGCCATCCGGCTTGTACCAGGTCAGTTGGGTCTTGCCAATGCCTGTGATAGCCACTTCCAAGTGATAGTCGTCAAAAGCTACTGTTTTTTTACCATCTACCAGGTCAAAGTCCGGTACGGAAAGCTCTTCCAACTCTATGGCGGATATCCCCAGCTTTTCGGACGCTTCGTCTATATATTTTTGAATCAGATTTTGAGTGTTGTTTTGCCGGATACTCAGCTTCAATCGCGATAAATGACTGATTCCTTCCACTCCTTTAGAATTGGCCAACACATAGATACAGGCATTGCCCACTCCGGCAGCGGCAGGTCCTATTCCCGGGATTTTTCGAAAAGCATGCTCAGTCAACCGGGCCAAAAGCAGTAAGCTTTTCCGGTCGTGATAAGCCACCATGGTCCAAATCAAGCCTTTTAACACAAGGGCATTTTTATCTGCAAAATAGGCATGGTGTGTATATTGATAGGTTCTTCCTTGATACTCGTTGGTTTCCACCACTTCTTCCACTTTTAACTCCACTGCAGAGCCCAAAATCTGCTGCATCACCCGTTTATACCGGTCCTTTTTCAAATCTTTGACCAACTCTTTGGCTTCTTTCAACCACTTTTGAGAAGGCTTGCCCGCAGTGGCGGTCAAAGCATGCCGAAAAACCCCGTAAAATACATCCCGTTCCTCTTCTTTTAAAGCAGCAACTTGCTCATTCACGTATTTTCCAAATGCATCTCCTTCCGACAGCTGGTAAGGCTGTGGCTTGTAGTCCGGGTTGTCAACCGAAAACAAAACACCTTCCAGTTTTCCTTTTGCTTTTTGTAGGTCCGAACCCCAATAACGATGATTGGCATCAAACTCCTTCCATTGCAACATTTGCTCTAAAAAGGTTTTCAGTTCTTCATCCAACCCATTCTTTTTGACATGTTTTTCTAACTGGACCATGGCAAAGCCAACCGGCATGGCGGAAAAACTATACACATGACGAATATTGACCGGAGCCTCCTTTAAATAGATAAAAAGGCTAATCAACTCTTGAGAAGTAAACTCCAATTTTTGACGTATCAATGATTTGAATAAGGAGTCCGCTATTTTCACAAGATTGGTTTCATACACCAATGCCGCTTCTTTATCAGAGCTATGTATTTCTAAGGGGCTTTTACCTTTATGGGAAAAAACTTTCATAAAGTCCAGGAGAGAGAAAAGCAGGTCTTTTTTAACACTGGCACCGGACTTCTTAATTTCCTCGTACTTAACGGTATCTGTCAACTTTAAATCCCAGTAAAAATATCGGTTGAGTCCGGCGATTTCTTTGTGAAGGCTCTCCATCAATTCACAAGTATCTCTAACAGCCGGATCTAGTTTATTTTCTTGAAATAACTGTCTTACAAATTTGATCATTACACGTCAATTGTTTTAGGTTTGTATATGGTTTTAGTATTTCTGTTACTTTAAAAAAGCACTCTGTAAGTTCAAGAAAATACTATTACTTAATCTCTGGGCTTATTTTCCTCCTAACGTCTTCACGTCAATGAAGTTTTCTTGTATGCGAAAATATCCGGTCAGACCGTAAACTATTTACGATGTCTTTTTTTTCATTGCCAAAAAGCTGGTTTCCAAGTTGAACACACGTAAATAGCTGGTTAAAAAGCAAGTATGGGGATGGATGGAATGACCTTGGAGTTTCTAAATTCATTCAAACGATAAAACCATGCGGCTTACTCAACAAAGTACAAGTTCATATATTATCGCATCACTGAGAAATCTTTTCAGGAATTCACTAAAAAGGCCCTCAAAAAAATTGAGGACCTTTCTGCGAGCTATATTTCAATAAAAATTTTCAAACGGTTGGCCGGATCTGTATTAGGCGAACACACTTATTCCGTTTCAGCCAATCTCACGGCTTTTTTTACATGTTCATTGGCTTGATCGGTTTCTATCAAACCATCCCGCATTCGCACAATCCGGTGTGCATACTGAGCAATATCTTCCTCGTGAGTTACCATGATGATGGTGTTCCCCATAGAGTGAAGTTGGTCAAATAAATCCATAATGTCGTAAGAGGTTTTGGTGTCCAGGTTACCCGTGGGTTCATCCGCCAGGATAATACTGGGATTGTTCACCAAAGCCCGGGCAATGGCTACCCGCTGGCGTTGCCCTCCCGAAAGTTCGTTGGGTTTATGCTTGTAGCGATTGCCCAAACCTACATTTTCCAGGGCTTGTAAGGCTTTCTCTTCCCGCTCCGCTTTGCTATACCCGGCATATACCAATGGCAAAGCCACATTTTCGATGGAGCTGGACCGGGGCAGCAAGTTAAAGGTCTGAAACACAAAGCCGATTTCTTTATTCCGCACCTCCGCCAATTCATTCTCACTCATATTGCTCACATCCTGGCCGTTAAGAAAATACGCACCTCCTGAGGGGCTGTCCAAGCAACCGATAATATTCATCAAGGTGGACTTTCCCGAACCGGAAGGCCCCATAAAGGCCACATATTCTCCCCGGTTGATTTGGATACTGATGGATTTCAAAGCGTTGATTGTTTCGCTCCCCATTTGATAGGTGCGGGAAATATCTTTGGTGCGGATTACTTCACTCATGCCAGTTTGTATTTTAAAGTGTTCCTAGAAAGTTACTCTATTTTTTTGAAACAAAAGAACATTTTATCACAATCCTTCGAGAAGCGACTCTTCTGTTCCCTACGAATTAACTATCTGCTTCCCAATCTTCAAAGCGTTTTTCCATTTCGGACTTTTTAGCGTTATAAACCTTCATAAATTCCTGATATTGGGTGCGGGTAAGCAAACGCTCCAAGTCTTCCAAGCCCGTTTCGGCATAACTGTCGAAGTACAGTTCCAGGCATTTGAGGACATAAGCTTTGAGCAATTTGGTAGAACGCTCATTCAACATGGTAGCATTGAGCAAGACTTCATACGCTTCGTCTTCTCTTTGTTCCGAGGTATAGAATTTGGCAAAATCCAGGTAAATATCTTCTTTAAAGGGTAATTGCCTAATCGCATTTTTATAGGCCTGTTCGGCCTGAGCAGTATCGCCTTTGTGCTGATAATAAGCCGCTTGGTAATAGGATTTTAACCCAAGCTCTTGTGCGGCATACTGTGCACTCTCCACTTTTTGCAGAAACTCCTCCGATATTTTACCTTGCATATGCGCAAGTCGCAATTGTACATGTGTTACCAAGGGTTGTATTCTTTCCTCCACAACTTCTCCTTCCAGTTGCGCGATCAGCTGCCCTGCCTCTTCCAGAAGCGATCGATCCAAATACCATTGGGCGCGCTCTACTATCGCCACCACTTTATATTGACTATCCCGGATGGTTTCACAAATTTCATCAAATATTCTGGTAGGCACTTTCGCTTGATGGTAATGCAAAAAGCGGTATTTGTTAAGATCTGTCACTTCTTGTGATGTAAAATCCATCTTTTTCAAACTGTCCGGGGAAAGCAACCTTAACATATCATCGGCCATGGCTTTGATATCCGTTGCTTCACTGGTAGCCAGCCTTCCCCAACTTTCCAATGCCTCTTCTTTGTCTTCCAACTCCGACTGCGCAATGGCCATGCTGATCAAAGCCCCTTGGTTGCCCCTTTGATAAGCCTGTCTGAAATAGTAGGCCGCCTGATTAAATTCCCCTTGCCGGATCAACCATAAGCCCAACAGGTTCGGGTAGTAGCTGTTGATGCTATAAGCTGTTCCGTAGATCTCTTTCAAAAGTTCAACAGCCGTCAATAGTTCCCCTTGGGAATAATGTACAATGGATTTGCCCAGTAACAGATATTCTCTGAAATGAGCGTTCTCCGGCTGATAGGCAAAATCGTTCAACCATTTGGGCAATGAATCCGGGGCCTCCTTACGGTGGTTTATTGTAAAATTATACAGATAGCATAAATTGGGTGTGTATAATATTGAGTCCTGCAAAAAGGCCTTTTTCAAAGGTTTCTTATCCACTTCCTCAAATTTATTCCGGTAGGTCAGTTGGTTGCTTATATTCCCGATATAATCGTTGCTGATGGAGGCAATATCAATATCCACCTCTTGAAAGTAATCGTACTTGGTCAACAAGGCAAACAAATTACTTTCTACAATATCGGGAAACTGACTGTACTCCCTTCCTTTATCAAAAAAGTAAAAGACACTATCGGCTATTTGAGTTTGATTGTACAATAATGCCAGATTATTGTACAACTCCCCGCTTTTCGGAAAAACCTCAATCCCTTCCCTCAAGTCAAAAATAGCTTCAAAAAACTGTTTGTTCTTAAACATCAAGTCCGCCATATTTGCATATGCATAGGGGCTGGGCTTCTTCTGTAAGGCACTTTTGAAAAAGACATAGGCCGCATCATTATTCCCTTGTACCCGGGCCAGTTCTCCCAAAGAGTAAAAGGGGCGGTGACTCAAGCGGTCATATCCTTGAGCCAGGTTGTAATACTGTCCACTGGTATGCAAGTCATTTTCCACCCGGCTGATGTCTCCCAACCCGATAAAGTACGCGGATTTCGCTTGTTTATACTGCAGCATCCCCGACTTGGCCACTAAGGCTCCGGCAATGATCAAGCCGATCAGCCATGCCGCCCAGAAATCGACTTTTTGGGGTTCGTACACCACCTTGTGTACTTTATGATTTTCCAGGTAATCGATGTAATTCAGTATCGTATAGATGACGAACATCAAGCCAAAGCCAATATGGCTGTACAAGATCACATCTTCAAACACCTCAATCAAAGGGTCGTTAGCGGTAGCCAATGCCAATGCGATGATCGAAAAACTGACCGTAGCCATAGAGAGGTAGAGGAAGGCCCCGGTAGGTGCAAAATCCATCACCCCTTTATACTGCAACTCCCGTAAGCGCCAGCCCCAAAGTCCAATCAAGGCGGTCAAAACTAACAGGGCAAAAGGGTGCAGATAATAAATTCCCCAGTCTATTCCCATGGTAAAATGAATATAGGTATAAGCCAGGTTTAAAAAATAAATGACACACAAAATCAGAAAATGCAAACTGGAACCTTTGCTTTCTTCGTGATTAGCATAGGTGATCAAGTACAGAATTCCGCGGATAATCTCATGCCCGTTGATAATGGAAAAAGAAAGCACAAAAATAATGGGCCCGGCAATGCCTTGATTACTCAGGTACATGGCCGGATCTTCCACTTGCCCCTGTGTATAAGCAATGATATAGAGTGCTATGGTAATTCCCAGATAAATCCCAAAACGAGTCAGGTAGTGAGTCCCCCGCCTAAAACTATGGAAATAAAAACTCAAAGGTGCATATGCCAGAATGGTGATGACCAAAAACGCTTTATCATGTATCTGTTTAAATACACCTAACGATTCAATGCCCAGACTCCCTAAAATAATCACAAAACTGGCAATCCCCACGTAATAAAACGTCCGGCTTAAATCCGAAATACTGGTAAGAAACAATAACAAGCCAAACGTAAAGAGGCTAAAATAAACCGAATAGGTCCATGACTTGATCTGGATACCGGAGGCTTTAAAGGTATCGGTGAGTAGATAGCTGTCTGCAGGGATGGTAAAGTCAAAGAGGTTTTTGGTAAAGCGATCGAGAACTACCTTTACAATTTCCAGACTGGGTTCTGTACTCCACTGTATCACCATGGCATTTCCCATCAAAAGGGCATACAATGTAAAAGCCATGCAGACAAGTAATAAAAATAAGCTGAACAAAAAGAAAATTCGGTAGGATTTCGGCCATGCATTCCAGAAGAAAAAATTGTTCATTTGCTATTTGGTTAATTTCTGTTTTGAAATTCTAAGAAAAAATTATTTGGTTAAGTACAATGCGGAGAATTATTTCCTTCATTCCTCAGCTCTTCTTCACATCTAAAATCTCCACCCTAAAAATAGTACTTATCCTGGAACCCTGCTTACTTATCTTGCTAGTTTTTTAATTTTTACTGGAAAATTCCAATTTCCCGGATCCTCAAAGCAAAACACTTGAGATAGCGTACTTGATAGTAGGGATTTATTCAAAGAAAGACGGGCCATGATGGTATACCGTATCGGGCCAAAGCAGCAAGCGTTAAAACTCAGGTTTCCACCCGGGATTAAAAAGCGCCTATTCGGTTATCTATTCAAAAAAATCAGGCGAAAAATTTACCAGATACAACTCATCCGAAGCACGGGTAATGGCCGTATACAGCCAGCGCATGAGTTCTACATTTTTACGTTCTTCGGTCAGGTAGCCCAAGTCCACAAACACGGAATTCCACTGTCCTCCCTGCGACTTATGGCAGGTAAGAGCATAGGCAAATTTTACCTGAAGCGCATTAAGGTACGGATCTTTCCGGATCATACTGTTTCGCTTGGTCCGGTCTTCTATGTCCATATAGTCCTGTTGAACGAGTTCGTATAATTTGTTGAGTTGTTCCCGGTCCAGATTCGGAGTGAAAGAATGCAACGTTTCCAGGTGAATTTTAACGTCCACTGTATCATGGTCGGGATAATCCACTAAACGCAAAGTCAAATCGGCAAAGCGGAAGCCATGCATTTCTTCGTAATTTCTCACTTTCAACACTTCCACAAATTCCCCGTTGGCCAAAAAGCCCGCCGGAGAGTTTTCCGGTAGCCAATGGTAATCATTTTTGACGATCATCAGCAAATCCCCGGCTTCCAGTTCGTCTTCCGAAAAGTTAATTTGCCTACGGATAAACTGGTTGTATTGTGTTGCCGCCCGGTTTGTACGGCACACCACCACCGTATTTTCAATGCCGAATTTGTCATACGCATAGCGCAAACCATCTTCCAGGCGGTCGCCTGTCATACGGTAGATATCTTTAAAATGCTGAGTATCCAGATGCATGGCAAATTCTTGTTGTGCTATTTGGTTGCGCACCCGGGTGGCATTTTCCAATATTCCGGAAGCGACTTCCTGCCGCACTACTTCATCCAGTTCACAAGAAGTCACCTGAAGATGAAACTCATCCTGCAATACATGCGCATCCAAAGCCGGGCTCAGCTCCTGATGTACCGGTGGCAATTGGGCGGTGTCCCCGATCAACAATAATTTGTTGCCGGAATTCGGCTTTTGAAACACATAACTGATCAATTCGGAAAGCAATCCCTTTCCTCCCATTTCGTTCAGGTCATTGATCATAGAAGCTTCGTCCACAATAAAAAAAGTGTCCTTATAAGTATTGCTTACCCGTTTGAAGATCAAGCGGCCGGAATAAGGATCTTCTTCTTGTTTGAAGATGATTTTATGAATGGTAAACGCCCTCCGGTTGGTGTAAGAAGCCATTACCTTGGCTGCCCGGCCCGTGGGTGCCAGCAACAGACTTTTGTAGTCGTAAGCCCGTAATGTACGAATCAGACTGGCCAACACAGAAGTCTTTCCTGTTCCCGCATATCCCTTTAATAAAAAAGTACTTCTCGCCTTTTTTTTCTCCAAAATAAATGCCCCCAAACGCTCAAAAAGCGCTTTTTGCCCCTCGGTAGGCGTGTGTATAAAATTATGGGTTAACAGTATTGACGGTTCTTGCATAAAATGATAGGTTGCCTGATTTCGTGGGTTCAAAGCTACGATTTTTTTTGGAAGCCTACTTTACAAACAGGCAAGCAGAAAACAAAAACCTTTAGGAATTTTTGCTTCCTGCCTTTTATCTTCTTTCATCACTTATTGGATTTCTCCTTCTTGAATATAAGTATGCCGCTGAACGAACGAAGGAATCTCCTCCGGATAGTGCGTAATAAAAATCAGCGTAGAAGTACTATCAGCCATCAGTGTGTCCAATAAGTAATTCGCCTTGGCAATACCTTCCTCATCCAGGCCTTGATAAGCTTCATCCAGCAAAATCAATACGGGATGTTTGATCAATGCCCGGATCAAAAGTACCAACCGTTGCTCCCCAAATGACAGCTGGGAGAACACCCTGTTTTTGATCGCGGATAAGTCGAAATATTCCAGAAACAAGTCGATCAGATGTTCCTCCTCTTCTGTCAGTTTTCTTCGTAGAGTCATGGTTTCGAAAAAGCCTGTGGCAATGGTTTTCCAACAAGTGTAACGGGGATTAAAATACAAATGCAGTTCCGAGGAAATAAAACCTACTTTCTCTTTAATTTCCCAAATGCTTTCTCCACTTCCTCTTTTCCGGTCAAAAAGAACGATATCGTTCGCATAGGCTTGTGGATGATCTGCATACAACAGACTTAATAAGGTAGACTTCCCGGAACCGTTGTGCCCGATCAAAGCTACTTTTTCTCCTTGCCGTACTTGCCAATGTATATTTTTCAAGGCGGTTTTTTGACCATACCGGATGTTCACACCATTCAAAGCCACAACTTGCCGGTACTTGTGAGGCCTTTGCGGATGACTCCACTTTGTTTTCAACACTCCCAACAAATCCTTTTTATACTCTTCTGGCTTTATCTTCAGAGGATTTGCATCCTCCCGGAGCACTCCGTGATAATCTGCTTTTCCCTTGTCCAAAGCCAACTCATGTGTGATCAAGTCCATGGGTAAATCTTTGCGTTGGCCCGTCAGGATCAATTGGATTTCATGCTCTTGACATAACTTCTCCAGCCAATGGTTAAACTCCCTCCGGCTGGCTTCATCCAGCCCCAGGTAAGGATTGTCTAAAATCAACACTGCCGGATCTTTTAAAACGGCACGGACCAACTGTAACTTTCTGCGTTGCCCACTGGAAAGCTTTATCAATTCCAGCTCCAGCAAAGGACTTACCCCGCTATTGGCCAGTAGGACTTGATGCTCCTCTTTCTCTAATTCAAATCCATTGGCTTCCAGATAAGTATGCACTTTATGACTCCTCCCGGCGTCAGAAGCATTGAAACGTTGTTGATAATAGTGTTGATTGAGTTGAATCAGGCGGTTATCTTCTCCAAAGCTCACGAGTTGAATTTTCTTCCGAAATGTATCCATGGGTAGCTCTTCACCCTTTTGAGAAATTTTCAGACAGCCTTCCCGGATAAAATGCTTTCCCCCCAAGGTTTCTAACAAGGTCGTTTTTCCTGCTCCAAGCGTACCACTGATCCACCAATGTTCACCGGGGCGGATGGTACAGGAAACTTGATCAAGTACGCGCTTTCCCTTAAGGTCTACGCATATGTTTTCTATAGATATAAGCATGATGCAGATTGAATTTTAGCCGGTGTGGGCTTTTCCCTTCGTTTATTCCAAGATCAATTCGGACCTTTTCTCTGTATAATTGGGAAAATTAGTAAAAAAGCCGGCAAAATGAAGTTCTTTTCTTGAAAGGAAAACGGACCGGAAAAATTGCGGGAATATATTGCTAGCTTCTTTGCCTGTTTCACCAATAAGTCTGCATTATTTATAACTTTACTTTTTGAATAAAAAAACACGAGTACCCATGATTTACAAAGTATCCTACCAATATCCCACACAACAATATATCGATTTCGAACTGATCATAGAAAAGAACCGTCAGGACCTGTTGGAGCTTCAGTTGCCCGCTTGGCGACCAGGTCGTTATGAATTGCAAAACTTTGCAAAAAACATTCAACGGTTTACCGTAGAAGACGGACAAGGCAAAGCACTTCCTTTTCAAAAAGTCACCAAAGACCGTTGGCAAGTGAGCACAGGAGGCGCTAGTACCGTAGTTGTAAAATACAATTACTTTGCCCGGCAGATGGATGCCGGAGGAAGTTGGTTGGATGAAAACCAACTCTATATCAATTGGATTACTTGTGGTTTGGCCATCGCAGGTCGTGAACAGGAGTCCTACCGGATTCAATTAAACATCCCGGAACATTATCAGGTTGCCGGCAGTATGCAGCAGGATGACCAAGGCTATTGGCTGGCAGAAAATTTTGATGCTTTGGTGGAAAAACCCATGATTGCCAGTGGCAGTTTGCTTCACCATTCGTTTCAGGTAGGAATCCATACGTTTCACCTCTGGTTTCAAGGAAATGTACAACCCGATTTTGAAACCATTACCCAACAATTTCAGGCTTATACCAAAGAACAAATCGACCTTTTTGGTGAGTTTCCTTGTAAAGAATACCACTATCTCTATCAAATTCTTCCCTACAAACACTACCATGGTGTGGAGCACAGTGACTGTACGGTCATCACCCTTGGCCCGGACGAACTCTTTGATTCCGAAGTCATGTACAATGACTTTTTGGGCGTGAGCTCTCATGAGTTATTCCATACCTGGAACATCAAGCGCATCCGTCCGGCAGAAATGTGGCCCTATGATTACAGCCGTGAAAATTACTTCCGCACAGGCTTTATAGCCGAAGGCATCACCACCTATTACGGAGATTACTTATTGGCTCGTTCCGGTGTATGGGACGTATCTTTTTATTTTGAAGAACTCAACAAACTGTTCAAAAGACATTTTGAAAATTTTGGCCGTCATAATCTATCCGTAGCCGATTCATCGTATGACTTATGGTTGGATGGCTATAGCCGGGGCATTCCTAACCGGAAAACCTCCATTTATGTAAAAGGGGCCATTGCAGCCATCATTTTGGATCTGGAAATCCGGAAACATACCCACAACCAACAAACACTGGACGATGTGATGCGGGCCTTATGGTCGGAATTTGCACAACAAGGCCGGGGCTTTACCGAAGAAGATTACCAAGCACTTGTCAACCGCATTGCCAGAACCGATATGCAACAGTATTTTGAGGAGTGTATTTATGGCAATGTCCCTCTGGAAAACAGGTTGAAAGAAGCTTTGGATTTTATCGGTTGTACCTTGCACGAAAGTAGTCCCGAAAACCTTACGGAAAAGCATTTCGGATTTAAAGTAGCCCGCCAAAACGGAAATTGCACAGTGGATGTCATTGCTCCTCATTCTCCGGCAATGGATACGCTCTGCCTGGGAGATGAGATCATTGCCTTCAATGGCAAAAAAGTCACTGATAATCTCAATAGTTTACTGAAAGAGACAGACCTGGTAGAAATCGCCTTTTTCAGAAACAACTTATTACACAAGCGCACACTCAAAAAAGAAGGACCTTTCTTTACTACTTTTGAAATCGATTTTCAGGAAAACAGAAGTCAAGCACAAAAAGACAATTTCCGGCTTTGGTTGAAGCAGGAAGGCAATTAAATAAAGGTAGAGGGATTGGAGGGTTGAAGGATTGAAGGGAATTGAAAGACTGGAGGATTTCACTACCTTCCAACAGGGCACCTATTCTGGGGAGCCTTGTTGGGTGGATGAGTGAATTGGTGAGTGGGTGGATGAGTGAATTGGTGGATGAGTGAATTGGTGAGTGGGTGAATTGGTGAGTGGGTGAGTGGTTGCGTTTCTTGGCAAAAGTTCATAAATTATTAACTGTGGCCTTTTTTGATCCCCAACGCTTTAGAGTAGTTTTGATTATACATCAATAGCGACTCCCATATTTGCTATGAAGAAACAACCCACTTACCCTGATCATGAGTTATTTGAACAAATAAAACAAGGCAGCACCACCTGTCTGGAAGTTTTATTTGAAAGGTATTACAACAGGCTATGTGAATTTGCCGAGATATTTGTAAAAAGTCCCGATTTCGCTCAGGAAATCGTCTCGGATGTGTTTTTAAAATTATGGGAAAAGAAAGAGCATATCATCATTCATAAAAACCTGAAAACCTACTTATTCACTTCTACCCGCAATCACTGTCTGAATTTTCTAAAAAAAGAAAAAGTCCAACTGGAACAACTCGATTCCCAAGCGTCACTACCATCACAACAAGCAGAAGCCGAGGCTTCCATGAATTACAATGAGTTGATGAATGCTTTTGAAAAATTGGTGGAAGAAATGCCCAGCCAGAGAAAAACAGTATACAAACTCAATAAGATTGAAGGCCTGAAATACAAAGAAATTGCAGAGCTTTTATCTATTTCCATCACTACGGTACAAAGTCATATGGTCAAAGCCAATAAATTTATGACCGAAAAATTTGTGCAAATCCACCCTTTAAGTTTGATCTTCTACTTTTTAGTATTTCCTTTTTTATAAGAAAGTGAAAAATACCTCAAGCTTTCGTCACCAAGGTTCACGGCTCCGCTTTTTTATCCGTTGTCAATAATACTCTTTCCAGCTCTTCTCCGGTTTGTCACAATTCCTTAACTCAATTTCATTTAACGTTAACAAAATCGGCTCATAGGTCTTTTCCGTTTTTGTTGTCTTAGTAGTGAAGGAGTTAGGGTCTTTAAGACCTGTTCTCTGAATATAAAATTGAAAAAATGTAAATCATTTCTCTTCAAAGAGAAAAATATTGGGCTTGCCAATGGATCATGAACATGTATGGGTATTGATTACAAAATACCTCTCTAAAGAAGCTACCGAGCCGGAAATTGATGAGTTGAAAAAGCTACTGGAATCCAACCGGGAGGCAGAACAGCTATTTCAACAAGTCAGTGCCGTATGGAACAAAAAAGGCAAAGCCCCTCATTCGGACAGGTACCAACTGGAAAGCAATAAACAAGAACTGTTGAGGAACATCCACAGACTGGAACAGGAAAAAACCAAACGACAATCCCCAGTCAATAAACCTACGGTCCGTTTTCCATGGACGCAAGTAGCCGCTACCGCAGGAATTTTGTTGATGGCTGCCGCCATTTACCTGTGGAATCCCATTGAAACCTCGCAAGAGGCCGCTATCCCAAACTGGATTCTATTGGAAAATCCCAAAGGAAAAAGGTCCGTTCACCGCCTGCCGGACGGCAGTAAAGTATATCTGAACACTCACAGTAAACTACGTTTTCAGGAGGGATTCAACGGTTCTGTCCGGGCTTTACAACTCGAAGGAGAAGCTTATTTTGAAGTAGTAAAAAATCCCGAAAAACCCTTTGTAGTACATACGGGAGAAGTAGCCACCAAGGTATTGGGTACTTCCTTCAACGTACGGGCTTTTGCACACGAAGAAGCCTTACAAATTTCACTGGTAGAAGGGAAAGTGGAAGTAAGCAACCCTCAAAGCGCAAAAGATACTGCCGTGTATTTGGCTCCTTTGGAACAATACACTTTCGTAAAGTCAGCAGCCAGTGGAGCAATCAGCCAAGGCTTTGACCCATCCGTTCTTACTGCTTGGAAAGAAAACGTACTGATTTTGGACAACGAACCCATGGATGTGGTTGCCCAAAAACTGGAAAACTGGTATGGCATATCCGTACAACTCAGCCATGCCGGAATCGCCCGTTGCAGGTTGAAGGCCCGGTTTGAAAACGAAGCTCTTCCCAGTGTGATGCAGGTATTGGAATATGCCAATAACTTATCCTGTGCGTATCACGGGGACACTTTATTTATCTCAGGAAAAGGTTGTTACTAATACAAACAGATCTGCCTATGCAAAAATAATTTCCACACATTTCCAAGAAAAGAAGTGCCCGGCCAGGCACTTCCCAACATCGTTAATAAACCCATTTTTCAAGAGGCTCATGATAGTGGAAGTATCATTTGCCTACGGGGGCTTATTGTGTTCAAAATCACCCTTATGGATTTTTAAAAACATTCAAATTTATGAAAAAAAAGTTTATCGAATTATTAATTCTTATGTCCAGAAGCGTAGCATTTGGAATGATACTTCAAAGTATGCTGGTGACGCTGGTTTTTTCCGCTGAGCTGGCCAATGCCCAAAAGCTCAAAAATGTCGTTTTGAGCATAGAAGCCGGCAAAGTATCCTTGGCCCAATCTTTCAAAATCATCGAGAACAGCACTGCTTTCAACTTCTCTTATAACAACGAGAACATTCCGTTAAGAAAGAAAGTAAATATTGACACCAAAAGCGATAACCTGGAAAACATTCTCAGACAACTCTCCAGGGAAGCCGGAGTAAAATTTTTGCGCGTTGACAATCAAATTGTCGTACAAAAGCAAGAAACTGCCGATTTCGACATCATTTCTGATAAGGTAGCACCGGTACAGGAACAAGTGATTTCCGGTACCATTACCGATGCTCAAAACGGGGAACCGATCCCGGGAGTCAGCATATTGATCAAAGGCACCTCCAAAGGAACGGTAAGTGATATCGAAGGCCGTTTTCAGTTATCGGCTCCTGACAATGCCGTTTTGGTTGTCAGCTATGTGGGTTATGTTGCCCGTGAGGTAGCGGTAAACAAGCAAAGTGTCCTCAACATCACATTGGAAACCGATATGATGCAATTGGAAGAAATTGTAGTCGTGGGGTATGGTAGTGTACAGAAAAAAGACTTGACCGGAGCCATCGAAACGGTCAACGCGGAATCGATGGTAGAAGAAAGGCCTATTTATAACGTAGGCCAAATTTTTCAGGGAACTACTCCCGGGGTCATTGTAGTCAATGACGGAGGGGATCCTACTTCTACGCCACAAGTCCGTATCCGCGGAATCGGCACCATGGCTAACGAAGCACCTTTATATGTAGTAGACGGAGTACCGGGTGCCCCTCTGCCTAACCCGGGTGATATCAAATCCATGACAGTATTAAAGGATGCCGCTTCTGCCGCTATTTATGGAGTACAAGCGGCTTCAGGGGTCATTATGGTAGAGACCAAAAAAGGTACCTCCGGAAAAGCTCAGGTTTCGTTAAACGCCTACCGGGGTTTTCAACAAGTATGGAAAAAATTGACTCCCTTGAATGCCCGTGAATATGCCGAAGTAATGAACCTGGCCTTTGACAATGCCGGTTATGCAGACGATTACAACGGCAGGGATTATATCGACGAAAGCAAAAACCCTTACGGTTTCGAAACCCGCACTCAGTGGATGGATGAGATATTCCGCAAAGGAGAAATGCAAAATTACGATTTGAGCGTCAGTGGCGGCAGTGAAAAAGGCAACTTTTTGGCCTCCTTGGGATACCGGAAAATTGAAGGTACCTTGTTAAACACCTACTCTGAAAACTACAATTTCCGTCTCAATAGTAGCTATCATTTGCGCGACAACATCACCATCGGAGAAAACTTGTCGATCAGCCATTCCGATGGAAATTTTGGCGTCAATACCAATTCCGGATATACCGGAGCCATTATCACGGCTATCTACTACCCTCCCAGTGCTGTTATTTGGGACGACAAAGAAAATAACCTCTACAGTGGAGTGACTCCCAGAGACAATATCACATATGCGGGTTCTTACGGAGACCTGATCAACCCGGTGGCTTATCTGAACCGCCTGGACAACCACAGGCCCACCACCACCATCAATGCCAATGCCTTTGTAGATATTGAGTTGTTGCCCGGCTTAATCTATAAATTAAATACGGGCTTGACTCGCATCAACTATACGGAAAAAAGGTTTACTTCTAAAATCACAGAACCCGGTAAAATATTCGATTACAACGAATTATACCAATACAGTTCCGTGCAAACCAAATGGGTAGTGGAAAATACCTTATCTTACGACAAGCAAGTTGGTGATCACTATTTCAAAGTTTTGGCCGGTTTTACCGCCCAGGAAAACAACCGGGAATACTTCTCCATGAGTGCACAAGGTTTTGAAGACGAAGACATCGCCAGAAGATTTTTTCCCAATGCTACCGGACCTTTTGCTCAACCGGACGGCAACCGTTATAAAGACCGCTTGGTTTCCGCTATAGGAAGGGTGAATTATTCATTCAAAGACAAATATCTCTTTACCGGAAGTCTCCGCTACGATGCCAGTGCCCGTTTGCATGCAGACAATCGCGGCAACGTTTTTCCGGCTATTTCCGGTGCCTGGAAAGTATCCAACGAACCTTTTTTACAAGGAATTTCGGTCATCAACAACCTGAAATTAAGAGCCAGTTGGGGAGAAATCGGAAATTTAGGTACTTTAGGAATTTACGATATGTTTTCCGTACTCAGCCGTACCCGGGCCATTCTGGGTGACCCCGCTTCTTATGACAACTACTTAGGCTATGCGGAAAATCGTTTGATCAATCAAGATGTCACTTGGGAAACTTCCCGGCAAACGGATATTGGTTTGGATTTGGCCTTGTTTGACGAAAGTGTAAGCCTGACCTTCGATTATTTTATCAAAGATACGAAAGGCCTCGTCATGGCCCCACCGGTAGTAGGAACCGCAGGCGTAGACGGAGCCCCTTACTTCAATGTAGGAGATACCCGTAACAAAGGTTTTGAGCTTTCGCTGGGCTATCAACAAATGAAGCAAGATTTCAAATACAGTATTTCGGGAAATATCTCAACGGTTAAAAATGAAATGACCCGTTTGGAAAGAGTTCCGGGAATTGCACATAGTCAAAACGTACGGGGAATACTGAGTCCTTTACGCTCAGAAGTAGGCCAGCCTTTATATTCTTTCTATGTATATGAAACAGCCGGTATTTTCCAAACCGATGAAGAAGTGCAAGCCCACAAAGGGCCTGACGGTAACCTGATTCAACAATACGCACAACCCGGGGATTTGAAGTTTGTCGACCAGAACAAGGATGGCAAACTGGACGAAAACGACAAGGTATTCAAAGGCGATGCCTTCCCTGATTTTACATACGGTTTGAATGCCCGTTTCGAATACAAAGGCTTTGACTTGAGTATCTTCTTCCAGGGAGCATCCGATGTAACCGTATTCAACGGAATGAAATTCAGCACGTTAAAACCTACGCAAGGCTATAACATGCTGGCCGATATCAAAAATGCATGGAGTTCCGAAAACCCCGGTTCCGATATCCCGCGAGTTTCCGTCAAGGACGAAAACAATAATTTCGGCACCGTATCCGACTGGTACCTGGAAGACGCTTCCTATATGCGTTTGAAAAACCTGACATTGGGATATTCGTTGCCTTCTTCAGTCATTGACAAAATCGGAGTCAACCAACTGCGTCTCTACTTCACGGCTACCAACCTGTTCACCCTCACAGACTATTCGGGTATGGATCCGGAAGTGATTGTGAACCAAGGCATCGATCAAGGAAGGTATCCGCAAGCCCGTAGTTACATCCTGGGTGTAAATCTGAAATTTTAATTCCAGGATGTAGAGCACAAAAAATTTGTAACAGACTCAAACTATTCAGATAATGAAAAAACCTATATATATTTTTTCTGCATTGCTTGTACTATTATTGAGCAGTTGTGAGAAGTTTTTGGACCTGGAACCCTATGGACCTCCTACTTCAGCCACCTTCTGGAAAAGCGAAGCAGACGCCATCTCCGCGGTAAATGCCTTGTACGAACCCATGCAATGGGATCAAATGTATGGCCGGGGGTATTTCTGGTTTATCAATGCCAGTGATGATATGGTAACCGGTCGGGTAAAAGATGCGCCCGATAAGATCAAAAATTTTATTTGTACCGGAAATGAAGGGTATACCCGAAATATCTGGAGCTATAAGTACAAAGTTATCAAACGGGCGAATGATGTGATCAATAACATTGATAAAATCGAAGAGATTGATACGGCTCTTAAAAACCGCTCTTTAGGGGAAGCCTATTTCTTCAGTGGGGTGATGTACCTGGAATTGGCCTACCACTTTGGTGACCAACGGGCAGGAATCCCTATCATTGACCGGGAGAATATGCTGGATTACAACCTGCCCAGACCCGGAAGCGTCATTGACAATTACCAATACATCGCCAGCGAATTGGAAAAAGCAGCCCAATTACTACCCGAATTTTCCAGCTATGGCGAAGCGGATCGAGGCCGGGCGCACAAACATGCAGCCAATGCCTACCTGGCCAAAACCTACTTGTACTGGGCCCAATACGATCCAGCGCAATATGCCAAAGCCGTTGAAGCAGCCAACCGGGTGATCAATTCCGGAGAGCATGCCCTGATCAACACAGGCAATCCTACGGAGGACTTCAGAGGTGTTTTTTCAGCTGCGAACAATTGGAGTCCCGAGTACATCTGGTCTGTAGTTTCCAACACACAAACCGGAAGCATTTTACCTGGAGTAATGTTTGAAAACAAAGGTTGGGGGAAATACAACGGTTGGGGTTACTACCAGCCTACCAAAGAATTGTTTGACGAATATGAAAACGGAGATGCCCGTAGAGATGTGACCATCTTCAAAGAAGGAACCGTATTTAATTATTTCGGAGAGGATTTTACCTGGACACAGACTTCTAATAACGAGACCGGATATATGTTTGGCAAATACACCGAGCCTTTCCAAAACAAAGACCGGGTAAACCCGAACGGAGACAAACCCACTACCGACCTGAACGTGCCCTTGATGCGCTATGCAGAGGTATTGTTGATCAAAGCAGAAGCATTAATTGCCAGCGGACAAAACGGAGATGCTCCCTTGAATGCGGTGCGGGCACGGGCCGGATTGGCGCCTATCACTGGTGCTACCATCGTGGATTTGAAACATGAAAGAAGATGTGAATTGGCCGGAGAATGGAGCGACCGTCATTTTGATTTGGTCCGTTGGGGAGATGCCGATGCTACCTACGCAAAGCCGTTACACGGCCATGACGGAACTGAAGTATGGCCTGCCCGTCCGCAATTCAATCCGGAAATTCATCATGTATGGCCATTACCTCCCCATGAAATTGAAGCCAGTAACGGAGTTTTAACACAAAACCAAGGCTGGTAATTTAAAGGGGTTGAGGGAATGAAGGAGAGAAGGATTGAGGGAGGGAGTGTAGTCAAATCACTGCCTCTTTCCTTCGCTTTTAACCTTTCAATTGATATACTTATAAGTTCCCATCACAGCTATTTATCGAGCAACTTAACTAGCGACTAACGTTCTTTTCAACTGTTTTTAACATCTTCCTACACATGAAAAAGTTATTCCTTGTATTGTTACTCTTGGCTTTTGGTTTTCAAGCCTGTCAAAATGAAACCGTTGAACCTTTGGCACGGGAATCTTCATCTTCCGGTGCTCCTGTTCCTAAAATAGCCACCGGTGTTTCCTATGAGCTCCACAATTGGATGAGTGCTTTGAACGGAAATCTAAAACTGTCCGAGCTTAGCATTCCGGGCACCCATGATTCCGGGGCACGTTATGACCACCCGTTACTTTCCGGTTCGGCCAAATGCCAGGATCTGACCATAGGAGAGCAATTGGAAGCAGGTACTCGTTTTTTGGACATCCGTTGCCGCCACATTGGTGATGCGTTTACCATCCACCATGGAGTAGTATACCAACATATGAACTTTACGGACGTATTGAACTATTGCTTTAACTTTCTGAATGCTAATCCTACGGAAAGCATTGTCATGTCGATAAAAGAAGAGCATGAACCTGAAAACAATACCCGCTCTTTTGAAGCTACCTTGGAAAGTTACTTACAAGCCAATCCTGACAAATGGTATCTGGCGGAAAATGTGCCTGCCTTAGAGCAAGTAAGAGGTAAAATCGTACTGTTAAGACGCTTTTCGGCAAACAATACGCCCAAAGGGATCAACGCCACTGCCTGGCAAGACAATACGACTTTTGAAATCAATACCCCACAGGCGCTGCTGAAAGTTCAAGATGTATACCAAGTACCGGACAACAACCAGAAATGGAATTCGATTGAAAGCCTGCTCAATGAAGCAAAAACCGGAAACGCTGACAGGTTGTATATCAACTTTACCAGTGGTTATAAACCCGGTTGGTTCGGTATTCCGAATATTCCTACCGTATCCGATGCAATCAACCCCAAAGTGAGCAATTATTTTAGCACTCCGGCCAAAGGGCGTTTTGGGATCATCCCAATGGACTTTGCCGAGGCCAGCCGAAATGCTCGGATCGTAGAAGCCAATTTTTAAGTCACTTAGTTAAAAGAAACCCAATCCCCTGGCAACTCTTCTGATGCCGGGGGAATTATTTAAAAAAACCAAAGCAACTTATTATGATATTAATCGCTTCTTCGATATTACTACCTACATTTCAAATACCAACAACAATAAACAGCCCTAGAAAATAAATTGCTACCGATTCACTACCTGACCGTTATACAAGCATATTAATTTCCTTCCTTCTTTTGTATATTTATACCTACCCTATGGTAAATAAGACTTATCTTTAGAAAGATTAATACTTATTTTATGGATCAGGTGCTAGATTTTTTTTCGAAGCTCATTCAAACAGAAGATTTTCCTGCCAGATGGGTTTGTGGAAAGTGGTCGGATGTTCATGGTTGGTTGTACATCCTTTCTAATATAGCAATTTGGTTGGCCTATTTCACCATTCCTGTGATTCTCCTGTATGTTGTAAGCAAAAGGCAAAACCTCCCTTTTCGTAAAATCTTCCTTTTATTTACCTTATTCATTTTATTTTGCGGAAGCACCCACTTCTTAGATGCCCTGATTTTTTGGAAGCCCGTATACCGGCTGAACGCAGTTTTTTTATTTCTTACGGCAGTCGTTTCCTGGATTACGGTTTTTGCCACGATCAAGATTTTACCCAAAACCCTGCAATTAAAATCTCCACAAGAGCTGGAAACCATTAATCATCAACTCCGGCAAACGCTAAAAGAAAAAAAATTAGTAGATCAACAATTTTATTGGGCATTTGAATATTCTCCGGTGGGCATGGCCCATGTAGGCCTGGACGGCCATTTCCTGAGGGTAAATAAAGTTTTATGTCAAATTACCGGCTATACCAAAGAGGAATTGCTAAAAACCAATTTTCAAGCGATCACTTATAAGGCAGATACACAGATGGGAGTCGATCATATGAAAAAGCTAAAAAAGGGAGTGATCGAATCGGCCCAATTCGAAAAAAGATATGTCCATAAAGAAGGCCATACTATTTGGGCCATCTTGAATACCTCCATAGTGAAAAATGAAAATGGGGAGCCTCTCTTTTTAGTATCTCAAGTGCAAGATATCAGCCAACGGAAAAATGCGGAATTAGCACTTAAAAAAAGTGAAGAGCGCTTCCGTTTGGTATTCGAAGGAGCACAAGCCGGCATTTGGGATTGGGTAGATGTTCAGAAAGATCAGGAATGGTGGTCTCCGAAATTCTATCAGTTATTAGGATATCAAGACAGGGAAATCGAAGCCAGCGTGGAGAACTTCCGGCAGTTACTCCACCCCGAAGATTTGGCCCCCACTTTTGACCTGGTGAGAGAGCATTTTACTCATCAACAAGCCTTTATTATTGAATACCGCCTGAAAACAAAAACAGGAGCCTATAAGTGGTTTTTGGGAAGCGGACAAGCACAATTTGACACCAATGGACAACCGGTACGAATGGTAGGTTCTATCATTGATATTGATGAGAAAAAACAGGCCGAAAAGCAACTATTGGAAAAACAACGGAAATTAGAGGTTTCCAATAGAGATTTGGCCTCTTTTAGTTATTCCGTTTCTCATGATCTAAAGGCTCCATTGAGAAGTATTAATGGGTACTGTGAAATTTTGTTAGAAGATTATCTTGACAAACTGGATGCAAACGGGCAACATTCCATCAATGTGATTGTCAAAAATGCGCAAAAGATGGGAACGTTGATTGATGATATACTGGCATATTCCAAAGTGAGCCAACAAACCTTGACCGTCCGCACACTGAATATGAGACAAATTTTTGAAAATGTATTTTTTGAACTCACTTACGGTACGGACAGAGACATAGAATTTAACGTAGGCGAATTAAAACATACACAGGGGGATCAAACCATGGTTACCCAATTGGTCAACAATATCCTATCAAATGCTATTAAATACACCAGTACAAGAAGCCGGGCCACAATAGAGGTACAAGGGATTGAAACACAATGG
Organism: Rapidithrix thailandica; assembly: GCF_039710355.1. Lineage (NCBI taxonomy): Bacteria > Pseudomonadati > Bacteroidota > Cytophagia > Cytophagales > Flammeovirgaceae > Rapidithrix > Rapidithrix thailandica. The sequence continues at coordinate 90,616 of NZ_JBDKWZ010000001.1, read as the reverse complement.
GGCTACACTTACCGGGTAAAAGACAACGGAGTGGGGTTTGAGAATGCCTTTGTACATAAAATTTTCGGGGTCTTCGAACGGTTACACAAAGATCATGAGTTTGAAGGAACTGGCGTAGGATTGGCCATTGCCAAACGCACGGTTGAAAGCCACGGAGGCAAAATTTGGGCCGATAGCAAACTCAACCAGGGAACCAATATTTACTTTACCCTGAACCCCACAGTGAATCACCACCTTTAGCCTTTCAATGAAATCCCTTTTTCCGGGGATAAATGTATTTCACATCTATAGGGGATGACTCATACCCCTCTTTGCCGCACTTTTGTACCGCAAGCTCGCAGTTCAAATAACCCTTGAACAATGTTCAGTTCACTTGTAAGAACCTGTACTCACAAGGTAGAACTTATTGAGCATATTTTTATCATTCAATTAACATCACCCACATGAATCACAAATTCTTTTTAACCCACCAAGCGGTATTGGCAACGCTATTTTTTTCCTTATTTTCTTTATTAATCACCGCTTGTAAAGACGATGATTCCGCTCCTGATCCGGAACCGGAATTGGTACCAGGCATTTCCGGCTTTTCTCCCAATAGCGGAAAAACAGGTACCGAGGTAACCATCACCGGCACTCACTTTAGCTCCATTCCCAACGAAAACACCGTACAATTCAACGGAACAGAGACTACGGTTACCAACGCGACAAAAACTTCTTTAACCGTACATGTACCGGAAGAAGCTACAAGTGGAAATATCACCGTCACCGTAGAAGGCAAAACCACTACCAGTGCCGAAGTTTTTACAGTACTTTATATACAGAAAATTGCGGCAGGTGACCTTCACACACTTATTTTGAAATCCGACCATACCCTTTGGGTGACCGGAAGGAACGAATACGGGCAGTTGGGAGATGGAAGTAACGAGGATATAAATACTCCCAAACAAATCATGAGTGGAGTAAAAGATATAGCTGCGGGTCGCTTCCATTCACTCATTCTTAAATCTGACAATACCCTTTGGGCGACCGGAAGAAATAGAACCGGTCAATTGGGCGATGGAAGTAACGAGGATATAAATACTCCCAAACAAATCATGAGCGATGTCAAAGCCATGGATGCAGGAGCCGGACACACCTTGATTCTCAAAACAGACAACAGCCTCTGGACCACGGGGTACAACAGAAAAGGCCAGCTAGGTATTGGGACCAACACGGATGTAAACATCCCGGAGCAAGTGATGACCAATGTACAAGCTATTGCTGCCGGAGGGGAACATACCTTAATCCTAAAAACGGATAACACTCTCTGGGTGACCGGAAGCAATCATTACGGAGAACTAGGCAACGGAAGTAATGACTTTGCCAATACGCCCAAGCAAATTATGAGCAATGTCAAAGCTATGTCTGCAGGTTTTTATCATACCCATATCCTGAAAGAAGACAATACGCTATGGGCCACCGGGGGAAATCATTTCGGTCAATTAGGTAACGGAGCCAACGGAACAATGGAACACGTCATCACGCCTCAACAAATTATGGAGGATGTACATTCGGTTATCGCCCAAGGAGGCTTCTCAATGATCTTGAAAAATGACCACAGTCTTTGGGCAACCGGGCGCAATTTCTACGGTCAGTTAGGAGATGGATCCAAGACCAATAAAAATACTCCCGTGCAGATTATGACAGCGGTAAAAACCGTATTTGCAGGTTCCTACCACACCTTCATTCTCAAAAATGACCGCAGCCTTTGGGCAACCGGAAATAATGAGTACGGCCAGTTGGGAGATGGGACCCATGGGTCCGGTAATTATGTAACCACTCCCAAACAAATTGATTTCTAACAATCCGTTTAAGGATAAAAGCCCCCTCTAATTTTCTGTCGATCGAAATTAGAAGGGGGCACTTTGACTATAGATTCGCAATGACTTACTTTCCCCAAAAGTGATCCTCTTGAGCCAAGTCGGCAGAAAAAACGTTGACTTTCACAATTTTACCATTCTCCACGGTATACACATCGATATTGTCCACATTCAAAGTAGCTCCTACCGGTTGTGCAGCCTCCCAATGCACCAAACAGGCCACTTCATTACCGTTGACCGTGATTGCTTTAACATGAGTCAGAGCCAAGGTATTTTCCGAACGTTTGAACATCCCTCCTACCATTTGAAAGACTTCTGCACTGGACTGTTTGATACCTGAAAAGCGATTGTTACCTGGCTGCGACCATTCAACTTCCGGATGCAACAAAGCTCCGAGTGTTTCATGGTCTCCATGTTGCACAGCGGTTAAAAACTCCTTTACAACTAGTTTTGCTTGATTTTCCATCGTGTTTGATTTAACTTGTTCAAAAGCGAATTCATTGTTTTCTGTTTGTGCTGCTAACGGGTTTTCTGTCAAGGAAAAAAGCGCTACTAGCACCATCCAGGTGATATTCTTTTTTGTTTTCATGATTTCCTTTTTGAACAAAAGTAGCTGTAAAGTCCCTTCAACCACTTACCCTAAGATGCCAATGAATTATCATTTTACGACAGTACTCATTTTAACTCAAATGGAAACTCCTACAGGGAGATATCTTAATATAAATCGTGTGGGATTGAATGAAATAAAATAGAGAGTAAGCGAAGTACTCCTTTCTTAATCCATACATATTTTTATATACTTCAAAAGGATAAAAAGCTATATGCATCTCATGAATAAGCCCCAAAAACAACTTGTTCTGAACTTACTCGCCTATGTCGCGCAACGCGATGTTTCCGTGGAACATTTGTGCAAGCAAACAGGGATTGATTTAACCCGGCTCAAAGGGGAAGATCCGGTAGAGTTTAAACCCAAACAACTTGAAAAACTTTGGTCAACCGCAAGTCAGTTCACAGAAGATCCTTTACTTGGGTTGCATTTTGGAGAAGCAATGCAGTTAGCCGCTTTGGGAATTGTCGGAGAAATTATTAAAAGTAGCCGTACAGTAGGAGAAGCCCTTCAACAAGCGGCTTCGCTATGCTACCTGGTCACAGACTTGTTTCATTTGGAAATCCACCCATCGCCCAAGTACTTTTCCATCCGTTTTATTCCCCACCCTCTTGCGGACAAAAGTTCTTTTGCCTTTCGCCAAACCATGGATTTTTTTATGGTGTTCATGTTACACGAACTTGACGGACTACTCTTAAAAAAAATCAATCCTTCTGCGGTATATATACCCCACTCTTCCGGACATCCGAAAGAATATGAAAGGGTTCTTCGTTGTGCCCCTCAGCAAAAGGCCAATGAATATTCCATGATGGTAGATCATAGCTATTGGGAGGAGCCTATTTTGACGGCCAATTATGAAATACAAACCTTTTTATTGCAAAAAGTGAGTGAGGAGAGACAAAAGAAAACACAATCCGCCTCCTTCCGGTCCAAGATTTATGAGCATTTGATGAGTAATTCTTATTTGGAACTGGCTTCTCTGGAACAAGTTGCAGCCAACTTTAATATGAGCAGCCGGAATTTACAGAGAAAGTTAAAAAATGAAGGGGTAAGTTATCAACAATTGGCAGATAAGGTGCGTAAGTCTTTGTCACTTTACTATTTGGAATCCGGCAATTATCAAATCAAGGAAATATCCTATTTACTAGGGTACAATGAACTAAGTGCCTTCACACGGGCTTTTAAGCGTTGGACAGGCGATACCCCCGGGAATTATGCCAGTAAGAAAACCTATAGCAAAAATGCCTAACATAAAACAACTTCAGACTTGTGGGGAAAAGGTAAAAGATCAGACGGGAGCCACCGGCTCAAGCTCTTTGCGGGCAGTATCTTCAATTTTAGGTTGGGGAGACGGATCGGGATTTTCAATTCCCCGATCTCCGTTATCATCATCACAAAACGCTCTGATTTCCCGCTCGTAATCGATGTCCAACTTATTTCCCAGGATTTCACTACGGACCCCTATGGCCCAAAGGGCCGCTTGTATGCTACATCCCATCAAAAACATCCCTACAATATCTACCCAATTGTCAAAATTGTTGAAGAAGAAATAACCTAAACTAAATAACAGTGCAGCAGCAAGTAGAGCTACTATATTTTCCGAATATTTATTGGTAATCATTTTTCTTAATACTACTTGCATAATTATAATTATTTGTAAATAGACATTTACGTAATAGTACCAAGCTCTATTTTGTTTGTATAAGTTCCGCTTTTTTTTCGAGAAAATCTATTAATGCTTCTTAATTAACATATTTTCCCTTCAATTTATTCTTCTTTATACTTATACGGAATAAACGGTTAGTATTTCTCTTTGAGTTTGTCTTTGTTTTGCTTTTCGATTTTTACGATTTTGTACTTCTCTTTGAGTTTGATAATTTGTTTTGTAAGCCCTCCCCAGATGTTTTTACCTAATAACAAAGTGGAACCCACACTCATTAATAAGTACTCGTGATTGATGATAAACTCTTCCGGCAAAAGTGTGGGAATAAACTTCTTAATGCAGCCTAAAGTCATAAAGGAAAACCCAAACAGTATTTTCAACACAAATTCCGCATAATCTGACAAGCGAATCATATTGAGTTTATGCCTCTCATATTTTTCGTTCATCACAGAGTTTTCAAACTTGGAGTTTCCCTTCTTGCTGGACATTTTTAAAGAAATTGAATAATACCTAATCACAAGTTAATAAAATACCTGAAAATAGTTATATATTATTCAATTATTCTTACTTCCCGAAAAACAGCATCATGGAGTTATTGTCACTGCATTTTTCCGTTCGTGGTCCAACAGCCATTTTTTCCGCTCCAAGCCACCGCCATACCCGGTAAGATTACCGTCTTTCCCAATCACCCGGTGGCAAGGAATTACAATAGCGACCCGGTTCAGCCCATTGGCTGAAGCCACCGCCCGGACGGCATTTGCATTGTTAAGCATTTCGGCTTGTGCCTGATAAGAACGGGTTTCTCCATAGGGAATCTCTTGCAAAATCGTCCAGACCGATTGCTGAAATGCTGTACCTGGACTGTGTAAGGCTACGGTAAATTGCTTTAAGGTCCCTTCAAAATAAGCTTTTAATTCGGATTTAAGTTGTTTGATATGCTCATTTTCCCCGGCCAGAATGATGGCATTGAGTCTTTTTTGTAAGTCTTTAAACTCTGTTTCAAGCATTCGCCGGTCGGTAAATTCCAACAAGCAAATCCCTTTTTGAGTTGCACATACAAACATCGGCCCCAAAACAGTGGTAATACGTGTCATATAAATCAGGGACTTATTCTTGCTCTTTTCGGGAGAAGAACCAAACAAGTTTTTAAAAGTATGGCCAAAGCCACTTAAAGACTCATACCCCGACTCAAAAGCTGTCTCAGTCACATTTTTTCCTTTTTTTAATTCTTGAAATGCCATATTGATTCGTATCATTCTTTGGTAAGCCTGAAAGGTCATTCCGTGATGCTTTTTAAACCATCTTCGGATATTTTCAGGACTTATTCCTTTCTCTCGTAATTGATAATCACTGATTTTCTCACCGGGCTGTTCATTGACCAGCCGTATCGCCTGCATCACTTCTTCCGGAGGTTCATAGGCATGTTCCGTAGGTTTGCAAACTTTACAAGGCCTAAAGCCGTTTTGCAACAGTTCTTTGGCTGAGGTATAAAAAACCACATTTTCTTTCTTCGGCTTTCTTGCCCGGCAAGTGGAGATACAAAAAATATTGGTTGTCTTTACCCCTACATAAAAGACCCCGATAAATTGACTATTCTTCTCTACTAAGGCCTTATAATATCTGTCGATTTCCTGGTGATTGGATATTTGCATAATTGAAACCGGTAGTTTAAAATAAAGGTCGAAAGGATTGCCGGTCAAGCACTTCCGAAATTACCTTCTCCAACTGTGTATATAATAAATCATGCGCAGCATTTCCCATACTGATGCGTTTTACCCCCAATGTTTTGAGAGTATGAAAATCTGGTAAAGCGGGAATACTCAATACATTTACAGGAAGCTTTGTAGAAGTAACAATATTGGCAATATCTTCCTCTTTTTCAATAAAAGGGACAAAAATCCCGTCAGCTCCGGCCTCTTCATAAATGCGGATACGGTTTATCGTTGCTTCTACCGGATGGCTCAGCCCCAGTAAAAAAGTATCCGTTCGAGCATTAAGAAAGATCTCCATTTCCTGGTTTCGCAGATGATGTTTCAGGCTTGCCAATGTCTCACCGAAACGTTCCGCTGCTACAAGCTTCCGGTCCTTTTCCACTTGTGAGTCTTCAAGGTTAATCCCAACTATCCCAAGGTCATATAGCCGTTCGACATGTTCGATGAGAGTGAAAATATCCCTACTATACCCCGCCTCAATATCCACTGATAGAGGCAAAGAAGTACTGCTTGCAATCCGTTTTACAATATATTCAAGCTCACTAAAAGACATACCTTCCCCATCGGAATAGCCCAACATATGAGCAATAGCTGCGCTGGAGGTACCCAAGGCTTTGAAGCCAAGATTCTCAAATACCTTTACACTTTGTACATCCCATACATTTCCAAGTAAAAAGGGACTCTTTTGTTGATGAAGTTCTCTAAAGCTTGTCATGATTTTTTCCGGTTATAATTCATGATAGCGAAGAAATGGAATGCTACATCAAGTTACAACCGAAAAATTGACAAGTATTTTTTATCGGTTTCTTTAGACCAATTTGGTATCAACCCATCCTCCTTTGGGTTAAAGAAGTGAAAATAGATCATTGAATAGAAAAAGGACATTTTAAGCCAACTCCCGCTTCATCAACACATCGGTTTGCCGGTCTGTACCCAATATAAACGGGTGTGTATCAAAGGCCTGAAAACCGTTTTTTTCATAAAAGCGAATGGCCTTTACATTGTGCTCCCAAACCCCCAGCCAAACCCACTTAACATTTCCCATACGGGCGATCTCCAAGGCCTTATTCAACAGCATTTGCCCTATTTTTTTCCCATGATACTCTTGTAAGACATAAATCCGCTCCACTTCCAAGGCCTGTTGAAGTTTATGATCCGTTTGTGCCGATCCCAGGTTCAATTTCAGATATCCAATGACCTCAGCATTCATATAGACAAAGAAAAATTGCGACTCCGGATGGTTTAATTCCGACCGCAGCTTTTCCAAATGAAAACTTTCTCTTAAATATGTTTCCATATCTTCAGCGGTATTGACCTCCTTGAACGCTTCCTCAAAGGTTCTTTTCCCGATTTGTTGAAGCTCCTGTAAATGGCTTTGCTCTACTTTGTGGATGGCTACATTGTGTATCATAATTATGTAATCACTCTTTAGGTGGATGATTATTCTCTTGCAAACCCTTAAACTGAAACTCCCCCATAAACACAGTTTAAGTTTTCTCTATCAAGCAAACTTTCTTTTGATAAAATATAAAATTACCAACCTTCTCAGGTTTACACCACTGACATTCTTATTTCTTCTTTTTTTCTCTTTGTAATCTATCTACTTTTGCCGCCCGTTAAAAAACAAAATACCAACAACAAAATGAAGCAATTTTTTACTCTCGGATTACTTTTATTTCTATCCCATTGGGCAATGGCCCAAACCTCTGCGGATACTACCAAGTTAAAAGATGTTGTATTGGAAGAGGCCACCATACTTTCGTCCTACCGGGCCACCAGCGAAATGCCGGTTCCGTTTAAAGATATCTCATTACAAGAGGTGGAAGAGAAGAACTTCGGGCAAGAACCTTCTTTTATCCTGGGCAGCACTCCGGCAGTAACTTATTATTCGGATGCGGGAAGCTTTATGGGATATGCTTATTTTCGTTTGCGGGGCATCGACCAGACCCGGATCAATATGACCCTGGATGGTGTTCCCCTCAACGAACCCGAAGACCAAGGGGCCTATTTTTCCAATTATCCTGACTTTTTCAACTCCGTACAATCCATCCAAATTCAACGCGGAGTGGGCACCAGTAGCAACGGAGTTGCCAGTTATGCCGGAAGTATCAATTTTGAATCACCTTCACTTCATACCCCGGCCAAAAAAGAAGTCTACCTGGGCTACGGCTCGTACAACACCCGAAGGATTTATGGAGAGCTCAATACCGGGGTACAAAATAAAACAGGCCTGTATGTAAGGGCTTCTCATGTGCATTCCGATGGCTATAAAGACCGGTCGGGCCACACAGGGCACTCCCTGTTTCTTTCCACAGGGCATTTTGGTAAAAAACACCTGTGGAAGCTAAGCGGATTTTTAGGAAACCAAAAGAATGAAATGGCTTGGTTAGGCACTCCTAAAGACATTTTGGAGAGCAATCCCAAATACAATCCGCATGCCCGCTCCGATGAGGAGGATCAGTTTTTGCAAGGCTTGCTCAAATTGCAACATTCTGTAAGACTAGGGGCACACTCTACTCTTACTTCTTCAACATATTACAACTACCTCAAGGGAGACTATGATTTTGATTTGAATGTATATTTGGATTTACCGGGTAAGGACCAGGTATACAATTATGCCTTCCGGTCACACTTTGTAGGTCTGTTTTCCAACTACGCTCTAGAAAAGGAGAATTTTAGTTTTCATGCCGGAGTGCATGGCAACCTTTACCAACGCCAACATAACGGCTCGGAACGTACCGAAGGAGCCTTGTATGAAAATACAGGATTCAAAAACGAGTTCTCCGCTTTTGCAAAAGCCAGTTACCAACTCAATAATTTTCAGTTCTTCGGAGACTTACAATACCGCTATACGGAATTTGATTACCAGGGAGAGCATGATGAATTACTGAAAACATTCACCTGGGATTTTGTCAACCCAAGAGTTGGGTTAAGTTATCAACTTGGAAAGAATGTATTATTCTATTACAGCCTGGGGCAAACACACCGCGAACCTACCCGCAACGACCTGTTCCAAGGAAATGATTATTTAGCCATTGACGGCGAACAGCCTCTATTGGGAGTAACAGAAGCCGAATCAGTGATGGATTCCGAATTAGGGATACGCATGACAGGCAATACCTGGCAAGTCAATATCAACGGGTACTATATGGATTTTGATAATGAAATCGTGTTAAGCGGAGCATTTGGCCCTAATGGGCTTCCTTTACACAACAATGTAGCGAAAAGCTTCCGCAGTGGTTTGGAGATAGATTACAAGTTCCGGTTGCATAAGAACATTTCTACCAACGGAAATATCAATTTTGCCTACCATCGTATTAAAGAAGAAGGCGTCAAAATACACCCTGTATTGTCTCCGGCCTTTCTCTACAATCAATCATTGACGTATCAGTTGCATGGATTGCGTCTGGGATTACACGGCCGGTACCAAAGCCACTCCTATCTTGATTTTGCCAATGAATACGAACTGGATCATTACTTTCTGTTGGATGTGACGATGGCCTATGAGTGGAAAGCATTGACCTGGACGACCCGCTTGAATAACCTGACTAACCGGCAATACTACACCAATGGCCAATACGATGCTTTCAACAACCGGGCAACCTATCATTTACAAGCCCCGCTGAATTATTTTGTCAGTATGAAGGTAACTTTTTAAGGAAGCGTGTTTAGAGAGTATGTTTAGATATCAATCTTTGGATAAGATGGATGAAAACCACTCTTCGGGTAATAGCAAAACCTTGAAATACACTCATCCATTAAATTAATTAACATTTTTACCAATGTCCTTGAGTACCGCTTTAGTTTTTGGAAAATTTATGCCTTTACATCAAGGGCATATTGCAATGATTGACTTTGCTGCGAATCACTGCGAACGGGTTATTGTATTGGTATGTGCACAGGATTTCGAACCGATTCCCGGGCCACAACGCCTGCAATGGGTACAACAAACGTTTAAAAATCACCCCAAAGTAATGGTGGAGTATACTGAAGTCCAACTGCCTTATTCTTCAGAATCTTCCCGGAGCATTTCAGAAATCTGGTCGCGGTATTTCACAGAACGTTATGGCAATCAAATTACCCATGTGGTCACCTCGGAAAAATACGGGGATTATGTAGCCGAGTATATGGATATCCGTCATGTGCTTTTTGACCCTCAGCGCAGACAGCAGCCCGTATCCGCCACCCTGATACGACAAAACCCTTTTACACATTGGAAATATATAGCCCAAGCTGCCCGCCCGTATTTTGCCCGAAAAGTATGTCTGTATGGCCCGGAATCCGTGGGCAAATCCACCATGACCGTACAATTGGCCGAACATTTTCAAACCTGCTATGCCCAGGAAATGGGCCGGATCCTTGTACAGGACTCTACGGATTGCTCTATAGAGGATATTCGAAAGATCCCGGAGGCCCACGCCAAAGAAATACAACTACAATTGCTCAACGCCAACAAGGTATTATTTTGTGATACGGACTTGCATACCACCCGAGTGTATGCCCGGTATATGTTCGGGCATACACTCGATGTGAAGGATTGGATCGAGCAGGTAAATCAGTACGACCTGTATCTTTTTTTAGATACTGATGTGCCTTTTGTACAAGATGGTACTCGCTTGGGAGCACACTGCCGGGAAGAACTAAAACGCTTGTTTATCAAACAACTTGAAGCACATGAGATACCCTATCATTGGATCCGGGGTAATTGGGATCAGCGCTTTGAACAGGCAGTGGCCTTGGTCAAGGAAAAAATATTAGAAGTCCATTAGTTTCTGCTCAACCTGCGACAAGCTCTTTCGTTCATTATAATATATTTTCCACCTTACTATGATACAGTATTTATTATGGCTGGTTTTCGGACTGGCTTTGTTAGTAAAGGGAGCGGATTGGTTTGTAAATGGGGCTGCCGCACTGGCCCGGAAACATAAGGTTTCCGAGCTCACCATCGGCCTGACAATCATTGCCTTTGGTACATCGGCTCCCGAATTGGTCGTCAATGCTTTTGCTGCAGCCGATCATTATCCCGGAATTGTATTTGGCAATATACTCGGTAGTAACAATTTCAACTTGTTTATTATTCTGGGGATCGCAGGCTTGTTTAGTCCAATCGTTGTACAATCCAGCACTGTCTGGAAAGAGATTCCCTTTTCACTGTTTGCAGTATTCCTGTTGTTTTTATTGGTCAATGATGCACTGTTGTTTTCTCAGGGCGAAAACCTTTTGACCCGCCCGGACAGCCTGTTGTTATTGGCCTGTTTTGCAGGCTTCTTGGTTTATGTATACAAACAATTGAAAAAAGAACAGGCTCATAATGGCACCGAAATAATTGAAGAGATAAAAGCCTGGAAAGTCATTGCTTTAATCTTGGTAGGACTGACCTCCTTGATCTTCGGAGGAAAGCTGGTGGTAGATAATGCCATCGAAATCGCCCGGAAGTTTGAGTTAGGGGAAGAACTGATCGGTCTCACCATTGTAGCCGCAGGCACCTCGCTGCCTGAATTAGCCACCACGTTGGTCGCCACCTTTAAGAAAAAAACCGATTTGGCAGTGGGGAATGTGATCGGCTCTAATATCTTCAATATTTTTTTTATTTTACCTCTTAGCGCACTGATCCAACCCTTGGCCTTCGATCTTCCTCTCAATCATAGCCTTTATTTGTTGGCAGGGGGAACACTTTTCCTATTTGTTGCGATGTTTACCGGAGGCAAAAGAAAACTAGACCGCTGGGAGGCCGCCTTGCTACTGCTGGTATATGGGATTTATGCGGTATATTTATTTGGTTAACAAAAGCTCTTCAGGTGAAAAGGATCTCCTGAAGAGCTTTGTTATCAACCTACCTTACTCTTCTTTTTTGGCCGTTAACGGAGGTTCGTTGTTCAGAAAAACCAAGACCCGGGGGCTAGGGTCTTCGTAATACCCCGGCACATTGTAACCAATGGTGGCAAAGTCAGGTTTCCCGTCCAAATTATAATCGTCAATGGTGATTCTTGCAGCGGATTCACCGGATACTCTTAAGGTATCGTACAGGTTTTGTTCCAAATCGAGAGGTTTCACATACAATACTCCTTTGGGTGGACGAGGGAAGGCCACCAAAAATTCTTCGTTCTGATCTCCGTCCAAATCCTGGGTAATGACGAAATGCCCTACCCCATATCCTTGTTCATCGATTTCTCCATATTTGTGCAGCACAAAACGGTCCCATTCCCACGAGGCAGGGTTATGTTGATAGGTACTGACAATCCCCCCGTGAAAGGGCTCCAAAGCAGCTATATAGGCAAAGGGGTTTTCTCCGATTTTACCGGGGCAAGCCGTATTCGTTCCGGTAAACCAATCTTCCGTGTTTTCATAATCTTCCAGTGAAGTAGCTCCTTTGGCAATATTATCAATATGCCACTTCTGATCACGGCCATAATACAGCCAGGAAATTCCCTGTTGGCTGGCAATCAAAGCTACGTCAAAATCACTCAATGCCGGATTTTTTACAATAAAGGCATCGTGAATAATTTCAAAAAAAGAACTGTCAATCAAGGTACGGGGCCATCGATCCACTTCGAGCACTTGTTCGGGCTTTTCATAATAATAAATGGGAATAATGGTATGAATGTCCCCCGAATCGCCCACTACGGGCAAGGCCAGCAATTCCAGGTTCTCGTTTTGAGTAAATTTCCCAAAACGCAGGCGATGCATGGCCATGGTTTGGCCAATATAGCGGTCTTCCCATTCCCCTTTGTTTTCAGGTCCTGGGTTTTTCATCCAGATAATTTTCCCTCCGTCCCTCAAACAGGTTTTTTGAGTTTCGCCATATTCATAACAGATCACCACATCCATCAAACCGTCCTGATCTACATCCGCATGGTCCATGCCCACAGGTTGTTTCAGTTCTTTGATCAAACGCGATTCCCATAGAGCCGGATCTTCTCCATTCAATTCTTCAGCCCCCGGGTTTACATACAAGGTAATCAACCCCATGGTCAACCCATACCCTATTAAATCCGCATCTCCATCCGCATCAAAGTCGGCGGACTCCAGCCAATAGCCATCCTGCAATTTTTCACTGACGGCAACCTGCCGGAAAGGAGCGTCTTCGTATTTTGTATTTCCATCCGGTGTAGAGCAGGAAAAGAGTAGTGGAAGTAATAATAACCAACTGTGTTTAGCTATTTGCAAATAGAATTTGTTTGTCATGTCAGAATAGGTTTAGAGTAAAAAAATTAACAGGGATCAAAAATGTATTCGCTGCTCATCACAAGCTGTCATTCTTCTTGGTTCCTCATCACCCACTTGTCACTTCCTGTACCCATCCTTGTAAATGGTTAAGGCCAGCCTGTGAGGGTTTGCCAGTACCTCACAGGCTTTCAGGCATAGCAAGTCACTCGGCACATCTTTGTTTCTTATGCACTTACTTTTTCTTTCTTCTTCGCAACTTTTTTCTCAGTGGTCGGGGCTTTTTTTCCTACTTGTTGTAAGAGCTTGATCACCAGTCCGGTCCAGCCTGTTTGGTGACTGGCTCCCAATCCGGCCCCGTTTTCACCGTGAAAGTATTCGTAAAAGAAAATATAATCTTTCCAATTCGGTTCGGTTTGAAACAGCTGTGTTCCTCCGAATACAGGCCTTTGCCCTTTGCCGTCTCGGGTAAAAATCCTGATCAACCGGGCAGAAAGCTCTTTGGCCACTTCCGACAAAGGCATTTGTTTTCCCGAGCCTTTGGGAAATTCTACTGTCAAAGAATCGCCATAGTAAAAACCAAACTTTTGCAATGATTCGATCAACAAGAAATTGATAGGAAACCAGATGGGACCTCGCCAATTACTGTTGCCTCCAAACAGATCGGACTGCGATTCGGCCGGCTCGTAATTCACGGTGTAAGCTTTGTTATCTACCCAATACGTATAAGGGGCATCCTGATGAAATTTGGATACCGAACGAATACCAAAAGGAGACAAAAATTCTGTTTCATCCGATATGTAATTGAGTAAGCTCTGCAACCTATCTTTGTTAACGGCTGCCAACAGCCGCCTGGTAGCTCCTCCGGAGGTTAACAAAACGGTAGGGTTGGCCATGGCGTCTTTTTTCACATGGTGCAGGTTCTCGGAGATGATTTTCTCTAACTTCGTCTTAAAATCTGACAAGCGGCTCAAACGTTTTTCGTCCAGTACCTCTACCACAAACAGCGGCATCAGCCCCACTAATGATCGCACGGGGAGTACTTGATGGTCACCATTGTCAAAATGCAAGACATCGTAATAAATGCCATCCTTTTCATCCCAAAGACCGAAATCTTTGCCCCCCCGGTTATTCATGGCCCCAATGATCTTGTAAAAATGCTTTAAATATGTAATGGCTTTCTTTTGGTAAGAAGGGGTTGTTTCCGCCAATTCCAATGCCATTTGCATCATGGTCAAGCTATACAAACCCATCCAGGCGGTGGAATCCGACTGATCAATATGGGCATTGGCAACCGGCAAATGACTTCTATCGAACACGGAAATATTGTCCAAGCCCATAAAGCCTCCTTCAAACAAATTGCGGTTTTCATCATCTACATATTCATACCACCAATTAAAATTCTGATCCAGTTTTTGGAACATTTCTTCCAAAAAGGCCCTATCTTTTTTTCCAAACTGTTTGGCTTCAATTTTATAAATCCGCCAAGTTGCCCAGACCACTACCGGGGGATTCAGATCACCAAAATTCCATTCATAGGCCGGAATTTGGCGCTCATTTGAAAAGCGATGGTCTACGATCAAGCGCAATTGATGTTTGGAAAACTCGGGATCCACTAAAGAAATCGGCCAACAGTGAAAGGCCCAGTCCCAAGATGCAAACCAAGGGTATTCCCATTTATCGGGCATGGAGATAATATCGAAATTATCGATATTTTTCCAAGTATGGTTGCGTCCGTTTTGTCGCTCGGGAGGCGGTTGAGGTTGGCCGGGATCCCCGTTCAACCACTGAGGAACATTATAATAGTAAATCTGTTTGCCCCATAGCATCCCGGCAAAGCCCTGCCGTTGAATTCTTTTTTCATCTTCATTCAGTTGGCTGTTCTGAATTTGCTGGTAATACTCGTCCGCTTCCGCCAGCCGATTTTCAACCACTTTATCAAAATCAGAAAAGGGCTTTTTCTGATCGCTATTGGCAAGCCGCAAACGAATTGTTTGAGTTTCACCAGCTTCCAGGTTCAACGCAAACAACGCACAAGCTTTTGTACCTACTTGTTGCGGGTTGACAGCGGTATGTTCCCCCTGAACCACATAGCGATGAAACGCATCTTTGACATAGGGTGTGGGATTTTCCACACCAAAAAGCCGTTTTGTATTGGTTTCATTATTGGTAAAGAGCCATTCGGAAGCTTCCTCGGCAAATAAATAATACTTTCCCAATGCAGGATGCTCCACCAGGACCGCTCCGGAGGCATTTCCGTTTTTTCCGGCCATCGACATTTTCGGTTTGCCATTTACATCTCCTCTCGGGCCATTCTCATACCCCCAACTCCAAGTATTCCGAAACCAAAGACTAGGCAATACATGGCAAGTTGCTGCTTCCGTTCCCCGGTTGGTCACGTTTATTCTTATCAACATATCTTCCGGGGTATTTTTCGCATATTCTACCCATACGTCAAAATACCGATTATCATTAAACACACCTGTATCTACCAATTCATACTCCGGATCGTATACTGTTCTACGGGCATTTTCAGTAAGCAGTTCATCGTACGGGTAGGCGGCATGCGGATATTTATACAGCATTTTCATATAACTATGCGTTGGCGTACTGTCCAAGTAGTAGTAATACTCTTTCACATCTTCCCCATGATTTCCCTGTCCGTTGGTCAAGCCAAACAGCCTTTCTTTCAAAATAGAGTCGTTACCGTTCCACAAAGCCAGGGCAAAACACAGAAACTGTTGGTCATCACAAATTCCGGCAAGCCCGTCTTCATTCCAACGATACGCCCTGCTGCGGGCCATATCATGAGGAAAATAATCCCAGGCATCGCCATTGCTGCTATAATCTTCCCGTACAGTTCCCCAAGCTCTTTCACTGAGGTAGGGGCCCCACTTTTTCCATGGGACCTTCGCTTCTAACCGCTTAAGTTCTTCTGTTGGATTCATAATTTTTTAATTCTGAGAGAGGGCAATTGTTTGAATATTTTCCGTTTCCGTGCTGTCTAGTGTACCTTGTGTGATAGCCATCCAAGCATCTATGATTTCGGCAACACTCCATGCCTGGGCAATGCATCCTCTGGAAGTGAAAGGAGCATTTCCATCAAAAATTTCGCTGACGGAGCCAATGCAGCCTTGCTCCAAATGATAGGCAATGGGTTCGAGAAATGACAAGGCTTGTTTAGCATTTTGATACACCCGGTAATGCGCTTTCACAAACGCACCTAAAAGCCATGCCCATACCGTCCCTTGATGATAGGCCGCATCCCGGTGAAACTGATCCCCTCCGTAATGCCCCTGAAAGCGGGAATCATTAGGAGAAAGGGTTCTCATACCGTTAGAGGTATACAGCTCCCGGGCACAGCAATTTACAATGGCAATGGCTTGCTCACCCCCCATCAAGGGGAAAGGCAAGGACAGTGCAAAAAGCTGATTCGGCCGTAAAGAGGCATCGTACCTTTTGCCCTCTATCCACTCCCCTTCTTCTCCGTGAATCACATCGTACAAATAGTGACCGCTTTTGTTCCAGAAACTGAGTTGGAAATTTTGCAAAGTAACACCAGCCTGTTGCTCGTACTGTCGTTGGTCCTGTTTAAAACCTAATTGCCCCGCAAAAAAACCGGTAACCCGAAGGGCATTGTACCACAGAGCATTGACTTCTACGGGTTTGCCTATACGAGGAGTCACTACCCAGTTGTTTACTTTCGCATCCATCCAGGTGAGTTGCACCCCATCTTGCCCTGCATAGAGTAAATTGTCACTGGCATCCACTTTTATATTGTAGCGGGTACCTTTATAATGCCATTCGAGAATATCCAATAATTTCGGGTACAAGGTTTTCAAAAGCGATTGGTCTTTGGATACTTTATAGTATTCATACACTGCCACAAAGTACCAAAGGGTAGCATCCACCGTATTGTATTCCGGAGTGCTTTGGGCATCCGGAAAGCGATTGGGCAACATACCTTGATCAATGAATTCGGCAAACGTCTTCAACAAGGAAGCCGCTATTTCCAGGCGTTGGTTTTTTAAAGTAAGACCGGGGAGAGAAATCATCGTGTCTCTACCCCAGTCTCCAAACCAATGATAGCCCGCAATCACCGTATGGCCTAATGTCTTTGCATCCGGCCGGATTTTCCGCTTGACGATAAACTGATCGGATGCCAGTAAAAGTTGCTGCATCCAGCGGGGGTATTGGCTTGACCTATCTAATAGTTGAGTTTGTCGTTGTTGCTCCTGTTCAAACAGTTGTACAGCTTTTTTGGGAGCCGCCTGCTCTAAAGAGCAAGCTAATGCGAGCGTTTCCCCAGGCTGTAAAGTACCTTCGAAGACGCCCGGTAAGAAGAGGCGTTCCGTATCCTCCAGTCCCCGGTAGGTTTCGGCACGGTGTTTAAAATTCTTATACCAAATATTTTGAGGGGTAAACCGCCCTTTATCCGCTGCAATCGTATAGCTCTGTGTACCCATATCGGAAGAAATCCGGCAACCTGTCTCCCCGCTTAATTCCTGACTTTCCAATTGCATGCTTTGATGCGTTTCCTGATGCATACTCCGGTACGTACAGAAAGGCTTCAATTGCAATTGAATGGGGGTAGAACCTCTGACATGTTTGTACAAGACATAGGTGCTGTTTTGTCCCTCCACCATAAAGAGGGTCTTTTCCAAAATACTGTCGCCTATGGCATAGCGCCAGGTGGGTAGAGTGCCTTCCAACCAAAAAGCTTCCTGGTAAATATACCCTGCCGGGTCAATGGTCCCATCCGCATATTCATTTGCCCCCAGTTGAAAAGAAGTACCCAGGCCTTCCAAGGTCACGTTCTCATCCAACTTCGCCAACAATACCATTCGGTCCAAAATGGGCAAAGAAGCGACCAGAAGTCCGTGATAAGAGCGGGAATTCGCCCCGGTAACGGTTCCCGAGGCAAATCCGCCAATACCATTGGTTACCAACCATTCCTTCTGGATAGCACTGTCAAAATCGGCCAAGTCTACCCGGCCTAGTACCATACGTTTCTCCATACATTCAGCACTGATTGGCTTGGTTAAATACCTGTTACTTCTTTTAAGTACGTTCTGGCCATTTGCGCGTATAACAAGGGAGTTGCTTTCTCCGGATCCTGTTCGGCTTCCACCACCAACCATCCTTCATACCCATGATCCGAAAGCACTTGAAAGATCGGCTGAAAATCAATCACACCATCCCCCGGTACCGTAAAGACACCTTCTTCCACTGATTGCAAGAAACTCAAGCCCCTTTGGATAGAAGAATCCAATACCTCTTGCCGGATATCTTTCAGATGACAATGTTTAATCCGGTCGGCATACAACTCGGTAATTTCCAAGGGATTTTCTCCGGCATAGTACAAATGCCCGGTATCCAGGAGCAAATGCACCAGGTTCGGATCTACGCTTTCCATCAAGCGATCTATTTCCGGTTTCCGTTCAACACCGGTTCCCACATGAGGGTGATAGCACACCTTCATATTTTGATTATAGGCAATTTCCCCGATCTCATTCAAACCCGTAATCAAACTTTGCCATTGGTCCTCCGTAAAAGTGGGAGAATTAGGCAATACTGCCACAGACTGTTGGTGTACCGCATGTCCTAGTTCCGCTACGACCAGATCGGTACCTCCCATAGTCTTGATAAAATCCAATTGCCGATTAAAGTACGTAATGGTTTGATCGTACATTTCATTCATGGTGAAGAACAAGCTGGCCCAAGGCTCGGAAACTCTCAGGCCTCTCAAATTCAGAGCAGATTGTAATTCCTGAATATCCGTAGGATATTTATGACCCACACTACATCCCACAAAACCCGCCAGGGCCATTTCGCTCACACATTGCTCAAAAGAGATATCCGCTCCAATCAGAGGGTTGTCATCGTTCGTCCACCCGGTAGGCGTAATGCCAAAAAATACTTTTGATTCGTCAAACATGATCTGAGAGATTTCCGGTTATAAAATACTGTCGATATATCCTGCTGCCTTCAAGGCAAAGGCCACACTGGTTAAGGTAGGGTTACTGGCCGTTCCTCTGGGAATCAAGCCGTTTCCTCCCAAAAAGAGGTTATCCATCCCCCAAACCTGTGAATTGGTATCTACCACACTGTCATTAGGGTTATCTCCCATCCGGGCTGTCCCGTGGATATGCAAAGTGAGGCCAGGAGACATAAACTGCGGTTCGGAACCAGGCAAGAAACCACCCAGACAGTGGGCTGCTCTCAACATATCTTCCATCATATCATGCTGGCGGTTGCGGTCTTCATGGATCATATCAAACTCAAAGGTAGGCTGTGGCATACCAAAGGTATCTTTGAATTTATGACTGAACGTCACTTTACTGTCGCGCTGTTGGCTCACAATACCGAACCAACGCAAATCCACAATCACGCGGCTGTCCACATTGGGTCGTAAGTCACCATAGGCAAATGCATCCCGGTGAATTTGACAATGCCAAGGCCGGTTTTCAGAAACAGGAATCCAAGCTTGAGGCTCCGGGTCGTGTGTAGGTATCGGAATCGGATCGTGTGGATTTTCTTGTTGGTGTTGCTGGACGCGGTCAGCAAACCTGGGATCTTGACGGATTTTGTCCAGGATATCGTTCAACATGACCACTTGGCAGAAAGCCATGGGCTGTTCGCTCAAGTACAATCCGGAATTCGGGGCATCTATTTCCGAATTGAACAGAATTTGGTTGATCAAAACAGTACCGGCGGCAATGATATACACTTTGGCTTTCACATGTACTTCTTTCCACTCCAACAGGTTTTGGACAACAGCATAATCAATCGAGGTGGCCGAACCGTTTTTAATCACCTTTTTCAGTTGGTGTTGTTCTACAATTTCCAAAACTCCACCCGACTTATCCTGATAATAATTCGGGTTATTGGCCAACTCACCCAATACGGTGTCCGCTCCACTCCATGTTACAAATTCCGAATTGTCTGTTCTTCGCTGTACCGCTAGCGGAAGACTTTGTGGGCGGTACGGGTCCTTAATTTCTGTAAATTCTTCCTGTAACGCCTCTTTGACTACCGTATGCCGGATAGAGTTGTCAAACTGATCGTTATGAACGTTTAGAAGCGCTTCGGCCTGAGGGTACAAAGTATTCCACTCCGCATCGGAAAGTAAGCTGGTTCGTTCAATGGTAGGGTGATGCCTGGGGCAAGCACAGGTCCAATGAGTGGCCATCCCTCCTACTGCATAAGTAGCGGCTGAACCTGACAGGTTATGATACGGTACCTGATCCGGGTTCTGTCCGTTCATCACAAAACCTTTGTAATCGGGATTGGCTAAATCTACGGAAAAGGCGGCCGGGTCCAACGTTAATACAGGTTGGTCACTGGTAGGAATAGACAAGGTTTGCAGATGCCCCCGGATCACCGAAGCAAAAGAATCCACATTCCTTTGGTAAATAAACGCATTCTTTAAGTGTTCCCCTGGTTTAGGCGACAACTTTGCCCCAGTATCCACCATCAGCACATTATGCCCCAATTCAGCCAGCTTTCTGGCAAAAGCACAACCAATAGGGCCCGCCCCGGCTATAAACACATCACATTCCCTGGTTTCAATATCATAAGGCGAAGATGAAGTTTTTTTGTTTCCAAACATTTTTTGCAGAAGTTTAAAGTGAATATTTTTTTGGAAGGTATTTTATGGGCACAGTAAGACTCCCCTCATTTCGCATAAAAAATGAGCCCTCTAAAAAGTAATTAAGGTGATGATTTTAAGGAGTGTATCGGATTATTTCCGGGAAATTCAAAGACAGGTAATTCGTAAAAATAGCGCTATTTAAAAGTTGAAAAAATAATTCTTATTACCGCTAATAATATACCTTAATGTACGCAATATAAATTTCAGTTACAAAGTAAACCTCAAAAAAAAAATTGAAGCTCAGGGGAAGGCTCCAATTTGTAAAAAACCCGATGCTCACTTAGCAAAAGATCAACAATCAGGTTGTATACAACAAACAGCAGGGTTATCTCTAACAGAATTATTTTGTTGAACCTGTTTTCATTTGTCGTAAATCTGTTACTCAGAGCTTTAGCTTTTTCCGCAACCATCCGGGCCGGTCGGTGGTAATCCCCTGTACTCCATTGTCAACCAACTGTTGGGCCAGCTCCGGATCATTGACAGTATACACAAAAACGGCAATCTTTTCTTGCTTCATTCGCTCTGCAAAAGCAGGAGTAACCAACTTATAACTTACATCCAAGCCATCCAGATTATGCTCTTTTACGATTTGAATAATCTCCTCAAGCGAATGCGCTTTATAATTTCCCCGCAGCCAATACACCGGCACTTCGGGCAGGACAGCCTTGGCTTGCGTCACTACTTTTTTACTAAAACTAATGATGACCATTTGCCCTTGTTTTCCACTCTGAGCAATATTCTCTTTTAACGTTTCCAATACTTCAGGTCCGCATTTCACTTCTATAAATAATTTACCGTCCTCCGGAACGGTAGCCATCACTTCTTCCAAAAATGGAATTTGCTCACCTTTGTATTTTTTATGTTTAAAACTGCCTACATCCAATTTACGCAAGTCATTCGAAAGAGCCTCTTTGATAAGCAGTTTCTTTTCTCCGGTACGCTGGGTGTTTTTGTCATGATTCACCATGATTTTACCGTCTTT
Source organism: Rapidithrix thailandica (assembly GCF_039710355.1). Taxonomy (NCBI): domain Bacteria; kingdom Pseudomonadati; phylum Bacteroidota; class Cytophagia; order Cytophagales; family Flammeovirgaceae; genus Rapidithrix; species Rapidithrix thailandica. The sequence goes on along the minus strand of NZ_JBDKWZ010000001.1, from coordinate 68,975 downwards.
AGAAAGGTGTACATCAATTTCCACGGCTTTGGCCCCCAGCTTCCAGGCCAACTCTACCGAAGCCAACGTATTTTCAGGAGCCCGGAAGGAAGCCCCGCGATGGGCAACCAACAAAGCCTGTGCATTTGCCTGAACCCGGTTCAATACAAGTACGGAAAATAGTAATAGTGTTAATTTCAAATATTTGTTCATAAGTACAGCAGATTTTTATGATTTGGATTTAGATGGAATCACATAACTGACCAAGCCCCGGCTATCCGATGGCTCGGTCAGGCATTCATCCTCTCACTCATTTGTCGATTAATTCAAGTAGTTGCATGGGAAGCATTTGGTGAATGAATGAGTGAAAACAAAGGTAAAGCAACCAAAAATGACCGGTGTCCATCAGTGGTTCGCCTTTTCTCCGAAAAATATTGAGTATCCCAATCACTATTTCACTCATTCACTATTTCACTCAATCACTCATTCACTATTTCACTCATTCACCCAATAGAAACCTCATGTGGCTGATGAGAGCACGCAATTTGAGCTAATCAATACCCGGTATTTTGTTCCATATCGGTCAGATCGAGTTCCGCTTGAGGAACCGGCCACCAGTAGTCCCGGTTTTTATCGAACTTCCGTATTTCCAATTGTTTTTTGTCCCATGTATAAATAGGGCCGTCCAAAACCTGCTCCGCAATCATCCACCTTCTAATATCATTGTAATACAATCCCTCACCGGCAAATTCTATTCTACGCTCATGACGGATGACTTCTCTCATTTCCTGTTGGCTATGTCCCGAGTTCAAAACCGGCATACCTACCCGTGTTCTCAAAGCATTCAGTGCCGCATACACTTCCGCATCCGGACCTGAAAATTCGTTTTTCGCTTCGGCATACATCATCAAAATATCCGCATAGCGCAATACGATATAATTGGTTTCAGACTGTTTGCTCTTCAAATCAGCCTTGTCTGCCGGGGCTGCTTCTTCATCGTAAATACTGTATTTTTTCTGTCCGAAACCTGTGATGGCAAAACGGGTTTCACTGACCTCTTCCCCCATAAAAGTATCTCCCGGAAAAACTACGGTTGCGTAAAAGCGTGGGTCGCGATTCTCGTAGGGATTCGCAGCATCAAATAAGGGAGACAAGTCAGAAGGCAAACCGTCTTCCATCAAATATGCATTGGCCAAATCGAGCAATGGTGCATTGGTATTATACTGCCGGCAAATTAAGTCAAAAGAGTTTCCTCCGTCCGGATAGATAAACTGCACATCAAAGATAACTTCTTCGTTATGTTCGTTTTCCGGTAAAAACAGTGCCCGGTAATCAGGATACAAGTCATATCCGGCTTCATCGGCCACATCCATCACCGCTTTGGCCGCCTCCATGGCTGTTTTCCAGCGATTCATGTCATTTTGCGGATTAAACAAAGGGCTGGCTTCGTAAAACAATACCCTGGCTTTGAGTGCCATAGCGGCCCCTTTGGTAACTCTACCCAAATCACTGCTTCCATAGCTCCATGGCAGTACGTCCGATGCCGTTTCCAAGTCTGTCAATACTTGTTGTATTACTTCGGAAGCAGGGGTTCTTGGCAAATCAGAATGTTCCCGCACAGGCGGATCCAACACCAAAGGTGCATCCCCATAATACGTGCGTAATATAAAATAGTACAAAGCTCTTAAGAAGTGAGCTTCTCCCTTCATACGGACTTTTTCTTCTTCATCCATTTCCACTTCGTCTATTCTGGCCAGTAAAGTATTACACCGTCCGATTCCTGAATAACAGTGATTCCAACGACTGGAAATCACCCCTCCGGTAGAGGCGGAATGTTGTCCACTGGCCAAAGCATTAAAACTCATGGAATTGGTTTCGTTGTAACTATTAGGCGTGGCTGTTTCTTCCCATAAAGGAGTGGCATCGCCTCCGTACACGCCCGAATAACCCAATGGCGCATAGCAAGCGGTCAAAGCTGCATAAGCCGCTTCTTTCGACTTCCAAAAATTACTTTCCACATATTTGTTTTCCGGCTGGGTATCTAACAAATCCGGATCACAGCTTGTCAACAAAATGCATAGCGAAGCCATACCTGCCAACCATAGGTTTTTGAATGTATATTTTATAACCAACATAGTTTTCAATGATTAAAGAGTGATGTTTGCCCCGGTACTGAAAGTTTTCAGCATAGGGTAGTGATACAATGTGCTGGCATTTAACACTGATTCGGGATCAAAATCTTTGTATTTCGTGAAGGTCAACCAGTTTTGAGCATTGACAAAGACGCTCATCCGTTGGATCTTCAATTTGGCTAGCCAAGCACTTGGCAGGTTATAGCTCAACTGGATATTTTTTAGTCGCAAGTACGAACCGTCTCTCAACCAAAAATCCGAATTCTGGAAATTGTCTCTTTTACCGGTACTTTCGGTGACAATGGGCAGACTGGCATTTGGTCTGTCCGGCGTCCAGGAATCATGCACCCAGTCCCAAGTGGCGTTGGCCCCGTTATTGAAAGGGAAAGCCAGGTTGGCCGTAGGGTATATTTTCACCCCTCCTACTCCCTGAAAATCCGCACTCAAACTCACCCCTTTGTATTCCAGATTTACACCAAATCCGTAGGTGTACTTGGGCATGACGGAAGAGCTGTTTACAAGCACCCGGTCATCGCCATTGATGATGCCGTCTTCGTTCACATCTCTGTATTTAATATAACCGGCCCGGGTATTTTTACTTTGATACGCATGATTGGCCACCTCATCGTCCGATTGGAAGATACCGATGGCATCCAATACAAAGTACGAGTTCATCGGATAACCTTCCTGGGTAATCGTTGGCAAGTTGGTGCCGTCACTGTATAGGATTTGCCCATCCAGATCCACCACTTCATTTTCATTATAAGCCATATTTCCGCGTAGGGTATACTGCAGAGGCCCCAGTTGGTTGCGGTATTGCGCGGTCAATTCATACCCTGAATTGTCCACAACCCCTACGTTTTGCTTGGGTCCGGATAAATTCCCTACTTGTGCCGGCAAGTTTACCGTACGTAAGATACCCTCCGTGCGCTTTTTATAATAATCTGCAGTAATGCTCAATTTACTTTCCCAAAGGTCCAGGTCTACCCCGATGTTATAGGTAGTAGTAGTTTCCCATGAAATGCTTGGGTCAGCGTAAGCCGTAGCCGCTGCTCCCGAAGCCAATTGCCCTCCGAAACTGTAGTTATGCCCCAAAGTGATGGAGTTTTCATAACTATATAAAGGCACTGCCTGATTACCCAATATCCCAACAGAAGCTCTTAATTTCAACAAGTCGATTACAGATACTCCTTCTAAGAAAGCTTCCTTATCCAATCGCCACCCGGCAGATAAGGAAGGGAAAAAGCCCCAACGATTTCCGGGAGCAAAGCGGGAAGAACCATCGTAACGGAAAGCGGCTTCTAACAGGTACTTTTCATCAAACATATAATTCAAGCGACCGAAATAGGACATCAATACGTCCTTGGTGGAATTGCCAAAAATATCCAGGCGCTCGGTACCGGCATCCAGTGCCGTGAGAGAGGCATCCAGGTAACCGGTCATTTGCGCTCCGAAACTGGAGTTTCCGAACTTGTCATAACTAGCCCCTAGCATTAAAGAGAGGTCGTGCTTTTCCGCAATCACCTTTTGCCATTGCAAGGTATTGTAAAAGTGTATGTTCAGGTCGTTGTAATCATTGTTGTATACCCGGGGAGCCGTTGCCGGGTTGTTCCAATTATAGAGTTGTCCGGTTTTCGACTGCTTTTTCACCATTTGGGGAATGAAGCGCTTTAAATAACCATCGTATTTGTCGATTCCGAATTTAACATGGTAATTGATATCCAATGGCAATTTATAATTGGCATATACAGTCGAGAGAAAACGCTGTACATCTTTTTTATAAGAACCCTCTTTGGCTATCATGGTAGGATGTTCCCAATTATTCCGGCCGGAGGTTCTCAACCAGGTATACCCATAGCTACCGTCTTCTAACCTATCCGGCATAATGGGCAAGGTACGCATCAAATACTTCCAAAAACTTCCGTTGGTATAAGAGGGTTGGGTATAGTAGCGGTAATAACCGTTCAAGGTCAATCCTACTTCCAGTTTTTTATTCACTTTTGCCGAAGTGTTCAACCCTATGGAATACTTCTTTTCATGATTGTTAGGTCCGATAATAACCCCTTCCCGGTCTAAATATCCCAAAGCCAAACGGTACTTGAATTTGTCCGACCCTCCCGATACACTAAGGTTATGCTTTTGTACATACCCGTTTTCCAGAGCAATGTCAAACCAGTTGCTGGCCGGATATAAGTAGGGGTCAGAACTCATTCCCTCTTCATACTCCTGAATCTGTGCATCGGAATATTGAGGTTTGGTTTTTCCACTGTTCAGTGCCGCCTCATTTTTTAATTTCATATAGGCGATAGGGTCCCATATGGCATCGGGAAGCGTGGTGGGCTTTTGCACGCCAAAGTAATAATTGTAGTTCACCTGTGACCTGTCGTTTCCCTTCTTGGTAGTCACCAAAATAACACCATTGGCTGCCCGTGAGCCATAGATTGCCGCCGAAGCATCTTTTAATACGGAGATACTCGCGATGTCATCAGGATTCAATTCATCCATCGGATACTCAATACCGTCTACCAACACCAAGGGATCGCTATTGTTCAAGGTTCCTACTCCTCTGATCCGAATCCTGGCCCGGTCTACCCCCGGCATACTGTTCGATAAGTTGACGTGCAAGCCGGGCATGCCTTGCAAAGCATTACTGATATTGGTGATGGGCTGGTTTTCTTTGGTCGTCAATTCCATCGTGGCAATCGATCCGGTAAGGCTTTCTTTCTTTTGTGTACCATAACCCACTACCACCACAGAATTCAACACTTGTACATCTGCTTCCAAAGCAACTTTCAAAAAGCTTTGATCCCTTACTTCTATTTCCTGATTGAGATATCCGATATAACTAAAGACTAAAATTGCCCCTTGGGGTACATTTAATTTGAAAGAACCGTCCATATCCGTCACTGATCCGTTGGCTGTTCCTTTCACTCTAATGGAAGCCCCTAATAGGGGTTGAGAATCATCGGCTGACACCACCTGTCCGCTAATTTGCACCTCTTGTGCCCAGGCACTGGTCACCAGGCAACAGAGTAAACAAGACAATAACATCCTTTGCACCCAATGGATATACCACCGGTGAAATTGGTAGAGATTTTTCATTCTCATAATTTACTTTATTTATAAAAAACTGATTAGTTCACAGGTAGTGAGGCTAGTGATCCAATACCTCCCGGATCACCTTTCCGGTAGTTCCATTCGGCATTTGAATATGTAATAGAGCCGCTAAAGTAGGGGCGATATCCGTCATATGTACTCGCTGATGGCTTTCGCCATGGGGGATCCCCCAGCCCATAAACAGAAGGGGAATATGGGTATCGTAAGGATTCCATGTACCATGTGTCGTCCCTCTGGTAAACCCCTGAAACCAGCCCGGTTCGGGAATCATCATAATAGAGCCGGTTCGTTTTGGAAAATTGCCATTGACAATCATTTCCCGAACCGGCTGTGGTACGGGTGCCGACCCTACCGCTTGAATATCCAAAGCAAACTGTACTCCCGCTTGTTTTTGTAAATAGGCAATGGCTTGCTCCTTGATCGCTGTAAAATCCAATTGGTGGGCAGCGATTTTGTCATGGTCAAAATGAAGCTGGTAATTGACTCCTGAACGCACCAATTTTTCTACGTCAAATTCTTTTAGAAACCGCTCATTCAACTCTTTGATAAAGGTTTTGGTCTGAAAAAAGCCGGCCGGTAGCCGGTGTTCTTTCATAAAATTCACGGAGTGTGCCGCCCCATGGTCAGCCGTCAAAAACAAGAGGTAATTGCCTTTTCCGATTTGTTTGTCTAAAAAGCTAAGAAAACCGGCCAACTCCTGATCCAGTCGCAAATAGGTATCTTCCACTTCTATGGAATTAGGGCCGAATTTGTGCCCTACGTAATCGGTAGAAGCACAGTTGATGGCTAAAAAATCGGTTACCTCTGACTGTCCCAAAGCATACCCTTCCACTGCTGCTTTCGCAAAATCCAATGTCAGACTGTTTCCAAAAGGCGTATAACGGATCACTCCCGGATCTTTTTTGTAAATCTGTGCTATGTTATGAGGAAACACAGGCGCATCTTCCCCTTTAAAGGTCCCTTCCCATTTCACATCATCTGCCGAGCTCTGTACATAGGACCGGAGAGGGTATAAAGTATTCCAGCCTTTTGCCACCAATTGCTCCGGCACTTTCTTTTCATTGTAGTGTTTCACCCATTCGGGAAGCTCCTTCATATAATAGGTACTGCTTACAAAGCATCCGCTTTCATCATCCAGCCAATAGGCCCCGTTGGCAGTGTGCCCGGCCGGTAATATTGCCGCCCGGTCTTTCAGGGAAACGCCTACCACTTTAGAGCGAAAGTTTGTCGCCAGTCTTAATTCGTCTCCCAGTGTGGAAGTCCGCAAATGCCGGGGAGACATTTTTCCCGCATCACTTTGGCTCCCTATCGTCTGTACATTTTCATCCTCCGTACAGTACCATTTTTTTCCTGTGATTTGATCCATCCATTCGTTTCCTACAATGCCATGTACAGCCGGTACCGCCCCGGTATAAATGGTAGAATGCCCCACTGCGGTAAACGAAGGCAAGTGACTGATAAAGGTTTGCGCACATGAATACCCTTGTTTCAGCAAGCGATTGAAACCGTTCTCACCATAACGGTCTTGGTATCGATAGAGATAGTCCCAACGCATTTGGTCTACCACAATTCCTACTACAAGTTTAGGCCGTTTGGGAGTTGAAGAAGTTTTTCTTGGTTGCGCATAGAGGGTACTTTGTAGTAGCGCACATACCGTAAGGATAATCAGGAATGCTTTCATAGGATTGATAGTGTTTGTCTTTACAAAAACTCCACACAGCTTTTGTAAAATTATGATCATTCAGTAAAGTATGTATCCAAGTCTACACACTCGGTTTTCATTTTCACACTCTCCCGGTCCGGATGCAGGATACACAAATTCGCTTTCTTATCAATATCTTTATTTAGTTTCGAATATAGGTAATTAAATTAATTATAAAAACAAAACGAAACAAAAAGAAAACAAATATTCTTTCTCATGAAAACACAAAATAAAGAAATCAAACACAATAACTTGACTATCAGAGGTATAATAAAAGATAAGGATGTATATTTCGTACCTGTGTTTTAAAATACCTTGTTTCCAAAAACTCATATAAAAACACACAGCACTATAAAAGCATAACAAAGACAAACAAAAGAAAACCCCAACTGTTGGCACAGAGGGGTATTTTATCTTAACTGGTAAAGCCAGCTACTCAGACAATGGTCACCTTCACGCCCATACCATCCAAAACCTGAACAATATGCTCGGAGATGCCTTCATCCGTAATAATTTCATCCACGTCTTCCAGTCCGCAGATTTTCCCGAATCCCCTTTTTCCAAACTTGGTAGAATCCGCCAACACAATGGTTTTCTGAGACTTATTAATCATCTGACGGTTCAAATGTGCTTCCATCGAATTGGTGGTAGTCAAGCCAAAATCCAAATCAATACCGTCCACTCCTAAAAAAAACTTGCTACAAAAGAAATCCTCCAAGATTTGAATCGCATAGGGCCCTACCACTGAAGAAGAGCTTTTCCGCAAGATGCCTCCCAGTTGCAGCACTTCTACATCGCGATGCTGCATCAGTTCCAAAGCGACATTTAAAGCAGAAGTCACTACCGTTAAGCTCTCCTGAGGTTGGATATGCTTAGCCATGGTCAACACAGTCGTTCCCGAAGCAATAATGATGGAATCATTGGCTTCCACCATTTGAGCGGCCGTTTTCCCAATCTTATCTTTTTCACCGGCCTGCAATTTTTCTTTTTCGTTTACCGGCCGGTCTATCATATACGGATTATGTGAGGTCGCCCCGCCATGGGTACGAAACAAAATCCCTTTGTCCTCTAAGAGCTTTAGGTCCTTTCGAATCGTTACGGAAGAAACCTCCAATTCATTGCAAAGATCCACCACATTGACATGTCCTTGCTGCTTCACCTTATTAATAATGTATTGATGCCTTTCTGCAATGTTATTCATTTCTATGTTAGTTTATTTTTTACCAAAATTGTTTAGGAGCATTTCAACGTTTGTCCTTTGGGTAAAATACAGACCCTTCCCAACCCTTCAGGAGGCAAAGAAGAAAAAACATTTGAATATTATTCACTTGAAATTGGTATTTTCTATTTATCATACAATTTCTCTTATCAAAAGCCAATTCCCCCACAGGCAAAAGGTCATACGCTTTCGAACCATCAAAAAAAGCATAATAATAAGAAACTATTTCTAAAAAAGAGAAACCTCGCCTTTTCCCGTAAGCAATTTAAAGATTTAGTAACACAAGAACTCCCCGATGCATTTTTTCAAGCCCTCCATTTCCTCCTTTATGGATACATATATTTCTTTCTCTTTTCTTACTTATAATTTAATATAAGCACAATCAACGACTACACCTCAAGGGAATTACGCAGATTCAAATCCGCAAAATCACAAGAAACAAACTTCAAAAAAACTTAACTTTAATTTCATAATGTTATTTTTTATTTCAATTTACTTTCATTATACTTGTTTTAAAGTTTCAATTTATTTCACAAAGCAAAGCATATCGCTTTTAGTAAATGAAAGCAAAAGAGAATAAACAATCCTTAGACCGGAGGGCAAGTCTTCAAAGTATCGAACAACAAACCGAATGGGACATGGTCATCATTGGAGGGGGCGCCACGGGCCTGGGAACAGCCCTTGACGCGGCTCACCGGGGCTATTCCACTTTGCTGTTGGAGCAAGCCGATTTTGCCAAAGGCACTTCCAGCCGGAGCACCAAACTGGTGCATGGGGGAGTCCGGTATTTGGCACAAGGTCAGATTAAACTGGTCTACGAAGCCTTGCACGAGCGAGGAGTTCTCTTACAAAATGCCCCTCACCTAATCCAGCGGCAAGCCTTTGTCATTCCCTGTTACCAATGGTGGGCGAAATGGAAGTACCTCATCGGACTTAAACTATACGACTGGCTATCAGGACGATTCAGCTTTGGAAAGTCCAAACACTTATCGCCTAAAAAAGTACAGGAAGCCCTGCCTGGCATCAACCTCCAATCCTTACAAGGAGGAGTGGAGTACTTTGACGGACAATTTGACGATGCCCGGCTGGCCATTAACCTGGCACAAACAAGTGCGGAACAAGGAGGCAAATTAATCAACTATATGAAAGTAGTGGGATTATTAAAAAATAACCAAGGCAAAATAGCAGGAGTAAAAGCGCTCGACCTGGAAAGCGGAACCGTACATCAGATCAAAGCCAAAGTAGTGATCAATGCTACGGGGGTGTTTGTCGATGATATTTTGCAAATGAACCACCCTTCTCAAAAGCCTACCGTACGACCCAGCCAAGGAGTGCATCTGGTACTGGACAGTTCGTTTATGCCAAAATCCAAAGCCATGATGATTCCCGAAACCTCCGATGGGCGGGTGCTCTTTGCCGTTCCCTGGCACAAACATATATTACTGGGAACAACCGATACTCCTTTGGACAAGCACAGCCTTGAACCAAAAGCCTTGGATCAAGAAATCGAATTCATTCTCCACACCGCAGGACAGTACCTGGCAAAAAAGCCTTCCCGCAAGGATATTCTCAGCATTTTTGCGGGACTTCGCCCCTTGGCTGCTCCAGACAAAAACACGCAAAATACCAAAGAAATCTCCCGGGGGCACAAACTGATGATCAGCGACACACAATTAATTACCATTACCGGAGGGAAATGGACTACTTACCGGAAGATGGCGGAAGATACCGTCAACAAAGCCATTGAAGTGGGAAAACTACAGCCCAAAGAGTGCAATACGACTCAAGTTAAAATTCACGGATATACCCATCAGCCAATCGAAGACAACCCTTTGAAACTGTATGGAAGCGATATTCCTGCGATCCGGGATTTAGTCCGGCAAGCACCGGAGCTGGGAGAGCGCTTGCATCCACAGTTTGCCTATATCAAAGCACAAGTTGTATGGGCAGTTCAATTCGAAATGGCCCGGACCGTAGAAGATGTATTGTCACGCAGATTACGCATCTTGTTTCTTGATGCCCAGGCAGCAATAGAAATGGCTCCGGTAGTAGCCAAACTCATGGCAATATCTTTACAACAGGACAAACACTGGGTACAAAAACAAATTGAAGAGTTTGAAACCATTGCCAACCCTTACTTGCCGGAACAACCGGAATATACGCAAAGCAAGGCAGTATAGTAGGCTGACGCATAATTTTTTCTGACAAAATAGTATATTGGCAATATGGACCCTTGCAAATAGTAACTACTGAAAATACGCACTTTATCGCACTAACCTATACATAGTAAATATGGAAAAGTATATCTTATCCTTCGATCAGGGAACTACCAGTTCCCGGGCAATCCTTTTTAACCAACAAGGCAACCCGGTATCGATTGCTCAAAAGGAATTCACGCAGCTCTTTCCGCAACCCGGGTGGGTAGAACACGATGCCATGGAAATCTGGTCTTCGCAAATTACCGTGGCGGCAGAGGCCATTGTCAAGGCAGGGCTTGGAGGCAAAGAGATTGCTGCCATTGGAATCACCAACCAACGGGAAACTACGATAGTATGGGATAAAACCACCGGAGAACCTGTATACAACGCCATTGTATGGCAAGACAGACGGACTACCGGGTACTGTGACCAGTTAAAAGCGGAAGGGTTGGATACACTCATCCAGGAAAAAACAGGCTTGATCATAGATGCTTATTTTTCGGCCACGAAAATCAAATGGATTTTGGATAATGTACCCGGGGCCAGAGAAAAGGCTTTGGCAGGACAGCTGGCTTTTGGTACGGTAGACTCTTGGCTGATATGGAAACTGACCGGAGGTCAATCGCATCTTACCGATGTGACCAATGCTTCCCGCACGATGTTGTACAATATTCATCAACTTACTTGGGACAAGCAATTACTGGAAATATTTGACATCCCTGAAAATATGTTGCCGGAAGTAAAAGCTTCCAGTGAAATCATGGCCAAAACAACGGGCCAATTCTTAAATGCAAAAATTCCTATAGCCGGAATAGCCGGGGATCAACAAGCGGCCTTGTTTGGTCAGATGTGTACCAAAGTGGGCATGGTCAAAAACACCTATGGAACGGGCTGTTTTATGTTGATGAACATTGGGGACCAACCGATAGTATCTAAAAACAACCTGGTGACCACCATCGCCTGGAAAATCAATGACCAGGTACACTATGCTTTGGAAGGAAGTATCTTTATCGGGGGAGCGGTAGTTCAATGGTTAAGAGATGGCTTAGGGCTTATCAAAGATTCTTCTGAAATCGAATCGCTGGCTGAAAAGGTAAGTGATAATGGTGGCGTGTATATGGTCCCCGCTTTTGCAGGGCTTGGCGCTCCCCATTGGAATCAGCATGCACGGGGTACCGTAGTTGGCCTTACCCGGGGAACTACCGATGCACATCTTGCCAGAGCGGCCTTGGAAAGTATTGCCTACCAAACCTGGGACATTCTGAAAGCGATGGAGGCCGATTCGGGTGTAGAAATCAAAGAGCTAAGAGTTGACGGTGGTGCCACTGCCAACGATTTGTTGATGCAGTTTCAAGCCGATATTCTCCAATGCAAAGTTGTCCGGCCGGAACTCACCGAACTCACCGCCATCGGAGCCGCTTACTTGGCCGGATTGGCCGTAGGCTTCTGGAACAGCGTGGATGAAATCCAGGAATACTGGAAAGTAAACCGCTACTTCAATCCTGAAAACCAAAATACCGGTGAGCTGATAAAGAACTGGCACAGAGCCGTTAAATCGGCCATCGCTTGGGCGGATGACGGGATTTAAGGATTAAGGGATTGAAGAGTTGAAGGATTGAGGGAAGGAATCCGGAATTTATGAAAATAGAAAAAAATTAAACTTACTATGACAGAATTTTCAGCGGAAGTAATTGGCACCATGCTATTGATTTTATTGGGAAATGGTGTGGTGGCCAATGTGGTACTTCCCAACACAAAAGGCAACAACGGCGGATGGATTGTGATTACCACAGCCTGGGCCTTGGCCGTCTTTATCGGAGTGGTGGTAGCAGGGCCTTATAGTGGCGCTCATCTAAACCCGGCCGTTACCATCGGCTTGGCCATTGCCGGTAAATTTGACTGGGTAAAGGTGCCTGTATTTGTGGCCGCTCAATTCGCAGGGGCCATGATAGGTGCCTTTCTGGTCTGGTTGATCTACAAAGATCATTTCAAAGCCACCGATGACTCAGGGTTGAAACTCGCTCCCTTCAGCACCGATCCTGCCATCAAAAACCCCGTATCCAACCTTATCAGCGAAGTGGTGGGTACATTCGTATTGGTATTCGTAATCTTTTACTTTACCAATGCCGAAATCAGTTCTAACGGCACGCCCATCGGCTTGGGTTCGGTCGGGGCTATTCCCGTAGCTTTTTTGGTCTGGGTGATTGGCTTGTCTTTAGGAGGCACTACCGGTTATGCCATCAATCCGGCACGGGATTTAGGCCCGAGAATTATGCACGCCCTCTTACCGATTCCTCAAAAAGGCAACAGTAACTGGGGCTATTCCTGGGTACCGGTATTCGGTCCGTTGTTAGGGGCCGGTATTGCGGCAGTATTGCATCTATGGTTACAAGGATAAATTCACCATCCGGATGAATACTAATTCAAGTTATGGAGTATTAATGAAAAGGCTAAAGCTTATGGGGCGTCAACTCACCCTATCACTCATTCACCTAACAGCCGTTTTTGCATAAATGATAACCCACAACTTGTGTTAAAAATATAATACCCGGGAAATATTCCCGGGCATTAACCCCAATAGAACTAAACTACTTGTGTATTACAAGAAGCTGTCTGAATCGAATGCTTCACACATCTCTAAGACCTTTCTGAACTTCTGGCAAATTCAAACAGTTTCCATAGTTTATTAGTAGATATTAAGGCAGTGAACTTATATTTCATGATTCTGTTTCAATACGCCTGTACTTTGCTCCGGAAGGGGCAAATCCCTCCCAAGAGCAGCAATCAATACACAGATTCATTTTCGCAGTAAACCAATGAACCACCTTTTCCTTTTTCAGAATCTTAATTTTCTTAACCAACCGTTTAATAACCTGCATTTTGACTCAGTCCGGCTACATTGACCTCATCTGCCGGAATGGGTAACAACTCATGCTTGCCAGCTACAAACCCTAAACTTCCCAACTCTTGGACCGCTCTGCCCCAACGCACCAAATCGAGAAACCGCACTCCTTCGAAAGCTAGCTCCAACTGCCGTTCCGTAACGATGGCTTCAAACAAATCATTGCCGGAGGCCATCACATCCGGAAGTCCTGTTCCGGGCCGGCTTCTCACTTGGTTCAGATAACCCTGTGCAATGCCCTCATTTCCGGCTTCATAATTGGCTTCGGCTGCCATCAACAAGACATCTGCATAGCGAAGGATACGAAAGTTGGTTCCATAGTTCAATTCTGTTACCGGGTCACCGGAAAGTCCTGCAAAAGTGCCGTATTTTCTTTGAAAGAAGCCTTCGTAATCGTGCGCCTCGGTATTGGTCCAGTTACCTCCGGCATCCTTGAGTTCCGTTTCGGACATAACAATGGATTTCCTCCGGCTCTCGTCTCCAGCCGCCACATAGGCATTGTACAAAGACTCCTTAGGTGTGATAAATCCCCATCCTCCAATGAGTGAATCGGCAGGTGCTTTCACATAAAAATCACTTCTCGGACCAATAAGTTGTATATGGATATTACTTTCAGGCTTGGTATCCCAAGGGAAATTCCCCCAATCATAGGCTTCCGCACTGGTAAATGAGAGTTCAAACAGCGATTCCGCACCAAATTCACCGGCTTTGGAAAACACCTCGGCCACAGAAGATTCCAAACTATATTCACCCGAATTAATGACTTCCTCAAATTGCTCTGCGGCATTCGCCCACTTTTCTTGGTACAAATACACCTTGCCCAACAGAGCTTGTGCCGTTCCTTTAGCCACCCGGAATTTTTCATCCTCTCCATAAGCACTCTTCAAGGGTAAGTCTGAGATGGCCTCCTGTAAATCTTTTTCGATCAAGGCATAACTATCAGCTTTGGGAGCACGAGTAGTCTTAGTATAATCCGCGGGATCTACTTCTTGCGTGATCAAAGGCACCTCCCCCCAAAAAACTACCAAATCGAAATAGTTAAACGCCCGTAAAACTTTTGCTTCCGCAATCAAACGTTTGCGAAGAGCGGTTTCCCCTTGTACGTTGTTCACCACTTTATTCGCATCATAAATCGCTTCGTAGCATTGCTTCCAGGCAGCCCGCACTTTGTCGTTGGCCGCATCAGTGTTGAAATCGTCCAATGCTTGGTAGCCCGGCTGATCCCCAAAACCACTCCCCCCGGCATTACAATTATCCGAAAGCAACATTTTCACGATGACCATGCTGTTCCAATCTTTATAATACTGAGCGGACATCAAATCATAAATGTTCGTCACGGCTAACAAGACATCTTCGTCTGTTTTGTAAAAATCTTCTTCAGGATATTTGCCGGGAATGGGTTGTTCCAAAAACGAATCTCCACACCCCGTCACTAACAACAATGCTATCAATAGCCCGACAATACTTTTTATATATCTATTTTTCATTTTCAATGCATTTTATCAGTTTAGAATGTTACCGAGATACCCCCCAAAATCGTCCTTGGCACAGGATACACCCCTCTGTCAATTCCCAAACTATTATTGTCCCCACTTCCTGATTCAGGATCCAGACCCGGATAGTCTGTAAAAGTGAAATAGTTGTCTAATGTGACATACACCCGGGCATTTTTCAGTTTCAAACGCTCGGTAAACTCACTTGGAAGTGTATACCCTAATTGCAACTGACGAACCCTCGCATAAGAACCCTTAAATACCATCAAATCACTATTATAGATATAGGGATTCTCTCCATCCGGAGCAAACCAACTGTTGGTAGAACCTTCACCGGTCCAGCGGTCTTCGTAGAAAAACAAAGGCTTATTTGCCGTTGGGCGGTCAGTGCGGTTAAAACCCATCAAGATATCGTTGCCAATCTGACCTTGCAGGAATACCAAAAAGTCAAAGCCTTTAAAATTCACATTGGCCCGGATACCGTAATAGGAATCAGGATGCGGACTACCGATATAGGTTTGATCGGCAATGGAAATTTGCTGGTCCTTGTTCACATCCACTACAACAGGATCGCCGGGACTTGGACTATACCCTGTAATCCCCGTAGACGTAAGATAAGCGTCTATTTCCTCCTGATTCTGAAAAATCCCGTCCGTTTTGTAGCCGCTGAAATACCAGATCGGATAGCCTTCTTCAAACATCGTAGCCGTCCAGCCTGTCCCCACTCCCGAGCCGGTGATCCGGTTTACATTAGGGTCCAGGTATGTCACTTCGTTTTTGATGGCGGTGTAGTTTGCCGCTATTTCATAGGAAAAACTTTTAGTCGCTGAATTTCTGTAGGAAACTTCAAATTCCCAGCCCTTATTTTGTACATCACCACCATTGATAAAAGGCAATTCTTTACCGGCAAACAGAGGAGCCGTTCCCGTTGTGATCAAGTCCTTGGTGGTTTTCTCAAAATAGTCTACCACTACATTCAATTGATCATTAAAAAAGCCTAACTCTACGCCCACATCAATTTGCTCGCTGGTTTCCCATCTCAAATCAGGGTTGCTAAGACTGGTCAGACTGGCCCCTACCAGATAGTTTCCGGCTGAGTTTGGATAACGGATCCCTTCGGTAGAAATCCCCGCCAGCCATTGACCAATGGAAAGGTTGGCCAGGTTACCATTTTGCCCCCAACTGGCACGCAATTTTACATGGCTCATGACATTGCTTACCGAAACCGGGTAAAAGCTTTCGTTGGACAGTACCCAACCGGCCGATACGGATGGAAAAGTACCCCATTGGTTGCCGGGAGATAACAACGAAGAGCCGTCTCTTCTGACCGTGGCATTAAACAAGTACTTACCTTTGTAATCGTAAGAAACCCGCCCGAAATAAGAACTGAGTGTTTTGGTGTCCGAATAGCTACCGATCCGGTCTTGGTCGTCCGGCACATAATTTCCATACGAGAATTTTTCATCCTCCTTGAACAAACCCGAATAACTTCCATTGATGTCGTTGTACAGCCACTTTACTGCCGACATCCCCGCCAAGAATGTAAAACTGTGATCTTGAAAGCTTTTCTGATAGGTGACAAAATTTTCCCATTGCCAACTAAAAGCATTTTCCTGTTTGTCCGAACCGTTCGCAACGGTATTCAAGCGTTCCGAGGAAAACCAATAGGTAGGAGTCCAGTCATGCTCTCTTAAAAAAGAAGCGTCTATACCAAACCGTGAGGTTACTTTCAGGCCTTTCACAGGTTCTAATTCCGCATAAAAATTACCGACAATCTTATTTTGTACCGTATTTCCTTTTTCCAAATCCAAGCGTGCCAAAGGGTTGCCGTATTCTCCTGTCAGATATTTGGAGATCCCATAATAATATCCGGCCGAGTTTTTCACCAAAGGATGCCCGGCAGCCAATGCGGCTTCCACATGTGCAGGCAACCCATCGGTATACGCTACCGGGGTGACCGGGTCAAACGCTAAGGTATTGTTGATCACCGAGCCAAATTCATCGTCTTCGGCAATGCCACTGCGATCGAAATGCGAATAGGAAAAGCGTTCTCCGATTTTCAACCAGGGTTTGATTTTATGATCGGAATTCACCCGTACGGTAAAACGCTCAAATTTTGACTTGTCGCCTCCCGCAATACCTTCTTGGGCAAAATAGCTACCACTGACCAGATATGTAGAATTATCATTTCCGCCACTAAAGGTCAAAGAATGCCTTTGTTGGGGAGCATTTTCAAATACTTCATCAAACCAATTCGTTCCGCTGATGCCTTGTACATCGTCAATTGTCGGACGGATGGGAACATTTGCTTCTTCCAGGTATTGCTGGTATTGTTGGGCATTCATCATTTCAATATTATCTCCTATCGATTGCTGCCCATACTGAAAAGAATAGTTGATTTTAGGATCATTTGCCTTTCCGGTTTTGGTAGTGATGATTACTACTCCATTGGCCCCTTCGGCACCGTAAATCGCTGCGGAGGCCGCATCTTTTAGCACTTCAATGGACTCAATTTCCGTAGGGCTCAGGTATTCCATACTCCCTGCACGCACCCCGTCAATGATGTATAAAGGGTCGGAACCCTGGTTGGAACCCGTACCCCGGATACGTACTTTCATACCGCTACCGGGCGAACCGGAATTGGGCAATACGGATACCCCGGCAGTTCTACCTTGCAGCGCTTGTTCTACCCGGGTATTGGATACAGAGGATAATTCGGAAGCTTTGATAGAGGAAATGGCTCCGGTCACCAGGCTTTTCTTTTGCTCTCCATACCCCACTACTACTATTTCTTCCAATTGTTCAAAGTCTGTTTCCAAGGTGATATTGATCACTGTCTGGTCAGCCACAGTCACTTCCTGGTCTTGAAAACCTACATAGCTAAACTTCAACACATCTCCTTCCTCTACTGTTAGCATATATTTTCCATTGACATCGGTAATGGTACCCAACGACGTTCCTTTCACTATAATACTGACCCCCGGCAAGGGTACTTGATCTTCTGCGGAAGTTACGATTCCGCTAACCGTAACCTTCTCTTGCCCTGCCCATTCATCGTCCACAGAAGGTTCTTTTTGATCCAAACGATCGACAAAAATATTGTCATTGACCCTTTTAAACCCAAAGCCTGTCTGTAGGGAGATTTGTTCCAGCACTTCTCTCAGGCTCAAGTTATTGGCCGAAAAGGTAACTCGTTGGCTTTTGTTCGTAATGGTTCCGAAGTAGGAAAATTCAAATGGAGTTTTCCTCTCAATCTTAGTCAACACCTGCGTTATTTTCTCATTTTTCGCATCGATGCTAAGGTAAATATCATCTATGCTCAATTTCTGGCCGTTACTCGCTTTGGCAACTAACAAACCTGCTAATATCATGTGCAAGACCAGACCGTAAAATGCTGTTTTGGACATAAACACGGCTTGCTTAAGTATTTTTCTTTTCATATTTTTAAGAAGTTAAGATGAACGAATAGTTTATCTACCGGCAAGCATTGAAATCGGCCAAAATTTCTTTCCTGCTTGCCGGTATTTTTTTGAAAAGCACTTAGCTAGTATCCATATGCTGCAAAATATTATTTTGAATAAATCTCTACTTTCTTATTAATGATTTTGTATTGAAACCTCCCTGCATAACTTAACCCTTCCAACACGCCTTTCAGCGATTGGTTTTCAAAGCGCCCGTTATACCAGTTTCTGGAAATTTGAAAGCCAGGATGAATTACAAACTCCACTCCGTACCAGTTTGAGAGCTGTTCAATTACTTCTTCAAAAGAGTTATTATTAAATTTTAATATCCCGTCTTTCCAGCCAAACACATCTTCTCCATTAGCGAAAGAAACCACACAGGTAGCTTGCTTTTCTTCGTCATATACTGCCATTCTACCCGGTTCCAACATGACAGTGTCCTGACTGACTTCCACCGCTACTTTGCCTGTAGCGACCGCAACCTGCACCTTGTTATGCCCTTCAATATCATTGACATTAAAACTCGTTCCCAACACCTTGACGACTGCCCTGCGGGTTTTTACCAAGAAGGGTTTTCCATTTTTGACCACCTCAAAAAACGCCTCCCCTTCTAAAAACACTTCGCGTTCCCGGGCCCGCAAAAAGTCCTCGGAAAACGAAACTTTGGACCGGGCATTCAACTTCACTACCGATCCGTCCGGAAGTTTGAGTGTCTTTTTTTCTCCGGAAAGTGTTTGACTACTGTACAAGGCCTCTTCTATAGTTAACTGAGACTCTCCGGACTTCTCTTGAGGCAAGTAAGCCAAACGGTAAACGGTAATACTCAATAGTATAGGAATCAATATCGCAGCTATTCCTGCCCACTTATACCAATTGCCCCGCTCACCACCTCTGTGAATTTGAATGGAGGAGTTTTGAGTACTTTTGGGCTTCATAGGTAACTGTTGAGCAATTCGCCCCCAAATTTCCCCTTTGACAATGTTCTCATTTTCGGTTGCTGTATAGTCTGTGTTGGTTTCCTGAAAGTCTTCTTCCATCATAGCCTTCACCTTTCCTTCATTCGCAGGGTCAGCCATCCATTCTTGCACTTTCTCCAGTTCTTGGAGCGTGCATTCTCCCTTCCGGAATTTGTTTAACAATTGCTCTATTGTTGTTTTTTTGGGTTCCATCTAATGGAAGTTTAGATTCAAATTTCGCTTACGCTTCCTTATGAAAAGTAAGTTTTTTTCTCCATCAAAGAGGCTTCAAAATCCTCCCATCATCCTCTTTCGGCCTCTCTATAAAGGAAGTACACAGGAAAGCGGGCAAAGTACCTATCGAGGTATCAAAAAAAATTCACTTTTTTCCCCAAAGAAATAAAAAAGCCCTTCATACGAACTATAAAGGGCTTTTTTGACAAAAAAAATCTTTTCAAGAATCCAATATTTTTTGCACAATATGGTAAAACCATACCATACCAATAAGCATTATCGACAAATGTGCATGGCGGTACTCCTTGAGTTTTTTCCGGAGGTAACTCAAGGTAAAAAACATCTGATTTTCCACTGTCTTTTTGGAGATATTCAGCTTCTTGGCAATTTCCTCATAACTTAAGCCCTTCTTCCGGCTCAAGCAAAATATTTTATATCTACGGGGGGATAATTGTGAAAGAAGTTCTTCCGAAATATTTTCCAGCTCGTTGGCCAACACTTCATGCTCTGTGGTACAAGCCTGGTAAGAAAGTACAGTATCACCGGTCAACGGAACCATGGACAGTTTTTTCTTTCGTAAGGTATTGAGCAATGTATTTTGTGCAATTTTTAACAAGTACCCATCCAGTTCTTTATCTTCCCGGATGTTCTCTCTATACTTCCATAATTTTAACATTACATCCTGCACGGCTTCTTCGGCATCCTCCTGGTT
Source organism: Rapidithrix thailandica (assembly GCF_039710355.1). Classification (NCBI taxonomy): domain Bacteria; kingdom Pseudomonadati; phylum Bacteroidota; class Cytophagia; order Cytophagales; family Flammeovirgaceae; genus Rapidithrix; species Rapidithrix thailandica. The sequence continues at coordinate 48,870 of NZ_JBDKWZ010000001.1, read as the reverse complement.
GGAAAGATATTTCATAGAGAGCCTGTACAACCTGTACCAATACTTGTTGTACACTTCTTTTAATGCATCGCAGTTCCCTTTTTTGAGTTCCGAAGCTAGTTGGTTTTTCATATTTACCTCATAGGTTCCATCCAAAAATTCAGAAAAGACCCTTAATTTTTTTCATTCATAGTCATAAGACCGGTTGTTAAATATACTATAATTTCTAAATTATTTCCAAAAGCCTTACTATTAATCTGTTAACGGTACAAGGAAGTACAAGCTTTGTAAAGAGATATAAGCTTATAAAAAAGGCCTTGGAAGTATGTATCCCCTACTTCCAAGGCCTTTACTTTGATTTTCTAAAAACGTATTAATGACTAGTGGTTCTTTTTACTCCTACCCACTTCCCCTGAAGTTTGCGAATATTTTGATAATTGAATAAAAACAAGCCTATAAAAATAATCACATAGCCCAGTAACTGCGTCAGATCTACTTGCTCGTCAAAAAGAGTGAATGCCAATACAAAGTTCAGCATGGGATTGATGTACATGAGAATTCCAATGGTGGCAGAGTTCACCTGTTGCAAGGCAAATAAATTGAGAAAAAGAGGAATGATGGTAAAGCCTATGGCAATTAAAATAATGATTTCGTAAAACAAACCCGAAGCAGGCACATGCCCCACCAAATGATTAATTCCAAAACTTAATACCAATAAGGCAAATAACATCTGAACCCCCAAAACAAATAAGCGGTCAAACTCTTGATTCTTTCTTTGTGAGATTAAGTACAAGGCAAAACTCAATGCTGTCACAACACTATAGCCCAACTCTTGAAACGAACTCATGCCGATCAATGCACAACTGAGGGCACACAATCCTACGGCAATCCATTGGAGCGGTTCCAACTTTTCTTTAATAATTACATACCCTAAAGCGGCCGTCATTACCGGACAAATCAGGTAAGAGAATGAAGCCGTCTTGACATTGACATAATTAACTGTGTAAATAAACACCAGCCAATTGATTGTCAGTAACAAACCGCCGGCTAGGGTCAGGCCCAAGACTTTCCACTTCTTCGAGCCGGACATACTACGAAAATAAGCCCAGTCTTTTTTGAGTGAAGCTTTTCTAAAGCTAAATAAGATAATTGACAGGAAGAGCACGGAAAATAAAATCCGGAAATACAGGATTTCTCCGGCAGAGAAAGCCTTAAGTGCCCGCAAGGGAACAGAAAAAAATCCCCATATCACAAATGCCCCCACTCCTGCTAAATAGTGTTTTGGGTTTTCCATGGTTAAACTGGTTAAAAAAGTGAGAACAAAGGTAAGATTTTCTCAGGAATTCAAGTGCAAACAAAAAAGCCTTTCTCCGGTGTTTTCGAAGAAAGACTTCACTACCCAATAAAAGGAGTAAAATAAATACAATTACTTCCGTAAAACCAGGGTTACCGTACCAGCAGTTTATGGACTGAGTGACTCCCTGTTGCAACTACTTTCACCCAATACATTCCTTTCGCCAAGCCTATGGTGGCTGTATTAAAATCAAGTGATGGGTTTTCTTTTACGAGATATTGTTTCCGAAATAACATTTGCCCGCCCACCCCGATAATTGTTACTTTCACAACTTCTTCTCGATGAAAAGCTCCCTTCAAAGAAAAGCTTTCTCCCATAGCCACCGGGTTAGGAAACAATACGGTTTTTTCGGGCTGAACAGTATTCATGGTCACTACAGGGGTATAAGCGTTTTGACCATCAAAATCCACTTGTCTGATCCGGTAATAAGACCTTCCGGAAAGAGGCGCATCATCTCTCCATTGGTATTTTTGCAGAGAAGAGGTAGTTCCACCGCCTGGGATTTTTGCTAATTTTACAAAGTGCCCCTCAAAGCCTGCACGTTCAATGACAAAATACGCATTGTTAACTTCTGTAGCGGTAGCCCATTCCAGCAATACTGTAGGAGATTGTAGAGTAGCGTGGAAATACATATAGGTCACTGGCAAGGGTTCAGTAGAAATATTGACCCCACTTATCAAATAATCTTCACAGGTATGGCCATTGTTTGTAATCCAGGCAGGACAAGAAATCGCCGGATAGTAGATGCTCCCGGTACCGTCTCCAGTGATATCATTACTGTCATTTGCAAAGTTCAACTCTTGTCCCACGTTTAAAGTACCGTTTAAGGTAGTCGTAGCTCCCCCGGAAGTATTGTAATCTCCCTTTACATCCATAAACCCTCCCTCATCAATGGTTATTTTTCCATTGGTAAGGTCCACATCCTGGTTGACGGTGATATAACCAGTATTTTTTACATTTAGCGTATTGTTTCCTCCCATCGTAAGGTGTTCTATATCTAACGTACCATATACATTGACTACAGCAATCCCGGAAGTAATGGTCATTAACCCGTTTACCTGAATTTTGCCCCCGGCATTGATGTTGGTCACTCCACGGGTAATGGTATAACTATCTGTAATCGCCAACACTCCTGACTGTACAGTAAAAGTTGGGTTGCCCGCGCCAACATCCGTGTATTGAAGCGACTCAATGGTAGGCGAAGAGTTTAACGTTACGTTATGACTGATGGTCACGTTACAAGTTGATGTGGGTAAGGTGCCACCCCATGTAGCGGGATCTTCCCAGGCTCCGGCCTGAACGGTTTGACACTAGGAATGGGCATAGCCAAAGGAAAAGATTACTAAACAGAACGTAATCCAAACAGGAAGTGCTTTGAAATGCATGAATTTTAGGAGTTTAATACTAATTCGAAAGTTAATGCATCGCAAAGCTAATTAAGCTTCGATAAAGTCACTTAAAATGTTTTGTTAATTTTATATACTTAACACATTTACAGACAATATGACCCAATAAAATTGGGTCTAAAGAACTAAGCTCCTTTCAAGTGGCGGGTGCGAGAAAGTCCAAAGTCGTAAAGGTAGAGAGGAAGGCAAGAGGGTATTCACTCAAAGAACCCTGTGTCTAACCAAAGACCAGAGTCATTCTTATACTTTGTTATATAAAACGTTCTCCCCCTTCCTTCCCCCTCTTTGAAGTCACTAATGCATTCGTTCAATATGAATGGTGCCCCCCTACATCATGGCAGGGTTTTTCTCCTCAGGTTTTTTGGCCAGGGAATTGGCAATGGGAGTAGCCAATAGTAAGGCCATTACAATAGCCCCTATGGAGACGGCTCCATTTTGCATCAGAAAAGGGAGCTCGGCAAAACCCTCTAACTCCTCTTGCTCCATCCCCATATATAATTGAAACCCATTGGCAAATTCTTGAGACAGGCTTTTGTCTATGACAAAAAAGTACAGGGCATCCAGCAACCCGGTCACTACCAAAAGACCCAGCAAGAGTATGCCCAGAGCCAACCATGTAGAAGGCTGTTTTTCTTCTTTAAAACAATGCTTGCGGTACAGCATCAGCCCATAAATCCCTCCAATAAAGGTACAAAAGAAAAATACCACTCCCGGCATGAGTGCCATCATGGAAAACTCGATTTGGCTAAAGCCTTCTTGCAAAGTCAAATTTGCAATGAGATAGCATGTAAACACACTCGCTAATGCCAGGATTAATGCGGTATTGAGCAACGATTCATTCGCACTGCTTTTTAACATGATTCAAACTATTTTATAGTTAAAGAAGTATTTGCCTTCCTGATTTTTGAAGAAATGCCTCATGCAATCCATTATGCCTTACCGTATAGAGCTACTGTATGATAAACTTTGTCCTAATCTTTTGTTCTGGCAAGGCACAACTATTCCGGATAATTTTCTTCCGGACAGAGGCGACCATATCGTACAAAAAGTTGGAAATACACGATGGCGTAATTTTCAAAATGAACTGCAACACAGGCCATTTATTTGTTTCAGTTAAATAGACGGCAATGGCCTTTGCCTTTGTATAAAAGCGCCCCTCCACCCATACAATGATCGAATCAAGGGTTACCCGTTCAAGGTGATGCCGGTTCAAAATTTCTCTTCCTTTTTGAGATAAATTAGACACAAATAAAAAATCATTGTCAGTGTCCATCTCTGCCAACCACATCACCGACCGGTTGCAGAAAGGACAGTCTCCATCGAAAATTACGATTTTTTTCATATTTTGAAAAATTTATAAGCTCCTTCTGCCCAAAAGAAAAAGAAAAAAAGCTTGAATACTTTTATATAATCAGGGACCTCCATGAGATAGGGTAAGAACCCAACGAAGCCCAAAAAGCCCAGTAGTCTCAGATGTTTTAATTTCATTTTTATATGGTTTTCATGTTTGAAAAAAGGAGTGTTTCATGTTTTCATACACTTTCAAACCAACCGGCTTTTAAGGCTATTTCTATTTTTAAAAACCCATCGTTATCGATAACTATTAGCCGTAGATGAATATTCACCCTTTAGTATGACAAAGCCTGCCCATAGATTTGTACTCCCAATTGAAATTACTCTTGGTTGTAATCCTTATTTTCGTATCAGCATAAGAGCAAGTCGATACACTTAATCTTTCTTGCTATATATCAAAAAGGTTATTTTTTCAGCACTTCGGTGGCGCCCACCTTCATGGTTACTGACTTTTTTAGATAGATGGATTTTATTTTCATCACCTGATTATCAAGGTACCGCACAATTTTTTCCCAATAAAGATTACTGATAAAAAAGCCGTAGAGGGAAACAAAAAAGATTTCGAAATCATAGATCATCATAAAAAAGTAGATGCCTGCATGTAATAAAATCCCAGATAGTAAAAAAACTATTTTCAAGTGTTTATTCCAAACCAAAAAGATAAATAACATTTCAAATAACAAGGTAAAATAAGTACCCATCGTGGTAAAAAAACCACTGTCACTCACGTAATGATTGAGAGGACTTTCAAACCTTTCCAGGTTCATAATGTAGTACAAGGCCGTACCGTTAAACCACACATCCGAGTGGATTTTGTGAATGGCCGAAATAAAGTACACATAGCCCAAATGAATACAAATAGAGTACACGGCCAAGTTGGAAACGAACAGGGAGAGCTTACCGTGTTTGACCTCCGACTTGACAAGCGTGAAATGGTCAAAGCATTTGCTAAAAATCAAATACAACAAGACGAATATTAAAAGATTGTCACCCCCATTGAGGATGGGATAGGTTAGATCTTGTAATATCTTCATTTCCAGATATAAGGCAATCAATGTAAAATTCTTTCCCACACCAAAAATGATGAGTATTGAAGTAACCACTATGGTGGAAAGAAATAAGGTATTATAGTCTAAAACCAGGGTAGAATCTATGCCTAAATAATCCAAGAAAATATCTTTGTGTTCAAAAAACACCCCATTTGAAAGCAAAATCGATTGACTTCCCCACAAAAGATATATTTTCTTGATAATATGAAAGCCAATGAATATTCTGAATATTGACAAATAGTAAGAGAAATTATTCTGCTTAGATAAATTGTCCAGAAATGCGTTTAATCTATCCATAGGTTGTGTGTTAAATCGTAATACTTCGTTTCAAAGACAAACTGTTCTTTTGGAACCTTTTCCGGGTTATTTCTATCGGCAAACTTGGCAACGGGCACCGTGGCATAAATCACCTTGAACTTATAAAAGTGGCGGTCGCTCTTTGAATGATTAAGCCGGATTCCATAGTTTTTCAAGGTATTAATTTCATTCATTTCGTACATTTCCTTTTCAAAACCCTCTAAAAACATGGAAAAACAGGCATCTTCATCCATTCCCTCACAATGCAAGTACTTATAGTTGCCAAAATTTTCCCTGATTTGGTCAGAAATATTATTCAACGAATTTGACAATACATAATCAATGATGGAAATATCATTATTCGCCAAATATTGCTTCTTTCTCAACTTCTGAACAGGCTGGAGTACCTCGTAAAGTAAGGTGTCATGGTTATGAGTGATGAATTGATAATACAAGCGATCGTTGTGTTGAGGAGGCGGGGCAAAAAACGACCATCTTTGGTAAAACATTGTAGAAAACACTTTACCTAACCGAATCGCTTTGATCTGTAAATAATTCTCCGGAATAGTGAAGAATACCGTTATCCCCCAATAAAGGCCAAACACGAAAAGCACCATTAATTTTTTCACCATTTGAGTAGAATTTAAAACCTCCCTCAGGAAGCAAAAACACCACCCAAGGGAGATTAGATTGTCATTAGCTATAACTTGCTCAATTTGTAATTCATCTCATCTTCCAAAGCAACTACAGGAGCTTCGGCTGAAAGTACCCAATCAACTCCTCTCATCACTACTTCATAAGCAACAAATTTTGCAGCTTCTTTACCACTTCTGTCCCATACTTTTTTGGCAGTTCTTGCCAAAGCCGTAATACGGGCTGCAGCATGATCAGTACTCGGTTGAAGAGTAGTAGAAGAGTAACTTACTGTCGCTACAGAAAGGTTTGCCTCATTGATGCTTGCAGGTTTGAAAGAAAACAAACTTAAGCTTAGCAAACAAGCACTAACGACCAGCAAAGATTTTTTAAAAAGTTTCATTTTAAGTGATTTTTGAATAGTTACCTTCATTAACGCATTCAGGCATTGCGCCTACTTCTTTTTAAAGTGGTTTCGGTTACCCACTGCTGAACAGCCTTTATCGAGATACAAAAACGATTCTGACGAGATTTAGTCGGAACCAAAAAGAGGCGAATACTTTAATCGTTTTTCTTCTCAAAAAAGGCATACAACATCTTGATGACAAAAAGAATGTACACCTTGTTACAAGAGTTAACATGTACTACACTTTGCCCGGTTATATTCACTGCCTGACCTTATTTTTAAGATTACAAGTACAAAATTGACATACAGGTATCAGGCTTAAATTTGCATCAAAAGCTTTATGTACTTTATGCTAAGTACAAGAAAGTAAAATTTGGCAATACAGTGCCATATTCCGTATGAAGGTAATTCCAACCCGGAAACTTGCACAAAAACGTTGTCGGATAGTATCAGTCTGCTATTCGGATATATTTACCAGCCTTAGTTTGTTAATAACAATCGTGCAAATGAAAAAGTCGGCAACAGTGAAATGCATAACGGTTGCCCTCATGTAGTATATCCTCTTCATGGTCATATTTCTTCCCTTATACACCGGGTACAAAATGGGTATAACGGGGCCATTCTTGATTTTTTCAAGTGCAATTAAAATCTTTTTTGACAGTGATATCCACAATTATTTCTTACTTGTGAAGTTAGGGGAAGATCCATTAGAAGCAAATACCCCGAATCGGTATTTTTTCGAATAAAAATCGGTATTTTTAATACCCCTGTTGTAAGAGGGTCATCAATTCGGCGGCACTGGGCACGCCTAATTTCTTTTGAATATTTTTCCGGTGTTTATCTACCGTACCCGGACTGATATTAAGCTGTTGAGCGATACTTTTATAACGTTGCCCCTGAGCAATCAACTCGATCACTTCCTGTTCGCGTTTGGTCAGGGAGTAGAGTTTTTCAGGGCTAATGGTGGTAGCCTCCGGAGTTTTTAAACGCTCTTCAGTACAGGCAATCAAATGATTTAGACTTTGATAAAATTCCTCTAAACTCACGCAATAGCGATCGATTTCACTAGAACCTGCCATGGATTTCTCCATCGTTCCCGCACTGCAATACACAATGATATAGGTATGTATTGACATTCTTTTGATCACAGAGATAAAATCTTTCCCAAAAGTATTAAACTGACAATCACTAATGACCAACACCTCCACCTGATTGCGCTGTAAAAAATTCATAGCGTCAAGCATATTAGGTAAAAAGGCGGCTAATTTAATTGGGTCAATGGGACGTTTAGGATTTAAGAAACAGGGTAAAAGCACATCGCAATTCCCCACCAAAACGAGATGTAATGGTTGCATTCTACTTATTGGTTTAGAATTAAAAAGCAATTATTCCAGTTTGCTAAGTCTAAGTGGTAGTAATGTAAAAAGTGTAGAAAGTTGTGCGAATTGTTATTGGCAAGATACTGATTAAATGGTAAAAACCCAACCATTGAATTCAAATTTTACCCTTCCTGATTTATGGAGTTCTCTTGGTATTATTCTAAAAATAATGATTTACTTTCAATAAAAAAAAAGAGCAAAAACCAAGAATAATCAAATTTAATTCACTAAAAAACAGAAAGCAAAAACACAAGAACTAACAAAATAGTTTATTAACAAAACCTTTGTTCAATCACGTACGTACAAGATATTACACACAGAGGATGCCACCTATCGGGAAATAACTCCCCGTATTTCATTAGGTTGAAGCGCCTCCCTCCTAACCATATATTACAATTTTGTTTTTCAAAAAACAATCACAACGATATGTACAGGTTGCTGTGGGTAAACCCTGCTTAAAGACGTCTATAGTCTATAGGAAATTTACGATTTACGGATTGTAAAAAAATACCCTATTGCGCCATTACTAACAAGCTAATATTAACTGATTAAACTCTAAAACGATGATCATTTTTGGGATTTTATTCATTTTCCTTGCTGCATTTTTATTTTTTGCAGCTCCCCTGGTAAGTAAAAAATTAAATTTGAAGGAGGGACACGAAAATCATTCACCCTCTACCGTTATCAAACTCTTCCATCGTATGGCCGGTGCATTGGCTTTCGTCGGAACCACCCTGATACTTTTCCCTTATCTGTTCTTTTATGCAGAGCCCGGTTATCAGTATGTATTGGTACATCCTACCGGGTCTAAGAGTGCGATCATGGATGAGGGAATAAAATGGAGGGGATTTGCTCAAGTAATTCCCTGGCAAAAATACATCGATGTAAAAGTAGTAAACGCCGATGAAGAAACCGGTGAAATAGAAGGAGCCATGGACCCTATTCCCATCCGGTTTATCGATCAGGTAACGGCCAAGGCCATGCTGTCTACACGTTTCCAATTGCCTACGGACCCGGAATCTTTTATCAACCTGGCCATTGAATACCGCTCGTTACAGAATCTGGTGCAAACGACTTTGATTCCCACTGTAAGAGAAGTGGTGTCGAACACAGGGTATATGTTTGCCGCACAAGATTATATTTCCGGCTCGGCTTCTGACTTCCGGGTAGCCATTGATGATCAATTAAAAATGGGAACCTTCAGTGTACAAAAGATCGAATACAAAGACACCCTGGAAACCGCCATTGAACAAAAAAGTCGCTCTATCCAGGAAATCCGGACAAGGTATGAGGTGAACAAACGGCTGGATAATGAAGGGAAAACCATCCGAATCCCTCATGACATCAACGAAAGTAATGTCATTGTGGCACAAGTGATTGTGGATGATGTCATTCTGGAGAAAGCCTTTAAAAAGCGCCTGGAAGCACAGAGAGACGAATCCGCCAAACGCCAATTGGAACAGCAGAAAATCAAAACGGCCAAAGATGCCCAAGCCCGGATTGTGGCAGAAGGAGAGCGCGACAAAGCCGGGGAACGGGTGGCCCAAGAAAAAGAGCAGGTTAAAGCATTGATTGCCATTGAAACCAAGTTGAAACAAGAAGAAACCAACCGTAAACTTGCTCAACTGGCTTTGGAAACGGAAAAACTAAGAGCTGAAGCAGAAAAGGTAAAAGCAGATGCCGAATCGTATAAAAACAGAAAACTGGTTTCTGCCGGATTAACCCCGCAGGAAAAAGCCCAAATAGAGAAAGAAACAGCCATCGGTGTAGCAACCGAGCTTGCCAACATTAAATTCCCCGAAGTAATGATTATGGGAGGGGATACCAAGGGAGGAACTCCACTGGAGTCATTGATCGGAGCGGCTATGACCAAGCAATTGTTGCCTAAAAAAAACCAGGAATAGCGTAGCCATACATCCAAGGTCAGCAATTTGTGAAATCAGCGTCATACAGGAGGTATCTCACTCCTTAATCCACCAAATACCCTCTTCTTATGTTAAGAAGGGGTATTTTTATGTAAATTCATTGGGCTTGCCTTCATCAAAGAGTATTCGCAAATTAATCTCTATTTTTGCCAAAACAGATTAGCCTATGCGAAGCCTTGAAAACCATATTGTACCTCCAGGAATTCTCCCTCAACGACTAAGTGACTATGTACAAGGTTTATTCGAACGGTTACCTTCTCACCAAGGCATCAAAAAAGCCATCAAACGAGGAGAATTATTAGTAGACGGACAAGTATCCTCCACAGGCCATTGGGTGCAAGCCGGCCAATGTATCGAACTCGTGGAAAGAGAGGATAGATTGGGCAAAATCTATGAACTCCCTTTGCACGTAGTGTATGAAGATGATGCTTTGGCCGTAATCAACAAACCGGGCGGCTTACGTATCAGTGGCAATCAATTTCGCACGCTGGAAAACGCCCTGCGTTTCAATTTGAAACCTTCATCGGCTTACGATGCTTTGCTACAACCCAGGCCTGTTCACCGTTTGGATAGTCCCACGAAGGGCTTGGTACTCATTGCCAAAACAACTCAGGCTTTGCATTATCTTAGCCATCAATTTGCCCGGAAAACCATTCATAAACAATACAAAGCCATTGTTGCGGGAAAAGTAGAAGGTTCCGGCCGGATAGCACAAATGATAGAAGGCAAAGAGGCCATCACGGAATATACCGCATTATCCCATACGCCTTCTTTACAACACCAATGGCTTACATTGGTGGAGTTATCTCCACTGACCGGACGTACTCATCAGTTGCGCATTCACCTCTCTCATTTGGGACATCCTATCATCGGTGATTCCCTCTATGGCCCGGAAACCATGCAACATAAAGGCCTGTTTCTTTGTGCAGTAGCTTTGCATTTTACCCATCCTGTTACGGGTGAACCGTTACGGATCTCTATCAACCCGCCTGAAAAATTCCAAAGCTTTCCGGCCCGGGAACAGCGCAGATGGGAGAAGTATCCATAAGGGCATGTTTATCAGAAACCTTATTACGAATAATTGATTAAGTTTTTTTTTCAGTATGACGCATAATTTGTTCATCTACAGAACTCCTCTCCCTCCCCTCAAAGAGCCCAAAAACATACAGTCACTTATACTTTACACAAGGCTCATCCGTATTTTTTTACTTTTTCTCCCTTAATTTACTGTTTTCCGTAAAATCTCTAATTTTTATGGCTCCCAAAACCCCTGGCTTTCTTGCTAGTATTCCGTCAAGGCCCATGTTCGGAGGGATAATGTTGTAATCAATAGCCATCAACTCCAAATAGCCAATCACTAACAACTAGTCCCTGGCAACGAAACGCTCCTCCCCGCCTTTCTGACCCCGCCCTGTTTTTAAGTGGCAAAAAATTCCAAGGTATTTTACTCCCGAAGCGGTATTCCTTGAAAAATACAAAGCTGGCGTGGAATTTAGCCCTTGATTCGCTCCGGTTAATTCGAACGGATGACTGGCTGTTTTTCAGCTATTTTCACTTAACAGCCCTTTTCACTTATTTTCACTTAGCAAGCCTTCAATAAATTTTTTTTTTCGCGCCTCTGCTAAGTGAAAAGCTAACTGAAAATAGCTGAAAAAAAATGAAAATAAGTGAAAATAGCTGAAAGGCCCCTAACAAAAAGGCTTCCCGGCAGTTGCCGTCTTTTTTAGGCTGAACACCGGTATTTTTGTTCTGAAAAGGAGAAGAAGAGCGGTTTATTCATAACGGTACGGGTTCCGGGGAAGTACCGCCGGTACTTTTTTACACCTCCGTAAAGTACAATCGAACTCTTGCTCCTAACAAGCTCGTATTGAGCTTTCGCATTGGGCATACCCTTTTGTCCCCTTTCAGGGGATGATAGCGAAAATATGTTTCCACAATAGGCCGGAATTCTGACAAGAATCTTCAAATCCACACTCGCTCAGGCTCTGAAAAGCCTTGAAGCGCGTGGGTGAATACTTTTTCCTGTGGGAAAATTACATCACCCACCCTTTGGCTCCCTTGTACTATTTGATTCGTAATAATCGCTAATGAATGTATGAAATACGACCTCTCATCGTATTTGCACGCATTCACCAAACTTAATAAAATTACTGTGGCAATTCCGGCCGGGAGATACGAGAAGACGCAGCCGTAATACTATGTAAGAAGGCAATGATGGCCTCTTTTTCCTGTTTAGTCAGCCCGAGTTTGTGTAATAAAGGCGAGGTAACCGGAAATAAGGGATCGTTTTCCATCTCCTTCCGGGGTTTGGGCCGGGGCATTCCCATATTATACATATTCAAGATCCCTTCCATACTGTCGAAAATCCCATTGTGCATCCAGGGCCGGGTCCGCATAACATCTCGTAAGCTGGGCGTACGGAATTTCCCGATATCTTCGGGCAGGCCCGTCACGTGATAGCGGCCCAAGTCCTCGTATTTTCTTCCGTAATACGTCAGTCCTACATTGTGAAACTGATTATCGGTAAAAAGCGGGCCATTGTGGCAATTCATACAGCGCGCTTTGGTACGGAAAAGATGTAAACCCTGCAAAGCTTCGTCACTCATCCGGTGGGTTTTACCTTCTAAAAAGTAGTCAAAGTCGGATTTCCGGCTCGTAATGGTTCTTTCGAAGGTAGCAATCGCCCGGAACATATCTTCCGCTTCCACTTCGTCCTTGCCAAAAAGCGCCTGGAACTGCGATTGATACCCTGGTATATCGGTCAACTTCCGGACAACAAACTCCGTCACCGCATTCATTTCCACACTATCTTCCAAAGGAAAGTGTACTTGCGCTTCCAGACTGCCAGCCCGTCCGTCCCAAAACAGTTCTTTGTAAAACCAGGTATTCAGAATGGACATGGAATTGCGTTTGCCTTCCCGGAGGTCGTGTCCCATGGCATTCCGCCTTCCGTCCGCCCAGTTGAGGTCGGGATGGTGGCAGGAAACACAAGCCACCTGCCCGGAAGAAGAAAGCCGCGGATCGAAAAACAGCTGCTTTCCCAGCTCAACCAATCGGGTATCCGGCAAACTGTCACCCGGAAACCGGGGCTCCGGTAAAGACCCGAGTTCCTGCCAGACAATGGTATCATCCACAAAAGGGGCCGGCCATTGCTCCGGGGGAAGGCTGTAAATTTCCCGCAAGGTAAGGGTATCCCCGGAAGCCGCCGGTTCGGAAAAGGAAGGTGCTTTTTGTACATTTTGGTAGGTGGCTCCTCCGAATAAAAACAAACTAAGTAGTACGAACGGATATTTCATTGTCAAAGGAATTATCAATAGTGGTTAGTTATTAATGGCGATTTTATTCAAAACCTGAATCCAAGTTTCAGGCTTGCCGTCAGGTTTAATTTTTTCCAGCTTTCGGGTAATCCTTCCATTTGACTAGAGGTAGCAATAGCTTGTAAAAGATTGCCTTGTATCTGGATAAATGCCCGGTGGCTCTCCTTCTTCATGGGAACCTCGTATTCCAGGCCGGTAGTCAGGCTTACTTTATCGGCCGTGGCAAAGAAATAGTCCCGTTGGATAATATCCTGATAAAAAGCCTGGTCCACCGATCCTTCCCCTACCTGAAGCCGTTTCGACAAGCTGACCGTATAGCTGCCTTCCACCAGGGGTTGCAGGTGATGGCCCTTGGGCAAAGCGTATTTTTTTAACCAACCTACCTCTCCTTTCAGGTTAGCGACTTTGAGCAGGACTTCTGCCTGGGTATCTTCTTTTTGATAAGTATCGTAACGGGCACCTAGCCATATAGAATGGTAGTTACGCTGCCAGTTTGTTTTCCCTACTGTTATTTCCAGAGCGCTTTCCTTGTACAAATAATTATATCCTCCCAAGACCCTGTTGTAATTAATCCCATCGGCCATATTAGCCTGTATTCTAAGAAAACGGGATTGGTAAGCGCTTTTCCCCACAATCAAGGCATTCAGTTCCCAACCATCAGAGCGGTAATCCCCGATGGTATCCGATCCTATCCGTTTTCCATTTTCGATGGTTGGAAATATATATTCATCGGTAAAGGAATAGCGTTTGATCTTCAGGTAAGCATCCTGCCGGGAAGTGGTCTTTTGAATAAAACCGCCAAAATCCGTATCCTTTTTAACAGGCTCCCCTCTGCGTTGCTCCGCTCCTTCTACTGTACCGTACCCAATTACAATCCGGTTATAATATTCCGGGAAAGAGGGAGAATCCCGGTATACATCTTTGTAGTTAATATTAAATTCCTTTTCGGATTTACCTTTTGACACAAAAGCCCCAACTTGCCAACCCGGAGCCAATTGAAAAGCCGCCTGGTAAGAAAAATTAATCAGAAAATAATCAATCTTGGGCTGAGGCTCTTGTAAACGGTAATAATTACTCGCCTCATAGCGTAAGTACAAAGCTTGTTGCAGTTTTTCGTTGAACAGAGGCACTGTAAACCCCAATTTAAATTCATATTTCTGATTGTCCCAGTTTCCCGGATGGTAGGCAGCGTAGTGAAAAGGGCTGACATTTTGTTCACCCCGCAATTGCTCAACATGAGAAAGGTCCCAATTATGGTCCGTTAGCAACTCTTTTTCTATGCGGGCTTCGCCAAACAAGGTCACTTGCTTCACTTTGGTGATTCCCTCGGTATAAAACCCAAACTGTTTTACATAACCCGGTTGCCTTCCTTGGCGAAAAGCTTGTTTTCGATAATCTGCATAGAAATAACTCAGCGCATAGGCCTCCGGCATGGTTTGCCCCAACCCTGTAGGCATTGAACGAAACCATTGCCAACGCTGGCTTTTCAAAGGCAAAGGAATGGAATCAACCTGGGCCGATAAACGAGGAACCCGGACCAACCCGAAGGAAAATAACAAACTGAAGATAATAATGGATTTCATCAAAATGATTTCAACGATAGATAATTTTATACCTGATTGCCGAAAGATGTTGTAACTATTCAACGTTACAATACATTCCCCTCCTTACAGGTGACTCCTGCTTTTTTACAAAGCAGAGAAGGGTAAGCCCCCCTCTGCCAGGAATGAACACCAAGAGCTGCCGTAACCGGATGTTGGCGAAGTAACAGTACCTACTCAACACCAGACTGCGAAATGTATAGAATGCTTACTCTACCCAACCGCCAGGCAAGGGGAGATCGATAGTGATAAAATCTTCTGAACTGTTATTGGTATCTTGCAAAATTTTACGACCGTCCAAGGTTGTGGCTACTCTACGGATCAACGACTGAGAAGAAAAAATACCTTTAGGCGCATATGTATACCCTCCGTCTATGGCTTGTGGCAAACGCCTTGGGAATGGCTTCACAGGCCTATTAATTTCTACTCCATCAACAATGATTTCCACAGGGATTTGTAAATACCGTTTTGTATCTTCATCTACGACTGTTTCTTCCGGATTGGGTAAACGATCCCAATTTGAGGCGTCTTCGGTCAATCTGAAAAGTATAAAAGAATCCCTCCCCATTACATCTAATATTAAATCTTTATTACTCAAATTGTACACAATGTCCATATTCGGCACATCCGGATTGTCAATATCCGTTGAATAAGGTTTCATTCCTCGATCGATGCGGTACTGCCTGAGGTTTATTTCAAAGGCTGCATCGGATAAATCTACAGTCAAAGAAGGGTCTTCAACCTTATACTCCTTACCATCTACCACTAAGGGTGCTTTGTGATTGATCCCTGTACCGGCTATCACTACACTTGCCCCTGGTGCCAACGGATAGTCCGTGCCGGAACCCGGTATTTTATACACATGATCGGCATAGACATAACCGGTATTGGACCGGTCACCTTTGGTCTGGCCAATGGATTGGGACCAGTCGAATTGCTTGCTGTCGCCCTTGGTCGATGTAGAGCCGAATAATTGTGCAAAACAGATTCCATCCAGATATATTTCCTCGTCCGAGTTATTATAGATTTCGAAAAACATATCCCGGAACATTGCGGCTTTATTCCTGTCAGAACCTACATAATAAATTTGTTTGAATACCAAACCGCCAATCCGTGCCGACTCCAGGGTCAACTCGATTTTGGCAGCCTGATTATGATTAATCACTACCCCGGTATGCACCGCATTGAAGTTGGTCAACTCATTTTGGGTGGTAAAACCAAACAATTCTTTAAATTCACTTTGGGTAAGTTGCAAATTGGCTTTTACTTCATAGCTTCCGGGCACGATGGCGGCAAATTCTGCCAGACCGGTTTCATCGGTAGTACCGGTATATTCAAGGTCACTATTCAGATTTCTCAACCGTACTTCTATCCCCATAGGAACGATTTCCGAAAGGGATGCTTTAAAGCCCAGTTGTACCTGATAGGACACCGGCTCTATCGGAGGTACTCCATCATCATTTTCATTACAGGCGGTAAACAAAAACAAACCCATAAAAATGGCTAAACAGTTTACTTTTAGGAAATTCATATTACGATATTAGTTATAAGGTTATGGTTAATTGCCCTCCGAAAGAAATGGCTTCGTTTAATCTTTTTTCTTTGTTTTCATTATCCCTATAGGTAGGCCGGTAATTCAGAAAATTGTTGGCATAAAAGGACAGTTGAATCCCATTGCTCATTTGCTTGGAAGCCCTGATATGAAAATTGTGGTACACCAAGGGAGCATGTGTATCGGTTACTTTGACTTTCTGAATCCATAAATGCGCGTATTTCTCGTTGGCCCGCTCTTCCTCAGAAAGTTCATGGTAGACCAGGTTCCGATCCAGGTAGGCATAGGGATAAGGCGAATCGAAATAATTTTTGTTGCTTTTGATCAAAAACTGCTCGGCTATCAGGGTAAATACCAAGCCCACCTCCGGAATATGATGTACGACTGTAAATCGCAAATTCAGTTCCTTAGACAAATTTTTTGCGCGTTTGTGAAAAGCCTTCAGCTCCTCGGACAACGGGTCGTTCGAATTAATGATATGAGGCAAGGTAGAGGAAGTCTCTGTCACCCAATAAGCTCCACTCAGGGTAAAGGAAGTATTAATTTCTTGTAATTTCGGGGTGGAAACCAATACCTCTGCTCCGTAATCATGCGAAAAGTGAGCATTGGTCATCCGTGTATATTTAATGAGTACTTTCTCCTCTCCGGTTTGTTCATACAACGGAGGCCGGGTAGGCTCCACCGGTTCGAACTGTAGTTTCGGAATGTTCACCTGTTCGTAAAGACTCTTCTTTTCGAAGCCATCATAGCGTTTTGAATAATAACCGGTCAGCGAGAGCGAATAACCTTTCTTTTTAAAATCCAATCCCATTTCCGTTTTCCAGGATTTGGAAGGTTTCAGATCGGTTACATCCCCATCGCGCACCAAGGTATATACCAATGCCCGGGCGTAGTAATTGTTCCGGTGGTCGGC
This sequence comes from Rapidithrix thailandica, assembly GCF_039710355.1. NCBI lineage: Bacteria > Pseudomonadati > Bacteroidota > Cytophagia > Cytophagales > Flammeovirgaceae > Rapidithrix > Rapidithrix thailandica. The sequence goes on along the minus strand of NZ_JBDKWZ010000001.1, from coordinate 31,706 downwards.
CAATAAAAAATCGTAATACAAATTGCCGTTGTACATATGCACCAGGCTAGGCGCCTTGGTAAAATAGCCGACCCCTCCCCGCCAATGCCAGTTTTTATGGATCTTCATACCCAAGTTGAGGCGCGGACTCATCGAGACATAACCGTTCATTCTATCGTAGCGAAAACCCAGTTTGGTTTCCAGCTCCTTTTGCCCCAACGGAATAATCATATTGTCTTGTAAGTAAAGCGCCCAACGCCAACTGGCAGGCACCCGGTCTTTAAAAGCATAGGAACGTTCCCCTACTCCATTGCCAACAGCTAATTGTACATCAAGATTTTCACTGGAGACCTTCCGTCCTTCCCCCAGGTTATCGCTAAAATTAATCTCTATACCGGCATTGATGCGGTGTCTGATCTTTCCGGTCCAAAAACTTTTGTCTCCTTCCAATCTGCTATGCGCAGAAAGGGGTTTGCCATCCACTTCCCTTACCGAGGTATAGGCCACCGGTGTATAAGTAGCTTCATACATACCGGTTTCCATTCCCAGAGCAACCACATTCCCTCCGTTATTAACAAAAGAAGTCCTACGAGTTTGCTGGATGCCAAAGGAGAAACCGGTATTGAAACTCAAGCGGTCCAGGACTTTCTTTGGACTCCAATGCAAGCGGTTGGAAAAGCGGAAAGAATGATTTTTCTCTTTGGCAGTATTCCTGCCAGGAGAATTCGGTTCTTCTTTTTCCCCATCCAAGTTGGTAGATACGGATGCCGAAACGGTATTTCGCAATCTATTTTTGCGATTTCTTACCGTCCAGAGCAGGTTTCCGGTAACCCGTTTATACTGGGTCAACATATCGCGAGGGTCCTGTGCCGCATGCAAGTAGTCCAATGAAGCATTCAATTGGCTCCGCTTGGAAAGTTTATAACCTTTGGTCAAACTAAAACTATAAGAGCCTCCCCGCATGGTCATCCTCAACTTGTAAGGCGCTTTTCCCGCTTCCCGTTCTATTCGTACCAGGCCGGTAGTCGCATCTCCATACCGGGCATCGGTAATACCGGCATTCACTTCCACTTTGGTGATATTCCCCACCGGAATGGTCCGTAAGTCAATTCCCCCGGCCGGATCATTGGTGGGCCTTCGTTGATTCACCGGATTAAATCCCTTTGTATGTGGCCGGTACAATTGCATGTTTTCGTTTTGTGAGAGGGGAATATCATCGATCAGAAAACTCACCCCAAAAGAGTTATTCCGGTCGGGATTGGCCGTCCGTAAACTCAACGTCTGTACCCTAAACATCTCCGGCTGTTCGATCCTTTTACCTGGCAGCAAGGTCATGACCTCGGCCAGGCTTTGTGCCTGCAAAAGGTTTATGGCCTGTTCTTCGAATACCGTGGCCGAGCTGTTGCCGTTGGTTTCGCGTTGTTCGGTCACCACCAGTTCGTCCAGGTACAAATCATTATCCAGCAACACCACCAGCACTGTGGCAGGAACGGAGTCTCGCTGAAAATCGAGCTGTACGTCTTTTTTGCCCAGGAGATGAAAAAGCAGGGAAAACTCCTGCAATTGCTCCGGTACCTTGAGTTCGAACCCCCCTTGTTCATTGGTAAACGTTATCTTCTGTAAACCCCGAATCTCCACCATAACTCCGGGCAGACCCTTACCGTTGTCATCTTTCACAATGCCTTTGACGGATTGGCCCCAAGCCGCCACCGTTACCCCTAAAGTCCATAAAATGCTTGTAAACAGTATTCGTACACTCATCGATTACCCGGGAAAGTTAGTTAAGCGGCAAAAATATAATTCAATTCTTAATTAGACTAATTCTAAATAAATTATTTTAAAGAATTGTTCTTCTGATGTTGTAAACAAACAAGGTAAGAGTTGTTAGGTAGGGAATAAGCTGGCTTTTAAACGAAAACCGCCTGATTGTTATTTGTAGTACAAGTTAGCCTAAAAAGTACGGGCCAGCCCCACCTTGGCTCCTAAGGGGCAATCACACTTAACTTCGAGAGAGGGACCTTCGAATGCTTAATAATATTTCTGTAGGTTCTTCTTATTAACTTACCATTCTCTCCTCAGCCAAAGAAAACTCTATATAAAATTCGGCTCCTTTCCCTACTTCACTGATATACCCTACACTGCCGCCCATAGCTTCCACATATTTTTTGACAATCGCCAAGCCCAGTCCCGTAGACTTTTCATTTTTAGTAGGCCGGCTGCTTAGTTTTTGAAATTTATGAAACAATTTATTGGCTTCCAGTGAGGAAATGCCGGGTCCCTGATCCTTTACATAAAACCGCACTTTGTTTTCTTGAGAAAGTACGCCCAACCAGGCTTTCTTTCCTTCAGGAGAGTACTTAATCGCATTGGACACTAAATTTTCATACACCTGAACCATATAATTCCGGTCTACTTTTACCTCTACTTCCTGATTTAAATTTTCCAGAATCAGGTGAATTTGTTTTTGGCGGGCAGGCTCTCTAAACACCCCATGTACCTGCTCCACGATCTCTTTCGCTTTCACCACTTCCTCATGCAAATTGATTCGCTCGGCATTGATGGCTTCCACATCCAACATATAGTTGATACGTTGGTCCAGCTTTTCGGTAGCCTTACGCATCATTCCCATGCATTTTGCTTGTTCGCCGGTCAGGTTATCAATCCCACTCAATTCCATCAAACTCAACAGGCCTTTCACATTGTTCAACGGGCTACGTAAGTCGTGTGCCAGCATAGCCATGATATCATCCTTTTCCAAATTAATGCGTTCCAATGCCTTATTTTTTTCCAACAAAGCCTCTTGGCTTTGCCGGATTTGGTCGTTTTTACGACTGACTTGCAGCTTCTGTTCTCTTAATAAAAGATTGAACTTACGGGTTTTAAAATTATGATAGGCCAAGATGCACAGACTGACAATCAAAAGTAAAGAACCTACTACCAATACTTTATTCATCTGGCTTTCGGCCTTGGTACGGGCTTGTTGCAACACCTGTTCGGTTTTCAGGCTCTGAATTTCCTGGTCTTTTTGTTTGAGTTCAAACTCGGACTTTAAGCGATTGATAGAAGTAGCCTTGTCTTCATTGTAAAGATCTTCTTTCAAAACCACTGATTTTTTAAAATGCTTCAATGATTGCTCAAACAGCCCGGCCTTTTCATATATTTTCGCCAATAATTCATGGGCATCTTTTTGCTCTTCGATCAGGCCGGCATCTTCAGCTATTTTCAAACTGCGGTGCGCAGCTTGTTGACTTTGTTTCCGGTGATTTTGCTGATAAAGCGTTTTGGCGATGGAGTAAATATTTTTTGCCATCAATACCACCACCCCTTCTTTGTCCGCCAACATATTTGAGTGAGTGAAATAGTCCAAAGCGCTCCGGAAATTTTTTTCGGCAAACTTCAACTCCCCATAATTGTGGAGCACTACCATTTTACCATAGAAATTCCGTTTGTGTTCAAAAATTGCCAAGGCCTCCTTAAACATCCGCTCCGAACGCTCAAATTTTCCCTGGTCTTTGTAAAGCAAACCCAGATTGACCATTGTCACCCCCATCCCGGTAGTATCATTGATGGCGCGGCTAATCGACAATGCTTGCTCATAATAGGTTTGCGCATCCTCCAGCTGGTCTTGCCGCTTGTAGATAATCGCAATGTTATTTAATCCGGCAGAAATTGTAGCAGAGTCTTTTTGCTGGATGTATAAATCCAGCGCATCCATATAATAAGTAAGCGCCCGGTTGTAAAGCCCTTCTTGATCATACGCAATACCTAATTGGGTTTTCATATCAGCCACCCCCAAACTATCCTGCAGTTGCCAGTATACATTCTGCGCTTTTTGGTAATACTCTCTACCCAGGGTAAATTGAGCTCGGAGTAAATGAAAATCTCCCAGCAACTTATAACTTTGAATGATCAAGGCCGTATCACCGGATTGCAGGGCAACTTTTCCGGCTTCTTCATAACATTGCATAATACGATCCGTATCTCTTTGATCATCCAGGTACTTTGCCTTTTGGATTAACAACTTATGTTGCAAGTGTAGAAAGCCCTTTTGCATGGCCAATTCCAAGCCTTTATCAACATAAATCAAAGCGGAATCAGGCATTTTGTACTGATAATAGTCACCCAATTTATTATAGATTTCAACCCGGAGGCTGTCATCCGCACCGGCCAATCCATGGTGTAAACTATCGGGAACAGAAGCAAAAACGAAAGGGGAAAATAGCACCCAGAATATCAAAGACCCAAGGAGTCGCATACTTAATTTATTCCTTAAGAATGGAGAAAAGATAGTTGTGATGATAGTTAATGATAGTTCTTCGAGTATATTCTTATACTACAGTTTTTTAGTAAAAATATTAAATTTTCAGAAATGCCAATTCACTTGCCCGGAAATCCACCTCTCGAATTCCAATAAAAAAGCAGCATCCAATACTTAATTTCTATATTTTGATACCTTATTTTTTGTAAAAAACTTATGATCAAACTTAAAATATCATTATCTTTAATAAGCGGATTTTCTATTTTTTAGCGATTCAAAATAAGTATGTTTAAAATCCGTAACAGGCTGTCTCTTCGATATTTTCAGATACTTTGAACGCACATCCCCGGAGTCATTCTACCAAACAAGGTATCCTATGGGCCCTATTAGCAATCAATATATCAGCGATCAGGAAATCGAACAATTCCTGGAGATCATTTTCAATCATTATGGATATGATTTCCGGGAATACAGCCGGGCACATATCAAAAGGCGCATCTTACATTGGTTGCATTTACAAGATATCCCCACGTTACAAGCCGCACAGGAACAAATCCCCCAAGACATCCCTTTGGCTACGGCCTTAATCCGGCAGTTCTCCATCTGTGTCACCGAAATGTTCCGGGACCCGCAGTTTTACCTGAAATTCCGTCAGGTAGCCATTCCCCTCTTGCGTACCATTCCCTTTATCAGAATTTGGAATGCCGGCTGTGCCAGTGGAGAAGAAGTATATTCTTTAGCAATACTTTTAAAAGAAGAAGGCCTGTACTCCCGTTGCCGGATTTACGCTACCGATTTCAATGAAATGAACCTGGCTTTGGCCCGGGACGGTATTTATAAAAATGAGCGAATGCGGGAGTACAGTATCAATTATCGTTTGTCGGGAGGAAAGGAAGATTTCAGCACGTACTATTACAGCCAGTATAAAGCGGCCATCATGCATCAGAATTTAAAACAAAACATTGTCTGGGCCAACCACAACCTGGTAACGGACTGGGTTTTTAATGAGTTTGATCTGATTATTTGTCGGAATGTGATGATTTACTTTACCCGCCCGCTACGGGATAAAGTATTCAACCTTTTTGTGGCCAGCCTCAGTCCACAGGGCATCTTATGCCTTGGTACAAAAGAAAGCTTAAAATTTACTTTGGTACAGGATCAGTTTAGCATATTGAGCGAATCAGAAAAGATTTATAAGAGAAAATTAATGCATCATTCATGAACATCACCTGGACAAAATACCAAGCTATTGTGATGGGGGCTTCGGCCGGAGGACTCAAAGCCATCCGGCAGTTGGTGTATGCCTTGCCGGCAAGTTTCCCTTTGCCAGTCATCATTGTTCAACATATTGCCACAGATAGCAGTTTAAGATGGATTACCTCTATCAATAACCAAGCAATCATACATGTAAAAGAGGCGAATATCGGAGAAAAGGCACAAGGAGGAATCGTATATTTTGCCCCTCCAGGCTACCATTTGCTAGTGGAAACCAATTGCACCTTCACCCTGACTCTTGACGAAAGAGTCAACTACGCCCGGCCTTCTATTGATGTATTGTTTGAAACAGCCACCGATGCCTGGAAACACAAGCTCATTGGAATCGTATTGACCGGTAGCAACCAAGACGGTGCGTATGGTCTGAGTTTGATCAAAGAAGCCGGGGGCCTCGCCATCGTCCAAAAACCGGAAGAAGCCGAAAGCCCGGAAATGCCCCAAGCAGCCATCAGACGCGCCAACCCACATTGGATACTCTCCATCCAGGAAATCACGGATTTGTTAATCACGAACCTTGTCAGTTCGCCAACTGTAAATTGATTTATGAAAAAATACTACCATACACTCGCTGGCCGGATTGGATTAGGATACGCACTGGTACTTGTATTACTGGGTGGAGGAATTCTCATGATGTTATTTCAAGTAGAAAAAATCAAAAAGGTTTCCCATCGAATCATTCAGGACAGGGCCCCCACCACCCAAGCCAGTTTAAAAGTCATTAGCGGAGTCAATCAATCTGTGGGCGCTTTAAGAGGATGGCTGATTCTCAAGGATGAAAGTTTAAAAAAAGAATGGGAAGACGCCTGGCAGCAACTGATAAAACCTGCCATGTACGAAATGCATGGATTAAGCACGGAGTGGACCAACCCCAAAAATATTCAAGACTTACAGAAAGCGGAAGATTTGATCCGAAAGCTGGAACACTACCAAAACGAAATAGAGCATTTCACTATCCTTAACGATTCGGCTAAAGCCAATGAACTACTGCGGAAACAGGCCGTCCCAACCTCACTAGAAACACAGGACATCTTAACCCAAATGCACCAAAGGCAAAAAAAGCTGATGCTTGCCGATGAACTACGCAGTACCCAGGTTTTAAAGCAAATGATTTATACCAACAGCTTTTTACTGGGTGCAGGTGTTTTGTTGAGCGTATTGCTTTCGATTGTCATTTCCCGTTCGGTGTCCCGTCCGGTAAATACCGCTATTAAAGTAGCCAATAACATAGCGGAAGGCCACTTAAATTTTCCTATCCGTATTCAAGGCCCTAAGGAATTACAAGGTTTGGGGAAATCTTTGCTGCTGATGCGCGATGCCTTGAAGGTCAGTAGCCAAAAGTCCAAAGATTATAACTGGCTCAGCAACGGATATAATCAACTGAGCCAGAAGATGCTGGGAGAGATTCCTTTGGATAAGCTCTCTAACCACATCATCGGTTTTTTATGTCAATACCTGAAAGCCGTAGTAGGCGCCTTGTACCTACTCAACGAACGGGGAGACGAACTACAATTACAAGGGAGGTATGCATTTGCCAAAGGGGAAGAGTTCCGGTCGTCTTACCGTCCGCAAGAAGGCTTGGTAGGACAAGCCTATACAGAAAAAAAGCCTATTTGGGTAGAACAACCCACTGCCGGACAGGCCTTGGTTTGCGGTACTTTTACAGTGAGTTCCCCGATACAATTACTTGTCTATCCCTTCCTTTATAAGGACCAAGTATTAGGCGTAATAGAGTTGGGTACATTTACTCCCTTTACTCCCCTACAAAAGGAATTTATTCAAGAAGTAATGCCAGGTATTGGCATCCGTATACAAGCAGCCATTACCCAAAAACAAATTATTGAACTCTTGGAAGAAACCCAGGCACAAGCAGAAGAACTGGAAACCCAACAAGAAGAATTGCGACAAACCAATGAGGAGCTGGAAGAGCAAAGTAAACTGCTCAAAACCCAACAGGAAGAAATGCTCTATACCTATGAGCAATTGCAGTTACACCGCAAAGAACTGGAAAGCAAAAACGGTGAACTGGAGAGTAAAAGCCAAGACCTCATCCAACATGCGGAACAACTGACTTCGGCCAGCAAATATAAATCTGAGTTCCTGGCCAATATGAGCCACGAACTGCGGACACCTCTCAACAGTATGTTGATTCTCTCGGAAACTCTGGCTAAAAACCAGGAAGGCAACCTGGAGCAAGAACAAGTCGAATGTGCACAAATCATTCACCAAAGCGGTATGGATTTACTCAATCTCATCAATGATATTCTCGACTTGAGTAAAATTGAAGCAGGTAAAATGCATATTGAAAAAAGAGAAGTTTCCCTTTCAAAAATCACAGAAAGTATTCACTATACTTTTACCCCTCTGGTTCATAAAAAAGGCTTAAGCCTATCTGTTGACATTGCCCCGGAGGTACCGGATGTCATTTGGACCGATTTGCAAAAGTTAAATCAAATACTCAAAAACCTGTTGAGCAATGCGGTCAAGTTTACGGAACAGGGAGACGTTTCGGTCCGTTTTTCGATACAATCTCCCGGTTTATTATCCATAAAAGTTCGGGACACAGGGATTGGGATTCCCCAAGAAAAGAAAAAGACCATTTTCGAAGCTTTCCAACAAGCAGAAGGAGGCATTTCCAGAAAATACGGAGGAACAGGCCTCGGGCTTTCCATCGCTTTACAATTGACCTACTTGTTGGATGGGCAAATAGAACTGGAAAGTCAAGTAAACAAAGGCTCTGAATTTACGCTGACCTTTCCACTTATACCCCAGAACACTGAAAGTACGGATACGCTACTTCCAGAAGAGGATACTATCGAATCTCTCGACTTAGCCACACAACAATTACTACAAGCGGCTTATATTAATTATCCAAGCATCAAAGATGACCGGCAAAGCATTTCAAAACAAGACATAGTGGTGTTAATTGTTGAAGATGACGCTCATTTTGCCAGGATACTGAAAAAACAAGCCAATGCAAAGAATTATAAATGCCTGGTAGCCGCCACCGGAGAAGACGGGCTTTTGTTGATTGAAAAATACCGCCCGGATGCCATTATTCTTGATTTGGAACTACCCGGAATGCATGGAAACAGCCTTTTAAAAGAATTAAAAGTGCATGCCGAATATAGTAAGATTCCAGTACATATTATTTCGGCAACCGAATACAGTTTGGATTCTTACAAAGCAGGAGTCGTACAATGCCTGACCAAGCCCGTCAATCAGAGTCAATTGGAAGAAGTGTTCGGAGAAATTGAAACGTTCATCCATCGCAAAATGAAATACCTCCTGATTGTGGAAGACGATGCGCATACCCGCAAACATATCAAAAGCGCCATTTCTTCTTATGAGATCAAACTTTTTGAAGCCGATACGGCAGAAACAGCCCGGAAGATTATCGAAAAACAAACCATAGACTGCATTGTACTGGACTTGATACTACCCGGGCCATCGGGCTTTGATTTAATTAACGATTTGCAAAGAAACCAAACCCATCAGCTCCCGCCTATTATCGTCTACACCGGAAAGGAACTCAGCGAGGACGAAGTCAATCAAATGAATACCTGGGCAAAAAGTATTATTATCAAAAGTGAAAAATCAGAAGAAAGGTTGCTCGATGAAACCGCCCTGTTTCTCCACCATACAGTTGATAACTTACCGCATAAACAGCAACAGCTTATCCAAGAAGTATATGACAAAGAAGAAGCCTTTAAAAACAAAAAGGTACTGCTGGTAGATGACGATATGCGCAATATGTTTGCCCTTTCGAAAGTACTCAAAGCGCAAGGCATTCATGTATTAAAAGCCGAAAACGGTTTGAAAGCCCTGAATGTACTGGAACAAGAGCCTGATATACACCTTGTTTTGATGGACATCATGATGCCGGAAATGGATGGCTACGAAGCCATGCGCAGAATCCGCAAGCAACCGGCCTTTCACCAACTGCCGATCATTGCCCTGACGGCAAAAGCTATGAAGGAAGACCGGAAAAAATGCATTGATGCCGGAGCGAACGACTATTTCACCAAGCCCGTAGAGATCGATAAGTTACTCAGTTTGATAAGGGTTTGGATACACTGACACTGTAAAACCTCACACATAAATATTACCTAAAAAACAGCACAAACAATTGGTTTTTTTTCGAGTTATAAAAATATAACTACAGGTAATCAGCCAGAATCACTACTTTCCGGATATTTTACAAAAGATCCCTATCACTAACTTCGAAGCCATGAAAGAGATCAGCTACACTGACAAGAGACATCCCAAACTACTGCTTGTAGACGATAAGCCTGAAAACCTTCTTGTCCTTCAAAAAGTACTAACCGAACTGGAGGTAGAACTCATCACGGCGACAAGTGGTAATGAAGCCTTGAAACATACACTAAACCATGAATTTGCCTTGGCCCTGCTTGACGTGCAGATGCCTCAAATGGATGGCTATGAACTGGCGGAAATTCTCAGGGAAGAAGAAAGCACCTATGAGCTTCCGATTATCTTTATCTCCGCGATTTACACCGACCGCCTCAATGTATTCAAAGGCTTTGAAAAAGGGGCTTTTAGTTTTATTACCAAGCCTTTTGAACCACCTGAACTTCTCAATAAAGTTCGCTTTTTCATAGAAAAATTTCATATGGAAAAAGCTTTTCAAGAGTCCAGAGCCAAATATATGGAGCTATACAATAGCTCCCCGGATATGTTGATTTCCTTGGATATGGAAACTACATTCATTACAGAATGTAACGATACTTTATTAAAAAATACCGGATACCTTCGAACAGAAATTATAGGTAAATCCATTTTTGATATTTACCATCCCGACTGCCTGCAAGAAGCCCAACAAGCCTTCCGTAATTTTGCTCAATCTGGGAAAGTAGAAAACATAGAGTTGATTCTGAAAATGAAAGATGGCGCTAAGCTCAATGTATTGTTTAATGCCACCGGAATGCGCGATGTACATGGAAAGATTATCCATAGTAACACCAGTTTACGTAATATCACCGAACTGAAGTCTGCCCGCATTCGCCTGGAAAAAACGCTCAAAGAGCTGCAACGAAGCAACGATGAGTTGGAAAACTTTGTCTACCTCACCAGCCATGATTTACAAGAACCCATGCTCTCCGTCATCAGTTTTATCGAATTGTTCAAGAAAGAATATGAACAGCAATTTGATGAGAATGCCGAAAAATATCTACAGTATACCTTGGAATCGGCCAACCGGATGAAAGAATTGATTACCTGCTTACTGGATTATTTGCGGATTGGACGAGAGAAAATCATAGACCCCATCGATTTACCCAACGTCTTAAACGATGTGTTGGAAGAACTACAACCGTCCATACAACTGAACCGGGCTGAAATTCTGATGGACGAGCTCCCTCAAATTACCGGTTGTGAAGAAGAAATCAGGCATTTGTTCCAAAATTTGATCAGTAATGCCATCAAATTCAAAAAGAAAGACCAAAAACCTATCATCCGGATTTTCTCCAAAGAGGAAGAATTAAACTGGGTATTCTGTGTGGAAGACAATGGCATTGGCATCTCGCAACAACACTTTCATAAAGCCTTTAGCATATTCAAACAATTGCATAAAAGAGGGGTGTATGAAGGCATGGGAGTGGGCTTGGCCATTTGTAAAAAAATCATTGAAGAGCATGGAGGGAAAATTTGGGTAGAATCTCTGGAAAACCAAGGAAGCAAATTTTATTTTACCATACTTAAACAACATTCTTATGAAGAACAAAACTTATAAAATCCTATTAGTCGATGACAACGAAACCACCAATTTCATTCATCAACGCCTGATTCAACAATTAGGCACTACGTATGTGGTAGATGTAGCGGAAAACGGCCAGGAAGCTTTGGATTATCTCACCCAACAAGGTAAATACCAGGATAATACCAGTAACACGGCTCTACCGGATATTATCCTGTTGGATATTAATATGCCTATCATGGACGGTTGGGAATTTCTGGATGCCTATGTCAAGTTGAATGTATTCCGGGAAAAGCGGGTACCGGTGGTCATACTGACTACCTCTCCCAACCCTCAAGACAAACAAAAAGCCAATACTTTTAAGGAGGTAGTTGATTTTAAAAACAAACCCCTGACTTCCAACATGCTCTTAGAGCTACTGGAGAATCCCTATAACAACGGAAATAACTCAAGCTCTTAGTTCCCCTTTCGACAAATATCTATCCAATGATTATTTACGAGGACCCAAGAAATTCCCCAACAATAACCCGACTACGATCAAAATGGCCGCCCCGGTAGCACCCCAACACACGCCTAAAGCACCACCCAAAACAGCCCCGAACCTGCGGTTGCGCTTTTTAATTCTTCGCTTCTTGGCTTTGGAATAGGGTGCCCGGGTAAAACCAAAGCGCGCTCGTATAGACCGGGTGCTACGCGTTCCTTTGCTCCGGTTACAAGTAATACAAGCCGGGTACAAGTTTGTCAGGCGGTCGGTACCGCCCTTGGCTTTGGGTTTGGAATGTTCTACTTCCCAGGAGCCCTGTTCTCCGAATTTAGCATACCTTTCAAAGGATAATTTTCCATGGCAAATATGACAATGACCGTCTGTACGGTCAAAAATCTCTCTTAAACGAGACCGACTGTAAGACAGTCTTCTCTTAAGGGAATTCATCATCCGTCCTGTTATTTTTTATGGTTTATTTGTATAAAGCACCGTAAAAATAACGCTTATCTCTCTATTTTCAGTAGTTTATAAAACTTCTTTTCCAAATTCATTATTTTTCTTTGAAAAGGCATCACGGCAAAAAAACCGCGAAATTTACTAAAAAACAAAATGCCTCTCCTCATAGCATGCCGGCACTCAAGGCATTTTCCCTGAAACGACTCATAAAAACATAATTTCCCCTCTACCGTGACAGGTTATGTGAAGTGTATAAACATCCTACTTCCGGAAGGCCTGAGTACTTTGTAAACAGAGCGATTGCATAGAAGAAATCAGACCATCGACATTTGTTTATTTGAAAAGAGTAGCAACCAGGTACAAGTCAAAAATTCTGTCTTTCCGTTCCTATCATCTCTGGAATAAATTCATTAACTTAGATCTGAAATTTACCCTTCCTAATAAGCACTGTTATTTGCATTCGCAACGTAAGTTATTGACTACAGTTCTTAATCTTTTTGCCCTTCGTACATTCATGGAAAATAAACATTTGGAAACCTTACGCAAAGCCCATCAAAATTTTAATCAACGAGATTTGGATGCGGTCGTACAAATGCTCAGCCCCTCAGTTAATTTCACCGACCATGGTCATCATCATGAAGCCCATTCCCGGGAAGAGTTTAAAAGTTGGATGGAAATTTTTATCGGTATGTCTTCGGATGTTCAGTTATTTGATTTCAGTTATATTGCCGGAGAAGGGAATTGGGTAACAGCTCGTTTTACGGCCAAAGGGACCAATGACGGAATGTTTGAAAACGTCCCACCTTCTCAGAAACGCTTTGAAGTGGACATTTGTGAAGTTTGGCATTTTAACAAACAAGGAGAAGCCTTTGAAGGGCATCATTATGGAGATGCCTTAGGATTGTTGATCCAAATCGGTCATCTGCACGAAGCCGCTCATTAAAGGCCCCTTGTTGAAAGTATTGCAGCTCTACGCAATACGTTTACACTTGGCTAATGGCAAAACAGGAATTTTACATCAAACTATCCCTGCTTTTCAGGAATACGACAAATAGTTAACAACTAAATAAAAACCCCTGGTAGATCCTGCCAGGGGTTTGTGAATTTAGCCAGACAAAGAGCTGTTGACTTTTAATCTTTCGTTTTTAAAAACCTATTGATTTCAAGCAATTTTTGAATACCTGTAAAACAGGCATAAAATGCTTCCAAAAAGATTTTGGATTTGCTTTTCAAAAAGAAAATACCTCTCGAACGAAATAAGTATACGGCTCAATAGGTACTTCCCATGAGTCTTCATAAATCGAGAAAACCAGTAATAAAGCCAGATGTAGAAGGATATATACATAGTAGAGTTTCATTGACATAATATGTTAAATTATTGGCAATAATTACCTCTCCCAACATGGCCTTAGGGAAGTACTCCCCGCATAGGATCGGTATCCCACCAAACGGTATTTCCCCAAAAATTACGCTTTCCATCCAGCGCCTTTCGGACATTTTCTCCATTATAAGTTAGTTCATCGTTCGGGTATTCAAAAGAACGAGGGATCCGCCCATTCAATTCCGGATCCATATCTCCTGTAGGAGGGGCTACCTTTAACTCCGGATAGCCTGAGCGCCTCCAGTTGGCAAAAGCTTCTTGCCCGTTCAGAAAATGGTTGATGTACAATTGTTCGTTGATTTGCCGGAGCTCTTGCCCGGTCGTCAGAGGATATTCCTCCAAATAAGTATCCATGTCCCCGTTTAAGGAAGGCGGACAACCGTATACCTCCCGGAGCATGACTTCATGGGCCCGTAGCGCTTTTTCATAATGGACCGCAGCCGGCTCCCCCGTAACCTGCCAACGGTGGGCCGCTTCGGCCTGAAGCAATTCCACCTCCGTATAGGTCATATGCACATAAGGAGCATCCAATCGGGTCATTTCTCTACGCGCCTGTAAGAGTTGATCTACATATTCCAAAGGCAACTTTGTACCATCTTCTATAATTACCGTATCCGTAGGGTTTTTATTAGGAACATCCCATAGGAAATATCCGGCGGGATGCCCCAGGTATTTTCCAAACTCTTCGGTCACATCAATACTACCGGTAAAAGCATCTCCTTGGAATACCCCAAACATTATGGTTAAACGAGGGTCATTTTTGTGATATAACATATCGGAAAAAGTGGAACAAATACGTTCGGCACCTCCAAAATGGAAGGTCTGTGAAAGGCCGTTGCCTCTGAGCTCGTCTAAACCCGCTGAATAAGGGAAGTTCTCATGTCTCATCACCAGCATGTCTTCATTGCTCTGCATCAAGCCGGCCTGAATAGCTTTGGAAGCTTCTTCTTTGGCTTTGGCCTCGTTTACATGCACCAGGCGCAAGGCCAGGCGCAAGTGCAGGGAATTGATCAAACGCTGCCATTTTTGCATATTCCCATTGAAAAAAACATCCCCCTTTACATTGCCTTGGGAGCCCTGTGCAATCTGGTTATGCATGGCCTGCAACTCTTCAAAAAAATGATTGTAAATTTCTTCCTGGGCATCGTATTCCGGGAAATACAACTCTTCCAAATAGCCCTTTCCAGCCTGAAAATAGGGAATATCTCCATAGGTATCCGTCAATTGGGCAAACAAGTAAATCATCAGGGTATTGGCCACTATATAGTGGTTCTGCATGTCAGGTTGACCTTTAACATCGTGCAAAGCGATCCGGAGGTTCTGGATATATTCATAATGTGTATTCCAAAGTCTATCCATTAAGTAGGAAGCTTTATGATACACTGAGCCCTGTCCAATCGCCCATTGGCCTGCCAACTGCTGGGTAATCCCCATTCCAAAGGTATAATTATACCCCCAGATGGACTCACGGGAGCCGCTCATTAGCGCTTCCACATTCGTAATCACCTTATCTATTTCGGTTTGTGTAGGCTGGGCTGGATCAATATTAAGTTCCTCAAAATGCTGGCAGTTTGTCAGTCCAAGCATGAGCAGCAATATCAGGATTGTATTTTTCATATCTTACACAATTTACATTCTTAAAACTTTGCATTAATATTAAAACCGTAGCTTATACGGGTAGGTAAAGAACCGTATTCGAAGCCCTGTCCGTTACCATTGTTATAAGAAGACTCCGGGTCCACATTGGGCAGGTTACTGTAAATAGTCCACAGGTTGCGGGCCACCAAAGCAAAAGACAGCCCCCGGATAAAGGACTTTTCCAGGCTTTGGTTTGGCACCGAATAAGATAAGGCTAATTCTCTCAACTTGACATACGAAGCATCATAGATGAAAGGAGTGAGAATATCATTATTCTGTAAACTAGTAAAATACTTGTGCGAAGTTACTCTCTGGTCATTAGGCACATAACTTACCGTGCCATCACCTCCTACTACAGGCTTCACCCCTTTCCCGATGTATCCATCTTCTCGGCCCTCCAGGGTATGCATATGGACCCCTGTAAAATACAGAGCCATATTGGTCATGGAAAGTACGTCCGCCCCCATTTTCACATCGATCAAAGCTTTAAGCCCGAAGTTTTTATAGCGCAAGGTATTGCCAATCCCTCCTGTCCAGTCATACACTCCATTACCCAAAACAACCGGCTCACCGGATCTTAGAGGCAACCCTTTATTTTCTCCAGAAGTGGCATATATTATATTACCCTGTTCATCCCGTCTAAAATCAAAGCCCACAATTTGCCCGTACCGCTCCCCTTCGTTGGCTTGTATATAGGCCGACACCCAGGTAGCTCTGGACAATTCATGTGTTTTTACACCCTCCAATAGCTTAACCACTTTATTGGTATTTTTGGCAAAATTGAAGCTCAACTCCCAGTCAATATTTTTACTTTGTACCAGATTGGTCGTCAACAATAATTCAATCCCCTTGTTCGATACTTTTCCCGCATTGACAATCAAATAACTTGAACCGCTGGAAAGAGCCACCGGCAAAGCAATGATTTCGTCATGGGTCATTTGATTGTAGTAGGTCATGTCCAGATTGACCCGTCCCTTTAAAAAGCGTAAATCCAGCCCTACTTCAAAGCCCTTGGTACGGGAAGGCAAGAGTTCCTTGTTCGGAATGCGATCGAGGTTCGCAGCTACCATTTGCCTTCCTCCAAAAGCATAAGGACGCAAGCTATAACTCAGATCAAGGTTATAAGGGTCGGTATCCCCACCTACTTCCGCATAAGAGGCCCTTATTTTTCCAAAAGAAAGCAGATTACCGGTAAAATCCCAGGCATCGGTAAAAACAAAACTGGCCGCTACCGAGGGATAGAAATAAGAATTATTCGCAGTCGGCAAGGTCGAAGACCAATCGTTCCGGGCCGTTACATCCAGAAACAGGAAGTTGCGGTAAGACAGGTTTCCAAAAGCATAAAGGGAGTTAATTTGTTTCCGTGGCTGTGAAAAAAGAGTGGAAAACACCGTATAATTATTGATAGAAGACAAGTTGCCCGTAATTTCATTCGAAGCTACGATGTCCGTACGCTCGGTCTGGCTCTTCATCAGGTTTCCTCCTACACTAGCCGAAGCAAACCAATCCTCACTGAATTGCTTTTTGGCCGTCAGCAAAAATTCCCCATTGAACTCACTGGCCTTCATATGGATTTCTTCCATGGTCCCGTTCACCCGATTAGGAGTAGTCCGGGGAGCTTTGCTTTGATGATAAAAGCTGTATTGATCCAGCCCCGCTTTAAGCCGCAGGTTAAGCCAATCGGTCATCGCATAGTTGAACTCCGCAAAACCCATGATCCGGTCTTTGACCGTTTTATTGGACATCTCATTGATGATATAGAAGGGATTGACCCGTTCACTACTATTGTTCCAGTTGCGATAAGTCCCGTCTTCGTTCAGGCGCAGGTCTTTCAGCCAGTTTATATCCACATTGGCCGGCAAGCGCGTCAAAACCAGGGCGGCATTTTCATCCGTATTGCCCAAGAAAGGCCGGTTGTTCACTTTTTCATTCTGATAGGTCACTTTGGCGTCTACAGTCATTTTTTTACCCAGTTTGGTGGTACCTCGCAGGGTAAAGGTCTTCCGTTCCAGTCCGCTATTGGGCACAATGTCCTCGTTGCGCAGGTCGGTCATGGAAAAGCGGAAAGTGCTCTGTTCGTTACCCCCCGAAAGCGTAAGGGTATTGGATAGGGTATGCCCGGTTCGGAAAAAATCCCGGATCGTACTGTTCTTATCTCCATAATCCACCATTTCTCCATCAAACCGGAAAACCATTACAGAAGGATCCAGTTTAGCCCCCCAACTACCATATCTTGTGGCTCTGTCTTGAGTGTCAGGAAGTGGATCCTCTGTACTTCCTTGCCCATAAACTTTCTGTACATCTTTAAACTGCGCACCCATCACATCAAAGACCACATTGCTGTTGAATTCGACCCCAATGCCTTTGCGGGCCTTTCCTTGTTTGGTGGTAATAAGAATAACCCCATGCTGGGCACGGGTACCGTACAGGGCCGCTGCGGCAGGACCTTTCAATACGGACATGGTAGCGATATCGTCCGGGTTCAGGCTGGAAATCCCGTCACCCAAGTCCAAGCCTCCGTAGTCACCGGCCTGGCCGGGCGTTTGATTATCCACCGGCATTCCGTCAATCACATACAAGGGCTGGCTATTGGGTGACAGGGACGAGTTTCCTCGGATCACTACCCGGGAGGATCCACCGGGACCGGTATTCGGGGCAGAGATATCCACCCCGGCCACTTTTCCCGCCAGGGAATTGATGGAGTTCAAAGCAGGTGCCTTGGTCATGGTTTCGGCATTCACTTCCGTCACCGAATAGCCCAGAGCTTTGGTTTCTCTTTTTACCCCTAAGGCTGTCACCACTACTTCTTCGAGTTGTTCGTACTCTTCTTCCATCACCACATTCAGGCGGGTTTGTGCTCCTATGGCCACCTCTTGGTTCTGATATCCGATAAAACTAAACACGAGCACTGCCCCTTCCGGTACTTTCAACTGGAACCCACCTTCGGCATTGGTAGTGGTCCCTTTGCTGGTTCCTTTCAGCAGAATATTGACTCCCGGCAATGGCACATTCGCCTTGTCCGTCACTTTCCCACTCACCATTATCTCTTCTTCTGCCATGACTTCGACTATGGGAACCTCTTCTGTTTTCTGCCGGTCATTGACACTGATGTTGTTATTAATGCGCTTAAAATGTACTTTATGTTGAACCGAAATATCGCGAAGCAATTCTCCCAAGGAAATTTTTCCCGAGAGCAAATGGTATTTTTTACTCAGGACTTCATGTTCCCGGTACGTAAAAAAGAAATCTGTTTGTGATTCGATTTCTTTGAAAACAGCCTGCACCGTTTTGTTACTATGCTGATGGTATACATAAATCTCATCCACACTTTTCTGGGCAATTCCCGGTTCTGCCGAAAGCAATCCACCCAGTAGTGCTTGGAGAAATATACCAAAGGAAATGTACTTTGTCATTTTCCAAACTTGATGTAAATGTTCTCTTTTCATATTTTTGAATGAATGGTGAAATAATAGTAGCCATGTTTGCCTGTGCCGTTCCGAGAGTGCCAACTATGGAAAGGGCAAGAGGCAAGATTTAAATTCAGCTGCCCCGGTATAGGGCAGCTGAAGTTTTTTCCCCGGAAGTAACCCAACGGTTTTGTCCGTTGTATGAGCCTATTCAGATTATATCCTTTGGGCCTAAATCCACCAGCATTTATGCAATCAAGGCATTTCACCAGACATAGCCCGGCCAGGCCACATTTTGACCAAACTACAAACAAGAAAAATTTCTTAGACTGCGGTCAATGAGGTGAATTTATAACCCAAAAAGAATTTTAGTCTACTTCTACAGGAGTGTGGTTTGTTATGGGATTTTCATTTTCATAATAATTTAAGTTTGAGGGTTAATGACATTTACAGTTTTTGTTCTTGGATCAAGGATAAAGTTTAATTCGTAGGAATAATTTAAGTTTTGAAGCACTACCTCCAACGATTCTTCCACAAATACGGCTGTATATAGACGAGCTTTGGTAAGCTGTGTATTTTCGCCAAGGGCAAAATTACATCCGTACCAGCGCTCAAGAATTTTGATCACCTCTGACAAAGAAGCTTTTTCGAACACAAGACGGTTATCTTTCCAAGCAAAAAGTTTATCCGGATCAAAAGTAGCTTTTGTGATATGTTTTGCCTCCACCCGGGCCATCTCCCGGGGAGTCAATACCACCGAGCCGGCCTGCTGTTGTTCTACTTTTACTTTGCCAGTAAGTACTGCTACTTGTACACCGGAGTTTTCAGGATAGGCATTGATGTCAAAAGAAGTTCCTAACACGGTGGTGGTAACCTCTCTACTCACAATGCGGAAAGGCCGGGTGGTATCCTTTTGTACCTCAAAGAAGGCTTCTCCTTGTAAGTGTACTTGCCGGAGTTGTTCACCAAACCTTTCGGGAAAGGTTAATTTGCTTTCCGAATTCAGTTTCACCAAGGTACCATCCGGAAGTTTTACGGTTAGTTTTTGTCCTTTAGGAACCACTTTTTCCACCATAGCGATTGTCTGCACCTCCGGGACCTGTACTACAGGTTGTTCAGCATTAAACCACCAGATACTCAAAGAGGTAAGCATTAATCCCAACCATATCGCAGCATACCGCCACCATATACTTGCCGGGGATTTCCTCTTCGAATACACCGGAACAGAGACTTTTTCCATTGCAAGAATGTCTTTTTGGAGTTTCAGCCAATGCCTTTTCCGCCCCCTCTTTGTTTCCCGGATATTCCAGTAAGCCCGGAGCATCTGATATGCCTGTTGGTTCTTTGTATCCACTAGTAGCCAAGCAGACAATTGCTGCTCCTCTTCTTCCGTAGCTTCTCCTGCGAGCGTCTTGGCAATCAAATGTTCAATTTCTTCAAACATAAAAGTCCTTGTTTGTTAGTATTGACAACCAAGGAAAAAAATCTCACTACAAGCCGCTCAAAAAAATTATTTTTTTTCAGAATATGCGTTTGTATCCCCTTTGTAAAACCCAAAAAATTGCTTCCGAATACCCGGAAAATACGTTATGCAAAAAAGGCTATGACATATCAAATAAACAAAAGGAGTATACTCACCATTTTTTTCAAAGGATTATAACGGTCTTTGCCGGTGGGATCGGGTTGTGCGTACTCTTGCAAGATATTCCGGAGTTTTTTCACTGCCCTGGCCATTTGAATATCCACTGTGTTGACCGAAATATTTAATTGTTCCGCAGCTTGCCGGTATTTATACCCTTCCTGTTTTACCAAACGAAAGACTTTTTTACACTGAGGAGGCAATTGTTCGATGGCGGCATTGAGTACCCCTTCCAATTCTTTGTTGAGATAAAAGGCCTCGGGCGTAAAATAATCGGTACAAGAAGGCTCCGCACCTACTCCGTCAATGGTAAGATGGCCTTTGTATTTTTGATGAGACTTCAGGTGGTTCAGCGCATGATTGCGGGTAAGGGTATATAAATAAGCCTCCGGGTTGCGGATTGCATCCAACTCGCCTATCTGTTTCCATATTTTCATAAATACATCATACACGATTTCTTCAGCTGTTTCCGCATGTTTCACAAAGTACAGTGTGTAGTGATACAAACGATCAAAATATTGATCATGTAACGCCTCCAACTGTTTCAGGTGTAGATCTTTTTTTGAAGTATTTACTTTGTTGAACTTCATTAATGGTCGATCAAAAATATGGATGGTAAAAACAGGTCTATTTCGGTAGTCACCCTCCTCAACTTACTAAGTTAATAGTAACTGTGTTAATCAGTTGCTACATCTTATCGCAAATGATTATTCTCAAAGAGCCTGTTTAACGTTGATCCTTTGGGTCAAAAATTCTTATTTCAGGAACTTCAGTGCAGTATTTTGAGAGCCCTAAACAGAGATTTTTTATCACCAAAGAGGCAGTCCCCCACAACGAATTTTAAACAGGCTCTAAACACTTTTCTTTGGGAAAACCGGTTTTCACTCAAAAAATCGCAATAAGTGCCGCTTATAAAGCAAACTTTTGGTATTTCATTTTGCAACAAACAGGTTCAACCTCTAAAAACCTCCCCTAATCTACAACTAATCCGGAAAGATGAAAAGCAAAACCGGTGGATAAGCTCATATTTTCCTCTACCTATAAACTACTATTGTCCTTTAAACATACTGCCCAAACCCAAAGACTTGCGTAATTCCCGACACAACCCGATGAATACTGTTTCCTCGCGACCGGATAGTTTATACTCAAATTTTCGTCTATTCCCCCCCTTGAAAAAGGCTTCCTATCCAAATTTTACTTTCCTCTACTTAAGCAGTTACAACAAGGGCTATTTCAGGTTGGGCAGACCAATGGTAAAGCGAGTAAACTCGCCAAGCCTGGACGTAACACCCACTTTTCCCTTTAACTTACCGACAGTTTCTTTAACGATATACAAACCCAAGCCGGAGCCCGGTTTGTTTTCAGAAGCCCGGTAGAACATTTCAAAAATTTTTTGGAGATGTCTTTCGGCTATTCCCTGTCCGTTATCTTCGATTTCCATCCATACATATTCGTTTGTTCCTTTAACGGTTATTTTTACATAAGGCTCTTTTGCATACGGATTGGAAAAGCGAATGGCATTTGAAATCAAATTATTCAAAATGATAAACAACCTACGGTAATCGCTGTAAAATTCTTCAAGCGGTTGGATGGCAATTTCTTTCCGGATTTGCTGCCCTTCGTTCGAATATTTCAACTGCTCAAACACCTCATTGACCAAGACCGGGAACGTAATCCGTTCCGGTACAAGTTTCATCCGGGAGTTACGCGAATAATTCAAAATATCCTGAATAAAATTATCCAGTTTGCCCAAACATTTTTCCTGGTATAACAAGTACTCTTTTATCTGCTCATGATCCGGCTCCTCTTTGGCAAGGGTAATCAAACCAATGGCAGAGGTTAAAGGGGCCCTCAAATCGTGTGAAACGCTATAGACAAAATTATCTAACTCCTGGTTCGCTTTTTCCAACTGTACATTATGGTCTTTAATGGCTTCTTCATAAACTTTTCGTTGGGTAATATCTTCCGCGTATCCGAATTCCCTCAATATATGTTCGGCCCGGCTGTAGTAGAAAGTGGATTTGGCCCATACGGTTTTTTCTTTATTTTTCCCTCCGATAATCCTGTATTCCGTACTGAACGTTTTACAACCGAAACTGGCAATATGGTACTCTTTACGGACCCGTTCCCGGTCGTCCGGGTGAATAAATTTCGAAAAGTACCGGATATCTTCGTATAGTTTGTTGCGATCAAAATCCCATACATGGTCGAACTGAGGGCTGATGTACTCAATGCAATTATGGGTAATGTTTTTGATCCAAAAGACCCCACTGATATTTTCCACCAGGTTCCGGAATTTTTCCTCACTGGTACGCACCAGTTGTTCTGTGAGTTTTCGTTCTAATTCGGCGCCTGCCCGCGAAGAAAAAATCTGAAACAAAGCCTCTGCCTCGGCTTCGGTTCTATGATCGATGGGCTTGGTAAACATCGCTACCAAAATCCCTATGGGTTGGTTATTCGAATCAAATAAAGAAGTGCCTATATAGGCTTTGATTTTAAAGCTTTTCAAGAGTTCGTCTTCAGGGTATACTTTGTCTACACCATTGGAATAAAAACAAAATCCTTGACACAGTGCATCCCCACAGGGAGTATCGACAATACTGTATTCAAAATTTTCCGTAAAATGCTGGTCTCTATAATAGGAAATCGTTTTGATCTGATCCTTTGTTTCTCCGATAATCCTCCCTACATACACATGGTCCGCTTGTAACAGAGTAGCCAGTTGAGAAACCATGGATTCAAAAAACTTATCCCCTACTTTGGCCGCAACCCCTACCTGTATTTGTTTTATGGTATTTTCCCTTTCTTGGCGCTTTGCCTTTTCCGCTTTTTGCAGTGAGAGGTCACGAATGGCTACTACCCGTACTTGCTCCCCTGCATAATAGACTTGTTTTGCCCGGATTTCGGCCGGAAACAGTGTATTGTCTTTTCTCCGCAATTCAATTTCATAAGGCCCTTCCCAACCTTTATGCACTGCTTCGTACACTAAACTTTGCCAGGTATCAGGGACAAATTTCAAGATCAGGTTTTCACCAAGTAGCTCTCCCTCCCGACAGCCCAACATCTCCAACAAAGCTTGGTTCGCATGCAAAACAAGCCCTCTTTCATGAATAAATACTCCTTCTTCCATCAGGTCCGATAAGTATTTATAGCGTTGTTCGCATTCGTTTAGACGCTGTTCCAGTTTCCGGGTTTGTGTTACATCTTCGTGCAGCCCTACAATGCGCTGCACCTTTCCTTCCTCGTCCAATACCGAATAGACCTTCGAACGCACATATAAATAGTTACCATTCTTATGCAACAACCTGAGTTCGTTGTCAAACACCCGGTCAATCCTTTGTATATACTTATGCAGTACCTGCTTGCGCTCTTCCGGATGAAGTAGTGTTTTCCAAATGACCTCTCTGTCAATCAATTCCTCCGGTGCATATCCCAGCATTTTTTTCCACTGTGGTGAAAAATAAAATCTATTTTCATTTACCTTCCAGTCGAAAACCCCTTTACGGACTTCCGCTGTCCTAGCTGTGTTTTTATCAACAAGTGTATTTTCCAAGGTTTGGGTTTCATACACTACCTGGTTGTCTTCCTCTATTTGTTGCAAAAGCAGCTCAAGTTCATCAATCTCCTGGGTTTGTGTGTTTTTGATTTCGGTAATCAGCCCTGAAATTACTCCCGGCTCTTGCTCCAGCTTACTTGCCCTGATTTCCACCCATACAGGTTTATTCCATTGTGTGCGTAAACGCAAGCGCTTGTGGCCGGATTCTTTTTTTCCTTTGAACAAATTATCCAAAAACCGGTGCCCCCCTATCACATCATCAACATACAGAGCATCTACAAACATTTTACCGATCATACTCTCTACGGGAAACCCAGTAACCTTTTCCCAAGCCGGATTTACAAACTGCCAACGCCCCCACGTATCCAACTGAAATACTACCTCACAAAGGGTATTTAATAGCTGTTTTATTTCATTTTCATTAAGACTTACTTTCATGGTGATTTAGGGGAAAATTCATATTCCAAAAAAGATATTTGCATTGTTATTTTTTGGAAAAACTACGCAAAATACAGGATTTCTACCAATTTACAAGGTATTTATTTTCATTAATTACTTGTAGGAACATACTAGCAAAATCCAATTTTAAGCACTTTTAAGACAAGGCAGCGCGAATCAATATACCGCTATCCCAGTTCTTGGTTTTTAGGTAAAAAACCACCGGCAACGTCAGGAAAGTTAAGATAATCAGGGATAAGCATTGCTATAGGAAGCCATCTGATCCTTTAAGTTATTAAATCTTTTCCATAGTTTTTCCGCACAATACGATTTCCACCAAAGATTTTTTGGCATTCAATTGAATTTATTTTAAAAAAATTATGAAAATTTTTAAAGAACCTATTGAGGTAATACCTTTGTGATAGTCAGTCACATTTATTTTTTTACATAAATCAGTCAGAATCACCATGAACAAACGTGAATTTATAAAAGTAAGCGGTGCCGTTGCGGCTGGTACTCTTCTTAACCCTTTTATGGCTTGTACTTCTAAAGAAGACAGCCAGAAGGAAGAGGAGACCAAGCAAGGAGCCACAGAGTTTGTTTTACCTAAGTTAGCATATGGATTTGATGCCTTAGAGCCCCATATCGACAAGATGACCATGGAAATTCACCATGGGAAGCACCATGCTGGCTATGTAAGAAAACTGAATGCCGCGATAGCCGATACAAAGTTTGCCGGGATGACATTGGAAGAAATCATGGCAAATGTAGGGGAAAATGACACAGCCGTTCGCAACAATGGCGGTGGCCACTACAACCACTCTTTGTTCTGGAGTGTAATTGCTCCGAATGCAGGAGGTCAACCTACTGGAAAATTGGCTGAAGCGATCACGGCTGCATTTGGCTCATTCGAAAGTTTTCAAGAACAATTCACCACTGCGGCTAAAACCCGTTTCGGTTCAGGATGGGCCTGGTTGGCATTGAACGCTCAGAATCAACTGTTCATCTCTTCCACGCCTAATCAAGACAATCCGTTAATGAGCAATATTGCCAGCGAAAAAGGTACGCCTATTTTGGGTATTGACGTTTGGGAGCATGCTTATTACCTAAAATACCAAAACCTCAGAGGGGATTATATCAATTCCTTTTACAATATTATCAATTGGGAAGAAGTTGCTGCCCGCTTTGATAAGGCAATGGCTTAAATCGTCCTAATAAGCTAAAATATAGAAAGCTGCCTTTTGACCCCAGGCAGCTTTTTTATGTCTGAACAGTCAATTACTCCTACCCAAAAAGGCCTTTTTAATTTTCTGTATTTTCTTCGCCCCGGTCTTTTTTCCAATCGCTA
This sequence comes from Rapidithrix thailandica, assembly GCF_039710355.1. Taxonomy (NCBI): domain Bacteria; kingdom Pseudomonadati; phylum Bacteroidota; class Cytophagia; order Cytophagales; family Flammeovirgaceae; genus Rapidithrix; species Rapidithrix thailandica. The sequence goes on along the minus strand of NZ_JBDKWZ010000001.1, from coordinate 6,134 downwards.
AAAAGTAATAGTTTTATGAAAAAATGCATTGCGACTCATTTTTTTAGAACATTGGCTACTTTTAACCAGAGCTTAATCATTCATATTTAACCAATAAATAAAAATGTCTGAAAAATTATACGAAGAGATCCCTTCTCTGGACCTGTCGGATTTCCAGTCGGGAGACCCGGAAAAAAAACAAAGTTTTGTACAAGAACTGGGAGAAGCCTATCAGACTATTGGCTTTGTAGCGATCAAAAACCATGGATTAACAGATGCTCTAACCGAAAAATTATACGATGTCATTCAGCGTTATTTTGCCTTATCAGATGAGGTAAAAAGCAGACATGAAATGCCTGATATCCAATACCAAAGAGGCTATACAGGCAAAGGGAAAGAACATGCCAAGGGAAGAAACACGGGAGATTTGAAGGAATTCTATCATATCGGTCAGGAAGTAGCCTCAGGAGATCCCTTAACCACCGGGTACCCACCCAATGTATGGCCGGAAGAACTTCCCGAAATGAGAGAAGTGGGTGTGGAAGTATACCGGATTTTGGAAACTACCGGAAAAACCATGTTGAAAGCCATAGCCCTGTACTTAGGCCTGGAAGAAGAGTATTTTGAAAAGAAAGTAGAAAAAGGCAATAGCATACTCCGGCCGATTCATTACTACCCTATCGAAAATCCCAGGGAGGTTCCTGAAGATGCCGTACGGGCCGCAGAGCATGGAGACATTAACTTGATCACCTTGTTGATGGGAGCCAGTGCGGATGGGCTACAGGTGTTGCGCAGGGATGGAAAATGGATTCCGATTACGGCTCTGCCCGATCAAATTGTGGTCAATGTAGGAGATATGTTGGACCGCTTGACCAATCACAAACTGAAATCTACCATCCACCGGGTGGTTAACCCTCCCAAAGAGAAGATGCATACCTCTAGGTATTCTGTTCCTTTCTTTATGCATCCGCGCTCTGAAATGGATTTGAGTTGTCTGGAAACTTGTGTGGATACGGACAACCCAAAACAGTATCAGGATATTACAGCCGGGGAGTTTTTGGCAGAGCGCTTGGCAGAAATCGGCTTATCAAGCAAAAAATAAAATAAACAACAAGAGAGTACTTTTCCGGCCTCTGAGATGAGCCGAAAAGGTACTTCTCTCCATTTTTTACGTCCATTATAACCACTGATTTAAAATATCATGAGACTATTAGAAATAGCATCGGCCGAAATCGGCACAAAGGAAATTCCCGGGGCCGAGCACAACGCCCGTATCCTGCAATATGCCCAAGAAGCCGGCTTTGACTGGGTAAATAGCGATGAGACACCCTGGTGTAGTATTTTTTTGAACTGGGCTGTCCAAAAAGCCGGACTCCAAGCCTCAAAAGACGCCCGGGCGCAATCCTGGATGGAAGTCGGAGAAGCCATAGCACAACCTGAGTTGGGAGATATCGTGCTGTTTGGTTCTTCATCAAACAGTATTTACCATGTGGGAATTTTCATGGGCTATAGCAAAGAGTGTCATTTTGTCTTTACCTTGGGAGGAAATCAAGGCGACCAGGTCGACATCAGTAAGTTTGCCGCCAGCCAGGTACAAGGGTTTCGAAGGTTGATTGACGACCCTTCTAAAATTTTCGAAGTGGAGATGAACCCTCCTTCCGTTCCCCAACCTACACCTTCCCCGGAAACAAACCCTGAAGAAACCTTCCCGGAAACACCTGAAGAAAAAGAGTTTCACCAACCAGCCTTGGAAACCAAAATCCTGGTCATTCCCACTTTAAAATTAAAATTCGGAGATAAAGGGGTGGCTGTTGAAGATTTGCAATACTCCCTGAATATCGCAGGTTTTGACTGTGGCAAGCCTGATGGCATCTTCGGACCTGGTACGGCACGGGCTATTCGCGATCTTCAACTACAAGGGAAAATTAATCCGAATGGTACCTATAACAAAAAGACCCGCAAGTTTTTAGAACACTTGTTGAGTAAATAACGCGAACTTGAGCTCTGTGATGAATTCCCTCCTTCACCGAAACTATGCTTCGCTACTTGAATGAATGGATATCAAAAGGTTTTCCACCGGGTGAAATTGTTCTTTGTATTCGCCCGGTGGAAAGTTTTTAATTTGCTTCTTCAAATTCTTTGTTCCGTTCCAAATCAATAATCACCTGTTCCACTTCTTCACGCGTAGGTTTGTGTACATTCCGTTTTACCTCTTCTATACTTCCGTCTTCCTTCACTACCTGGTAGCTAGGCGTCCATAACCAAGAAAGCCAGCGACTGAACCAAGTAATTCCTATCCGGATATCGTTAAAAATCAAAATCAGAACAGGGAAGAATAACAAGATAAAGAACGTACCAATCAGTACTCCGTACGCCACTGATACCGCCATAGGAATCAGGAACTGGGCTTGAAAGCTGTTTTCCAGAATCAATGGATACAAACCGGCTACCGTAGTGATGGAAGTCAGAATGATAGGCCGGAAACGGGAAAGGCCGGCATCGTATGCCGCATCGTACACCTTCATCCCGCCCTTTAGGTTCGAATTGAATTTCGCCAAAAACACCACCGCATCGTTAATAATCACCCCGGACAAGGCTATCATTCCCCAGGCACTCAATAGAGATACGGCAATGCCTTCTATACCATGCCCGATGGCAGCTCCCATCCAACCCAAAGGAATCATCATCATGATCAGAATTCCCTGATAAAAGGATTTGAATGTCACCATAATGATAAAAAAGATCAAGATAAATGCCCCACCGAAATACAAGCCAATTTCGGCTTGCGACTTCTGACTTTCTTCGGACTGCCCGCCAAAATCAATCTTAATACCCGGGTACGAAGCGGTCAATTTCGGAATAATGTCCTTTTGAATATTGGTAATAATCGGAGGTACTTCCGCATAGGGGTCTATCAACTCGGCATCTACCGTGACGGTGCGAATGGTATTAAAATGCTTGATCCCGGCTATACCCCGTTCAATGGTATAAGTAGTAAACTCACTCAAAGGATATTGTTTGCCGTCTTCACCCTTGATTTTCATATCTTCCAATTGCCCCATATTGGCCCGGTTGCTTTTCGGATACCGTACCCACACCCGCACTTCGTCTTTTCCTTTTTGCAAGCGCTGCACTTCTTCTCCAAAATACCCCTGCCGGACTTGCTTGGTGATATCGTTGTGTGTAAACCCTAAAAAATATGCTTCGGGACTTAGTTCAAACATGACTTCCCTTCGCCCCAAGGCCACATTGTCCTGAATGTCCCGCAAATCGCTAATATTTTCCAGTTCTTTTTTCAGAAAGTTTTTCGCTTCATTCAGTTCCTCTATATTTCTACCTTTCAGGCGGATTGCCACCGGTTTCCCAAAGCGGTTGTCTCCTCCACCCACATTAAATTTTTCTGCTTCAGGCACTTTCCCAATCTTCTCCCGCACCAAATCCAAGAGTTCATAACTATTGATGGGAGTATCGTCTAACTCCCGGTAAAACACTTGCAAGCCCCCTGCATGGCTTCCGCTTTCCTGCCCGTCCATGGTAGACCCAACGGTGCTAAACGTAGTGGTCACATAATCTTCCGGATCATCGTATTTCTTTTTCAAATCCTCATTTACTTCCCAAACCGCTTTGTCAAACCGCTTAATATATTCTTCTACTTTTTGTTCGCGGGTGCCCGGTTTAAAGGCAATGTTCACACTGAAGGCATCGAAAGGAATATTCGGAAAGAAAGTCGACTTGATAAATCCTCCACCCATTAATCCGCCTACGATCAAAAAGCTAGCAATCACTACGGCGGCAGATACGATCCGGTATTTCATCGTGAATTGCAACATTCTGCCATAGACGTTATTTTTTACCCTATCAATAAAGCCATTGATCCGGGAGCGGATTTTATGACTAAGCGTGCCTTTGGTCTTAATACTGAGTACTTTTCTGCTGGCCAAGTGAGCGGGTAATACGAAAAAAGCTTCCAGTAAGGAAAAGGCCAAACAGACAATCACCACAACTGCCATATCTTTCAAAAACTCAAAACCACCCGTTAAAAGTAATAAAGGGGTAAATGCCACAATGGTAGTCGTCACCGAAGTGAAGACAGCCGGCAGCACTTCCATCGTTCCTTCGATAGCCGCTTTGGCAGGGTTATGATGCCGCTCAAAGTGGGTATAAATATTCTCGGCAATGACAATTCCATCATCTACCAGGATTCCGATTACCAAAATCATCCCGAAAAGAGAAATCATGTTGATAGTCAGCCCTACGAAAGTCCCCACAATGAACAAGCCCAAAAAGGAAGATGGAATCCCCCATGCCACCCAAGCAGACAAACGTAAACTTAGAAACAAACCTAAAGAGATCATTACCAATAACAAACCTATGGCCCCATTGTCCACCAACATGTCCAGGCGTTGTTGCAACATATCCAGAAAGTTGTAGGAAACCGCCATCTGTACCGAATCATGGCTTTCGTTAAACTCCTGTACATAATTTTCCACAATGGAAGAGATTTCTTCCAGGTCTTCGGTTTCTAACTTCCGGACTTCGATCCATACGGACTGCTTGCCGTTGTATGTGGCCTTATTGGGGATATCCGCCCACTTTTCCTTGATATCGGCCACATCCCGGAGTAATAATTTATTTCCGTTGGTATCAGAACGCAGGACGATTTCACCGATCCGTTCGGCTTCGGTTTGTTTGGCATTCGAACGGATCAGGATTTCTTCATCACTGGCTTTGATCGAACCGGCGGAAATATCCCGGTTGTTAAACCGGACGGCATTGGCTACCTGATCAAAGGTGAGTTGGTAGCGCGAGAGGTTTTCTTCCGTTACTTCAATAGAAATTTCCCGGTCGTTGTATCCGGAAATTTCGATCTGCGAAATCACCCCGGTAGCCCGGAGGTCTTCTTCTATCTCTTCCGAAAATTTCTTCAAGGTATACAAATCCACACTTCCGTACACGGCAACCCATTGAGCCGTAGACTGAGGTTTTTCTTTGAAGATAATGGGTTTCTCCATACTCACCGGAAAGGAGTTGATCCGGTCAATGGCATTTTTAATCTCCGTATATACCTCATCAATATCATAGCCTTTCAAGGTCTCGATTAATACTGTAGCCGAGTTTTCAGAGGAAGTGGAAGTAATCTCATCGATACCGACAATACTATAAATAGCCTCTTCTATTTTCAGAGTTACCCCTTCTTCCATTTCTTCCGGAGAAGCGCCCGGATAGGCCACTTGTATGGTGATATTTCTGGGATTGCGTGAGGGAAAAAAAGATTTCTTGGTATTAAACAGGCTGGCAAGCCCGGCTATTAATGTGAACGCAATCACAATATTGGCCAAAGAGGGGTAGCGAACGAAATGTTCTACAAGTTTACGCATAAGCTTATGATAGAAAAATGAGTAGAAAGATACTTTAAGCAATTTACATAGAATTCACTTTGTAGAATATAGGATTTTTATGTTGGGCAAATGAAAGTGAAGGCTGGTCGATAAGGAATGTTGAAGGATTTCACTCAATTTGATGCAACAGGTCTTGTTTTGAGGTGAGTAAACCTATAACAAAGCATAACAAGCTTTTCGGAACACTCGGCAAATTGTACAGGGGAAATGCATAGTAAAAAAGCCGCAAATAGAAAATTTGAGAAAACAGGTATCCCACCGTTATACTAATTAGGAAAAGCTACCCGTTATTATAGTATTTTCATCAAACTAGTAGTACTATGGTGTTTAAGAAGAACAGAAGATCCTTGATGAAGATAGTAGCAAAAAATCAACTTCCCTTATTCATATTAGTATTAATCAGCTCTTGGATTCCTATCTCCAACCTCTCCGAAAACCAGTTGCATACGGATAAAATATTAGTACAACAAGCTGAGGATATTTTACTTCAACTCAACAATGCCAGCCAAAAAGAAAACTTGCAAGAGTTACACCACTGCTCCAAACAGTTGCATAGGGCTTGTGAAGAGTTCATAAACCGGACAGACAAACTCCATCTGAAACAAATCCACTACAAAACGCGCAAAATAGAACCCCTCTCAGAGGAGGCTTTGAACAAACAAGAACTGGAAGCCGCACAACAATTAATGAGAGAAGGGAAAAAAATTGCCAGGCAAAATTTATTAATCGTCAAAAAATTCGTTAGAAAAGAAAACT